>DAOTGJ010000010.1:0-86496 GCA_035447065.1 Candidatus Krumholzibacteriia bacterium
TGATGAAGAGGCGATGGGAGAAGGGGCCGGCGGTGTCGTCGGGGATGCTGAAGGGTGTCACGGATCGGCTTTGGAAGGTCAGCGAAGTCTTGGGAGAGCGGATCTTCAGGACACGGGTCGAGCTGCCGGAGGTTTGGGCTCGGTACTATGAGCGATCCGTATCGACGGCGGGTCTTGGTCGCAATCGTCGACATACCCTGAAGTACGCCTATTGAAGAAGGCGCCCACCCGGAGGTGGACACCTTTGGAGACTTCAGGAACATTTTCGATGGCACAACTAAAGGGTTGCCGATGGGGCGGGTCGCGCTACCCTGAGCGGGTCACAAGAACATCCCCTGCAAGGAAAGGACCCCCGATGAACGGCGACCCCGGGGACCGTCGGGAGATACCCGAGATCAAGCTGCCCAACCTGGACCCCGCCGTGCTGCAGCGCGCGCTGGCGGTGCTGGCCGTGGTCGTGGTGGCCGTGACCAGCTTCTACACGGTGGGGCCGGAGGAGAACGGTCTGGTGCTGCGCTTCGGCAAGTTCGAGCGCGTGACCGATCCCGGCCTGCACTTCAAGCTGCCCTTCGGCGTGGAACGGGTCATGAAGGTGCCCATCCAGCGCCAGCTCAAGGAGGAGTTCGGCTTCCGCACCGTGCGCTCCGGCGTGCGCAGCCAGTTCTCCACCTCGCCCTACGCGGACGAGGCCAACATCCTCACCGGCGACCTCAACGCCGCCCTGGTGGAGTGGGTGGTCCAGTACCGCGTCATCGATCCCTACAAGTACCTCTTCCGCGTGCGCAACGTGGGCGACACCTTCCGCGACATCAACGAGGCCGTCATGCGCGAGATCGTGGGCGACCGCACCGTGAACGAGGTGCTCACCGTGGGTCGCGCCGAGGTGGCCATGGTGGTGCAGCAGCGCGTGCAGGAGCTCTGCGACCAGTACGACACCGGCATCCAGGTGGAGCAGGTGGTGCTGCAGGACGTGAACCCGCCCGACCCCGTGAAGCCGTCGTTCAACGAGGTGAACGAGGCCCAGCAGGAGAAGGCCAAGCTCATCAACCAGGCCCAGAGCGAGTACAACCAGATCATCCCGCGCGCCCGCGGCGAGGCGCTGCAGACCGTGCGCGAGGCCGAGGGCTACGCCCTGGAGCGCATCAACCGCGCTCGCGGCGACAGCGCGCGCTTCGTGGCCCTGTACCAGGCGTACGCCAAGGCGCCGGAGGTCACACGCCGCCGCCTGTACCTGGAGACCATGAACGACATCCTGCCGGGCGTGGAGCGCAAGGTCGTGGTGGACGGCGACCTGAAGTCGGTCCTGCCGCTGCTGGATCTGGGCGCCGCCCGGGGAGGTGAGGCGCGATGAAGATCGGATCGATCATCCTGGCCGTGCTGGTGCTCGTGATCCTCAGCAGCTCGGTGTACGTGGTGAAGGAGACCGAGCAGGTCATCATCACGCAGTTCGGCAAGCCCGTGGGCGATCCCGTGGTCACGCCGGGCCTGAAGTTCAAGCTGCCCATGGTGCAGACGGCCCACCGCTTCGACAAGCGGTTCCTGGAGTGGGACGGCGACCCCAACCAGCTGCCCACGCGCGACAAGCGCTTCATCTGGGTCAACACCTACGCCCGCTGGCGCATCAGCGATCCTCTGCTGTACTTCCAGCGGCTGCGCGACGAGCGCGGCGCCCAGACCCGCCTGGACGACATCCTGGACGGCGAGACGCGCAACGCCATCGCCAACTACGACCTGGTGGAGGTGGTGCGCACCAGCAACCGCGAGCCCGAGCAGGGCGATCTGGTGGCCGAGGAGCAGGTGACCCTGGATCCCATCGCGGCCGGCCGCGAGAAGATCCGCCTGGAGATCCTGCACAACGCCCAGCAGCGCACCACGGATCTGGGCATCGAGATCCTGGACGTGCAGTTCAAGCGCATCAACTACGTGGACGAGGTGCAGCGCAAGGTCTACGAGCGCATGATCGCCGAGCGCCGCCGCATCGCCGACCGCTTCCGCTCCGAGGGGCAGGGCGAGGCCATGCGCATCCGCGGCGAGAAGGACCGCGACCTGCTGGAGATCCAGTCGGAGGCCTACCGCCAGGCGGAGGAGCTCAAGGGCGACGCCGACGCCACGGCCACCGAGATCTACGCCGCCGCCTACGGCCGCAACGCCGCCACGCAGGACTTCTACGGATTCCTCAAGACGCTGGAGAGCTACCCGGAGGTCTTCGACGGCAAGAGCACGCTGGTGCTCTCCACCGACGGCGACTTCTACCGCTACCTGACCGACGTGGACGGGAAGTAGGCCCGCCGTGGCCAAGGAGACGGGGCCGGCCGGAACGCGCTGCGCGAGCTGCGGAGCGTCGTTGGCCGGCCCCTTCTGCTCCGCGTGCGGAGAGAAGCGTCGGGATCCGGGGGACCTCTCGCTGCTGGGTTTCCTGGGACGCGGCGTGACGTCGGTCCTGGACCTGGAGCGCGGCCTGCTGCCCAGCCTGCGTCTGCTGCTGACCCGGCCCGGCTTCCTCACCACCGAGTACCTGGCCGGCCGCCGGGTGCGCCACACGGCTCCCCTGCGCCTCTTCCTCTTCGTGAACGTGCTCTACTTCCTGGTGCAGCCGCACCTGGGCACCAACACCTACAACACCGACCTGCGCAGCCACACCCACCGCCAGGCATACAGCGCCGGCGTGGCCCCGGTGGTGGAGCGCACCTTGGCGGCGCGGGGCGTGGACCCCGCCGCCTACGCCGCCGCGTTCGACGCCCGGGGCGCCACCCTGGCCCGCTCGCTGGTCATGGCCCTGGCCGTGATGATGGCTTTGGGCACGCTGATCCCCGCGCCGCGCGGCACGCCGGCCGTGGGGCGGCTGGTCTTCGGCCTGCACTTCTACGCCTATTTCCTGCTGGTGGGGAGCATCCTGCTGGGGCTGGCGGGACTGCTGATCGGCACGCTGGTGGGGCCGCGGGCGGCCGGCCCGGATCCGGCGCGCATGGAGCTCATCGGTTCGCTGCTGATGCTGGGGGTGGCCATGCTGTGGCTGGTTCCCGCCTGGCGGCGGGTCTTCGGTCACGGCTGGCTGCGCTCGGCGGCCTCGGGGCTGGCGCTGGCGCTCCTGCTCTTCCCGTCCATCTTCCTCTACCGCTACCTGCTCTTCTGGGCGACCTGGCTCACGGTCTGAGCGCGCCTCAGGCGTGGATCAGGGCGACGATGCGCTCCAGCCCCTCCCGGTCCGTGTTCGAGAACGCGTCCGGCTCCGTGGAGTCCACGTCCAGCACCGCCACGATCGTCCCGTCCGCGTCCCGCACCGGCACCACGATCTCGGACCGGGAGCGCGAGTCGCACGCCACGTGCCCAGGGAACGCCTCCACGTCCGGCACGATCACCGTCTCCCCGCGCGTCACCACCGCCCAGCACACCCCGTCCGGCCCCGGCAGCACCGAGCAGGCCAGCGGCCCCTGGTACGGTCCCACCACCAGGGCGCCGTCCAGCACGCGGTAGAACCCCGTCCAGAAATAGTGGGGCTGCTTGTGGTGCAGGAGCGCCGCGGCGGTGGCCATGCGCGCGGTGGGGTCCTGGGTCTTGCGGAACAGCTCGGCGAGCTGGTCGGCGATGCGGGCGTAGCGGTCGCTCAGGCGCTGGGTCATGACGGCCTCCGTCTTGGGGTGGGCGCCCAAGATAACATGCATGCCCCTGATGGGCACGGGATGTGCTTGTCTGGCGCTCGGCCGGGAGGATGGGAACGTGCCGATCCCTGTCCGGCGGCGGAACCTGTTGGCTAGACAGGATTTCGATGTCACGGTCTCCGCTCCTCCCGGCCGCGACGACCAGAAACCGATCACCCGCCGGTGCGGGTCTGAACGAAGGGATGTCCGATGTTCCCGCCTGAATGGCCCACCATGACCGAGGCGCGCAAGCTGTTGGCCAAGGCCAACGCCCTGCTCGAGGAACAGCCCCGCAGCCGGTCCCACCAGGATCGCGCTCTGGCCCTCTACCGGCGGGCCCTGGACTTCCAGGACTCCCGGCTCGTCTGGCGGAACGTGGGCATCGTCCACTTCAACCGCGAGGAATGGCCGGAGGCCGAGACCGCCTTCCTGCGGGCGCGCGACCACTACTGGCTGGGTCTGCTGTACGAATGGACGGGCCGGCTGGAGAAGGCCTGGCAGGAAATCCGCCAGGCGGAGCCCAGTTCCGAGCAGGCCCGCGTGCAGGCGCGCATCGCCCGGCAGCTGGGGCTGGCCGCGGACGCCATCCCGGCCCTGGAGGCCTGGGACGACGTGGACGCCCGCTTCGAGCTCATCCACCTCTACGACCGCGCCGGCCGCTATGCCGACGCCTGGCGCACGGCCGAGGAGGCCAACGCCATGAAGGGCCAGCGCGATCCCGAGCCCTTCCCGGCCATGCGCGCCGCGGTGGAGCCCGAGAACCGTCGCGAGTCGCCCGTGTTCATCATCGGCATGCCGCGCTCGGGCACCACGCTGCTGGAGCGCATGCTGGCCCAGCACCCGGCGTTGGCGTCGCGGGGCGAGTCGCTGTTCTTCGAGTTCATCGCCAACCAGCTCGAGGCGGGCGAGCGCATCGCCAACATCGGCGCCGCCTACCTCATGAGCCACCAGAAGCGGACCGTGGACAAGTACCCCATGAACTTCCGCTACCTGGACCTGATCCAGGGCACGTTCCCGGACGCGCGCATCATCGACATGCGGCGCGACCGCGACGACACCCTCATCTCCTGCTGGTTCCGCAACTTCCAGGGCAACCTGCCCTGGAGCTACCACTGGGACGACCTCAACGCCGCCTACGACCGCTACCTGGAGGAGGTGGAGGGCCGCGACGTGTTCCGCCTGCGCTACGAGCGCCTGGTGAACTTCCCCGAGTCCACCCTGGCCGAGGTGCTGGACTACTGCGGCCTGGAGTGGAACGAGCGCTGCCTGCGCCACAACTCGGATCCCACGTTCCACATGTACGCCTACGAGGACGTGCGCAAGCCGGTGACCACGGAGCGCATCGGACGCGCGGCCAACTACCGCGAGTTCCTCAAGGCCGAGCGCAAGCTGCGCGCCCTGGCCTGAGCGTACGACGCTCCCGACGCGACGAGGCCCCCGCCGTCCGGCGGGGGCCTCGTTTCCGTCATGCCGGCTTCGGTCAGGAGGCGGCTTCGGCCGTGGCCTTCAGCTTGGTGAGGCCGTTCTCGAACATGGGGCCCACCATGCCGTCCATGAACAGCCCGAACCAGCGGCCCACGATGCCGTTGCTCTCGCCGTCCATCACCCAGGTCACGCGCGTGCCGTCGGGCAGGGGCTCGTAGCGCAGGGCGCCGTTGCTGGGGTACTTGCCGCCGTCGAACGCCATGGCGTACTCCACGCCGCGCTGGGGATCGCTGGCCGTGAAGGTCAGCTCGCCGTCGCCGCTGTCTCCCACCCAGGTCTGCGAGGCGCCCACGCCGGTGGTGCGTGCCCCGAAGGTGGTCACGATGGTGGGATCCTCCTCCAGCCACGGCGTCCACTGGTCCCAGGCGCGCAGATCGCCCACCAGGGCGTGGACCGTGGCCGCGGGGGCCTGGATGTCCACGGAGCGCTCCAGGTGGAAGGTCTTGGGCAGGAACAGGCCGCCCACGAGCAGCAGCACGATCAGGCCCAGGATCACGATCAGGGTCCATTTCAAGATGGCCATGGGGTCTCCTTCGCGGGTCGGGGTGGAGGACGGAGTCTACCCGATCTTCCGCCGCGGGACCAGGAGCGCGCTGGTCCGATCCTTGCGGTTGCGCATGCGGACGGCGCCGCGCTCCGGGCGGCGCCGCATGGAATCCGTTGCCCGGCAAGGAGTTGGATGGTCTTGGCCTACGGCCACGCGGACTACGCGGCCTCGCTGCAAGATATCGGGACACCGCTGCGGCTGGAAGCCGGGCAGGGGTGGGTCCTGCGCCGTGACGTGCCGGCCGGCGGCTGGGACGCCGTGGGCTGCTACCCCCTGACCCGCTGCGCCCACTGGTCCGGCCTGCCGGACGACGCCGCCGCCCTGCGCGCCGCCGGCGCCGTGAGCCTGACCCTGGTGGCCGACCCCCTGGCGCCGGACGCGCCCGCGGCCGTCCGCGCCGCCTGTCCGGACGTGGCGCGACCCTTCAAGGACCACTTCGTGACCGATCTGCACGGCGTCGCCCCCTTCGGCGACGCCCACCACCGCCGCCACGTGCGCCGCTTCGCGCGCGCGGGGGAGGTGGAGACGGTGGCGGATCCGTCGGCCCACCTGGACGCCTGGTGCCGTCTGTACGACGGCCTCATCGTCCGGCACCGCATCCTCGGGGCGGCCCGCTTCTCGCGCGCGGCCTTCGCGCGCCAGCTCGCCCTGCCCGGCGTGCGCCTGCTGCGCGCGGTCATGGGCGGGATCACCGTCGGCTATCAGCTCTGGTTCCTGGACCACGACCGCCAGGACTACCACCTGGCCGCCTACGCCGAGGCCGGCTACCGCGCCGGCGCCTCCCACGCGCTCATGGCCCGCGCCCTGGAACTGGGCCGCGCCGAGGGCCGCGCCGTGGCCCTGCTGGGCTCCGGCGCCGGCCTGCGCCACGACGCCCGCGACGGCCTCACCCGCTGGAAGGCCGGCTGGGCCACCGGCACGCGCCAGGCCTGGCTGGGGGGCGCGGTGCTGGACCGCGCGGCCTACGCCGCCGCCGTGGCCCGCACCGGCACCGAGGCGTCCGGCTACTTCCCCGCCTACCGCGACCCCCACCCGCTCCAGGAGCCCGTCCATGCGCACTGACACCCTGCCCCGTCTCGCGGTCCTGGGCGCGGAGCCGGCCTTCGCCGATCCCCTGCACGTGGGCGCGCCCAATCTGGGCGACCGCGCCGCCTTCTTCCGCCGCCTGGAGCAGGTGCTGGACTCGGGCCGCCTGACCAACCGCGGTCCCTGCGTGCGCGAGTTCGAAGAGAAGCTGCGGCCGCTGACCGGCGCGGAGCACGTGGTGGCCCTGTGCAACGGCACCATCGCCCTGGAGCTGGGGGCGCGCGCCCTGGGCCTGGCGGGCGAGGTGCTGGTGCCCGCGTACACCTTCGTGGCCACGGCCCACGCCCTGCGCTGGCAGGGCATCGAGCCCGTGTTCTGCGACGTGGATCCGGTCACCCATCAGATCGACCCGGCCGACGCCGCTCGGCGCATCACCCCCGCCACCACGGGCATCCTGGCGGTCCACCTCTGGGGCCGGCCCGCGCCGCACGCGGAGCTGCGCGCCCTGGCCGACCGCCACGGCCTGCGCCTGATGTACGACGCCGCCCACGCCCTGGGCGCCACCCACGCGGGCCGAGGCATCGGTTCCCTGGGCGACCTCACCGTCCTCAGCTTCCACGCCACCAAGGTGCTGGGCACCGCCGAGGGCGGCGCCATCGCCACTCGGGATCCGCGGCTCGCCGAGCGCGTGCGGCTCATGGCCAACTTCGGCTTCACGGGGCTGGATCAGGTGGAGGCCCTGGGCATCAACGGCAAGATGAGCGAGCTGTCGGCGGCCATGGGGCTGGCGTCGCTGGACCATCTGGACGGCTGGATCGCCGCGAACCGACGCAACCGCGAGGCCTGGCGCGTGGCCCTGGCGCCCCTGCCCGGCGTGACGCTGCTCGACGAGATCACGTCCGACGCCCGCAACCATCACTACGTGGTGGCGGTGGTGGAGCCGGAGTGCCCGCTGAGCCGCGACCACCTGCTGGCCGTGCTGCGGGCCGAGAACGCCCTGGCGCGCCGCTACTTCTTCCCGGGCTGCCACCGCATGGAGCCGTACCGCTCCACGCCCCCCGCGGGCGGCTGGCGGCTGCCCGTCACCGAGACCCTGGCCGAGCGCGTGCTGGTGCTGCCCAACGGCACCCGCACCACGCCGGCCGACATCGCGCTCTGCGGCGAGATCCTGCAGCGGGCCGTGGCCGGGGGCCCGGCCCTGGCGGCCAGGATCGACGCGGGCGCCGGAGGAGCCTCATGATCCCCGCCACCTTCCGCATCATCCCTCTGCGACGCGCCGGCCACGTGCTGGCCCGGCTCGAGAGCGGCTGCGGCCTGCAGGCGCTGCTGGACCCCGCCGTGGCGCTGCCCTTCCCGGGCGGCGCCCTGGAGCGCGTGCGCCTGGACGCCGATCCCGCGGCCTTCCCCGCGGCCGACGCCGGCCGCCTGCTGCGCCTGGCCCGTCGCCTGCTGCGACCGGGCGGCGTGCTGGAATGGACCGAGGCCGCCCCCGTCGGCCCCGCCGCCTGGAGCGCCGACGACCTGGCCTGGACCTGCGGCTTCGAGCGTACGCCCCTGGGCGAGGCCGTGGCCGCCGCCGCGCCCATGGCGCCGCTGCGCCGCCGCCGCGTGCCGGCCCATGCGGAGCCGCCGTGCCCGCTGGTCTCCATCGTCATTCCGGCCTACAAGGCCGCGCACTTCCGCGAGGCCCTGGCCAGCGCCCTGGACCAGGACTACCCGCGTCTGGAGATCCTGGTCTGCGACGACTCCCCGGACGACCGCATCAAGACCATCGTGGACGGCTTCGCCGGCATGCGCCACAAGGTGCGCTACCTGCGCAATCCCGGCACCCTGGGCGGCCGCGCCAACTACCTGAAGGGCTTCCGCGAGGCCTGGGGCGACTACGTGAAGTTCCTCAACGACGACGACGTGCTCGCCCCCGACTGCGTCACCTCCCTGGCGCGCCTGCTGCGCGACGTGCCCGGCGCCACGCTGGCCACCTCCGCGCGCCGGCTCATCGACGCGGCGGGGAACGTGCTGCCCGCCGAGCCCCACACCGAACCCCTTGCCGCGCGCGACACGGTGCTGGCGGGGGAGGACCTCATCGGCGCCGTGCTGGCGTCGGGCTGCAACCGCATCGGCGAGCCCACCACCGTGCTCTTCCGCAAGGCCGACCTGGAGGGCGCCCGCCCGCACCTGATGAGCTACTGGGGCCGGCCCGCTCTGCGCAACGGCGACATGAGCGTGTGGACCGCCCTGCTCTCGCGCGGCGACGCGGTGGTGGCGGCCCGTCCGCTGAGCGACTTCCGCACCCACGCCGAGCAGGTGAGCCGCGACCCCGCCTTCCGCGCCGAAGCCGTGGCGGCCTGGGATCTCCTGCGCGAGGACGCCCGCGCCACGGGCCTGGACCGGGCCGCCGCCCAGCGCGGCGGCGGCGTGGCGGTGGAATGCCCGGCCGTCGCGCTGCGGGAGGCGCAGCGCCATCTGGCCGCCGGCGCCGCCGCGGAAGCCGAGACGTGCGCCCGCCGCGCCGCGCGCCTGGCGCCCCTGGAGACGGAGCCGCGCCTGGCGTTGGCGCGCGCAGCCTGGGCGGCCGGACGCCCGGGGCAGGCCCTGCTGGGCCTGGCCTACGCCCACGACGCCCTGGCGCGCCCCTCCCTGGCCGCCCTGCTGGCGGACATGCTGGAGGCCGCCGGCCAGACCACGGCGGCGCGCCGCGCGCGGCTGCAGGCGGCCGAGGCCATCCCGTCGCCGAGCTAGGCTCTCTTCTGCGTCAGACGGTGGGAATCAAGGCGTCGCGCTCCGCGTGGAGGGCGCGCGCCAGCGCGTCGTCCAGGGACGGTTCGGGAGCGCGGACGGGGCGGGGGAAGCAGCGGGGTCCGGCGTAGTCCGGCAGCAGGGCGCCCAGGGGGGCGAGCTGGGAGCGCAGACGGGCGTAGGCCCGCTCCGGCGCGTCGCAGAGCTCGTCGTAGTCCACGGTCAGGCGGCGGCCGGCGGGGATCCGGGCCAGGCCGTCTTCCACATCGAGGCGCGTGTGCAGGGCCTGGCCGGCCACCTGGGCCACCGGGTCCAGACCGCGCAGGCGGGTCCACGCCGGCGGACGGAAGGAGTACCAGCGGCTCTCGTCGCCGCTGAAGGCGCGGCGGGCGGCGAGCAGGGAACGGGCCGTCTCCGCGTCGTCGCGGCGCACGTGCAGCATCACCGCGGTGGGCAGGGTCTGCGCCAGCCACGGCAGGTTCCAGTTGAGGATCATGGCCTTGAGCAGCAGCGGCCGCCGCCGCACGTCCTCCCAGGCGGCCAGCTCGGCGCGCAGCCGCGGCACGTCCACGTGGGCGAGCTGCGCCGCGTCCAGGGCGTGGGTCTCCCCGGCGGGCAGGTGGCGCCGCCAGAAGTACCAGAACTCGTGGGGGGCGGCGGGGCCGCGCGTCTTGCCCAGGCGCGACCGGTAGGGCGTGGGGTTGAGGTCGCCGCAGGCCATCTCCTCGCCGTGGGCGCAGGCCGGGTCGGCCAGCAGCCTCTCCACGCGCGCGCCGATCCACGGCGCCGACGGGAACCGCGCCGTCAGGTTGCTGGGGTAGGCGAAGCCGCCTCCGGCGGCCAGCCACTGGTAGGCCAGGGTGGTGCCGGCGCGGGGGCAGCCCACGATGAGCACCAGGGGCAGGCGCGGCGTGGCGTGGCGCGCCACGGCGTCGCGGGCCGCGGGCTCCAGGTCCCGGGCCAGCTCGGCCAGCACGGCCTCCAGCTCGTCGTTCCGGCGATGCTCCGGCCGGCGCCCGTCCACGTCCACGGCGCCTCCTCAGCGCCCGCCCGCCGCGGGGGCGGCGAGGGGCGTCAGGACCGGGGGCAGGGGCAGATCGGCGAGGCGGCGCTCCACGGCGGCGCGGCGCGCGCGCAGGGCGCGTTCGGCCGCGGGCACGTCGGCGTACTCGGGCTTGTCGTGCCGCTCGCGGGCGGTCATGCGCGCCGTCAGGGCTTCGGCATCAGCGGGAGGCGTGCGCTCCGGCGCGTAGCCGTAGGCTTCCATGACGGGACCGCAGGCATGTTCCACGAAGGCGATCTGATCCGCGTCCAGATCCGTGCGCCACTTGCCCGTGTTGTCGGCCAGGATCGGCCGCGCCAGGTTGCGCCAGGCGGAGCTGCCGGCGGCGGCGCCGCGGGCGGCGGCGCCGCGGTGGAAGTCCAGCATGGCGGCGTCGGGCTCCAGGCCCAGGAAGACGCAGGCGTCGGCAAGCACCGCGGCCGGATCGGCCGTGAGGGCCTCGTAGGTCAGCAGGTGGATGGCGCGGGGCATCTGGCCCATGAGGGCCAGCAGCGCTTCCTGGTCCTCGCGCCACACCCGCGCGGCGCGCGCCACGTCGCCGCGCAGCACGGCGCTGCGGGACCAGGAGAGGGCCATGTCGCGGGGGTCGCGCACCAGGGCCAGGAAGCGTGCCTCGGGGAAGGCGTGCAGCACGAAGGGCAGCACGCGGTGCAGGCGGTTCTCCTTGGTCAGCAGCACGTCGGCGCCGTGGGCGCGGGCCTCGGCCTCCAGCACCGTGCGGACAAGGGAGGCCAGGGTGCGCACGGGCACGGCGCGGCGCAGGGCGTCGCGGGTCCACTCCACGCGGCCGGGCACCAGGGCGGTGTCCAGCAGGTCCACGGCGGCGGTCAGCAGGCGCTCCCAGGCGTCGTCATGGTGGAGATCGCCCCAGCGGTCGGCGTGGCCGGCCAGCAGGCGCACCAGGTGGGTGGGCGGGGGGCCGCACACGCGCGGATGGGCGTCGAACAGACGGGTGATCAGATTCGAGCCGGACCGCTCGGAGCAGATCAGGAAAACGTGTTGCATGCCAAGCACTTCCTCGCGAACGGGATGGGTCCGTCCCGAGGATTGCAACGGGCGTGCCAGGCGGTGGGTCAGCGGCCCACCAGGCGGTCGGTGAGGCGGCGCAGGTGGTCGGGCAGCCAGGGGAAGACGTCGGCCACCAGGCCCAGGCGGTCCAGCAGGGCGGTCATGGCGGCGGTGTCGCCGCTGCGCCAGAGCACGTCCAGCCAGTCGCGCAGGGCGTCGTCGGCGGTCTCCTGATCGATGTCCACGTCCAGGTCCAGGTCGCGGCCGTCGATCAGGTCGCAGACCAGCACGCCCAGGGCGGCGCGGGGCAGGTCCGGCAGCAGGCGGGCGGCCAGGGCGCGGGCGCCGGCGCGGTCGCGGGCGCCCAGACGGGCGCGGGCCAGCAGATCCGCGGCCTCGCCCGCGGGAGGGTCGCCGGCGGCCGCGGCCAGGTGCTCCACGGCCTCGGACCAGCGGCCGCGGCGCAGGGCGTCCTCGCCCAGGGCGCGGCGCCAGGCGGGGGAGTCACCGTACTCGTTGCGGTAGAAGCTGCGTTCGCGTTCGGGATCGCCGCCGGCGGCGGCGAATCCCAGCAGGGCGGTCAGCGCCTCGGGGTCCCGAGGGCTCGCCGCCAGAGCGGCGTGGACGTGGTCCAGGGCCGCGGCCAGATCGCCGGCGATGGCGGCGGCGCGGGCCAGGGCCAGGCGTGGGCGCACCGTGGCGGCCGGCGGTCCGTCGGCTTCGGCGGCGGCCACCGCCTCGGCGTAGCGGGCCGCGGCCGTGGCGGCGTCGCCGGCCTGTTCCGACACCAGGCCCAGCTCCAGCAGCAGCGGCGGCGACGGGGGGACCCGATCGCGCCACGCCCTCAGCCACGCGCCACGCTCCGCTCCCCGCAGATCGTGGGCGTCGGCCAGGGCCACGGCCAGTTCGCCGCCCTGGCGCAGACGGGCCAGAGCGCGGGGCGCGGCCTCCAGACGGGGCAGGAACTCGTCGGCCAGGCGCCGGGCCAGCGTCGCGTCGTGCCAGAAGCGGGCCAGCTCCAGCATCTTGTGGGCGCTGTACCAGTCGTCGGGATCGTCGGCCAGGCAGCGCCGCAGCAGGGCCAGGTCGCGGGCCTTCTTGTCGCGCCGGGCGGCCACGTCGGGCCTGTAGCCCAGGTGCTCCAGCACGCCGTCCAGGTGCGTCAGCGAGCGGCCCGTGCGCTCCAGGGCGTCGGCCACGGCCTCGGTCACGTCCTCGTGGATGCGGTGGCGGAAGCGTACGCGCGGGTCGTTGCGGAACAGGCGCAGAAGGCGGGTCTCGCGGCGCAGGCCGCCGGGCAGGTCGTCGCGCAGCACCACGGTGGCGGCGCCCAGGGCGGGGTCCGCCGCGGCGGCGCGCAGGCCGTCGCGCAGGGCGGGGGTCACGCGCTCGTCGGCGTCCAGGAAGAGGATCCACTCGCCCCGGGCCAGATCCAGGGAGGCGTTGCGCGCCGCAGCGAAATCGTGATCCCACTCCCGGCGGGTCACGCGGGCGCCCGCGGCTTCCAGCAGGGCTGGCGTGCCGTCGGTGGAGCCCGTGTCCACCACGCACAGCTCGTCCCATGCGCCGGCGGCCGCGGCCAGGAAGCCGGGCACCATGGCGGCCTCGTCGCGCACGATCATGCAGAGGGAGATGGAAGGTCTGGCCATGGGGCGATCCTGGGCAGGCCGGGTGGTCCTGTCCAGCGAAATCGGCGGCGGAAAAATCCCGGGACAACCGCGGGCGGGATGATTATGTTATGCTGGTCTCACGATTCTAGGCACACCGAGAAACGGGAGCCACGCCGATGACCTTGGACCAGATCCAGAAGGGCCACGACGCCGAACTCGTCGCCATCGAGTCCGGCCTCGAGCTGCGCTCGCGCCTGATGGAGATGGGCCTCACCCCCGGCGTGCGGCTCTCCGTGGTGCGCGTGGCGCCCCTGGGCGACCCCATCCAGATCATGGTGCGCAGCACGCGCATCTCCCTCTGCAAGCGGGACGCCGCCGGCATCCGCTGCCGCGTCCTCTGACCCGAGACCCCGGACACGCCGTCATGCCCCCTTCCGGCGCCAGCACCCGCACCCTGACCGTGGCCGTCGCCGGCAACCCCAACTCGGGCAAGACCACCCTCTTCAACGCCCTCACCGGCGCCACGGCGCGCACCGGCAACCATCCCGGCATCACCGTGGCCGAGCGCCACGGCCGTCTGGAGCTGGAGCGCAACGGCCGCGTGGATCTGGTGGACGTGCCGGGCAGCTACTCGCTGAACGCCCGCTCGCCGGACGAGGAGGTGGCCATCAACGCGCTGCTGGGCCGCCGCGGCATGCCGCGGCCCGACGCCGTGATCGTGGTGCTGGACGCCACCGCCCTGGAGCGCAACCTCTACCTGCTGCTGCAGGTCATGGAGGCGGACCTGCCGGTCATCGCCGTGGTCAACATGCTGGACGCCGCCCGCGACGACGGCCTGGACATCAACTTCGACCTGCTGCGCTCGGCCTTCGGCGTGCCGGTGGTGGGCGTGGTGGCGCGGCGCAAGCAGGGCATCGAGCTGCTCAAGAAGGAGCTGGACGATCTGCTGGACCGCCCGGACCGCGGCCGCCGCCCCTGGCTCTGGACCCCGAGCCCGGCCCTGTCCCGCGAGCTGGACGCCCTGGCCGCCCTGGTGGACGAGGAGGTGCGCTTCGAGCTCGCCTCGGATCAGGCGCGCCGCGCCTTCGCCCTCTGGCTCATCAGCAGCCTGCACCGCCGCAGCGAGATCGCCGTGCGACCGCGCCTGCGCGAGGCCACCCTCGCCGCGCGGGACCGCCTGCGCGACCAGGACGGCCTGGACCTGGATCACGAGACCATCGTGCCCCGCTGGCGCGTGATCGACGACCTGGCGCCGCGCCTGGTGCGCCGCGAGGAACGCCCCAGCCACCGCACCGAGCGCATCGACGGCCTGCTGACCCACCCCCTCTGGGGCTCGCTCATCTTCCTGGGCGTGATGACGGTGATCTTCCAGGCGCTCTTCGCCTGGTCGGAGCCGGTGATGGGCGCCATCGAGGGCATGTTCGCCGGTCTGGCGGGCTGGGTGTCCGCCACCCTGCCGCCGGGCCTGGGCCGCGACCTCCTGGTGGACGGCATCATCGCCGGCGTGGGGGGCGTGCTGGTCTTCCTGCCCCAGATCCTCTTCCTCTTCCTGTTCATCACGCTGCTGGAGGGGTCGGGCTACATGTCGCGTACGGCCTTCCTGCTGGACCGCTTCATGCGGCGGCTGGGGCTGCACGGCAACGCCTTCGTGCCCATGCTCAGCGGCTTCGCCTGCGCGGTGCCGGGCATCATGGCCACCCGCACCATCGACGACCGTCGCGACCGCCTGGTCACCATCATGGCCCTGCCGTTGATCTCCTGCTCGGCGAGGCTGCCGGTCTACACCATGATCATCGCCCTGGTCTTCCCGCCGGCCCTGACCACCGGCCCCTTCCGCACGGGCACCCTGGTGCTGCTGGGCATCTACCTGGCCAGCACGGGCCTCACCCTCGCATCGGCGGGCCTGCTCAGCCGCACGGTGCTCAAGGGACGACCGCGGCCCCTGCTCATCGAGCTGCCGCCTTACCGCATGCCGGACCCGCGCAGCATCCTGCTGACCCTGCGCGACCGCGCCGCCGCCTTCCTGAGCACCGCAGGCACCATCATCCTGGTGATCACGGTGGTGCTCTGGGCCCTGCTCAGCTTCCCCCGTCACGTGGTGGACACGGGCGATCCCCAGGCCGATGCCGCCACGGCCCTGCGCCACAGCTACGCGGGGCGGCTGGGAGCCATGATCGAGCCGGCCATCGAGCCGCTGGGGTTCGACTGGAAGATCGGCATCGGCCTGATCGGGTCGTTCGCCGCCCGCGAGGTCTTCGTCAGCACCATGGGCGTGGCCTACGGCGTGGGCGACGATGAGGCCGCCCTGGACGCCGACCTGGGCCAGGCCATGGCCCAGGACCGCCGCGCCGACGGCACCCGCCTCTGGACCCCGTTGACGGGCCTCAGCCTCATGGCCTTCTTCATGGTGGCCATGCAGTGCATGAGCACCCTGGCGGTCACGCGCCGCGAGACCGGCAGCTGGGGCTGGACCCTCTTCATGCTCTTCTACCTCACCGGCGGCGCCTGGCTGCTGAGCTTCCTGGTCTACCAGGGCGGGCGGCTGCTGGGGTATTCCTAGGCCCGGCCCCCTTGCGCTCGCGGCGGGGATCGGCCATCATGTCCGCTCGCAGTTCCCGCCACCCGAATTCCGAGGTGTGACGCCATGGCGCACGAGCGCATCGCCCGCCTGCTGGACGGCTCCTTGCCGGTCGGCAGCACGGTGGAGGTCCGCGGCTGGATCCGGTCCCGCCGCGATTCCAAGGCCGGCCTGAGCTTCCTGCAGGTCCACGACGGCTCCTGCTTCGACCCCCTCCAGGTGGTGGCCGCCGCCGACCTGCCCAACTACGCGGAAGAGATCCTGCGCCTGACCACCGGCTGCTCGGTTGTCTGCCGCGGCGAGCTGGTGGCGAGCCAGGGCAAGGGCCAGAGCGTGGAGCTCAAGGCCGGATCCGTGGAGGTCGTGGGCTGGGTTGAGAACCCGGACACCTACCCCATGCAGCCCAAGCGCCACAGCATGGAGTACCTGCGCGAGATGGCGCACCTGCGCCCCCGCACCAACACCTTCGGCGCCGTCTCGCGCGTGCGGAACTGCCTGGCCCAGGCCACGCACCGCTTCTTCCACGAGCGCGGCTTCCTCTGGATCCACACGCCCATCATCACCGCCAGCGACTGCGAAGGCGCCGGCGAGCTCTTCCGCGTGTCCACCCTGGACCTGGTGAACCTGCCGCGCACGCCCGAGGGCGGCGTGGACTACGACCAGGACTTCTTCGGCCGCGAGGCCTTCCTGACCGTGTCGGGCCAGCTCTCGGTGGAGACCCACTGCTGCGCCCTGGGCAACGTGTACACCTTCGGACCCACGTTCCGCGCGGAGAACAGCAACACCTCGCGCCACCTCTCCGAGTTCTGGATGATCGAGCCGGAGATCGCCTTCGCGGACCTGCAGGACGACGCCGCCCTGGCCGCCGACTACCTGCGCTACCTGTTCCGCGCCGTGCTGGACGAGCGCGCCGACGACCTGGCCTTCTTCGACCAGCACGTGCAGAAGGGCGTGGCGGAACGGCTGGAGAAGCTGGTGGCCAGCGAGTTCCGCGTCATGACCTACACGGAGGCCGTGGCGGCCCTGGAGAAGGCCGACGCCCGGTTCGAGTTCCCGGTCCGCTGGGGCATGGACCTGCAGTCGGAGCACGAGCGCTGGCTCACCGAGAGCCACGTGCAGGCCCCGGTGACGGTCATCGACTACCCCAAGGAGATCAAGGCCTTCTACATGCGCCGCAACGCCGACGGGAAGACCGTGGCGGCCATGGACGTGCTGGCTCCGGGCATCGGCGAGATCATCGGCGGCAGCCAGCGCGAGGAGCGCCTGGACGTGCTGGACGCGGCCCTGGCCCAGGCGGGCCTGGAGCCCGAGCCCTACTGGTGGTACCGCGACCTGCGGAAGTACGGCACCGTGCCCCACGCGGGCTTCGGGCTGGGCTTCGAGCGGGCCATCATGTACGCCACGGGCATCGCCAACATCCGCGACGTGATCCCCTTCCCGCGGGCCCCGCGCAGCGCGGACTTCTAGGCCGCGGGTTCCTTCCGGACGCACGCGAGCCCCCGGCCGCCGCCGGGGGCTTCGTCGTGTCCTGCGGGGCCTTTGCCACGGCCCCGGCTTCGCGGGAAGACTAGACCTCCACGGGGGCGTCCACGGGCTCGGGCGCCACCACCGTGTCGGGCTGGGGAACGGCGAGGCGCGCGGCCTTGCGCATCTCCTGCAGGTTCCAGGCGGCGTCGGCGTTGTCGGGATCGCGCTCCAGCACGCCGCGCAGGATGGCCTCGGCCTCGGCGCCGCGGCCCTGGCGCCACACGGCCACGGCCAGATCGTTGGCGGCGCGGGCGTGGGCCTCGTCCCACATCAGCACCCAGCGGAAGAGATGCTCGGCGTCGGCAAGACGGCCGGCCGCGAAGGCGCGCTCCCCGCGCTCCAGCACCAGCCGGCTCTCCGACGCGGCCGGCGCGATGGTCTGCACGCCCGCGGCCGTGGGCAGCGGATGGAAGTGCAGCACCGGATCGAACCCCTCGGCCAGGATGCGCTCCAGATCGAAGCGGCCGCCGTAGGGCGTGTCGGCGGGGATGCTCCACTTGGCCTTGAACACGTTCCACTTGGCCTCCAGCTCGGCGTCGTAGTCCACGCCCGCGGCGTCGAAGCTGCGGCTGCCGAAGTGGTGCACGAAGCAGTCGGTGGCGATCAGGGCCTGGGAGCCGGCCAGGAAGGCGCGCAGGCAGTAGTCGTTGTCCTCGAAGTTGCCGCGCCCGAAGCGCTCGTCCAGACCGCCGATGCGCGAGATCAGGTCGCGCGTGATGAGCAGGCAGAACCCGGTCAGCCACATGACCAGCTCGTCGTTGCCGCGGGTGGCCTCGCGGTGCATGCGCGCGAAGAGGTCCAGGTCGCGCAGCGTGTCCTGGTCGTAGCCCACCTTGGGCAGCTTCTGGCTGCCGGCGATGCTGTTGCTCACGGCGCCCACGAGACCGGCCTGGGGATGGTCCGCCACGGCCTGCAGCAGGATCTCCAGCCAGTCCTCGGTGACCACGGTGTCGCTGTTGAGCAGCACCACGGCCTCGCCGCGCGCGAACGCCAGGCCCTGGTTGTTGCCGGCCGCGAAGCCGCGGTTCTCGGCGTTGTAGATGCCGTAGCAGTGCGCGTGCTCCGCGCAGAGGGCGCGCAGGTAGCCCGGCGTCCCGTCCGTGGAGCCGTTGTCCACGAAGATCAGCTCGTGACGCGGGTCGGTGTGCCGCAGCAGCGAATCCACGCAGCGCCGCGTGTACTCCAGGGCGTTGTGGGTGAGCACCACCACGGAGGCCGCGGGCTTCTCCGCGCGCGGCCGCGCGTCCGGGAAGCTCAGCCGCGGCTGGGCGTAGGTGCGGATGGAGAAGGTGGGGGCCGGGGTGAAGCGGCCGTCCGCATCCTGGAAGTAGTCGGGCTCCACGCGGTCCAACCACCGCGACTGCAGCAGCGACACGTTGGCGTCCACGCGGCGCCAGCGCTCCTCGCCGCTCTGGGACTCGTAGTGCACCACCGTGCTCTCGGGCTGGTAGACCAGGCCCCAGCCTGCGGCGCCCAGGGTCAGGCAGAGGTCCAGATCCTCGTTGCCGTTCCAGTAGCCCTCATGGAAGCCGCCCGCGGCCGCGAAGGCCTCCGCGCGGACCAGCAGGCAGGCGGCGGTGAGGCCGCGCATGTGCTGGGGGTGGTTGGCGGGGCCGAAATCCGACGCCTTGCGGTAGCACAGGTGCTCGCCGGCCAGGAAGCGGCCGTGCTGCAGCTCCTTCACCGTCAGGGCCACGCCGGCGTGCTGGATGCTGCCGTCGGGGAACAGGAGCTTGGAGCCGGCGGCGCCCACGGCGGGATCCAGGTCCAGCACGCGCGTCAGGGGCTCCAGCCAGTGGGGGGTGACCTCGGTGTCGTTGTTCAGGAACAGCAGATAAGGGTGCGAGGCCGCCGCGGCGCCGGCGTTGCAGGCGCGGGCGAAGCCCAGGTTGCCGTCGTGGAAGACGGCGCGGATGCGGCCGTCGTCCATCAGCTCGCGCAGCTCCTCGGCGGTCCCGTCCGTGGATCCGTTGTCCACCACGATGATCTCCGCGGCGTCCGGCGGCGTATGCTTGAAGACCGACGCCAGGCACTGACGCGTGAGGTCCAGCCGGTCGTAGACCGGGATGATGATCGAGACGGGCGTCGGCGTGCGCTTCTCCGCGATGAACATGGGGCTCCTCCAGCAGGGGTCGTTCCGGTGTCGAGCGTCCCTCTGCAGGAACCGGACCACCGGCGCGACGACGCGGAGGCTGCCGCATGTTCTCCATCCCGTTGTCCCGCAACACGATGAGCATCGGGCCGGGGAGGCCGTACTCCGGCGCCCCGGGTTCCCCGGAGGGGAGAATCCGGCCACCGGTGGGCGTGATCTGGACACCTGAGCCCTGCGGCCCGGAACGCAGAAGGGGGCCCCGTGGGGCCCCCTTCGCGGCATCGTCCAGGTTGCGGCCGGCGCCTAGCGGTCGCGCGGGAAGCGCGGCGCGTCGGGCAGCTCCTTGCGGTCGCGCACCTCCTGGAGCAGCACCTCCACGGCCCGCTCCAGCTGCGGATCGCGGCCCTGGCGCACCAGGTGCGGCAGGTTGTCCACCACGATGTCCGGATCCACGCCGTGGTTCTCCACGTCCCACTCGCCTTCCAGGTTGTAGAGGCCGAACTCGGGGAAGGTCACGCTGCCGCCGTCCATCAGGGGGATGCCCGTGCTGATGCCGATCAGGCCGCCCCAGGTCCGCGTGCCCACCACCTTGCCCAGCTTGTAGCGCTGGAAGTAGTAGGGCAGGGCGTCGCCGCCGGAGCCCGCGTGGGAGTTGCTGACCATGACCATGGGTCCGTTGAAGGCGTTGCCCGGCGTGCGCCAGTTCTGGCCGTAGCGGGGCTTCCACATGTTGAGGAACTCGCCCTTGAGGACGGCCATGAGGAAGTCGGGGATGAACCCGCCCGCGTTGTAGCGCTCGTCGATGACCAGGCCCTCCATCCGCGTCTGCGGATAGTAGCCCTTGGCGAAGGCCTGCACGCCGGCCACCGCCGTGTTGGGCAGGTGGAAGTAGCCGAACTTCCCGTCCGACATCTCCGCCACCAGCCGCCGGTTGCCTTCCACCCAGGCGGTGTAGCGCAGGCCCAGGTCGTTGCGGACGGGCTCCACGGTCACGTCGCGGCGCTCCTCGTCCTTGCCGCCGGCCACCGTCAGGGTCACCTGACGGCCGGTCTTGCCCTCGAAGAGGCTGTACGGGTTGACGTCCGCGGTCAGCTCCACGCCGTCCACGGCCAGCAGCAGGTCGCCCTCGTTCACGTCCAGGCCGGGGGCGGCCAGGGGCGTGGCGTCGTCGGAGTTCCAGTCGCGCTCCGTGAGGATGTTGACCAGGCGGTAGCGGTCGCCGTCGCGGCGGAAGTCGCAGCCCAGCAGGCCCACGCCCACGCGCTCGGCCCGCGGCGCCTCCATGGAGCCGCGCACGTACGAGTGGCCGGCGCCCAGCTCGGAGATGAGCTCGCCCAGCAGGTAGTCCAGGTCGCGGCGGTCGCTCACGTACGGCACCAGCTGGCCGTAGCGCTCGCGCATGCGCTTCCAGTCCACGCCGTGCATGCCCGGGTCGTAGAAGTAGTCGCCCTCCAGGCGCCAGGCGTCGGTGAACACCTCGGCCCACTCCTCGCCGGGCACCGCGCGGGCGCGCATCTCCTGCACGCGCAGGGGCTTCTTGGCGGGCTTCTGATCCGGGGCGGCGCTCACGATGCCCCAGCTGCCGCGGGCGGTGTACAGGACCTTCTTGCCGTCGGCGCTCAGGGTGTAGCCGTTGCAGCCGTCCAGCACCGTCTTGGCCTCGCGCTCCTCCATGTCGAAGAGCATGAGCGACGGCGTCTCGGCGGCCTGGGGCGCGCTCATGTAGAAGAGCTTGCCCGACGCGGCCCGCAGGGCGAAGTAGTTGCCCGGCTCCACGGCCAGCTCCACGATGCGCCCGCCCAGGCCGTCCAGGTCGATGCGCGTGGCCTCCTTCTCGTCCGCGTCCTTCTTCTCCTCGTCGTCCTTCTTGCCGTCCTTCTTCTCCTCCTCGCCGTCCGCGTCGTCCTTCTTCTCGTCCTCGTCCTCGAAGGCCACCTCGTCGCTCTGGGGCGGGAAGGGATGCTCGCCGTCGGCGGCCAGGACCAGCAGGTAGAGGCCGTCCTGCTCGGTCCAGTGCGGGTCCATGGTGTAGCCGCCGAACTGGGGGTTGAAGTGGCGGGCGGAGGTGAAGAAGAGGTACTTGCCGTCCGGATCGAAGGCCGGCGAGGCGTCGTCGGTCAGGCCCGAGGTCACGCGGGTGCGGTCGCCGCTCTCGGTGTCGTAGAGGAACAGGCTGCGGAAGCCGTTCTCCTCGCCGCGGGCGTAGGCGATCCAGCGGCTGTCGGGGCTGAACGAGGCCGCGAACTGGCGGCCGGTGGGATCGGTGTCGATGTCCTTGCTCTTGCCCGACTCCAGCTCCACCAGGCGCATGGTGCGCGAGGCGTCGTAGGTCAGCAGCGACTCGCTGTCGGGGGACCAGGCGCAGTCCGTGTAGTAGGTCTTGCTGCCCTTGGTCACCTGGCGGGCCTCGCCGGTGCCGTCGCTGCGCCGCACGGTCAGCTCGTACTCGCCGGAGGCGTCGGAGAAGTAGGCCACCCACTTGCCGTCGGGCGACCAGCTGGGATGGCGCTCGTGCACGCCCGGGGTGCCGCTGAGGTTGCGCACGTCGCCCTTCTCGGCGGGCACGGTGAAGAGCTCGCCGCGGGCCTCGAAGACGGCGCGGTTCGCATCGGGGCCCAGGTCGGCGCCGCGGATCTGGCCGGCGGCCTCCACGTAGTGGGGGCGGGCGCGGAAGCGGTCGTCGCGCAGGGTCACGCGCAGGCGGCGGGTCTTCTTGGTGGCGGTGTCCAGCACGTACAGCCAGCCGCCGTTCTCGTACACGATGCGGCCGCCGTCGCCCAGGCTCGGCAGCTTCACGTCGTACTCGTCATGGTCGGTGATCTGCTCGAAGCGGCCGTCGCCCGTGCGGTAGGCCCAGATCTGCAGGCGGCCGGTGCGGTCGCTGTTGAAGTAGATCGTGTCGCCGCTCCACATGGGGAAGTTCTCGCTGCCGGGCCAGTCGGTCACCTGGCGGGTGTCGTCGGCCTTGAAGTCGTAGATCCAGATGTTCTGGGCCATGCCGCCCTTGTAGCGCTTCCAGGTGCGTCCCTCGCGGGTGATGCGGTTGTAGGCCAGCTGGGTGCCGTCGGCGTTCCAGCTGGAGAGGCCGCCGGTGGGCAGGCCCAGGGACTCGGGCAGGCCGCCGTCCACGGACACGCGCCAGAGGTTGGCCTCGCGCGGGGTGGAGCTGTCGCGGCTGCTCTGGAAGCGCACGTGCTTGCCGTCGGGCTCCCAGTCGATGACCCGGTCCGGGTAGGGATGCCAGGTCAGGCGTCGGGGCTCGCCGCCCTCGGCGGGGATCACGTAGACGTCGTTGTTGCCGTCGTAGTCGCCGGAGAAGGCGATCCACCTGCCGTCGGGGGAGAACTTGGGCTGGCTCTCGGTGCCCACGTGGGAGGTCAGGCGGCGCGCCTCGCCGCCCTGGGCGGAGACGAGCCAGAGGTCGCCTCCGTGCACGAAGACGACCTTGTCGCCGTGCAGGTCCGGATTGCGCAGCAGGCGCATGTCCGTGGGATCGAAGTCGGCGCCCAGGGCGGCGGTCGCCGACAGGGCCAGCAGGAGGATGGTGAGCAGTCGGGTCATGACGTCTCCTCGGGAGCGGTCCGTGAGCGTTCGGGATGGACGGGGATGCGGCTGGGCCGACCGGTTCACAACGCAGCCGCGCGCAGGATGTTGCAGGGATTCGGGACGGCCCTCCCGGGGGAGGGCCGTCCGTCGGTTCGGGGCTACCTGATCAGGGTCATGCGGCCCACGGCGCGGCGGCCGTCGGCGTGCACCACGGCGTAGTACGCGCCCGAGGGCAGGGCGCGCCCGCCGTCGTCGCGGCCGTCCCAGCGCAGGGCGCGCTCGCCGGCGGGCTGGGCCAGGCCGCGGGCCAGGGTGCGCACGCGGCGGCCGGCCACGTCCACCACGTGGGCGTCCACGCGGGCGTCGCGCGCCAGCACGAAGCGGATCTCCGTGGACGGGTTGAACGGGTTGGGGCGGTTGGCCAGCAGCCGCAGGCCGCCGGCCGCGGGGGCGTCGTCCACGGCCACCACCAGGCCCTCCACCACGGTCAGCACCCGGTCCGCGGCCACGCCCGTCAGCACCTGCGACGTGCCGGCCGGCCACAGGATCTCCACCGTGTCGGCCGCGGCGGCGGCGCCCAGGCCGAAGGCCACGCGGAACGAGTTCTGGGACAGGTGCCCCTCGCCCGCGCGCACCTCGCGCCACTGGGTCACGCCGCCGGCGGTCAGGCGCACGCGTGCGCCCACGGCGTCGCGGTTGGAGTCCACGCCCACCAGGTCCAGGTGGAGCCAGTGGTTGCCGTTGTCGGTGCCGTTGCGGATCAGCTTGTTGGCGCCGTCGGCGGCCAGGTACACGTCCAGGTCGCCGTCGCCGTCGTAGTCGGCCCAGGCGCAGGCGGTGCTCGCGCCGGCGGTGGGCGGCAGGCCGGTGTTCACGTACGAGAAGCCGCCGGCGCCGTCGTTCTCCAGCAGCAGGTCGGGCTGGTTGGAGCGGCAGACCCAGAGGTCCAGGTCGGCGTCGTTGTCGAAGTCCACCCAGGCCGCGCCCACGCCGTTGCCGGTGTCGCCCACGGCGCCGCCGATGACCGGCGTGAAGCCGGAGCCGGTGTTGCGGAACAGGATGTCGGCGGCGGCGGTGTTGGCCAGGTAGAGGTCCATGAGGCCGTCGTTGTTGTAGTCGCCCCAGGCCGCGCCCTGGCTGTTGGCGGAGCTGCCCAGGGTGCCCGCGGTGATGTCGCTGAAGCCGAAGGTGCCGGCGTTCTCCAGCAGCACGTTGGCGCCGGTGCGGTTCCAGAGGTAGACGTCCTGGTCGCCGTCGTTGTCCAGGTCGGTCCAGGTGGCGCCCACGCCCGTGCCCGCGTTGGCCGGCAGGCCGCCGGTGGTGAAGAAGAAGTACGTGCCGCCGCCCACGTCGCCGAAGTTGCGCAGCAGGGCGTTGGCGGTGCCGTCGTTGACCAGGTAGAGGTCCAGCAGGCCGTCCAGGTTGTAGTCCGTCCAGCACACGCCGCGGCCGGCGCCGCCGTCGTTCAGGGGGCTGGTGGCCACGTTGGTGAACGCGCCGCCGTCGTTGCGCAGCAGCTGGTTGGCCTGGCCGTCGCGCGAGAGGTACACGTCGCGGTCGCCGTCGTTGTCGTAATCGCCCCAGACGGCGGCGCGGGTGGGGCCGGCGTCGGCCAGGGCGCCGGCGGCGACGTCCGTGAAGGCGCCGCCGTCGTTGCGCAGCAGCAGGTTGGCGGCGCCGTCGTTCACCACGTACAGGTCGGGGTCGCCGTCGGCGTCCACGTCCACGAAGGTCACGGCGCTGGTGGCCTCGGCCCCCGCGAGCACCGCGTCGCTCACGTCCTCCCAGGCGGGTGCGGGGGCGTCGGCGCCCGTCACCACGATGGAGTAGGGCTGCGACCCGGTCAGCGGACCCTCGTGGGTCACGCGCAGGGTGATGGCGCCGGCGCCCTGGGCGCCGATGCGGATCTGCTCCACGTTGTCGCGGTCGTTGTCGCCGGTGGTGGCGGCGGCGCCCGGGTCGGCCGGGTCCAGCACCCAGGGCAGGAAGGTGGAGGCGTCCTGATCGATGCTCATGTCCAGGTCGTTGATCAGCATCAGGTCCGTGGGGTCCAGGGCGTCGGCCGCCGGGAAGCCCGGCCGGTCCGCCCACACCAGGGTGGCCCGCAGCGGCTCGCCGGGACGCGGAATGAGCGTGAACTCGTCCGTGCCGCCCGAGGTCAGGACGGCCTCCAGCACCACGGCGTCGGCGATGGCCTCCGCGGCCGCACGGGTGTTCATCAGGCCCCAGCCGAAGCGGTAGTCGGGGCCGTCGGCCGCGCCGGCCTCGTCGCAGGTGTGCAGGATCAGGGCCTTCATGGTGCTGGCCTGGGGGTAGGCGTCGCGCACGTTGCGGTAGCGCTCGTGCAGCAGGGCGACGGAGCCCGTCACGCTGGGCGTGGACATGGACGTGCCGCTGAGGCTGGCGTAGGAGGCGTCGCCGCTGGAGTAGGCGCTGGTCAGGCCCACGCCGTTGGCCACCAGGTCGGGCTTGATGCGGCCGTCGTCGGTGGGGCCGTAGCTGGTGAAGGCGCTGGCGGTCACGTCGCCCGGAGCGGTCCAGCCCGCGGCCAGGTCGTTCACCGCGCCCACCACCAGGATGTTCTTGGCGGTGCTGCGCGGGGAGAGGGTGTCGAAGCCGGTGGCGCCGCCGTCGGGGTCGCGGATGGCCGTGCTCTCCACCCACTCGGTGCCGTTGTACACGAAGTGCGTGCCGCCGGGGGTGGGGCCGGTCTCGTTGCGGTGGTTGCCCGCCGACTTGCAGACCAGGTAGCTGGGGGCGGCCAGCGCCAGGGCGTCCCAGCCGGCCGCGTCGGCGTCGTAGAAGCCGAAGCGGTAGTCCTCGGTGGGGCTGATGCCGGGGTTGCCGTACCAGTACCAGGCGCCCTCGGTGCTGTTCCAGCTCCAGCCCACGGCCACGCCGTAGGAGTGGTTGCTCACAAGCATGCCGTTGCCGGCGGCGGTGGTCATCTCCGCGTTGTCGTTGGTCCACTCGTGGGCCGAAAGGGGCGCGGCGTAGGCCATGCCGTTGGCCGCCAGGTTGACGCCCGCGCCGATGATGGTGCCGGCCACGTGGGTGGCGTGGCCGCTCAGGATGGACGCCCCGTCCACCTGGATCACGCGACCGCCGAACTCCTGATGGGTCAGCCGCACGCCGCCGCCGTCCCAGATGCCCACGCGGCCGGATTCCAAGGTGCCGCCGCTCAGGTTGAAGGGCGCGTTCCACACGTCGTCCGTGGAGATGGTGCGGGCGGCGTTGAGGTTGTCGGTCTGGAAGTAGATGGGCCAGCCCAGGCGGTCCATGCCCATGAGCTGCACGGACGGGTCCTCGCGCAGGGCGCGGGCGGCCGGGGCGTCCGAGGCGTCCAGGGTGCGGAAGGCCGCGTTGCGGCGGAGCTCGGCCTCGGCCCGGAAGCGGGCCGCGAGGTCGGGCAGGGACTCGATGTCGGACGCGGCGGCCAGGGTCGGCAGCAGCATCAGGGCCAGCATCAGGGCCGGCAGGCGGGTCGCGAGCGGTCTCATGAGGCACTCCTCGGGGCGTGTGGGGTCCACGGACTGCGCCGGATGCCGGCTCCGCGCCGCGGGGTCGTGGCGGGTCCGGTGGGGGCGTGATCTCGGCGCCGAGATGAGGCGGGGCGGTCCCGGATGCAGGATCCGGCCACAGTGTAGCGGAAAGCGGGGCCCCTGGCGAGGCCCCGCTGGGGATCAGCGGTGCAGGAGGCGCTGGAGCAGGGAGCCCTTCTCCACGTCCTCGGCCACGATGATGGGCGTCTCGCCCAGGACCTTGCCGTCGGCCGTGGCCACGGCCTTGCCCACCACCTGCCCCGCGGACAGCGGAGCGTCCAGCTTGGCGGGCAGCCGGTGCTCCAGGCGCACGGCCTCGCTCTGCTCCTTGCGCACGCCCACCTCCAGGGGCGCCGCGTAGAGCAGGGCCACCTCCCGCACGGCGCCGCCCTTGACCGCCACGGGATCGGGCAGGGGTTCACGGGCCGTGGGCACCAGCGTCAGCCGCGTGTACTGGGCGAAGCCGCGGGAGAGCAGGCGCGTGGTCTCGCGGCCGCGGGACTCGTTGTCCGGCGCGCCCATGACCACGGAGATCAGCCGCACGCCCTTCTGGGTGGCGGCGGCGGTGAGGCAGAAGCCGGCGTCGTCGTGGTAGCCGGTCTTGATGCCCTCCAGACCCCGGTACTTGCCCACCAGGGGGTTGGGGTTGGTCAGCAGGAAGGCTCCGCCGCGGAACGGCACCTGGTCCATGACCGCCCAGGCCAGGGCCTCGTCGTGATGGGCCAGCTCGCGGCCCAGCAGGGCCATGTCGTGGGCGGAGGAGAGGTCCGGCTCCTGGCCCCGCGCCGGCGGCAGGCCGTGCACGAAATGGAAGCGGGTGTCGTTCATGCCCAGCTCCCGCGCCCGCAGGTTCATGAGCTCCACGAAGGCGTCCGTGCTGCCGGCCAGATGCTCCGCCAAGGCCACCGCGGCGTCGTTGGCCGAGTGGATGGCCAGGGCCATGAGCAGGTCGTGGACGGAGAACGTCTCGCCCGTGCGCAGGTAGACCTGGGAGCCGCCCATGCCGCTGGCGTCGCGCGACACGGTCACCACGTCGTCCATGCCCAGCTCGCCCATGCCGATGTGCTCCAGCACGATGAGCTCGGTCATCATCTTCACCATGGAGGCCGGCGGCAGCGGCAGGTGCGCGTTGGCGGAGAAGAGGGTGTCGCCGGTGGCGTAGTCCATGACGAAGGCGGACTTGTAGTCGCCGTCCACCTGGTCGTCGGCGAGGGAGGCGGTGCAGACGATCAAGAGCAGGGCGGCGGCGAGCAGGCGTGGCGCGGATCGGAGCATCGGGCATCCTCACGTGGGCTGGTCATGGGTGGGAGGGTGGGCCGCAACGTATCGTCCCATCGCCGGAGGTGTCAAGCGCACGCCGCGGCGCCGGCGGTTGACCGGCGCCGCGGCGTCCTCTAGCTTGCAATGCAGACCGGAAGGAGAGGTTCCCATGCGCTCGGCCCCCGCACGGCTGCTGCTGGCCGGACTCCTGCTGGCCGTCATCGCCGCCTGCGCCCCCGCGCCGCCCTCCCGCGCCGTCTGGGACGCGGCCTGGCGCTGGCGCCAGCCCGCGGATTCCCTCTCGACGACCGCCTTCCGCAACCTTCCCGCCTTGGAGCGGGATGCCCGGCGCGATCGGGCCAGAGCCCTGCGCCGTGCGGCCGACGCCGCTCCGACCTACGCCGACGCCGCGGCCGCCCTCGTGGGCGCCGCCGGCCTGGACCCCGACGACCCCGCGCTCTGGACCCGTCTGGCCGACGCCTGCACCCGCGTGGGCGACCACGACCGCGCCCTGCGCTGCCTGGACGCCGCCGCCGCCGCGTTGGCCGCCGTGCCGGCCGCGGAGCGCCCGGACCTCGCCCTGGACCTGGTCCTGCGCCGCGCGCTGGTCCACCGCGACCGGGGCGAGTGGTCCCAGGCCCGCGCCTGGGCCGACACCGCCGCCGCCCGCCAGCCTCAGGAGCCCCGCGTGCTCACGGTGCAGGGCCTGGCCCTGGCCGATCACGGCGACGTGCAGGGGGCGGTGAACGCGGCGGTGCGCCTGGAGACGGCCCATCCCACGTGGTTCGAGTGGCGCTGGGTGCGCGGCATGGCCTCCCTGACCGCCGGCGACGTCGAGGCGGCCTACCACTGGCTGCGCGACGCCCGACCGGAGCAGCCCTACAGCGCCCGCTTCTGGCACGATCTGGCCACGGTCTGCGAACGCCTGGAGCTGGAGACCGAAGCGGACCGCTACTACGGCTACAGCCACGCCGCGCTGGGGCTGCCCCGCGGCACCACGCTCCGCCTCGTGACCGCCGTGCCCGCCCAGGACGGCGACACGATGCTGCAGCTGCCCATCTGGTCCGCCCTGGACGGCTGGCCCGCGGCCGGCTCGTCGCTGGGCTGGGCCCTCGCCGCCGCCGACAGCGCCCTGACGGCCGTCGCACCCGCCCGCCGCGCCTTCTGGACCGACCGGGCCTCCGGCCTGCTCAGCGTGTGCATCCGGCGGGAGCGCGGCGCCCGCCGCGCCCGCGAGCTGCGCGGCCTGGTCTACGCCGCCGCCGGCGCCGACGACCTGGCCCGCGAGGATCTGCGCCGCGCCCTGACCGAGGCCCCTTCGCCCCGGGACGTGGACCCCCGCGTGCCCGCGGTGCAGGGCCATCTGCTGCTGAAGGCGGGGCGCTGGCAGCCGGCCGTCACCGTCCTGAGGCGGGCCGTGGAGGTGGAGCCGGCCAACGCGCAGGCCTGGGCGGACTACGGCCTGTCGCTGCTCATGCTGCGTCGGCTGGAGGCGGGAGAGGAGGCGTTGGGGCGGGCCATGGCCTTGGATCCGGAGCTGCCGGCGCCTTGGTACAACCGGGGCCTGGCCCGCGTCCACGCCGGTCGTTGGGTGGACGCGGTGGCGGATCTGGAGCGGGCCCTGGAGCTCGCCCCCGGCAACGAGGAGATCGATCTCCTGCTCAAGCAGGCGGCCCAGCAGGTGCGGCGGCGGGAGCGTTGACCGCGGCGCCGGCCGTGTAGGCCCGCAGCCGCCACAGCAGCAGTCCCAGGCAGAGCACGCCGCCCAGGGCGTCGGCCAGGGCCATGCCCGTCCAGCCGCCGTGCAGCCCGCCCCAACGCAGCCCCAGCCACACGCCCAGCGGCTCCAGCAGCACCCGCATCACGAAGTTGGGCACCATGCCCATCAGGCCGTTGCCCTGGGCGTGGAACCAGAACGACGTGATGTTCACCACGCTCAGCATGGGCCGCGCCACGGTCACCCACCGCGCCAGGAAGGCGCCGGCGGCGATCACCGAGGGCTCGTCCGTGAACACGCCCAGCGCCTTCTCCGGAAAGAGGATCACCGGCACCGCCAGCACCGCCAGCAGGGTCAAGGCATGGCGCAGGGTCAGCAGCGTGATGCGCCGCACCCGCTGCCGCTTCCCGGCGCCGTGGTTCTGCCCCACCATGATCATCATGCTCATGGAGATGCCCAGGGTGGGCAGGAACACGAAGCTCAGCAGCCGCGTGCCCGCGCCGAAGGCCGCGATGGCCGCGGTGCCGTAGGCCGTGAGCATGGAGGTGATCAGGTAGGCCGACACGGGCATGGAGATGTTGGCCACGAAGGCCGGCGCCGACACCGCCGCGAGCCCGCGCAGCAGCGAGGGGTCCCAGCGCCAGGCGGCGCGGTCGAACCGCACCTTGCGGTTCGGGTTGCGCAGCTCGTTCAGCACCACCAGCCCGGCCAGCAGGAAGCTCGACGCCGTGGTGATCGCCGCGCCCGCCACGCCCAGCCGCGGGATCGGCCCCAGGCCGAAGATGAAGACGGGGTCCAGCACCACGTTCAGCCCCAGCGCCACGGCCATGACCTTGAAGGGGAACATGGTGTCGCCCTCGCCGCGGAACATGGAGTTGACCACCATGGGCACCAGGCCCGCGCCCGCCGCCAGGTAGGCGATGCGCGTGTAGGTGATCGCCCCCGCGGTCACCGCCGCCTCGGCGCCCATGCGCCGCAGCACCGGCTCCGCCGCGAACCAGCCCAGCGGCGCCAGCACCACCGACAGCGCGCCCACGATCAGCAGCACGTGCCACAGCAGGTTGCGCACGTCCTCGTCGCGGTCGGCCCCGGTCAGGCGCGAGGTCAGCGACGTGGCGCCCTGGCCCAGGGCGCCGCTCACGGAGTGGATCAGGTAGGAGATGGGGAAGGCCAGGGCCACGGCCGCCATGGCCTCGCGGCTGAAGCGCCCCAGGTACAGCATGTCCACCAGGCCGAACCCCGTCACCAGCAGCATGGCCAGGATCATGGGGATGCTCAGGCCCAGGAGCGTGCGCTCCTCCGGGCCGTCCAGGATGGGGTTGCCGCCGCCCTCGGGCCGGCGGCCGGCGCGGCGCATGCGTTCCAGGAAGGATGCCATTCACGTCCTCGGTTCGGTTGGAGCAAGGCCCCCAAGGAAACCCTGACCCGTCGCGACCGCCAGCGGCGGCAACGGAACGGGCCCGCCCCACGGGGGAGCGGGCCCGGTCGAGGGTCGCGGCGACGGCTCAGCCCAGCGTCTTGAACACCTTGGTGATGCGGCGCATGGCCCAGGTCACGTCCTTGCGCTTGATGGTCAGCGGCGGCGCGATGCGGATCACGTTCTCGTGGGTCTCCTTGCAGAGCAACCCCTCGGCCATGAGCGCCTCGCAGTACGGACGCGCCGGGCGGTCCAGCACCAGGCCGATCCACAGGCCCACGCCGCGCACCTGCTTGATGCTCTCGGCCTTCACCTTCTTGAGCTCGGCCATGAAGTGCTCGCCCTGCTTGAGCGAGTTCTCCACCAGCTTCTCCTCCACGATGACCTTGAGCGCCTCGTTGGCCACGGCGCAGCCCAGGGGGTTGCCGCCGAAGGTGGAGCCGTGGTCGCCGGGGTGGAACACGCCCATGACCTCGTCGTCGGCCAGGAATGCGCTCACGGGGTAGAAGCCGCCGCTCAGGGCCTTGCCCACGATCAGCCCGTCCGGGCGCACGCCCTCCCACTGGTGGGCGAACATCTTGCCGGTGCGGCCCAGGCCGCTCTGGATCTCGTCGCAGATCAGCAGCACGTTGGCGGCCTTGCACAGCTCCGCGGCCTTCTTCAGGAAGCCCGCAGGCGGCACGATGATGCCGGCCTCGCCCTGGATGGGCTCCACCAGGAAGGCGCAGGTGTGGGGCGTGATGGCCTTGGCCAGGGCGTCGGCGTCGCCGAAGGGGATCACCTTGAAGCCCGGGGTGAAGGGCCCGAAGCCGTCCTGGTACTGGGCGTCGGTGCTGAAGCCCACGATGGTGGTGGTGCGGCCGTGGAAGTTGTCGGCGCAGACGATGATCTCCGCCTTGTCCGCCGGGATGCCCTTCACCTTGTAGCCCCACTTGCGGGCCGCCTTCACGGCGGTCTCCACCGCCTCGGCGCCCGAGTTCATGGGCAGCACGCGCTGGTAGCCGGAGAGCTCGCTGAGGGTCTTGTAGAAGGGGGGGAGCTGGTCGTTGCGGAAGGCGCGGCTGGTCAGGGTCACCTTGGCGGCCTGGCGTCGGAAGACCTTGAGCAGGCGGGGGTGGCAGTGCCCCTGGTTCACGGCGCTGTAGGCGGCCAGGCAGTCCAGGTAGCGGTTGCCCTCCACGTCCTCCACCCAGATGTCCTCGGCCTTGCGGATCACCAGGTCCAGCGGATGGTAGTTGTGAGCGCCGTAGGCGTCCTCCATCTGGATGTACTTCGCGGTCTTCTTCATCGCTCGCCACCTCCGGGATACGCGTTGCGTCGACGCCGGACCCCCGGCGGACCCCGTTGCACGCCGCGGGACCGTCCCGCGGCAGGCCCAAGATAGGCCACGCTCCCATCCCTTCCAAGCCGATTCGGGGCTCGCAGGCGGCGACGAAAAAAAGTCCGCCGCGCCGCTCATTTTTACTTGAAAAACAAAAGTACTTGAATTATTAAAGTAGCTGTCCCGCCGGCAGGGTCATGGACGACCCGGGCGGGGCGGCGGAACGATCGCAGGTTCGATTCGTTTCCCGGGTGAGCCGTGTCCGGATGGATCGCCGGTGAAGGCCGAGGGCATCCGCGCGAGCGGGACGGGGAGGGATCCCCGACGGCAACCCTGGAGGACCGCAGGTCCGCGGCCGTGACGATCCTCTCGCGGAGGTCGTCGACAGGCTCCGGCCGCGAAACGGATCGCGAACGGGGAGAGGTCCCGGTCGACCTCTCCCCGTGACCGTTCCCGCGACGCGTCCGCGCGACGCTCCACCGGCGGCAAGGAGGCCCCGGCGTGCCCCGCGCGAGTCAAGACGGATCCCCGTCCCGCGGGGATTCCCCTCTCGCCAGCCTGCTCCACGGCCGCGTGCGGCTGCTGGTGCTCTCCCATCTGGTGCGCCACGGCGCCACCAGCTTCTCCGTGCTCCGCGACCGCCTGCAGCTCACCGACGGCACCCTGTCCGTCCACCTCTCCAAGCTGGAGGAGGCGGGCGTGGTGGAGGTGGTCAAGGGGTTCGAGGGCAAGCGCCCCAAGACGGTGGTGCGCATGACGCGCGGCGGCCGCACCCGCTTCAAGAGCTACGTGGAGGAGCTGCGGGCCATCGTGCCGGGGTTGGGGGAGGAGGAGCCCTCCTAGGAGCGCAAGGCCGGAACGACGACGCCGCGGTCCCGAGGGACCGCGGCGTCGTCAGGCGGAGCGTCGTGCGGAGGTCAGACCCGCTGCGCGCACGGCGCGTAGAACCGCGAGGCGTACTCGTCCACCATGCGCGCCGTGCTGAACTCGGGGATCACGGATGCGACCGCCGCCTTCATCATGGCGGTCCAGCGGCGGGGCACGCCGTCGGCGTCGCGGTCGTAGAAGGTGGGGATCACCTGGTTCTCCAGCAGGCCGAAGAGCTCCTCGGCGTCGGCGGCGTCCTGCTGGTCGGGGTCCAGGCTGTCGGAGTCGTCGCCGAAGCTCCAGCCGTTGTCCCCGTGGTAGCCCTCGCACCACCAGCCGTCGCTCACCGACAGGTTCAGCCCGCCGTTGGCCGCGGCCTTCATGCCGCTGGTGCCGCTGGCCTCCAGGGGGCGGCGCGGCGTGTTCAGCCACACGTCCACGCCCTGCACCAGGAAGCGGGCCAGGGCGATGTTGTAGCCCTCCAGCAGGATGATGCGCCCCTGGAAGATGGGGTCGTGGGCGATGCGCCAGATCTCCTGCATGAGCTGCTTGCCGGGCTCGTTCTGCGGGTGGGCCTTGCCGGCCAGCAGGATCTGCACGGGCCGTGCGCGGTCGTTGAGCAGGGCGGCCAGGCGCTCGCGCTCGTGCAGCAGAAGGGTGGCGCGCTTGTAGGGCGCGAACCGCCGCGCGAAGCCGATGGTCAGGGCCTCCGGGTCCAGCAGCGAAGCCGCGGCGGCGATGCTCGGGGCCGGCGCCTCGTGGCGCACCCGCTGGGCGGCGATGCGCGTGCGCACCTGGTTGACCAGGCGGCAGCGCAGGGTCTGGTGCACGCGCCAGAGGGTGCCGTCGTCCACGCTCAGGCCGTCGTCGCCCAGGTGGTCGCGGTAGAGGCGGTCCAGCTCCGGGGCGATCCAGCTCATCATGTGCACGCCGTTGGTGATGTGCTCGATGGGCGTGTCGTCCTCGTTCAGCTCCGGCCACAGGTGGTGCCACATGAAGCGGGCCACGCGGCCGTGGAGCTCGCTCACGCCGTTGCTGAAGCGCGAGGCGCGCAGGGCCAGCACGGTCATGCCGAAGCGGTTGTGCGCGTCGTCCGGGCGATCCAGGCCCAGGGCCATGAGCTGGTCCAGGTCCAGGCCGTCGGCCTGCGTCAGGGCGCGCAGGTACTCGCGCACGTGGTCCGGCGAGAAGGTGTCGTTGCCGGCGGCCACCGGCGTGTGGGTGGTGAACACGTTGCCTTCGCGGACCTCGTCCAGGGCCGCGGCGATGGTCTCGCCCTGGGCCGAGCAGCGGCGACGGAGCTGCTCCACCGCGAGGAAGGCGGAGTGGCCCTCGTTGAGGTGGCACACGTCGGGCTCGATGCCCAGGGCGTTCAGGGCGCGCAGGCCGCCCACGCCCAGGATCATCTCCTGGCGGATGCGCGTGTCCTCGTTGCCGCCGTAGAGGTGGCCGCTGATGAGGCGGTCCTCGGGGTCGTTGCCCTCCACGTCCGTGTCCAGCAGGTACAGGGGCACGCGGCCCACGGGGATCTTCCACACGCGCGCCTTCACCTCGCGGCCGGGCAGCGGCACGCTCACGGTGATGGGCGCGCCGTCGGCGCCGCACTGCAGCGCGGCGGGCAGCAGTCCGAACTCGTTGGTGTGGTAGTGCTCGTGCTGCCGGCCCTCGGGGCTGATCTGCTGGTAGAAGTAGCCGAAGCGGTAGGCCAGGCCCACGGCCACCAGGGGCAGGCCAAGGTCGCTGGCGGACTTCAGGTGGTCGCCGGCCAGGATGCCCAGGCCGCCCGAGTAGATGGGCAGGCTCTCGTGGATGCCGAACTCGGCGCAGAAGTAGGCGGCCGTACGGTCGCCCAGCTCCTCGTGGGGCTCCGGCGTGGTCTGGGCGCGGAAGCGCGCCACGCAGGACGCCAGGCGCGCCTGGAAGGCGGCGTCGGCGGCCAGCTGCTGCAGGCGGGCGCCGTCGCAGCCGGCCAGCAGGGCCACGGGGTTGTGCTTCACGATATCCCAGCGCGCGGGATCGATGGAGGCCATGAGCTCCTTCGCCTCGGGATCCCAGGTCCACCAGAGGTTGCGCGCGAGGTCGGTCAGCCCGGCCAGGGAGGCGGGCAGGGAGAAGTCGGTCAGGTAGCGGTCCACGACGGTCATCGCGGGAATCCTCCGGTCGGTCGGGCGATGGGGTGCCGCTGGGCGGCGTGGGGGGACCAAGATAGGGCGAACCCGGTCCCGGTTTCCAGTCGGGATCGTTATCGACCCGATTTCAAAAGAGTTGAGGCTCTTCCAGACGGGTGCCGTCGCCCAGGGTATGGCCCTCCAGGCGCAGGAGCCGGGCCTTGACCGTGAGCCCGCCGGCGAAGCCCACCAGGCCGCCGTCGCGCCCCACCACCCGGTGGCAGGGGATCAGGATCGGCAGCGGGTTCTGCCCGGCGGCCTGCCCCACGGCGCGGGTGGCCTTGGGCCGGCCGATGGCCCGCGCCACCTCGCCGTAGGTGCGCAGACGCCCGTACGGGATGCGGCGCAGCTCGGTCCAGACGGTCTGCTGGAAGGGGGTTCCGTGCGGGTCCAGGCGGGCGTCGAAGCGTTCGCGGCGGCCGGTGAAGTACTCGGCGAGCTGGCGGCGGAGGTCCTCGAAGGCGGCCGGATCCTCGGCGGGCTCCGCATCCGGATCCACCGCGTGCACGACGGCGTGGGCGTGGGTGTGGTATTGATAGGCGCGGGGCAGGAACTCCAGGCGGAGCAGGCCAGCGTCGCCTCCCACGGCGAGCAGGGGATCCAGGACCGTCCTCAGCAGGGCGTATCGGTACATGGCCGCTCCTCCGGTCGGCCCAGAGGCTACCAGAAAGCGGCGGAAAGGGGAAGCGGCCCGTGAGCGAACCCACGGACTGGCAGGAGGTTCTGGAGCTGGCGAAGGCGTCGGCGGGCGGGCTGCTGGACATCCGTCCGGCGGCCGCGGCGGCCGACGGCCATCTGCCCGGCGCGGCCGGCCTGCCCGTGCCCGAGGGCGCGGACCCCGCCGAGTTCCTGCCCGTGTATCTGCTGCCGCCGCGTCATGCCCCCCTGCTGGTGTTGGCCGATTCCCCCGTGGAGGCGGAGCGCGTGGCGGCCTGGCTGCGGGAACGCGGGCGCCCCCTGGTGCGCGGCGCGGCGCCGGATTGGACGACCGCTCCGCCCGGCGTGCTGGAGGCCGGCGTGCCCATGGCCCGCCTCTGGCGGCCGCCGACGTGGCTGGAGGAGCACGTGGGTCTGCTGCCACCGCCGGACGCGCATCCGGTGACGGACCTGGGCTGCGGCAGCGGGCGCGCCGCGGCCTGGCTCTGCGGCCGCGGCTACCGCGTGCTGGCCGTGGACAGGCACGCCGACGCCCTGGACTGGGCCCGTCGTCTGGCGGCGGGCGCCCCGGGCGAGCTGGTGACCGTGGAGTCCGACCTCACGGTGGCGGCGCCGCCGCCGGGACCCTGGAGCGCCGCCCTGGCGTTCCGCTTCCTGCATCGCCCCCTGGTGGCGGACCTGGCCGACCGCGTGCGGCCCGGCGGCGTGGCCATGCTGCGGACCTTCCGCTGGGAGAAGGGCGACTGGAGCTTGCCGCGCCGGCGCTACTGCCTGCAGCCGGGGGAGCTGGAGGTGCTCTTTCCCCGCGCCGACTGGGAGATCCTGGCCCTGCGCGAGGACCACGACGAGGACGGCAAGCCGGCGTCGGGCGTCGTGGCCCGGCGGCGGTGAGATGGACAGGACCGGATCCAGGGGCTATCATCCCGCGCCGGACCATCCACCCCCCGCGAGGAGCGACACGTGCAGATCGGCATCCTGGGCCTGAAGTTCACGGGCAAGACCACCCTGTTCAACGCCATCACCGGCTCCTCCCAGCCCACCGGGCAGGGCGGCGTGGAGACCCATCTGGCCGTGGGGCACGTGCCCGATCCGCGCCTGGACCGGCTGACCGCCATGTTCAACCCCAAGCGCAAGGTCGCGGCCAGCGTGGAGTGGCTGGACGTGCCGGGATTCGAGTCCAGCGGCCCCGGCGGCGCCAACGAGTCGGCGCGGTTCCTGGAACACGCGCGGCGCGTGGACGCCCTGGCCCAGGTGGTGCGCTGCTTCGACAACGGCATCAGCGAGCCGGATCCGGTGGGCGAGCTGGAGACCGTGGCCCTGGAGCTGACCCTGGCGGATCTGCAGGTGGTGGAGAACCGGCTGGAGAAGCTGGCCAAGGAGAAGCAGCGCAAGGGCAAGGTGGAGAACCCCCTGGAGCCGCCTCTGTTCGAGCGCTTCAAGACCACCCTGGAAGAGGGCGTGGCCCTGCGCACGCTGGCGCTCAACCCGGACGAGGCCAAGCTGACCAGCGGCTTCTCCTTCCTCACCCTCAAGCCCATGATCGTGGTGCTCAACGGGGGTGAGGACGGCGTGCCGGCGGCGACGGCGGCGGCCGCCGCGCCCTTCGGCGCCGCGGTGGTGGACCTGTGCGCCAAGGTGGAGGAGGAGCTGGGCGAGCTGAGCGAGGAGGAGCGCCTGGAGTTCCTGTCCGATCTGGGGATCGAGGAGCCGGCGTCCCACCGCATGATCCGCGCCGCCTACGCCGCGCTGGGCCTGCGCAGCTTCTTCACCGTGGGCGAGGACGAGTGCCGGGCCTGGACCATCCGCGCCGGCGCCCTGGCGCCCGAGGCCGCGGGGACCATCCATTCGGATCTGCAGCGGGGCTTCATCCGGGCCGAGACCATCGGCTATCAGGCCCTCGTGGACGCGGGCTCGCTGGCGGAGGCCAAGAAGGCGAACCTGATGCGGCTGGAGGGCAAGCAGTACGAGGTGCTGGACGGGGACGTGCTGAACATCCGCTTCAGCGTGTGACCCGAGGCAACGGGGAGGCCGCGTGATCAAGGACCGACGCCGGCTCGCCCTGCTGCTGCTGCCGATCCTGGTGCTGACGGGACTGTTCTGGAGCACCGTCTGGCGGGGCATGGACCGCAGCGTGCTCTCCCGCGCGCCCATCCTGGACGAGGCCCACTACCTGCAGCGGGGCGCCGTGCTCGCCGAGAACGGCGGGCGGCCCACGGCGCCGTTCACCATGTCCCCTCTCTACTCCTATCTGGTGGCGGCCGTCGGCAGCGGCCGTCATCTGGATGAGCACGGCCTGCGGGCGGGACCGCCGCCCCGGGGCATCCGTCTGGTGCAGGCCCTCCTCTGGGTCGGCACGGCCGGGCTGCTGCTGCTGGCCGGGCGCCGCCTCCTGGGGCGGCGTTGGGGGCTGCTGCCGCCGCTGCTCTGGGTGGGCTACGCCCCGGCGGCCATCCTGGCGGGGCAGGTCCTGCTGGAGGTGCCGCTGACGTTCCTGGCCACGGCGGTCCTGGTGCTGGCCGGCGGCGGCACGGGGCGGGCGTCCACGGGGCGCGCCTTGGGCGTGGGCCTGATGATCGGTGCGGCCGGCCTGCTGCGCGGCACGAGCCTGGCGCTGCTGCCGGTGGCGGTCCTCGCCCTGGCGTGGCGCTCGGGTCGAAGGGATCCGCGCGCGGTGGGAGTCACCGTCCTGGGCGCGCTCCTGCTGCTGGGACCTTTCAGCCTGCTGAACACCCGGCTCGCGGGGGGCATGGCGCCGCCCAGCCTCAACGCAGGCGTGAACCTCTACATCGGCAACGGCGACGGGGCCAACGGCTTCTTCCGCGCCTTCCGCGGCTTCGACGTGGAGCGGGATCCCAGCGGTGCGGCCTACCTGACCGTCGAGCTGGGCCGGCCGGTGGAGGGCGCCTTGGCGGCGGATCGCGCCTGGCGCGCAGCGGCGGCGGCGGATGCCTCGGCCAGTCCGGCGCGCACCCTGCGCCTCTGGCTGCGCAAGGTCTGGCTGCACGGGGTGGGGGTGGAGATCCCGCAGATCTCCTCCTTCGACTCCTGGCGGCGGCACGTGCCGGTGCTGGGCGCCCTGATGGTGCCGTATGCGTTGCTGGCCGCGGGCGGGCTGGCCGGCTTCTGGATGACCCGCCGACGGCGCGATCTGACCGTGTGGTGGCTGTCGGGTGCGCTGCTGGTCGCGGCCCAGAGCGCGTTCTTCGTGGTGACGCGCTACCGTCTCGTGCTGGTGCCGCTGCTGGCGCTGGGCGTGGGGCTGGCCGCGCGGGAGCTGGCGTCCCGACGCGGGAGGTCCTTGGCCACGGGCCTGCTGGCGGTGACCCTGGCCGGTCTGGCCGTGGTCCCCTGGGGTCTGGGCCGCACGCGGACCCTGCTGGCCGCCGGCGGCCTGGACAACGAGGCCGTGCGCTGGGAGCATGCCTCCGCTGCGGCCGCCGCCGCCGCCCCGGCCGCCGCCGCCGCGGATCTGGACGAGGCCGAGGCCCTCTACCGGCGTTCCCTCGCGCTGGATCCCGCCCGCCCGCAGCCCTGGCGCGGCCTGGCCCGCATCGCCTGGCGGCGCGGCGAGCACGACGCGGCGATCATGCTGCTCAAGGAAGGCCTGGGTGCGGCCGAGCCCGGCGGCGACCTGCGCGACGACCTCCTGCGCATGCTGCTGCAGCAGGACCGGGCGGCCGAGGCCGTGCCGTACCTGGACGCGGCCCTGCGCGAGCGTCCCGACGATGCCGATCTGCTCCACAACGCCGCCGTGGCCCTGGCCGGCACCGGCCGCACCGCCCAGGCCCTGGCGCTGGCGGGTCGGCTGACGGAGGGGCATCCCCAGGATCCCCGCGGCTGGCTGGACCTGGGCGTGGTGCTGGGGCGTGCCGGCCGTCTGCTGGAAGCCCGCGACGCCTTCGCGGCCGGCCTGGCCCGGGCTCCCGGCCATCCGGAGCTGGCCCGCAACCTGGCCCGGGCGGAGGCGCTCCTGGAAAAGCCGCCGCAGGATCCGTCGCGACCGGACGTTGAGCCGGGGGATGATCGGAAGACCGGGGATCACGACGAACGAGGGAGATAGACATGAAGACCCTGAAGATCACCCTGCCCCTGGCCCTGCTGGTGCTGATGCTGGCCCTGCCCGCCGCGGCCCGGCCCGGCGGCGGCCCCGGCCGCGACGCCGACGGTCCCGGCGACGGCCTCGGCCCCCGGCTGGAGAAGGTCCTGAACCTGACCGAGGATCAGAGCGCGGCGCTGGCCGCCCTGCGCGAGAAGCACCGCGGCCAGGCCGTGGCGCAGCGCAAGGAGCTCATGAAGCTGCGCCATCAGATCGACGGACTCCTGCTGGAGGACGCCCCCGACGCCGGCGCCCTGGAGAAGCTCATCCGCCGCGCCGGCGACCTGAAGACGGAGATGAAGGTGCAGGGCATGAAGCATCGCCTGGAGATGCGCAAGCTCCTGACCCCCGAGCAGCGGGATCAGCTCCTGCTCATGAAGCCCGGCAAGGACGGGCGCGCCCCCCGCGGATCCAGGCCCGGCGGCCAGGCCTGCGACAACCAGGGCAAGCCCGGCGGCCGCGGCCGCTGACCGGACAGGAGACCGTGCGTGGATCCGCGTCAGCTCACCGACGACGATCTGATGGCCCGCGTGGCGCGGGACGAGGAGTCGGCCTTCCGGCTCCTCGTCGAGCGCTGGGAGCGGCCGATCCACGCCTATTTCTGGCGCATGACCGGCGACGGCGACGAGGCCCGCGATCTGGCCCAGGACGTGTTCATCAAGGTGCATGCCCACGCCGGCAACTACCGGCCCGAAGGCAAGTTCAAGAGCTGGCTGTTCCGCATCGCCGGCAACCGGGCGCGGAGCTGGGCGCGGCGGCGCAAGATCGTGGACTGGGTGCGCTTCGACGGATTCCAGCACGACCGCGCCACGAACGCGCGCCTGCCCGACGCCGCCCTGCAGTCGGAGCAGACGGGAGCGCTGGTGCGGGCCGCGGTGGCGTCGCTGCCGCCCCGGCAGCGCGAGGCCCTGGTGCTGCGCCGCTACCATGAGATGAGTCAGAGGGAGATCGCGGACGCGATGGATGTCAGCGAGGGGGCCGTGGAGTCCCTGCTGGTGCGGGCGATGCAGACCCTGCGCCAGTCGCTGGCGCGCAACAGCGAGGTGGAGGCATGAACGAGCGCATGGATCTGGACGACCGCGCCCTGTGGAACGCCCTGGGGCGCGACGAGGCTCCGGAACTGGAGCGGTCCCTGTGGCCCGACGTCCGCCGTCGGGTGTACGGCGAGCGTCGGCAGGGATGGTGGCCGCGGCTGTCGTTGGCGGGAGCCGGCGCCCTCTGCGCCGCCGCCGGCCTGTGGCTGGGCCTGAGCCTGGACGGCGGCGCGGTGTCCGGGACCGGCGCCATGGAGACGGTGGTGCAGGGGAGCCTTCTGGACCAGGACGCATGGTCCCTGGACGCCCTGTACCTGGCCGCGGATGATGGGAGCGAACGATGAAACGGCTGCTGTGGCTGGTGCTGCTGCTTTCGCTGGGCCTGAACGTGGGCCTCGGCATGCGCGTGCTGCGCGGCGACGCCGCCGCCGAACGCACCGAATGGAGGGACGGTCCCCGACGCGACGGCCCGGACGGCCCGGGACGTCGGGGGGGGCGCGGCGGCCCGGACGGCCCGGGCGGCCCCGAGGGGCCGGGCGGCCGGGATCGGCGCGGCCCCGGCCTGGAGCGTTTCCGCGACCTGGACCTGTCCCAGGACCAGCGCGACGCCCTCCAGGCCCTCTGGAACTCCAACTGGACGGTCATGAACGAGAATCGGGAGCGCCTGGACGCGATCCGGGAGGCGATGCGCGAGCTCTTCGCCCAACCCGAGCTGGACCGCGGCCGCGTGACGGAGGCCCGGCGGCATCACGGCCGCCTGCAGGCCGAGCTGGACTCCCTGGTCACCGAACAGCTCCTGCGCGAGATGGAGATCCTGACGCCGGAGCAGCGTCGGGACTACCTGGAGAGCATGCCCTGGCGCAAGCCGGACCGCGGTCCGCGCTAGAGGGCCCGCGACGGACGTCGTCGCGGGCCCCGGGCCCGCGTCGTGCCCGGGGCCCTGCGATCTTGACACCGCCCGCGCGGTCGCTTTTAATTCATCCATCTTCCCGGTTTCCCGCAGCTTCACGCCTGCCGGCCCATGCCGTCGGGACCGAGACCGGCCCCACCCCGCGAACGCCATCCGCTCCATTCAGGGGGATTCTCGATGATCCGCAAGCACGCCGCCCTGCCGCTCATGGTCCTGGCCCTCGTCGCGGTGGTCGGCTGCCGCTCGGCCCACGTGACCAGCGCCATCCTCTACATCGACCAGCAGATGTACCAGCGTGCGGTGGACGTGCTCCACGAAGGTCTCGAGTACAGCCCCGATGAGCCTGAGGCCTTCTTCTACCTGGGCGAGTCCCACTCGCACCTGGCGGAGGAGGCGGTGGGGGAGAACGACTACCTGGCCGCCAAGCTCAACTACGAGAAGGCCTACGACTACTACCTCAAGGCCCTGGCCCTGGACCCCGCCCTGTCCACCCGCGTGCAGGAGTCGCTGGACTACAACTACCTGCAGCGCAGCAAGGACGCCGCCAACGACATGCGTCTGGCCCAGAGCAAGGACGGCGAGGAGCGGGACCGCTACTTCGAGAGCGCCGAGGGCCAGTACCGTCTGGCCTTCGCGTCGCTGCCGGACTCCACGGCGCCCATCAAGAACATCGCGCGCATGAAGATGTTTCAGGCCAACAGGGAGGCCGATCCGGAGCGGCAGCAGGCCCTGCTTGGGCAGTCGCTGACGCTGCTGGACCAGGTGCTCGCGGCCCGTCCGGACGCCTACGACCTGCAGTCCGACAAGGCCGGCGTGCTGAACCAGATGGGCCGCAACGAGGAGTCGCGGGCCATCTACGACCGCCTGGTGCTGGAGCATCCGGACGACACGGACCTGCTGCTGGCCATCGCCGATCTGGCGGTGCAGGAGGAGCGGTACGAGCAGGCGGCGGACCTGTACACCAAGGTGGCCGGCCTCTACGGGAACGACGAGGAGCTGGACAACGACGACCAGATCTACCCGCTGACGCTGCAGGCCGCCAACTACTACGGCCTGCCCGGGGTGCTGCGCTACGAGGACGCCCTGGCCCAGTACGCGCGCGCGGTGGAGATGGAGGACGCCAACACCGGCGCCCCCAAGCCGGATACGCTGCTGCAGAAGGAGCGTCTGCACCACGACTACGCCGGCACCCTCCTGGGCGAAGGCGACGCGATGACCGACGCCGCCCGCGCCCAGTACGAGGCCTGCGTGAACACCGGCCGCGCCCTGACCAACCTGGACCCCGAGAACCGCTTCGGCTGGTTCTACATGGGCAGCGCCCTGTTCAAGCTGGAGCGCGTCCAGGAAGGCACCGAGGCCATGCAGACGTACGAGCGTCTGGAGGCCCAGCGCCAATAGATGGACCGGTCCGGGGCGGCCGCCGGCCGCTCCGGACCTTGCGATCTTCCTCAGGATCGGCTAGACTTGGAACATCGACGGCCGTCCCGCGCCGTCCACTCCCCCTGGGTCCAACCCAATCCATCGGAAAAACAGCAACAACCCCTCCCACCCGTCTGTATTCGGCAAGACCTGCCTAGGAGCGTCATGGACATCAAGGTTCTCCAGGAGAAGAGCATCACCGAGCTCGTCGAGATCGCGAAGGAGCTCAACATCGAGGGGCTCAGCACCCTGCGGAAGTCCGAGCTGATCTTCAAGATCCTCGAGGGCAACACCGAGAAGAACGGCTTGATCTTCGCCGAGGGCGTGCTCCAGGTGCTCCAGGAGGGCTACGGCTTCCTGCGGTCGGCCAAGTACAACTACCTGCCGGGTCCGGACGACATCTACCTCTCGCCGTCGCAGATCAAGAAGTTCGACCTGAAGACGGGCGACACGGTGTCCGGCCAGGTGCGGCCGCCCAAGGACAACGAGCGCTACTTCGCGCTGCTGAAGGTGGAGTCCTGCAACGGGGAGTCGCCGGACAAGGTCAAGGCCAACACCCTGTTCGACAACCTCACGCCCCTCTACCCCCAGGAGATGCTGAACCTGGAGACCAGCGGCGGGGACATCACCGGGCGGCTGATCAACCTCATGGCGCCCATCGGCAAGGGGCAGCGCGGGCTGATCGTGTCGCCGCCGCGGGCCGGCAAGACCATCATCCTGCAGAAGATCGCCAACTCCATCGCGGAGAACAATCCGGAGGTCCACCTCATCGTGCTGCTCATCGACGAGCGGCCGGAGGAGGTCACGGACATGGCCCGCTCGGTGCGGGGCGAGGTGGTCAGCTCCACCTTCGACGAGCCCGCCGAGCGCCACGTGCAGGTGGCCAGCATGGTGCTGGCCAAGGCCCGCCGCCTGGTGGAGCACGGCAAGGACGTGGTGATCCTGCTGGATTCCATCACCCGCCTGGCCCGCGCCCACAACACGGTGGTGCCCCACTCGGGCAAGATCCTCTCGGGCGGCGTGGACTCCAACGCCCTGCAGAAGCCCAAGCGCTTCTTCGGCGCGGCGCGCAACATCGAGGAGGGCGGCTCGCTGACCATCATCGCCACGGCGCTGATCGAGACGGGCTCGCGCATGGACGAGGTGATCTTCGAGGAGTTCAAGGGCACCGGCAACATGGAGCTGGTCCTGGACCGGAAGATCGCGGAGAAGCGGATCTACCCGGCCGTGGACATCTTCAAGTCGGGCACCCGCAAGGAGGACCTGCTGCTGGACCAGAAGGACCTCAACAAGATCTGGGTGCTGCGCAAGTACCTGAGCGACTACAGCCCCAACGAGGCCATGGAGTTCATGATCGACAAGCTCTCCAAGGCCAAGACCAACCAGCAGTTCCTGGCCGCCATGAACGCCTAGCGCCCGGAGGGGTGTTTGCCGCAGGCCTTCCGGACTTTGCTTTTCGACGGCGACCTGCTATATTGCCCGGTCGCAACGGAACCGACCCTGTTTCGAGGTGAGCACGATGAAGAAGGACATCCATCCGAACTACGTGGCCTGCAAGATCACGTGCCTGTGCGGCAACGAGATCGACACCCGCGCCACGCTGCCCAAGATCAACGTGGAGATCTGCTCCGCCTGCCACCCGTTCTACACGGGCCAGCAGAAGATCGTGGACACCGCCGGACGCATCGACCGTTTCCGCAAGCGGTACGAGAACTTCTACGACAAGAAGAACTGAAGCGGTCCGGAAGGATTCTCCCGTCGCCGCGTACGGTCCTGATCTCCGTCCTCTTCGTTGGGCTTCCTCACCGTAGCTGGGCTACGGATCGGAAGCCCGCCGCGATGACGGAGACGAGGACCCCGCGCGGCTCGGTCCGAATCCTGCCGAACCACTTCAGTTCTTCGAACTGGGGTGGTGTGGGACCTCGTTGGGAAGGTGGGGGATGTGGGTTGCCGCATCCCCTCGTTTTTTGACGGGTTCGGGTGTATCTTGGAGCCTCTTGAGAACTGGACCCGAACCGACGGCGGAGTGATCGGATGAGTGATCAGAAGAGCGGGGCCTGTCCCGACACCTCTGGGCTGGACGCCAAGGAACTGGACCTGGCCGTCGGAGGGCAGGCGGTCATCGAGGGCGTGATGATGCGCTCGCCCAACGCCATCGCCACGGCGGTGCGCACGCCCGACGGGCGCATCGTGGTGCGCAAGAAGCCCTTCCGCAGCGTCTTCAAGAAGCTGAAGTTCCTGAACATCCCCGTGGTGCGCGGCGGCATCCACCTCATCGAGTCCATGGGGCTGGGGATCGACGCGCTCATGTTCTCCGCGGATCAGGCCGTGGAGGAGGACCGCGTGGAGAAGAAGGAGAAGACCCTGGGCGACACCCTGATGATGTGGGGCACGGTCGTCTTCGCCTTCATCATGAGCATGGGGCTCTTCTTCTACCTGCCCCTGCTGGTCACGGACTGGCTGGGGGTGGACGATCCGTTCTGGTTCAACGTGGTGGACGGCATCATCCGCATCGTGTTCTTCGTGGCCTACCTGAAGATCATCTCGCTCATGAAGGACATGGCGCGGGTGTTCCAGTACCACGGCTCGGAGCACATGTCGATCCACTGCTTCGAGAACGGCCTGGACCTCACCGTGGCCAACACGCGGCCCTTCACCACGCTGCATCCGCGCTGCGGCACCAGCTTCCTGTTCTTCGTGATGCTCATCGCCCTGGTGGTGTTCTCGCTCATGGGCAAGCCGGACAACGTGGTGGAGCGCCTGCAGCGCATCGCCTTCATTCCGGTGATCGGCGGGCTGGCCTACGAGGCCATCAAGCTGTCGGGCAAGTTCAAGGACAGCTGGCTCATCAAGCCGCTGATCTGGCCCGGGCTCATGCTGCAGAAGATCACCACCAGCCGCCCGGACGACGACCAGATCGAGGTGGCCCTGGCCGCCCTGCGCGCCGTGCTGACCCCGGAGGCCGACGACTTCCCCGAGCGCACCTACTACGAGTTCCCCGCCACCGACGCCCCGTCGCCGGCCGCCGTGGAGGCCTGACGTGAAGGACATCGTGCTGAAGCTGCGCGAGCAGTTCGCCGCGCTGGAGACCCGTCTGAGCGATCCCTCTCTGGTCAAGGACCGCAAGGCCTTCACGGACGCGTCGCGGGAGCACGCCCGCCTGCGCGACATCCTGGAGGTGGGGGACCGCTACGTGTCCCTGGCGGACCAGATCGCCGGCCACAAGGCGCTGCTGCGGAGCGAGACCGACGAGGACATGATCGCCCTGGTGCGCGAGGAGCTGCCGGAGCTGGAGGAGGCCTTCGAGACCGCCGAGGCCGACCTGGAGGTGGCCCTGCTGCCCCACGATCCCAACGAGGACCGCGACGTGATCCTGGAGGTGCGCGCCGGCACCGGCGGCGACGAGGCGGCCCTCTTCTGCGAGGAGGTCTGCCGCATGTACCTGCGCTACGCCGAGCAGCAGGGCTGGCGGACCGAGCTGGTGGACGGCACGCCCGGCACCGCGGGCGGCATGAAGGAGATCAGCTACGCCATCCGCGGCGAGGGCGTGTACGGCATCCTGCGCTGGGAAAGCGGCGTGCACCGGGTGCAGCGGGTGCCGGCCACCGAGAGCCAGGGACGCATCCACACCTCGGCCGTGACGGTGGCGGTGCTGCCGGAGGCGGAGGAGGTGGACGTGGAGATCAACGAGAACGACCTGCGCATCGACGTCTACCGCGCCCAGGGTCCCGGCGGCCAGTCCGTGAACACCACGGATTCCGCGGTGCGCATCACCCACCTGCCCTCCGGCCTGGTGGTGCAGTGCCAGGACGAGAAGTCGCAGCACAAGAACAAGGCCAAGGCCATGACGGTGCTGCGCTCGCGACTGCTGGAGCAGGCCATCGCCGCCCAGGAGGCGGAGCGCGCCGCCGAGCGCAAGTCCATGGTGGGCACCGGCGACCGCAGCGCCAAGATCCGCACCTACAACTTCCCTCAGAGCCGCGTGACGGACCACCGCATCGGCCTGACCATCCACAGCCTGGACGCCGTGATGCAGGGCGAGCTGGACCCGGTGGTGGACGCCCTGCGCGAGCACCGCCGCCAGGAGATCCTGGACGCCAGCCGCGACGACGGGGTAAAGCGGTGAGCGCCCCCGCGGGACGCCACGACGAGGACGCCGCGCCGTGCCCGCGGAGCTGAAGACGGTGCGCGAGCTGGTCCAGGCCACGGCCGACTGGTTCGCGAGCAAGGGCCTGGAGTCGCCGCGCCTCAACGCCGAGCGCCTGCTGGGCGACGTGCTGGGCCTCACGCGCCTGGAGCTCTACCTCCACCACGACCGCCCCCTCACCCCCGAGGAGACCGACCGCTACCGCGCGCTGGTGAAGCGGCGCGGCGCGGGCGAGCCCCTGCAGACCCTCATCGGCGAGACCCAGTTCTACTCGCGCAGCTTCAAGGTGGAGGCCGGGGTGTTCATCCCGCGGCCGGAGACGGAGCTGCTGGTGGAGCGCTGCGTGGGCCTGCTCACGGGCGGCACCAGCAGCCTGCTGGCGCCGGTGGCGGTGGAGATCGGCTGCGGCACGGGCATCATCGGCGTGTCGCTGGCGGCGGAGATCCCGCGGCTGCACGTGTGGGCCACCGACGTGAACCCCCAGGCCGTGGCCCTGACCGAGACCAACGCGCGGCGCCTGGGCGTGGCGGCGCGGGTGGAGGCCCTGGCCGGCCGCGGCTTCGAGCCGCTGCCGCAGCACCTGCGCGGCAGCGTGCACCTGCTGGTGAGCAACCCGCCCTACATCGCCTCCGACGTGATCGCGACCCTGGACCGCGAGGTGGCCGAGCACGATCCGCGCGCGGCCCTGGACGGCGGCCCCGACGGCCTGGACGCCTACCGCGCCCTGGCCGCCCAGGCCGGCGCCTGGCTGGCGCCGGACGGGCTGCTGGCCCTGGAGATCGGCCACGACCAGGGCGGGACGGTGCCGGAGATCTTCGCCGCGGCGGGGTTCACGGACCTCAGCATGCAGATGGACTACAACGGCTTGCCGCGGACGGTCACCGGCCGGCTGCCGGCCAACGCGGGCGCGCGCACGGGCGCGGCGCGGCCCGCCGCCACGGAGGGATGAGATGGACCGCTTCCTGATCGAAGGGCCGGTGCGGCTGCACGGCGAGGTGCGCTGCAGCGGCGCCAAGAACGCGGTGCTGCCGCTCATGGCCGCCGCCCTGCTGTCGCGGGGCGTCAGCGAGATCCGCAACGTGCCCGACCTGCGGGACGTGCGCACGTTCATGCGCCTGCTGGACATCCTGGGCGCGCGCTGCGGACTTGTGGACGGCACCCTGACCATCGACACGAGCGGGGTGCAGGGCTGCGAGGCGCCCTACGACCTGGTGAAGACCATGCGGGCCAGCGTGTACGTGCTGGGGCCGCTGACCGCCTTCGGCGGCGAGGCGCGCGTGTCGCTGCCCGGCGGCTGCGCCTGGGGGCCGCGGCCGGTGAACCTGCACCTCAGCGGCCTGGAGGCCCTGGGTGCGGAGGTGGACCTGGACGCCGGCTACATCCGCACGCGTGCGCCGTCCGGCGGCCTGCGCGGCGGGCGCTTCCGTTTCGAGCCCAGCAGCGTGGGCGCCACCTGCAACGTGCTCATGGCCGCGGTGCTGGCCGCGGGCGTGAGCGAGCTGACCAACTGCGCCGTGGAGCCCGAGGTGACCCAGCTGGGCCGGGCCCTTGTGGGCGCCGGCGCGCAGATCGACGGCCTGGGCACCACCCACCTGGTGGTGACGGGCGTGGAGCGGCTGGAACCGCTGCGCTGCGCCGTGATCCCGGACCGCATCGAGGCCGGGACCTTCCTGGCCGGCGCCGCCATGACCGGCGGCGACGTGACCGTGACCCACTGCGATCCCGCGCACCTGGAGGCGGTGAGCGCCGCCCTGGAGGCCATGGGCTGCGAGGTGGACGAGGGTCCGGACCGCGTGCGCGTGCGGGGGCCGGAGCGCCTGCGGCCGGTGGAGGTGGTCACGCGGCCCTACCCGGCCTTCGCCACCGACATGCAGGCCCAGCTCATGGCCTGCGCCTGCGTGGCGCGGGGCACCAGCCACCTCACCGAGACCATCTACCCGGACCGCTTCACCCACGCCGCGGAGCTGCGCCGCCTGGGCGCCGATATCCGCCTGGACGGGGCCACGGCCACGGTCTTCGGGGTGGCGCAGCTGCAGGGCGCGCCGGTGATGGCCACGGACCTGCGGGCGTCGGCGGCGCTGGTGCTGGCGGGCTGCGCGGCGCGGGGCGTGACCACGGTGGACCGCGTGTACCACATCGACCGCGGCTACGAGCGCATCGAGCAGAAGCTGGAGGCGCTGGGGGCCCGCATCCGACGGGAGCAGGCATGAGCGCGCGGCGCCACTCCATCCTGGGCACGGCCGGCCACGTGGACCACGGCAAGTCGGCGCTGATCCGCGCCCTGACCGGCGTGGAGACGGACCGGCTGAAGGAGGAGCGGGAGCGCGGCATCAGCATCGAGCTGGGGTTCGCCGAGCTGGAGCTGGGCAAGGATCTGATCCTGGGCGTGGTGGACGTGCCCGGGCACGAGCGCTTCGTGAAGCAGATGGTGGCCGGGGCCGGCGGGGTGGACCTGGCCATGCTGGTGGTGGCGGCCGACGAGGGCGTGATGCCCCAGACCGTGGAGCACCTGGACATCCTGCAGCAGCTGGACGTGCAGGGCGGGCTCATCGTGATCACCAAGACCGACCTGGTGGACCGCGACCTGGCCGAGGTGGCCGCCGAGGAGGTGCGCGACCTGGCCGCGGGCACGTTCCTGGCGGAGCGGCCGGCGGTGCTGGTCTCCGCGCTGACCGGCGACGGCCTGGACGAGCTGCGCGCGGCCCTGCGCGCCGAGGCCCTGGCGCTGCCGCCGCGGCCGGCCGGGGCGCCGTTCCGGCTGCCGGTGGACCGGGTGTTCACCATGCCGGGGGCGGGGGTCATCGTGACCGGGACCGCCTGGGAGGGGACGGTGCGCGCCGGCGATCAGCTGGAGCTGCAGCCGTCGGGCGCCAAGCTGCGCGTGCGCGACGTGCAGGCCCACGGCGCCGTGGTGGACGCCGGCCACGCCGGCCAGCGCCTGGCCCTGGCCCTGCACGGCGTGAAGAAGGACGAGGTGGAGCGCGGCGACCAGGTGGCGGCGGCGGGCGGCGCCGGCGCGGCCACGCGCGTGGACGCGCGCGTGACGCTGGTGCCCCACTTCGACGGCAAGCTCAAGAACCGCCAGCGCGTGCACGTGCACCACGCCGGCCGCGAGGTGCTGGGCCGCGTGAGCCTGCTGGACGCGGAGGAGCTGTCCCACGCCCAGGACGCGTCCACGGGCCTGGTGCAGATCCACCTGGAGGCGCCGCTGGTGCCGCGGGCCGGGGACCGCTTCGTGCTGCGCTTCTACTCGCCCCTGGTGACCATGGCGGGCGGCAAGGTGCTGGCCGCGGACCCGCCCCGCCGCCGCCGCTTCCACGAGCGCGACCTGGCGGAGCTGGCGGTGCTGGAGGAGGGGTCGGCCGACGAGCTCTTCCTGCAGAAGCTGCTGGAGACCGGGACCGAGGGCCTGCCGGCCGCCGCCCACGCCGAGTATCTGGAGCACCCCGGGGTGACGGCCGCGGGCAAGCGCCTCTACCACGGCGGCCTCTCGACGGAGCTGGCCGACCGCGTGGACGCCCTGCTGGCCGAGTACGTGGAGAAGAATCCCCTGCGCGCCGGCATGCCCCGGGAGGAGATGCGCCGCCGCGTGAAGTTCCGGGGCGGCAGCGCGGAGTGGGCCGCCTGGTGCGCGGTCCTGGCCGCGGACCGCGGCTGGAGCGTGGAGGGGGACCGCCTGGCCCTGGCCGCGCGTCCAGCCCTGCCGGCCGCCCTGCAGGCCGACGTGGACGCCCTGGCCGCGTCCCTCGCGGCCGCGGGGTTGCAGTGGCCGGGCGCCGAGGCGTTCTTGTCCGTGCTGCGCGGGGGCGACCGCGGCTACAAGGCCGACGAGTGGATCCGCCACCTGACCGACCGCGGCGACGCCGTGGCGGTGGCGCCGGACTACGTGGTCTCCGCCGCCGCCTTCGCGGACCTGCGCGCGCGCCTGGCCGGCTGGTTCGACGCCAACGCGACCCTGGAGTTCGGACAGTTCCGCGAGCTGAGCGGACTGACGCGCAAGCTGGGCATCCCCATGCTGGAGACCCTGGACCGGATCGGCTGGACCCGTCGCGAGGGCGACGTGCGCACGGCCGGCCCGCGGCTGAACGAGGAGCCATGAGCGACACCCATCCCACCGTCACAGCGTCCCGGCGCCCCACGCGCCGGGTGACGCTGCGCGATCCCCGCGGCGCCGAGACCGTCATCGGCGGCGATTCGCCCGTGCGCGTGCAGTCCATGACCACCACGGTCACCGGCGACTTCCAGGCCACGGCCGAGCAGATCATGGCCCTGGCGTCGGCCGGCGCCGAGCTGGTGCGCGTGACCGTGAACGACGACGCCGCGGCCGACGCCCTGCCCCAGCTCGTGCGCTTCAGCAACGTGCCCCTGGTCGCGGACATCCACTACCAGCACGATCTCGCCCTGCGCTCCATCGACGCGGGCATCGCCAAGCTGCGCATCAACCCGGGCAACATCGGCTCGCGCGACAAGGTGGAGACGGTGGTCAAGGCGGCCCGCGACGCCGGCGTGCCCATCCGCGTGGGCGTGAACAAGGGCAGCCTGCACCGCCGCTACGAGGAGATGGCCAAGGCCGATCCCGCCGGCGCCCTGGTGCAGAGCGCCCTGGACGAGCTGGAGGTCTTCGAGAAGCTGGGCTACCGCGACGTGCTGGTGAGCCTGAAGTCCAGCGATCCGCGCGAGGTGATCGAGGCCTGCCGCCGCTTCGCCGCGCTGAGCGACGTGCCCCAGCACCTGGGCGTGACCGAGGCGGGCACCCTGGCCGCGGGCATCGCGCGTTCCTGCACGGCCATGGGCGTGCTGCTGGCCGAGGGCATCGGCGACACCATCCGCATCTCGCTGGCCGACGACCCCGTGTACGAGGTCAACGCCGCCTTCCACATGCTCCAGGCCCTGGGCCTGCGCGAGGGCAAGGCGCGCGTGGTGGCCTGCCCCACCTGCGGCCGCGTGGAGGTGGACGTGGTGGCCCTGGCCACCAAGGTGGAGGAACTGGCCAAGGACCTGCCCGGCGACCGCGTGATCTCGGTGCTGGGCTGCATCGTGAACGGGCCGGGGGAGGCCAAGGCGGCGGATCTGGGCATCGCGGCGGGACGCAGCAAGGTGGCCATCTACCGCAAGGGCGAGCTGGTGCGGCAGGTGGGCAAGGAGGAGCTGGACGCGGTGCTGGCCGAGGAGATCGACCGGCTGCGTTGAGGCGCCGCCCCCGTGAAAAGCAACGGCCGCCGGACCCCGCGGGATCCGGCGGCCTTCTTCATGTCCGCGGGGGCCGGACTACTTCAGCATGACCATCTTCCGCGTCTCGGAGAAGCCGGGGGCCTCCAGGCGGTAGAAGTACACGCCGCTGGCGCGGTCGCGGGCGTCGAAGGTGCGGGCGTGGGCGCCGGCGGTCAGCTGGCCGTCCACCAGGGTCTCCACCAGCTCGCCCTTCAGGTTGAACACCTTCAGGCTCACGCGGCCCGGCTGGGCCAGCGTGAAGGCGATCTCCGTGCTGGGGTTGAACGGGTTGGGGGAGTTCTGGGCCAGGCCGGTGACCGCGGGGGTCCCGCCCTGCACGAACGCCTCGCCGGCGCCGCCGGCCGTGAGGCCGCTCCAGGTGATCTGGTCGATGTAGACGTCGTCGGTGTTGCCGCTGGCGTCGCACATGAAGCGCAGCTTGGCGTTGGTCGGGTAGTTGTACGTGTTCGGGATGGTCACCGTGGCCACGTAGTACGTGTTGTTGCTGAAGCTGGAGCCGGAGGCCCAGGAGCCCACGGTCCGCCACACGCTGCCGTCGAAGTACTGCAGCCAGAAGTCCTCGTTGGTCTCCATGCTGACGGCGTAGAAGTAGAACTCCACCTCCATCTCCACGAAGCCGCTCACGTCGTAGCTGGCCCCGTGGTAGAAGGACGAGGCGGTGCCGCTGTTGTCCTGGATGTCGGCGGAGTAGGTGCCCTGCCAGCTGTACGTGCCGCCGTAGCGGGCGCAGTCGCCGCCGCCGTCCACGTAGCTGCCCCAGCCGCTCTCGAAGTCGTCGTAGGTGATCGTGACCCACTCGCCGCCGCCCACGGGGTCGGTGACGGTGATGTAGGCGCTGCGGGTCAGGGCGTCGGAGCCGAAGGCGTTGGTGGCCGTCAGCGTCACGCTGTAGGTGCCGGCCGCGGTGTAGGTGTGGCTGGGGTTCTGGGCGGTGGAGGCGCCGCCGTCGCCGAAGCTCCAGCTCCAGGCCGTGGGCGCGTCCGTGGAGAGGTCCGTGAAGTCCACGGTCAGCGGCGTGGTGCCGGAGACCGGCGTGCCGGTGAAGTCGACCGTGGGGGCCACGCCGGCGGAGCCGGTGACGGAGATGTCGTCGAAGGCGAAGCCGTCGGACGTCACGGGGTAGTTGTCGTACTGCTGGAACTTCACCACGAAGGTGGAGGTCAGCGACAGGCCGGCCCCGGCCGCCTCGGCGTCCACGTCCAGGGTGCGGTTGTACCAGACGTTGTTGGTGGTGCTGCCGCCGTTCAGGTCCAGGACCTTCACGAAGCTGGCGCCGCCGTCGTCGGAGAAGTACACGCCGTCCTGGGTGTGGGTCTCGTCGCCGATGTCCTTCCACCAGAAGCTCAGGTCCACCTGGCCCTGCCCGGCGAGGTCGAGCTGCAGCCACGCCTCGTTCTGGCTGTAGGCGCCGGCGCTCACGGCGTCGTCCATGAGCAGGTGGTAGGAGCCGCTGTGCGGGGTCTGGGCGGTGGTGACCTGGATGCGGCCCTCCGCACCCAGATAAAGGGTCCAGTACTGGTCCACCGCGCCGCTCTCGAAGCCCGTGCTGTAGGGCAGCGAGGCGTAGGTGTCCGCAGGATCGCTCACGCTGATGTAGTTGACCTTGGTCTCGCCGTCGCTGCCCTGGGCGTTGGTGGCCGTCAGGGTCACGGTGTAGCTGCCGGCGGACGTGTAGGTGTGGCTGGGGTTCTGCGCGGTGGAAGTGCCGCCGTCGCCGAAGCTCCAGCTCCAGCTCGTGGGCTGGCCGGTGCTCTGGTCCGTGAAGCTCACCGACAGCGGGAAGGTGCCGCTGGTGGGCGAGCCGGTGAAGGCCGCGGTGGGCGCGGTGGGGGTGGTGCCGCCGCCGCCCACGGCCGCGGCCGCGTCCACCATGCCGTAGCCGGCGTAGCGGTCCCAGCCGGTGCCGCTCTCCACGCTGGTCACGTCCTGGGCCGTGTCCACCAGCTGCTGGCGGATCTGGGCCGGGGTCCAGGTGGGGTTCTTGGACTTCACCAGCGCCGCCACGCCGGCGGCGTAGGGGGTGGCGCAGCTGGTGCCGTTGAAGAAGCCCGAGTAGTCACCGGCATCGTAGCCGGCGCTGCCCAGGATGTCGGTGGTGGGCAGGATGGTGGGCGCGATGATGTCCACGGCGCCCGCGGCGTCGCGGGTGGTCGACCCGTAGTTGGAGCCCCACCAGCGCTCGCCGTCGCATGTGTAGCCGTTGGGGTCGGTGCTGACGCCCGGGTTCACCTCGGTGCTGCTGCTGCTGGAGCGCTTGCGCTCGCCGCAGGGCGACGCGGCGCCCACGCCGATCACGTAGCTGTTGATGGCGGGATAGCTGATGGTCGAGGCGTTCTCGTTGCCGGTGGCGGCCAGGATGGTGCAGCCGGCGTTGTAGGCGTAGAGGATGGCGGTGTCGGTGGCCGAGTCGCTGCTGATGGCGGCGCCCAGGCTCATGCTGATGATGTCGGCGCCGTTGTCGGCGGCGTAGTACAGCGCGTTCTGGATGGCCGAGAAGTACATGGAGCCGGCGCTGTTGGCCACCTTCAGGGGCATGATGGAGCAGCCGGCGGCGATGCCCACGGCGCCCAGGGAGTTGTTCATGGACGCGGCGACGCCGGCGCAGGCGGTGCCGTGGCCGGCGGAAGCGCTGTTGTCGTCGGGGTTGGTGTCGTTGTCGCCGAAGTCGTAGCCGGTCACCTGGCGCAGGTCGGGGTGGCCCACCTCCACGCCGCTGTCGATGATGGCGATGACCACGCCGCTGCTGCCGTAGCCCTGGCTGCCGTCCCAGGCGGCCTGCGCGTTGGCGTCGAAGCCCACGGTGCCCACGGTGGTGCTCAGGGTGTGCTCGTAGGTGCCGCCCCAGTCCAGGCCCGGCAGCTGGGCGGTGTTGTTGTGGCCCCAGTGATCCGCGTACATGGGATCGGCGGGAACGGCGGCGGGGAAGGCCACCCAGTCGAAGGAGACGGCCTGCACCGCGGCGTCGGCGCGGAAGCGGGCGGCCAGGTCGGCCAGATCCTCCACGGCGCCGAAGCGGTACATGAGCCAGCGGTCCACGCCCAGCACGTCGGCCTTGTCGGCCTGGCGCACGCGGATGTAGGGGCGCTCCACCACGGTGACGCCGGCCTCGTCGGCCAGCTCGTCCAGGGACTCCAGGCCGATGTCCAGGCCGGGGACCTGGGCGCCCTTGTCCGTCAGGGTGCCGATGAGCGAGCGCTCGGCGGCGTCCTGCTTGAGCTGGACCAGCAGGCGGTCGGGGGCGTAGGCGGGCGTCTTGATGCCGGAGCGGACGAAGCCCTCCTGGACCGGCGCGAACTCGCGCAGGGCCGAGGCGACGCCGGCCGCCTTGGCGGCGGCCTCCAGATCGGCCGCCCAGGCGGCGCCGGCCAGGAAGGCCGTCAACACGAACAAGAAACCGGCGAGACGGAGTTTCCGTGTCATGTCGTCTCCTCACGATGGCAGATGGGATGGAGCGGCGGACCGCTCCGGCGAGGGCGGCGCGGCTCCTGGACCGCGCCGCCGGGATCAGGCAGGCTAGCATTCGCGGGCGATGAAAAACAAATGTGAATGGCGGGACAGGATCGGAGTCCGAACGAACAGCGTCAGTCCTGCTCGACCGGAGGCGGCGGCGCCTGGGGCTCCACCATGAGGCTCTGGTGGCGCAGGGTGGCCGCCAGTCCCGGCGGGGCCTTGCGCGGCTTGCGCACGTAGCGGCGCGGCGTGTAGAGCACGGGCGCCAGGCCGCTGGTGCGCGCCTTGGAGAACCAGGCGGCGATGGACGCGGCGCGGGCGAGGACGGCCTTGGGCACGTCTTCGGGGCGGCCGCCGGTGCGCAGGATCACGTGGCTGCCGGGGATGCCCTGGGCGTGGAACCAGAGGTCCGCCGGGTGACTGGCGCGGTGGGTGAGCTCGTCGTTCTCCTTGTCGCTGCGGCCCACCCAGACCTCCCAGCGGCCGTCCAGCAGGTAGCGGCGGAAGGGTTGCGCGGGGCCGGGGGCGGGCACGCGGTCGCCCTTGCGGTCGCGGGCGGGCAGCAGGTCCGCGTGGGCGTCGCGCCAGGCGAGCAGGGCGGCGAGGGCTTCGGCGTCGGCGCCGGTCACGGCCTGCAGCTCGATCTGGGCCCGGCCTACGGCATCGCGGCGGACCCGTGCCTCCTCCAGCCGCGCGGCGATGGTCGCGCGGCCGCGTTCGGCCTTCCGCGCCTTCTTGAAGCAGGCCTCCATGTTGGCGTGGGGCGGCAGGCGCGGGTCCAGGGGGATGCGCAGGGGTTCGCCGGCGGCGTCGACCAGCTCCACGTCCGCCGCGCCTCGACGCAGCACGTGCAGATGGATGGCCAGGGTCTCGCCGCGGCGGCGCCAGAGGTCGCCGTCCTCGGCGGCGTCCAGGTCGCGGGCCAGGTTCACCACCAGGCGTGCGGCGGTGTCGGCGGCGCGGCGGAGGTCGTTCTCCAGACGTTGGTGGAGGTCCGCGGTCAGGCGGGCGGCCAGCAGCGGCGGGGCCTCGGCCCGGCCCAGGGCGGCCACGTCGCCGGGGTCGAGGGGGGGAGGCGCGAGGTCGCGCGGGGCGTCCAGCACCGCGGGGTGCGGCGAGCCGTGGGCGGACCAGAGGCGTTCGCCCGCATCGCTCAGCAGGACCAGATTGCCGCGGGGGCCGAAGTGCTGGTGCAGCAGATGCACCGGCGTGCCGTCGGGGCGGCGGAAGCCCAGGGCCAGGATGCGGTCCGCGGCGGGCACGCCCACGCGCTCCAGCACGGCGTCCAGCAGGATCGGCGCTGCGGTCAGGCGCTTCTGGGGTACGCGGTCCAGGGCGTCGAGGACGGCGGAGGGCGGGGCGGTCACGTCGTCCCAGCAGAGCGCGGCGCCGGGGCGGGCGGTCAGGAAAAGCTGCGCGGGAGGACCGGAGCCCTCCCGCGCGTCATCGTCCGTCAGGCTCAGCCGCAGCCAGGCCGGTCCGCCGCCCACGCGGTCGATCCGCAGGCCGCGGAACCGCAGCTCCCAGTCCCGGGCCAGGGCGACGAGCGCCTCATGATCGCGCCAGGGCAGGAGCGGCACGCCGGCGGCCTAGAAGAAGGTCAGGCCGGCCAGGACCTTGAAGTCGTTGGCCCAGTCGGACAGGCCCAGCTTGAACTCCAGGCGCAGCTCCTGGCGGTCGTTGAGCATCTTCTTCACGCCGGCCACGCCGTTGATGACCAGCTTGGTCTCGTCGACGCTGGCGGAGAAGCCCTCGAACTCCAGGTCGTAGCTCAGCTTGTTGATGCCCAGCTCGCCGCCCACGTACGGCTTGAAGCCGCTCATGTCGGAGCTCAGGAAGGTGTACAGCAGGGCGGCGTTCACGGAGTAGATGGTCCAGTCGTCGCCGAAGCCCAGCTCCACGTTGGGCACGATCTTGGCCTCGGGGCTCAGGTCGTACACCTGCATGTGGGCGCCCAGCACGAGCTGGTCGGGCGAGGAGGCGATGCCGCCGCGCACGCCGAACGGGTTGGCGCCGGCGACGGCGGTGGAGGCGGCGAGCAGGAGCATGAGAAGGACGGTCAGGCGCTTCATGGCGTGATTCCCCTTTGTGTTGAACGTTCGGAACTGGGACCTGTGTCGCAAGGGATTGTTTCTACAGCCTGCCGCACGCCGCGTCAACCGTCCAGGATGGACCTTGCCCCCTCCGCGGCCGCTGCCTACAATGGCGGCCACGTTGGTCCAGAAACCCCCAGAAACGAGGATTCCATGCAGAGCATGACCGGGATCGGCATCGGCGAGGCCCTGGCCGGCGACACCCAGGTGACCGTGGAGCTGAGGTCCGTCAACCACCGCTTCCTGGACGTGGCCATGAAGCTGCCCTCGGCGGTGGCGGGCTTCGAGATCGACGTGCGCAACGTGCTGAAGGAGCGCCTGCTGCGCGGCCGCGTGACCTGCGCCGTGAGCCTGGAGCGCGGGGGCGGGGAGGCCGCCGCGGCGGTGTCGCCCGCGGCCGTGGACCGGGCCCTGCGCACGGTGGAGCTCATCGCGGACCGGATCGAGGCCGCCGGCGCACCGCGGCCTGCGGTGACCGTGCAGGACGTGCTGGCGGTCCCGGACCTCTTCCGCGGCGAGGCGGCCGACGCCGACGCCGAGGCCCTGCGCGCCGCCCTGCTCCGGGCCCTGGAGGGCGCCTGCGACCGCCTGCTGGAGATGAAGCGCACCGAGGGCGCCGAGACCGCCAACGACCTGCGCAAGCGCCTGGATGCCGTGGCCACCCAGCTCGAGGTGGTCAAGGCCCGCGTGCCGGCCGCCCTGCAGGAGGCGCAGGCCAGGCTCACCGAGCGTCTGAACGCCCTGCTGGGCGAAAGCCTGGAGCCCCAGCGGCTGGCCCAGGAGGCGGCCATCCTGGTGGACAAGGGCAACATCAACGAGGAGTGCGAGCGCCTGGCCAGCCACCTGGAGCAGACCCGCGCTGCCCTGGCCGAGGGCGGGGCGGTGGCCAAGCGCCTCAACTTCCTGCTGCAGGAGATGCACCGGGAGGTCAACACCATGGGCTCCAAGACCCAGACCATGGACATCACCAACGCCGTGATCGCCATGAAGGAAGAGGTCGAGTCCATGCGCGAGCAGGTCATGAATCTGGAGTAGAGCGCCATGCTGGTCCTGATCTCCGGCCCCAGCGGCGCCGGCAAGAGCACCCTGGTCCACCGTCTGCTGGCCGACGTGGAGGCCCTGGAGTTCTCCGTGTCCACCACCACGCGGCCCATCCGCCCCGGCGAGACCGAGGGCGTGGACTACCATTTCGTGGACGACGCCGAGTTCGACCGCCTGCTCGCCGCCGACGCCTTCATCGAGTGGGCCCACGTCCACGACCGCCGCTACGGCACCCGCCGCGACCACGTGCAGGCCATGATCGACGCCGGCCGCATCCCCCTGCTGGACCTGGACGTGCAGGGCGGCAAGAACGTCATCGACCTGATGGGCGACGGCCTGGTCTCCATCTTCCTTTTCCCACCGTCCTGGGAAGAGCTGGAGCGCCGCCTGCGCGGCCGCGGCACCGACGCCGACGAGGTCATCGCCACGCGCCTGCGCAACGCCCGCTGGGAGGTGGGCTACGCCGAGCACTACCGCTACTGGCTGGTGAACGACGATGTGGCCGCCGCCGCCGACCGCTTCCGCGCCATCCTGACCGCCGAGGCCTGCCGCCGGGAACGCGCGGCGAACCCCCTGCCGCCCACCTCTGCGCAGACGTAATTTTGCGAATGACAATGAATTGAAAGATGCGAAGATTGTTAATTTAGGCCTTGTGAAAAATGTCCTCGCTTGTGCAGGGTCTTGCCTCGAGAACGCTGGTCGCCGCGGAGAGTACGTCGAGACTCGAATCGGACCTGGACTCGAGAGCTCGCCCCCGCCTCTCCCGGCATCCCCCCGCCGCCCGCGGCCGCAACGGCCCCGCGGGCCCTGGACTCGAAAGGGAGAGGACCCATGAAACGATCCCGGTTCATCCGCGCCGCCCTGCTGACCGCCGCCGTCGTGATCGGACTCACAGGTTACGGCGTCGCCAAGGACCGCCTGGCCTTCTCGGGCGGCCCCGAGGGCGGCACCTTCCAGTACTTCTCCAACGGCATGTCCAGCTACCTGTCGCGCAACGTGGCGGACCTGGAGGTCTCCAACATGGCCTCGGCCGGCTCGCTGGAGAACCTGCGCCGGGTGAACTCGGGCGAGGTGGACTTCGGCATCGTCTACTCGGGCGACACCTACCTGGGCCGCAACGGCCGCCTGACCCAGGACGAGAACCAGTACACCAACGTGCAGGCCCTGGCCTACCTGTACGGCGCCCCCGCGCACCTGATCACGCTGAAGAAGCACGGCATCACGAGCGTGACCGACCTCAAGGGCAAGCGCGTGGCCGTGGGCGGCGCCGGTTCGGGCGCCGCGGGCGCCGCGCAGCGCTACTTCACCAGCCTGGGCCTCTGGGACGACATGAAGGTGGAGTTCCTGGGCTACAGCAAGGCCGCCGAGGCCCTGGGCGACGGCCTGATCGACGCCTTCTGGGTCTTCGCCGGCTTCCCCAACAGCTCGGTGATCCAGGCCGCTGCCAGCAACGACATCGTGCTGATCGACGTGGTGAAGGGCGCCGAGGGCTCCAGCTTCTTCGCGGACTACCCCTTCTACACCCCCGTGACCATCCCCGCCGGCACCTACAGCGGCGTGGACTACGACGTGGCCTCCTTCCAGGACTCCGCCCTCTGGGTGGCCGGCGCCCACGTGAAGCCCGCCGTGGTGGAGGAGTGCCTGGGCCAGATCTTCAGCAAGGAGGGCCTGGCCTTCATGGTGAAGGTGAAGAGCACGGCCAAGTCCATGAGCGTGCAGGGCGCCCTGCAGGGCGTGGTGACGCCGATCCACGCCGGCGCCGAGACCTTCTGGAAGGCCCAGGGCCTGGAGATCTCCGCCGCCCAGTCGGCGCGCTGACCCGCAACCGATCCGCGCGGGCGGCCTTCCCGAGGGGAGGCCGCCCCCGGCGCCCCTGAACATCCCCGGGAGACGTGATGGCCCAGGACACGACCACCCCGCCGGTGGACATCGACCAGAACGAGCAGCTGCAGGACCTCATCGAGAAGGACGCCAAGACCACGCGTCTGCTCGGCGGCGGCTGGAAGTGGATCGCCGCCCTGCTCTGCGCCTTCATGGTGCTCTTCTACTTCTACACGGCGGGCGTGGCCTCGGTGGCCACCCAGTTCCACCGCGGCGTCTACGTGCTGCTGACCGTGGTGCTGATCTTCCTGTTCTATCCCGCCGGCAACCGCTGGGTGCACTGGCCCCTGAGCTTCCTCACGGCGGGGCTGGTCTCGGCCACGGCGGCCATGCGGTTCTTCTTCGCTTCGCCCGCCGAGTTCCACGCCTGGCTGCTGCGCGCCGGCGGGGAGGGCTCCGTGGCGGATCTCTGGCCGCTGCTGCTGGCCACGCTGGGCCTGGGCGTGGGCATCCAGATCCTGGACCGCAGGCTGGCCCTGTGGAAGCCGGGACAGCCGGTGCTCTCGGACGTGCTGCTGGCGGTGTTCGGAGGCGGCACGGTGATCTACTGGATCACGCAGTTCGAGTCGCTCAACTACCGCGCCGGCGCCGAGAACGACCTGGACGCCATGATCAGCGTGGTGGGCATCCTGCTGTCGCTGGAGCTGTGCCGGCGCGTGCTGGGCTGGGCCATGACCATGATCGGCGTGGGCATGCTGGCCTACGCGTACTTCGGGCCGCACCTGCCGGACATCATCGCCCACCGCGGGTTCGGCGTGGAGCGCCTGTGCACCAGCCTGTTCCTGACCACAAACGGCGTCTTCGGCGTGATGGCCAACGTGCTGGCCACCTACGTGATCCTGTTCATCTTCTTCGGGGCGTTCCTGCAGAAGTCGGGGGCGGGGCGCTTCTTCATCGACCTGCCCATGGCCCTGGCGGGCAAGTCGGCGGGCGGACCGGCCAAGGTGGCCGTGATGGCGTCGGCCCTGTTCGGGTCCGTGTCCGGCAGCGCCATCGCCAACACGGTGAGCACGGGCGCGTTCACCATCCCGCTGATGAAGCGGGCGGGCTTCCGGCCCCACGTGGCCGGGGCCATCGAGCCGGCGGCCTCCATCGGCGGCATGTTCATGCCGCCCATCATGGGCGCGGGCGGCTTCCTCATGGCGGAGCTGACCGAGACGCCCTATGCCCACATCATGGCCATCGCCATCATCCCGGCCCTGCTCTACTTCTTCTCCGTGTTCATGATGATCCACTTCGAGGCCAAGAAGCAGAAGATCGAGGGGATCCGCGAGGCGGACGCGCCCCACTGGACGCGGGTGCTCAAGGAGCAGTGGTACTACGCCATGCCCCTGGTGATCATCACGGTGCTGATGATCATCGGCAAGTCGCCGGGCTACTCGGCCTTCTGGGCCACGCTGAGCTGCATCGGCGTGAGCTGGGTGCGCAAGGACACGCGCATGGGCCCGCGGGAGATCTGGGACGCCATCCAGACCGGCGCCGTGAACACGCTGATCATCGGCGCCACCATCGGCGTGATCGGGATCATCGTGGGGACCATCTCGCTGACCGGCATCGGCCTGAAGTTCTCGGACATCATCATCTCCCTGGCCAGCGGCAACCTGCTGGCGGCCATCCTGCTGGTGGGCCTGGCCTCGCTGGTGCTGGGCATGGGCGTGCCCGTGACCGCGGCCTACCTGATCACCGCCGTGCTGGCGGTGCCGCCGCTGACGGAGATGGGCGTGGTGCTCATCGCCGCCCACATGATCGTGTACTGGTTCAGCCAGGACTCCAATATCACGCCGCCGGTGTGCGTGGCGGCCTACGCCGGCGCGGCCATCGCCGGCTCGGATCCCTGGAAGACCGGCTGGACGTCGTTCAAGTTCGCCAAGCTGCTCTACGTGATGCCGCTGCTCTTCGCCTTCACGCCGTCCATCCTCTTCGAGGGCAAGGCCATCAAGGCGCCCCAGTTCCAGGACGAGCTCATGGGCGCCATGGTCATGGACGTGATGGTGACCGACGGCACGGCCGTGGCCAAGGGCGACACCGTGGCCACGGTGCTGGACGGCGACCACGTGGTGGCCATCACGGCCAAGCGGGACGGCTTCATCAAGGAGCTGCTCATCACCGGCGGCTCGTTCATCGACGGCGGCATCCCCGTGGCCGAGACCCGCGCCAAGCCGAGACAGATTTTCTCCTCGGTGTTTTCGGCGATCCTGGGTACCATCGCCTTCTCGGCGCTGACCATGGGCTACCTGCTCCGCAAGACCAACCTGCTGGAGTGGATCGTCCTGGCCGCCGCCACCCTGCTGCTCTACTGGCCGGGCTTCGTGACCGACGGCGCGGGCCTCCTGCTCGTGACCCTGGTCTACATGAGCCAGAAGTGGCGCGACAAACGGGACCTGACCCCGGCGCCGGCCTGAGCCGGCACCCGCACGGAGGACGCGAGGCCATGATTCCGCAGATCCGCAAGATCCTCTTCTGCACGCAGATGGGCCCCTCGTCCGGCCTCATCCTGCGCCACGCCTGCTCCATCGCCCGCTGCCACGACGCCAAGATCACGGTGCTGCACGTGCACTCCGTGATCACCGACACCCAGGAGGGCGTGGTGGAGAGCTACGTGGGCAAGGGCAAGCTCCACGACGCCGTGGCCCACGACGAGGTCCAGGAGGCCGAGACCCTCCACGGCATCATCGAGGAGTTCTTCAGCCGGGAGATCGGCGCGGAGGCCTGGCGCGAGGTGGTGGGCGAGGTGGTCATCGCGAAGGGCCGGGCGCGGGAGCAGATCCTGAAGCACATCGAAGAGGTGAACGCCGACATCGTGGTCATGGGCGGTCACCGTCGCGGCCTGATGGACATGCTGCTGGGCTCCACGACCCAGCAGGTCATCGAACGTTCGAAGGTGCCGGTGCTGGTGGTGCCGGTGCCCTCCTGATTCGCGGACCCACGAGGAAGGGAGGACACGCGTCGGCCTGTCGTGAAGCTTGCCGACGGCGCGGGATCGGTCCGCGGGACCACCGAGATTCCGATGCCGAGTAGGATGAGAGTCGAGCCCCTGAATCCCAAGGAGGACCCCCATGCGTAAGTCGCTTCTCCTGACCCTGGCGATCCTGATGGTCGCGTCGTGCGCGTTCGCCGGCGCCTAGATCAAGATCAACGACGACGCCATGATCGACCTGGGCTTCCGCGCCCAGTTCCTGCTGCTCCACTCCCAGAAGGACCTGGATGGCGACGGCTCCTTCGACGCCGTGCAGACCATGAAGCTGCGCCGCGGCCGCCTGCGCGTGCTCGGCAAGGTGAACGAGAAGGTCGAGAGCTTCTTCCAGACCGAGGTGGGCGACTTCTCCGGCTCCGGCCAGGACATGCGCCTCATCGACGCCTGGATCAACTACAAGTCCGATCCCTGGGCCCAGTTCTTCTTCGGCCTGAACATGGTTCCGGCCAACCGCCAGAACCTGACGTCGTCCGGCGGCCTCATGGCCATCGACCGTCCGGGCCTGGCCTACAAGAGCCTGAACTGGGGCGGCCGCTCGCTGACGGGCTTCGCCAACAACACCTTCTCCCCGAGCAGCGCCGGCTTCAACACCAACGGCCGCGTGCGTGACCTGGGCATCACCCTGTTCGGCTCCGGCGACGTGGGCGACAACGCCCACCTGAAGTACTACGCCGGCGTGTACGACGGCATCCAGCGCGCCACCACGGACAACGAGCTGTTCTCCGGCCGCGTGCAGCTGAACTTCGGCGACGCCGAGGGCGGCTACTACAACAACTCCACCTACGTGGGCAAGAAGAACACCATCGGCGTGGGCGCCTCCTTCTCCAGCCAGAAGGCCGTGACCATGGACGAGGCCGACGACTCCGACGTGGACTACTCCTACATCAGCTTCGACGGCTTCCTGGAGAAGCCCATGGGCAGCGGTTCCGTGACCGCCGAGGTGGGCTACGCGATCCTGGACTTCGGCGACTTCGGCGATCTGATGATGGCCCAGGGCGCGGGCTTCTACGGCCAGCTCGGCTACCTGGTGGACGGCACCTGGCAGCCCTGGTTCGAGTACGAGGCCTGGACCAGCGACGACACCGCCGAGGCCGGCAGCTACACCTCCATGCGGTTCGGCGTGACCTACTTCGTGCAGGGCCACAACGCCAACTTCAAGGCGGGCATCGAGATGTTCAAGCCCGAGGTGCCCTTCACCGCGGAAGAGGACCAGATGATGAGCGCCGTGTTCGGCGCCTACGTGACCTACTAGGACCTCCTGGACGGTCGAGGGGGCGGGCGCAGCGGTGCCCGCCCCTTTTCCTTGCCAAAGCGATCCTTCGGATGTACATTCCGGGGTTCCGACCAGTCTCGGCGAGGCCCGCGTGCGCCCGCCGTCGACCCCAGCTCCGAAAGAGGTGACCATGACCTACATCCGCCGCAAGGATGTCACGGACGTGATCCCCAACAAGTTCGAGGCCATCAAGGTGGCCGCCTTGGAGGCCCGCCGGCTCAACGACCGCGCCCGCACCGTGGGCGCCGCCCTGCCCGGCAAGCTGACCACCGTGGCCATCCAGCGCCTCATCGACAACAAGGTGAAGCACTTCGATCAGCGGGAGCGCCTGCAGGACATGCAGGAGGAGCTGGAAGAGTCCGAGGAGTAGCGGCATGACCGGCTCCCACGGCTCCCGGCCCCGCGTGCTGCTGCTGGTCAGCGGCGGCATCGCCGCCTACAAGAGCTGTCTGCTGGCCCGCCTGCTGGTGCAGGCGGGCTTTTCCGTGCGCTGCGCCATGACCGACGCCGCCCAGCGCTTCGTGGGCCCCGTGACCTTCCGCGCCCTGACCGGGCACGGCGTGGCCACGGACCTGTGGGGCGAGGGCGACACGGACCCCCTGGACCACGTGGAGCTGGCCCGCTGGGCCGACGTGGCGGTGGTGGCGCCGGCCACGGCCAACATCCTGGCCAAGCACGCCCACGGCATCGCCGACGACATCGTCTCCACCCTGCTGCTGGCCTTCGACGGTCCGCTGGTGCTGGCGCCGGCCATGAACGACGTCATGTGGAACCACGCCGCCACCCGGGCCAACATGGCCGTCCTGCGGGAGCGGGGCGCGCTGGTGGTGGAGCCGGGCAGCGGCTGGCTGGCCTGCGGCGTGGTGGCCGAGGGGCGCATGGCCGAGCCGGAGCTCATCGCCGCGCGCGTGCGCGAGGCCGCGGCCACGGCCGTCGGCGTGCGCCTGCCCGCCGCCGCGGGCCCCCTGGCGGGCCGCCGCGTGGTGGTCACCGCCGGCCCCACCCGCGAGCGCCTGGATCCCGTGCGCTACCTCTCCAACCGCAGCACCGGCACCTTCGGCTTCGCCCTCGCGGGCGCCGCGGCCGCCCTGGGCGCCGACGTGGAGCTGATCCACGGGCCGGTGGACCTGACGCCGCCGCGGGGCGTGGGCCGGGTCACGCCGGTGGAGTCCGCCGCGGACATGGCCGCGGCCGTGGCCGCCGCCGTGCCGTCGGCCGACCTGCTGATCATGGCCGCCGCCGTGGCCGACTTCACGCCGGCGGAGCCGTCGGCGGGCAAGATCAAGAAGGAGTCCCTGGGCACGAGCTGGGCGGTGCCCATGGCGCGCACCCGGGACATCCTGGCCCAGGTGGTGGACCGCGCGCAGGCGCCGCGCCTGAAGGTGTGCGGCTTCGCCCTGGAGACCGACGACCTGCTCTCCCGCGCCCGCTCCAAGATGGAGGCCAAGGGCATGGACTGGGTGGTGGCCAACGATCCCACCGGTCCCGACGGCGCCTTCGGCCCCGGCCTGCACCGCGTGCACCTGCTGGACCGCGCCGGCGGAGCGTGGGACAGCGGACCGCAGCCCAAGGACGCCCTGGCCGCGGAGCTGGTGGCCCGCCTGGCCGCGGCCCTTGGCCCGGAGGCCGCCTCGTGAACGACGACCTCCGCGCCCTCACGCAGGACCTCATCCGCTACCTGGGCCAGCAGCAGGAGGCCGGCCTGGGCTGGTACTTCGACGCCGGCGAGCCGCCTCCGCCGGCGCCTCTGCTTCAGGCCGCCCAGGCGTCATCGTCTCAGGCCACCCAGGCGTCATCGCCTCAGGCCTCCCATGCGCCCGCACCCCAGGCCGCACCCGCGCCGCGTCCTTCCGACCCCCACCCCGTTCCGGCCGCGCCGGCCCCCGCCGCGGCCGACGCCGTCCAACCCGTGGGAGCCAGCATGACCAAGGAGCAGCGCGAGGCCGTCTTCGCCGACGACTGCGAGGCCTTCGTCCGCCGCACCCTGGCGGCCATCGACCGGCAGCCGGCCGCCGCCGCGCCCGCGGCTCGGGACATGTTCGCCGACCCGGCCGCCGCGCCGCCCCGCACCCGCGAGGAGAAGGCCGCCGCCCTGGAGTCGCTGGCCTCCCGCGTGGCCGGCTGCACGGCCTGCAAGCTGCACCCCACCCGCACGCAGACGGTCTTCGGGGTGGGCGATCCCGACGCCAAGCTGGTCTTCGTGGGGGAGGCCCCCGGCCGCAACGAGGACGAGCAGGGCGAGCCCTTCGTGGGCCGTGCCGGCAAGCTGCTGAACGACATCCTCAAGGCCATCGGCTTCGCGCGCGAGGACGTCTACATCTGCAACATCCTCAAGTGCCGGCCGCCGGAGAACCGCGACCCCGAGCCCGACGAGGTGCGCGCCTGCGAGCCCTTCCTGGTCCGGCAGCTGGAGATCCTGCAGCCCAAGGTCATCTGCTGCCTGGGCCGCCACGCGGCCATGACGCTGCTGCAGACCCGCGCCTCCCTGGGCTCCATGCGCCAGGACGTGAGCTTCTACCGCGGCATCCCGGTGCTGGCCACCTACCACCCGGCCGCCCTGCTGCGCAATCCGCACTGGAAGCGCGACACCTGGGACGACGTGCGCCGCCTGCGCGCCCTGCACGACGCCCTGCTCGCCCGCGACTGATCCTGCCCCGAGGGCTGGCGCCGATTCCGACGATCCGTTACAATCGACGGACGTTGTTCATCCGCCATGCCCGGCCGTTCCTCGCCCCGACGCCGAGCCGAGCATTCAGCTGGAAGGCCTCCCGTGCGGTCGCCCTGGCTCTGCCTCGCCATGCTCCTCATCGCGGCCGCGCCCGCCCGGGCCCTGCGCACCGTGGATCTGGACGATCCGCCCGCGCGCACGCCCTACGTCCTGCGCCTTCCACCCCTCCACGACAGCCGACCCATGAGCCACCAGGTGCGCGCCGGCGTCCTGGGCGACCTGGACGGCGACGGCGTGGCGGAATGCGTCAAGGTCATCACCCAGGGGCTGCAGGGGCTCGAGCTGGAGAACGGCCGCAACGGCGTGCTCTGGCAGCACAACCTGGAGCCGGACTTCCTGATCGAGGAGCCGCCAGCCCGCGTGGGGGCCCTGGTGGACCGCGACGGAGACCGTCTGGCCGACGTGGTCTACATCGCCGACGCCGGCGACCAGGGCCGCCACCGCCTGCGAGTCTGGCGCCCGGCCACCCAGGAGCACCTGCTGGACGTGGCGCTGCCGGTGGGAGCCGACGTGCGCGCCGACGGCCGCTGGGACGGCCGCTACGAAGTGGTGGGGATCCTGCCCGGCGCGCGCCCCGCGGCGGTCCTCTCGCGGACGGTGCAGTACGACCGCTACGATCGCGGGGTCCTGGCCTACGACCTGCTGGACGGCCGCGAGCTCTGGTCCTTCCTCATGGGCAACAACCCCGACGAGTCCACCACGCGCCTGGCGGATCTGGACGGCGACGGCGGCCTGGAGGTGGTGCTGGTGGGCACCTCGCCCGACAACCTGGGCGGCGAGGAGATCCACGGCACCAGCGACGACGCCTGCCGTCTCTACGTGATCGAGGGCGACGGCGCCCTGCGCTGGCAGGCGCGTCTGGCGGGCGTCTTCTGCACCGCGGACCTGGACCTGGCGGATCTGGACGGCGACGGCACGCTGGAGCTGATCACCGCCACCCACTGCGGCGTGGGCGCCACGGCCAACCAGCTGGCGGTGTGGTCCGCGCGCGAGGGCGCGCTGCTGGGCCGCAAGCCCCTGGGCGAGGCCGCCTGCGGCGTGGCCGCCCAGACGCTCCGCGACGGCGACGCCCGCATCCTGGTGGGCCAGGCCCGCTCCGGCGGTCTGGAGTTCCGCTGGCGCGAGGGACGCCTCACCCAGAGCGCCGCCCTGGTCACCGGCGCAGGCCTGGCCATGGTGAGTCGGGCCGACGTGCTGCCGGGCGAACCCGGCGACGAGCTGGTGGCGGTGGACGTGCATGACCGCCTCACCGTGCTCGGTTCCGACCTGCGGATCCTGGCCTCGGACGTCGTGCCGAGGTCGTCGACCAAGCTGTGGTGCGAACCCTGGCGTCTGGCCGAGGACCTGCCCGCCATGGTCCTGCAGGGAGGCGGCTTCACGGTGCTGACCCTGCAGCCCCGTCCCACCGACGCCCGAGACGTGGCGCCGTGGATCGGCGCCGGCCTCCTGGCGGTGCTGGGCGGCGCCGGCACCGTGGCCCTGCGCCGACGCGCGCGACCGGCGCCGCCGGCCCTGCCGCGGCGCGACCTCCACGCCCGCCTGCTGCGCGAGCTGGCCCAGGCCAGTCACGACAAGCTGGGGCTCACCCAGGGCCTGGACCGGCTGGTGACCCAGTGCGGCTACCTGGCCAGCGAGTCGGGCCGCACCCCCGAGCTGCTGGCCCGCGCCCGCGACGCCTGGACAGACTACGAGGCCGTGGGCCGCCGCCGCCTGGAGGAGCTGCTCGACCTCTGCGTCCTGGCCGAGATGCCACCCGCCCTGCTGGCCCGGGCCCGCGAGCGCTCCGCCGAGACGGACCGCGTGCTGGGCCGCCTCATGCGCGCCGACCTGGCCCGCGACGACGTGGCGCGGGAGCTGCCCGGGCTGAGCGCCTCCGTGGCCGAGCTCCAGAAGGCGTTGCACGGCATCCGCGGCGTGGTGGAGACCTACGTGCAGGCGGATCTTGGCCGCGTGCTGCGCCGGGTGCTGCTGCTGCGCGAGGACGAGCTCACGCGCGCCGGCGTGACCGTGGAGTCGGACCTGCCGGCCGAGGGCGCCTGCCTGGTGCGCATCGATCCGGTGGACCTGCGCTTCGTGGCCGACAACCTGGTGCTCAACGCGGTGCGGGCCTTCGACGCCGGCTGCGGCGACCGGCGCCTGCGCCTCGCCATGGCGGACGAGGGCGGCCTGGTGGCGCTGCGCGTGGAGGACACAGGCCGCGGCATCCCCGTCGAGCTCCACGACCGCATCTTCTCCGGCGGGTTCAGCTCCGGCGGCGGCGGCCTGGGCCTGGCGCGGTCCCGCGAGATCCTGGCCCAGCACGACGCCGAGCTGCTGCTCGAACGCAGCGAGCCCGGTGTCGGCACCATCTTCCTGCTGCGCCTGCGCCGCAGCCGCCCCGGCGAAAGCGAGAGCCCGTGAGCGAACCCATCCGCCCCCGCCTGCTGCTGGTGGACGACGACCGCGACTTCGGCGCGGACCTGGCCGCCGTGCTGGGCGCCACCTACGAGGTGCACCTGGCCACGGACCCGGAGGCGGCCCTGGCGGACGCGGACCGGCGCGACCCCGACGTGGTGCTGCTGGACCTGGATTTCGGGGAGGGGCGGCGGCTGCTCGGGCTGGAGCTCCTGGAGCGCATCGCGGCGGGGGAGGATCCGCCCGCGGTGATCATGCTGACCGGCAACCGCGAGCACGAGCACACCGTGGCCGCGGTGAAGGCCGGCGCCTTCGACTACCTGGTGAAGCCGCCCCGCCCCGAGGAGATGTTCCTGCGCCTGCGCCGCGCCGTGGACGACGTGCGTCGGCGCCGCCAGCTCCAGGCGGAGCGCGGCCTGACGGGCGCCGGCCTGGACGTGGTGGCCGTGGACCCGCGGACCCGCCGTGTCTTCGCCGAGGTGGAGCAGGTGGCCGGCAGCGACACGTCGGTGCTCATCACCGGCGAGTCGGGCACGGGCAAGGAGGTGGTGGCGCGGCGTCTGCACGCCCTGAGCCGCCGCCGCGAGGGGCCCTTCCACGAATTCAACTGCGGCGCCGCTCCCTCCAGCGAGCTGGTGCGCTCGGAGCTCTTCGGCCACGAGCGCGGCGCCTTCACCGACGCCAGCCAGCGCCGCCGCGGCCGCTTCGAGCTGGCCGAGGGCGGCACCCTCTTCCTGGACGAGGTGGCCGAGCTCCCCCTGACCGTGCAGCCGTATCTGCTGCGCGCGCTGGAGCAGCGTACCTTCGAGCGTCTGGGCGGCGAGGAGGTGCAGCGCGCCGACGTGCGCCTGGTGGCCGCCACCCACCGCAGCCTGGAGACCATGATCGCCGCGGGCTCCTTCCGCGAGGACCTCTACTATCGTCTCAACGTGTTCCCCATCCACATGCCGGCCCTGCGGGAGCGCCCCGCCGACATCCTGCCCCTGGCCCGCCTGTTCCTCTCCCGCTTCGCCGGCCGCGCCGCCCGCGACATCACCGGCTTCACGCCCCACGCCGAGCGCGTGCTGCAGGAGTACGCCTGGCCCGGCAACGTGCGCGAGCTGAGCAACGTGATCGAGCGCGCCGTGATCCGGGCGCGGCGGCCGCTGCTGGGCATCGACGCGCTGCAGCTCGGGAGCACGGACTGGACCCGCCCCCTGCCGCCCTATCCCGAGTGGCGGACCGAGCAGGCGGACCGCAGCCGCTGCAGCTACGTGCGGATCCAGCTGGAGCGCACCGGCGGCAACGTGACCCAGGCGGCCGAGCTCAGCGGCGTGCAGCGTTCCGCCTTCCAGGCCATGATGCGCGCCTGCGGCATCCGCTCCGAGGAATTCCGGAACGACGACCCGCCATCTTGAGATGGCGCCCCCCATGGTGCGGTGGGCCAACGAGTTGCCGCGTTCCTGATGCCGCAGGTGCCATCTGCGCATGGCGCCAAGGGCTCCCACTCCCTCGTCGGGATCCATGCAGAATCCATCTATCTGATGAAACGACAACGAGTAACGAATTCCTGGCGAAGGGCCACAGGCGCGCACCCTTCTTGCGATGGATCGACATGCCGCTGCCCGCGGGAGAGACGCGGGTGCGTGGCGATCCAGCGATGTGCATGGCACCAGGGGATCGCCGGGGGCAGTTGATTGGGCGAGGCTGTCCCATGATTCCCTGGTGCTGCACGTCGACCGCCGCGCTCGCGGGGGGTGATGGAGGCGGAAGGGCCGATGCTGCAGGCATCGGCCCTTCTTCGCGCCATGACGTCGACGGGGATCAGGCCGAAGGCTTGGAGGCCACGGCCACCGGGAACTCCAGCCGCTCGTCGCAGCCGGTGATGGGCGGGTGGAGGATGGGCGCCTCCAGGCCGCAGTCCAGCAGGAGATCCACGATCTCCTCCTCCGACCACGCGCGGTGGCACTGCACGTAGCGGTCCAGAGCGCCGGTGGCGGCGTCCAGGATCCAGTGCACGGTGATCTCGGAGCGGCTGGCGGCGTCCCAGTGGTACTCCTGGAGCCAGAGCTGCAGGCCGTCGCGGAAGACGGAGCGCTCGCAGGTGCGCCACTCCTGGGCGTCCTCGTCCAGGAACAGCTCCTCGGGCTGGAACTCCAGCACGAAGAGGCCGCCGGGCCGCAGGCGCGTGACGGCCGCGGTCAGCAGCTCGCGGATCACGGCGGGTTCGAAGGCGTTCATCTCCCCGAACCAGAACGTGACGGCGTCCACGGGACCCGACTCGCGGCGCCAGGCGGCCCGCGGGTCGGTCAGGTCCTCCTCCCAGAACCGGCAGGGGAGGCCGCGGGCGTCGGCGGTGGCGCGCGCGTGGCGGATGGCGGCGGGGCCGAAATCCACCCCGTCGGCGCGGTGGCCGCGGCGGGCCAGCTCGTGGCAGTAGAAGCCGGGTCCGCAGCCCAGGTCCAGCACCTGGTAGGGGCCGGGGTCGCCGGTGCCGGCGGGCAGCACCTCCAGGAGCCAGTCCACGTGCCGGCCGATGACCTCGAAGCTGCGGCTGGCCATGTGGTTGTCCTGATCCAGGTGCACGGGCATGAGCCGGCGGCTGAACTCGGGGTCGTGCCAGGGGATCTTGTCGCCGTCGCGCCAGGGCCGTGGCGGGTGGGGAGCGTCGGCCAGGCGGCGCAGGGCCTCGGCGAGTTTTCCACAGTCGGTCATGACCAGTCCTTCCGCCCACAGGGTCGGGAATCATGGGTTTCGAGGCGATCGGAGCCTGGGACGCCGCTCTGGCCGATGTGTTGTCCACGCCGGGCTCGACTTATCCACCACCCATCCCCACTCCCATCCCCACGTTTCTGGAGGCGAGGGGTTTGATGGGGCGGCGCCGTGGGTTAGAGTGTCGCCTCTGACCTCGGAAAACGAAAGGCGCGACTTGAACAGCCCCCTGCCCCAGCGCGAAGACTTCGGGTCGCCCATGCCCGGCCTGACCCGCCTGCCGCCCCAGAACCTGGACGCCGAGCGCGCCGTGCTGGGCGCGGTCCTGCTGGACCGCGAGGCCCTGGGCGTGGCCATGGAGCACGTGCAGACGGAGGACTTCTACCGCCGCGAGCACCGCGAGATCTTCCAGGTCATGTGCCGGCTGTACGAGAACGACCAGGCCATCGACGCCATCACCCTGGCCGACGAGCTCATCCGCCAGCGCCTGCTGGACCGCGTGGGCGGCCACGAGTACCTGGCCACCCTGCTGGCCGGCACCGCCACCGCGGCCAACGCCGCCTACCACGCCCGCATCGTGCGCGACAAGGCCGTGCTGCGGCGCCTGATCACCACCGCCAACGAGATCGCCGCCGAGGCCCAGGAGGCCACGGAGGAGACCGACGTCCTGCTGGATCTGGCCCAGACCAAGATCTACACCGTGGCGGAGGACCGGAAGACCCAGGCCTTCAGCTCGGTGAAGGAGGTGGTGCCCCAGGCCTTCAGCCGCATCGAGGAGGCCTTCCGCAGCAAGACGGACATCACCGGCATCCGCACCCACTTCACGGACTTCGACCGCATGACCGCGGGCCTGCAGAACTCGGACCTGCTGATCCTGGCCGCGCGCCCGTCCATGGGCAAGACCACCTTCGCCCTGAACATGGCGTACAACGTGGCGGTGAAGGAGAACGTGGGCGTGGCCGTGTTCAGCCTGGAGATGAGCAAGGAGCAGCTCGTCACGCGCATGCTCTGCTCCAGCGGCGGCTTCAACAACCACGACATCCGCAAGGGCCAGGTGAAGCCCGAGGAGTGGCCCAAGCTGACCGAGGCCTGCTCGCGGCTGTCGGCGGCGCCCATCTTCATCGACGACACCAGCGGCATCTCCATCCTGGAGATGAAGGCCAAGGCGCGCCGCCTGAAGCAGCAGCACGGCATCGGCCTGATCGTCATCGACTACATGCAGCTGATGACCGCGGCCACCAAGGCCGACAACCGGCAGCAGGAGATCAGCTTCATCAGCCGCAACCTCAAGGGCATGGCCAAGGACCTGAACGTGCCGGTGATCGCGCTGAGCCAGCTCTCGCGCGCCGTGGAGAGCCGCGGCGACCACAAGCCCATGCTCTCGGACCTGCGCGAGTCGGGCTCGATCGAGCAGGACGCCGACGTAGTGATGTTCATCTTCCGCGAGGAGTACTACAAGCCGGAGGACGAGTCGGTGCGGAACCTGGCCACGGTGATCATCGGGAAGCAGAGGAACGGGCCCATCGGGCAGTTCGATCTGCACTTCCACAAGGCGTTCACGCGCTTCGCCGATCTCAAGCGCTGAGCGGACACAGCAGGGCCTCCGCGAGCGCCGCCGCCAGCTCCTCCCGCCGATACGGCTTCTGGATGAACGGCGTGTCCGGCTCCATGCGGTCCGCCAGCGATTCCGCGTGGTAGCCGCTGGAAAGCACCACCGGCAGGTCCGGGCGCAGGCGGCGCATCTCCGCCATGGCCTCCACGCCGTCCATGCGGGGCATGGTCACGTCCATGAGCACGGCGCCGATGCGCGGCTCGGACTGCACCGCGGCCACCGCCTCCAGCCCGTCCGCGGCGGTCAGCACGCGGTGGCCCGCCGTCTCCAGGATGCGCGTGCCCATGCGGCGCACGGCCTCCTCGTCGTCCACCAGCAGGACCAGCGTGGACGGACCGGCCGGATGAGCGGCGGCGCGCGCGGCGGGCCCGGGTTCGGCCTGGGTCTCCTGGCGTCCCGGCAGGATCACGCGGATGCGGGTGCCGCGGCCCGGTTCGCTGTCGATCTCGATGCGCCCGCCGTGGGCCTTCACGATGCCGCCCACCGCCGCCATGCCCAGGCCGCGGCCGGTGAACTTGGTGGTGAAGAACGGCTCGAAGAGGCGGTCGCGGGTCTCCTCGTCCATGCCGCAGCCCGTGTCCTCCACCTCCAGGAAGAGGCAGCCGGGAGTGCCGCAGGTGCAGTCCGGCTGCATGCCGGTGCGGATGCGGATCTCGCCGTCGCGGTCGCCGATGGCCTCGCCCGCGTTGGTGATCAGGTTCATGATCACCTGGCGGATCTGCGAGACGTCCACGTGGAAGGCGGGCAGGTCGTCGGCCAGATCGTAGACCAGACGGATCTTCTTGGACACGCTCACGCCGATCATCTGGGTGATCTCGCGCACGGTGCCGGACAGGTCCACGTCGCGCAGGCGCATGCGGCCCTTGCCGGAGTAGGCCAGCATCTGGTTGCAGAGGTCGGCCGCCTGCTCCGACGCCTGCTCGATCTCCGTGAGGAACTCCAGGGCCGGCGCGTCGTCCGGCAGTTCCATGCGCGCCAGCTCGGCGTTGCCCAGCACGGCCATGAGGATGTTGTTGAAGTCGTGGGCGATGCCCCCGGCCAGCACGCCCAGGCTCTCCAGCTTCTGGGTGCGGCGCATCTGCTCCTCCAGCGACTCCCGCTCGGCCTCGGACTCGCGCTGGCGGGTCATGTCCTGGTGTGTGCCGGCCATGCGCACGGGCGCGCCGGACTCGCCGTGCTCCAGGACCTTGCCGCGGACCAGGATCCAGGCCCAGGTGCCGTCGCTGCGGCGCAGACGGTACTCCGTCTCGAAGAGGTCCGCCTCCTCGCTCTCCAGATGGTGGCGCAGATGGGCGCGGACGGCGTCGCGCTCGTCGGGGTGGATGAGCTCCACCCACTCCTGCGACGTGGTGGGGAGGTCCTCCGGGAGGCGGCCGAGCATGTCGGCCCAGCGCTCGTTGACCACCAGGCGGTCCGAGGGGATGTCCCAATCCCACATGCCCAGCTCGGCGCCGCTCAGGGCCAGCTCCATGCGCTGCTCGCTGTCGTGCAGCATGCCGGCGATGATCTCGCGCTCGGTCACGTCGGTCACGATGCCGTGCATGTGGGTCACGCGGCCGCGGTCGTCGCGGATGATGCGGGTCCAGTCGTCCACCCAGCGCGTGCGGCCGTAGGCGTCCACCACGCGGTACTGCTGGAAGAAGCCCTCGGCGTCGGAGGCGAGCCGCTCCAGGACTTCGTTCTCGGCGCGGTCCCGGTCCTCGGGATGGATGATGGTGATGAACTCGCGGCGACCCTCGGTGAAGTCCGAGGCCTCGTAGCCGAACTGGTTCACGTTCTCGCTCACGTACTCCACGGGCCAATCCTCGGCCACCCGCCACTTGAACAGGATGCTGGAGCTGTTCTCGATGATGGCCAGGGCCTGGCGGGCCTCCTGCTCCGCCTGGAGCTGGCCGGTCATGTCGCGCAGGGTGACCACGGCGCCCAGCTTGATCATGCCCGGGCCGTAGAGGGGGCCGCCGCTGGCCAGGAGCCGGCGCTTGGGCAGCCCGGCCGGGCAGATCATGATCTGCTCGTCGCGCAGGGACTCGCCGGCGTAGGCGCGGGCCAGGGGGGATTCGGCGGGCGGCAGGGGGGTGACGCCGTCGGTGCGGTAGAGGTCGTAGCGGGCGGGCAGGTCGTCCACGGAGACGTCCAGGGCCGGCAGGCCGTGCCAATCCTTGGCGGCGCGGTTGAGCAGGCTCAGGCGGCCGGAGGCGTCGGACAGGACCACGCCGTCGCTGATGCTGTCCAGGACGGTGGCGGTGAGCTGGTGGCGTTCGTCGAGGAGACGGTGCAGTTCCGCCGCGCGGCGGCGGCCGCGGCGGTCCACCGCCCAGCACGCGCCCAGCGCCAGGATCACGAGCAGGACGTGGAAGGCATCCATGCTCGCTCCGTTCAAACCGTGGTGACGGGTTCGCCGATCAGCGCGTGGACGGCCTCCAGGAGCTGGCCGCGGTCGAAGGGCTTCTGCAGGGAGCGCGAGGCGCCCTGGTTCTCGGCGGACTCCAGGTAGAGGCCGGCGGGGATCTGGCCGCCGCCGCTGATGGCGATGGACTTGAGGCCGGGGACCATGCGGTCCAGCTCCTGGATCAGGTCGATGCCGTTGCGGTCGGGCAGCAGGATGTCCGTGATCACGAGATCGAAGGTCTCCCGGCGCACGGCGGCCACCGCGTCGTCCGCGCAGCCCACGCCGGTCACGACGAAGCCGCCGTGCTCCAGGTAGCGCGCGATGACCTTGCGGACGGGGACCTCGTCGTCGATCACCAGGATCTTCTTCATGCTCGCCTCGCGGATCTCGATCTCGGGGGGCGCGCCGCCGTTCGACGGCCCTCTCCGTCCCCTGCATCGGTCGCCGGAAGGCGGACTTGAGCGGGTTGTGGCCCGGAACGCCCGTCGCTACCTTGACCGCTCCCGACACGCCGCCCCGGACCGGAGACGACCGCATGGCCGCCGAGCCCATCCTCATCGACCTGGATCAGCCCAAGCGCGGCTACCGCCGCTTCATCTCCGCCTGGCTGCACCGCCTGGGGGACCGCACGGCCGTGGTGGATCCGGGCCCCACCAGCACCATCGACCATCTCTGCGGCGAGCTGGCGCGCCTGGGCGTGACCCGCCTGGACTGGATCCTGCTGACCCACATCCACCTGGACCACGGCGGCGGCGCCGGCACCCTGGCGCGCCGCTTTCCCGAGGCGCGGGTGGTCTGCCTGCCGGCCGCGGCCAAGCACCTGGTCGACCCCACGCGGCTCTGGGAGGGATCGCTGCAGGTGCTGGGGGACAACGCCCCGCTGTTCGGGCGGCCGGAGCCGGTACCCGCCGACCGCATCGACGACCCCGCCGTGCTGGAGCCCCTGGGCGTGCGCACCCTGCCCACGCCGGGCCACGCCGCCCACCACGTGTGCTTCCTGCACGGGGACCTGATCTTCGCGGGGGAGGCCGCGGGCATGACCTGCCCCACGTCCGACGGCGGCTTCTGCCTGCGTCCGGCCACGCCCCCGCGCTTTCTGCGGGACGTGGCCGTGGACTCCCTGGATCGGCTGCTGGCCCTGGACCCGGCGCCGCGCCGCGCCGCCTTCGGCCATTACGGCCTGCATGCGGAGCCGGCCCTTCTCTTCCGCGCCGCCCGCGGCCAGCTCCACCTGTGGACCGAGATCCTCGCGGAGCTCACCGCCCCCGGCGCCCGCCGCGTGGACGACGCCCTGCGCCCCCGGCTGCTGGAGACGCTCCAGGCGCGCGATCCGTGGTTCGCCCCCTTCGCCCGCCTGGACGACGACCTGCGCGCCCGCGAGCTGGAGTTCCTGGCCAACACCTGGCGGGGGATGAGCGGCTGGCTGGAGGACCGCGACGCGGAGGGCTGAGACGGCAGGAGCCCCGACCGCGGGGGCCGGGGCTCCGGAGATGTGCGGGACCGACGGCGTCTAGAACGCCGTCACCGTGCCCAGCACCGCGCGGTTGGTCTCGCGCTCCAGATCACGCGTGAACTCCGCCATCAGGCGCACGTTGCGCGCCAGGGTGTAGGTGACGCCGCCGGTGATCGTCTCGTAGTCCAGGGCGTCCAGGTCCGAGTCCACCTTGTTGTAGAGCAGCGTGAACCAGTGGGTGCCCAGATCGCCGCCCGGCGCGTAGATCAGCTCCGCGATGGCGCCCTTGGACTCCACGTCGGCCATGCCGGCCAGGGGCGCGTCGTCCGTGCGCACCAGGTACTGGGCCGTCAGCGCCACCTTGCCCAGGTCCAGCGACACGTCCGGACCCCAGATGCTGATGCCGTTGTCCAGCATCTCGCCGCCGTCCTCCAGGTCCTCGCGGCCCAGGTAGGAGTAGAAGCCCACGCCGGCCCGGTCGCCCAGGGCCTGGGTCAGGCGCAGGCCCACGTTCTTGCGGTTGTTGTCGTCGAACTGGCGCTGCTCGTCGGCCTCGCCCTTGCCGTTGCCGTTGGTCACGGTCATGACCAGGTCCGTGCCGCTGGACTCCACGCCGTAGGTGAGCATGAGGCCGCGGTCGTAGGTGAGGTCCGTGTGCGACGCGCCCGGCTTCATCTTGTAGAGCAGGTAGTCCTCGAAGGTCAGGCGCAGCTCGCGCTTCATCAGCGGGTCCGACGTCTGGAACTGGCCCACGATCACGTCCAGGCCGCTGGAGAACACGTCGTCGAAGTGGAGGATGGCGTCCTCCACGCCGGCCACTTCGCCGCGCTCGCTCATGTAGAAGTAGAAGTAGTAGCCGGTCTTGGGCGCCAGCGGGCCGCCCGAGAGCAGCTTGAGGCCCCAGGGCGACTGCAGGTCGTACTCGGTGGTCTTGCCGTCGTCCCACACCGCGAAGGCGTCGAAGCGGCCGGCCACGGGGAAGTCCTTGTTCAGCTTCAGCAGGTCGTCGCCGGCGGCCACGTAGTCCCGGTCCTTGTCGTCCTCCGGGATCGTGAAGCCGTTGCCGGCGAACTCCTCGCCGAACTCCTTGAGGCGAGGGAAGGGCGCGTGGCACGTGGTGCACGACACCTTCCAGCGGCGGGCGAAGGCGGGGATGGCCTCGGCGTCGCGCGGCACGAGGCCGACGACCAGGGTGGCGAGCACGGCGGCGATGAGGGTCGTCCGCATGGGGGTCCTCCTTATTCGTAGACCTCGAACACGGTCGAGGCGGTGTTGACGACGATGGTGGCGGTCTCGTCCGCGGGCACCTGCAGGAAGTCGGCCACGGTCTGCACCACGCGCTTGTAGCGCAGCACGGCCTCCACGGTCACGGGGCCCGGGGCGATGTCCTCGGGCAGAGGCCAGGTGAAGCTCTCCACCTTGGTCTCGCGCGGCCCGATGCGGTAGTCCGGCCCCAGCGAGGCCGTGTTCCACTGCTGGATGGTCATGCGGCCCTGGGGGTCGAAGTAGGCCATGCGGAAGATGCGGTCGCCCACGTCCAGGCTCCCGGGATCCAGGCCGTCGCGTCCCACGCCGGGGAATCCCGTCAGGTCCTTGGCGATGGCCATGTCCTGATAGGCCAGCACGTCGGCGGCGATGGTGGTCTCCTCGCCGTCGAAGCCCTTGGCGTCCACGGGCAGGTGGTAGGTCTTGCCCTCGCTGTCCGTCGCGGTGACGTGCAGCCACATGATGCGGTCCTCCACCGAGCCCGACGGCACCTTGTGCCCGCACTTGCCGTTGAAGAGCTGCACCTTGACCTGGGCCGTCCCGTCGATCTCCACCTCGCGCTCGTACGGATGCATGCGCAGCTCGATGGCGCCGCGCACCTTGCCCTCGTCGTGGGCGCCGTGGAAGAGGTGCTGGGCGATCATGCCCTCCTCGCTCATCTTGGCGTTCTGCCCCCAGGCCTTGGGCATGTGGCAGTCCTGGCAGACCACGCCCTGCTCGGCGTACGGACCCGCCTGCCACTCCAGGTGCGTGGACTTCACCCACACGCCGTAGGGGCTCATCTCGTTGTGGCAGGTGCCGCAGAAGTCGGCCGTGCGCAGGAAGGGGTTCTCCACCGTCTCGTGGTGGGGGGAGACCAGGCCGGGCTTGGGCCCCTGCTTCACCGGACCGGGCTCGCTGATCCAGTTGAAGTTGTGGGGGATCTCGCCCTCGAAGCCGGTGATGGTGTGGCAGAGGTCGCAGCTCACGCCCTCGTCGGCCCGCGAGCCGGAGCCCGGCGGGGGCGGGGGCACGTCGCCGGCCAGGAAGGACAGCGGCGCGTGGCAGCCGTTGCAGCCGGCCTTCACGCCGGCCACCTTGGCGTCCTTCTCGGCGTGGGGCACGGCGAGCTGGAAGTACTCGATCTCGTCCCAATGGTGAGTGTAGGACTGGGCCATCATGGACTGGGACCACTGCTGGTAGATGTCCACATGGCAGGAGGCGCAGGCCTCGGGCTTCTCGTAGTCGTCGTAGGAGCGGGTGCCGAGGGCGGCGTCGCCGGCGGGCACGGCCGCGGCGCACGCGGCTGCGGCCAGCCCGACCAGCAGGGTCGCGGCGGCGGTGCGGAAGGTCATGGAAGGGCTCCTTTTCTGGGTCGGGCGGACCGGGAGCGGAGAAGACCCTAGCACCGACCGGCCGTTCCGCCAAGCCCTTCTGCAGCAACGACCTCTTTGGTGGGAATTCCGCCCTGCGGCGCGTCGATTTCATGAAACTCCGGGGTCCGCGGGGCGTAGAAGCCCAGGTCGTGCCGCCGTCGTCCACCCCCGTCGCCAGGCCGTGAGGGGCCGATTCCATGCCGACCTCATCCGAAGGATCCCGCCGCCCCGACGCCGACGCCCTGATCGTGGGCGGATGCTGAGGCGTCCGCCGGCGGATCGTGTGGACAGTCCCCCTCCCCGGATCTATATTCGCCCGATCATGTTGACCCTCGTCGCAGACATCGGCCGCGGAGTCCTGGACAGCCTGGCCTCCGCGGGGCGCGGCTCCATGCTGCTCGTCACCATCCTGGCCCAGGTGCCCCACCTCTGGAAGATGAGGCGGGAGACCGTGGAGCAGATGCACGTGGTGGCGGTGGGCTCGCTGCCCCTGGTGGTGACCACGTCCATCTTCGTGGGCGCGGTGACCGCCGTGCAGGCCGTTTATCAGATGCAGGCCTACGTGCCCATGAAGTTCCTGGGCACCATCATCTCCAAGTCGGTCTTCATCGAGCTGGGGCCGGTGCTGGTGGCCCTGGTGGTGGGCGGGCGCCTCTGCGCCAACTACGCCGCCGAGCTGGGCACCATGAAGGTGACCGAGCAGATCGACGCCCTGGAGATGCTGCCCATCGATCCCATGCGCTACCTGGCGCTGCCGCGCTTCGCGGCCACGCTGCTCATGCTGCCGGTGATCACGGTCTTCGCCGACGGCATCGCTGTGATCAGCGGCTACCTCATCTCCGTGAGCACCCTGGGCGTGACCGCCAGCACCTTCATCGAGGGCCTGCGCATGTTCTACGATCCGGCCGACCTGTTCAGCGGCCTGATCAAGTCGTTCTTCTTCGGGGCCATCATCGCCATGAGCGGGCTGTTCTTCGGCTTCAACACCAAGGGCGGCGCGGAGGGCGTGGGCAACGCCACCATGATGGCCGTGGTGGGGAGCTGCCTCTGCGTGCTGGTGGCGGACTACTTCCTGGCGGCCATCCTCTTCCAGGTCATCTTCGACTGATGCGGGATCAAGGACCCATGCAGCACCCCGACGCCATGCCCCTGCCGGATTTCGCCGTGGCCGACCCCGCGTCGACCCAGGGCGTGGTGGTGCGCGGCCTGACGCGGTCCTTCGGCGAGCGCAAGGTGCTGGACGGCCTGGATTTCCACTTCCGGCGCGGCGAGACCGTGGTCATCCTGGGCCGCAGCGGCGAAGGCAAGTCGGTGCTGCTGAAGCACATCGTGCGGCTGCTGGAGCCCGATGCCGGCCAGGTCTGGGTGGACGGCGAGGAGATCACCGGGCTGCACAAGCGCGGACTGTTCGAGGTGCGCAAGCGCTTCGGCATGCTCTTCCAGGGCGCCGCCCTCTTCGACTCCATGACCATCTGCGAGAACGTGGCCCTGGGCCTGGTGGAGCACTCCAAGGAGAGCAAGGAGTGGATCCGCGCCCGCGCCTGCGAGTGCCTGGCCATGGTGGGCCTGCAGGCGGCGGAGAACAAGCTGCCGTCGGAGCTGAGCGGCGGCATGAAGAAGCGCGCCGGACTGGCGCGGGCCATCGCCATGAGCCCGGACTACATCCTCTACGACGAGCCCACCACCGGCCTGGACCCCATCACCAGCGACGCCATCAACGACCTGATCCTCAAGCTCCAGGCCGAGCTGAACGTGACCTCCATCGTGGTGACCCACGACATGGCCAGCGCCTTCAAGGTGGCCGACCGCATCGCCATGCTGAGCAAGGGGCGCATGATCTACGCCGACACCGTGGACGCGGTGCGCGAGACCGAGCATCCCGTCATCCGGCAGTTCATCCAGGGCAGCGCGCACGGGCCGCTGTCGGTTTTCTGAGGCGGAGGAACCCATGAATCGCAGGAAAGAGATCCAGGTGGGCCTGACGGTCATCGTCTCCATGGCGGTGCTGATCTGGGGCGTGCTCTGGTTCAAGCAGGCGCTCACCTCGGCCACCATGATCCACTACGAGGTGGCCTTCGACAGCGTGGGCGGCCTCAAGGCCGGCGACCGCGTGCAGGTGCAGGGCATCCGCATGGGCAGCGTGGAGGCCTTCGAGATCCTGGGCGGCGACGTGGTGGTCCGCTTCAAGGTGGACGAGAAGGCCAGCCTGCGGCAGGACGCCGCCGTGAGCCTGGCCAGCCAGGGCATCGTGGGCGAGATGCTGGTGGAGATCATGCCCGGCACGGGCGAGGTCGCCCGCGACGGCCACCGCTTCCAGGGCCGCGTCATGAAGGACATGAACGCCATGATGGACGAGGGCGCCGCCACCCTGGCCGAGGCCCGCGCCCTGACCAAGGAGATCACGGCCTTCATGGAGACCATCCGCGGCGAGGGGCGCCTGCAGTCCATGCTGGACAACACGGCCGCCGCCACGCAGACGCTCATGGAGTCCACGGAGGAGATCGCCCCGGACGTGCGCTCGCTCGTGGCCGAGCTGCGCGCCACCAACGAGGCCGTGCGCGGCGCCGTGGCCGGCGAGGACAGCCTGCTGGCCGGCACCCTCACGGACGCCCGCGAGAGCATGGCCGCCGTGCAGGAGCTCACCGACCTGCTCACCCGCACCACCGTGACCCTGGCCGACGTGGTGACGCGCCTGGAGAACGGCGAGGGCACGGTGGGCCGCGCCCTGCGCGATGAGAGCTTGTATGCGGCGGCGGAAAGCACCATCGTTGATGTGCAGGAGCTGATCGCCGACATCAAGGCCCGGCCCAAGCGCTACTTCCACGTCAGCCTGTTCTGAGCCCCGCGGCCCCGAGAGGGAGGAGACCGAGATGACCGACGCCAAGACCCAGAGCATGATCCAGGCCGTCAAGGACGCCATCATGACGGAGATCAAGGGCCAGCAGCTCTACTCCCACGCGGCGGACACCACGCAGGATCCCTCCGCCAAGGCCATGTTCACCGCCCTGGCCAAGGACGAGGACGAGCACGTGGCCCTGCTGCAGGCCCAGTACGAGAGCCTGCTGACGGACGGCCGCATCGACCTCTCCAAGGTCAACCCCGCCGAGGTTGACCACGGCGCCGGCCACGTCATCGACGACCAGTTCCGCAAGAGCATCAAGCGCGGCACCTTCGAGATGGCCGTCATCGGCATCGGCTGCGACCTGGAGAACAAGGCCATCAACTACTACAAGACCCAGGCCGAGGCCCAGGGCGACGCCGACCTCAAGCAGCTCTTCACCTGGCTCGCCGAGTGGGAGGTGGGCCACCTGGAGCATCTGATGGAGCTGGAGAAGATGCTGCAGGACGAGTACTGGGCGGATCAGGGGTTCGCGCCCATGTAGGGGTGCCGCGGATGCCGGACACCGACGACCCCCTGCGCGTCGCTTCGCGTTTCACGAGGCGCTTCGCGCAGGGGGTCGTCGCTGTCCGGCATCCGCGGCGCGAGAGTGGGGGGCTCTTCGGGGTCGCCTCAGGCGAACATCCGCCGCAGCCGCCCCAACCACCCGCCGCGCTCCGCCTCCGCCCGCGCCACCGCCGCGCGGATTTCCGGCAGCGCCGCCTTCGCGGCCTCCACGCCCGCCTGGCGCACGCCGGCCGCGGCCCGGAAGTCGGCCCAGTGGTAGGCCGACACCTGGGGCCTCACCACCGCGTCCACCGTGGCCATCACGAAGCGGTCCAGGCGCTCGGACGCCAGCACCTCGCAGCGCTGGGCCATGGCCAGGCCGGTGCGGTATTCGGCGCGGCTGGAGGAGAAGCCGGGGATGGTGATGCCGATCACCACGTCGGCGCCCAGCTCGCGGCAGGTGTTCACCGGCACGCGGAACGGCGCGCCGGCATCCACGATCTGCTTGCCGTCGCGCTCCACCGGCGGGAACACGCCGGGCACCGCGGCGCTGGCGTACACGCCCTCGATGAGGTCGCCGGTGCGGAAGACCTCCTTCTCGCCGCTGATCAGATCCACGCCCACGGCCGCGAAGGGCAGCGCCAGGTCCGCGAAATCGCGGGCGCGCAGCATGGTGCGCAGGGGGCGGCGCAGGTGCTCGGCGTCGGTGAGGCTGGCGGCGGCCATGGTCTTGACCTGGAGGTAGCGCCGCTGCAGGGAGGTGAGCAGGCCCTGGATGCGGCCCAGGGGCTCCTCCTCGCCCGAGGTGGGGGGGATGAAGGGCAGCCACGTCTTGAGGAACTCCTCGTCCTCGGCGAAGAGCTTGAGGCGGCGCCAGGTCTCGCGGGCGTCCACCGTCTCGGCGTAGAGGGCGCCCACGATGGCGCCCATGCTGGTGCCGGCGATGACGTCGGGGACCAGCCCCGCGTCCTCCAGCACGTCCAGCACGCCCGCGTGGGCCAGGCCGCGGGCGCCGCCGCTGCCCAGGGCCAGGCCGATCTTGATCTTGCGCTTCATGGGAACCTCCGGCGGCAAGGATAGGGCCAGAGGCCGCGGTGGACAACGCCGGATGGCGGCCCCACTGGCGCGGAAGCGGACCGATATCGTATTCTTATGCGGCCCCCCACCCAACCGAGGAGACCCCATGCCCCGCCTCCGTCTGCTCATCGCCGTCGTCGTGATCCTGCTGAGCGGTCAGGCCGCGGCCGCCGAGATCAGCCCGGCCCTGCGTCGTGCCATGTCCCAGGCGGACAAGTCCGCGACCATGCCGGTCTGGGTCCACTTCCGGGACAAGGGCGTGGCGCCCACGGACTCCGACGCCCTGCGCGACGCGCGGGAGCGGCTGTCGGAGCGCGCCCTGCGCCGGCGCGTCAAGACGATCCCTGCGGGGGAGGCCCTGGTGGATGTGCGCGACCTTCCCGTGCATGGCCCGTACATGGACGCCGTGACGGCCGCCGGCGGGCGGCTGCGGACCACCAGCCGCTGGTTCAACGCCGCCAGCTTCGACCTGCCGGGGGATCTGATCCTGCGTCTGGCTGCGCGACCGGAGATCGCGCGCCTGGACCTGGTGCGCGGCAGCCGTCGGGAGCTGCCCCAGGAAGCCGCGGCCGGGGCCGACAAGGCCATCATCGCTCCGGAACTGGGCGAGCTGACGGACGAGCTTGAGCAGATCCGCGTGCCCCAGGTCCACGCCGAAGGCTGGAGCGGAGCCGGCGTCCTGGTCGGCATGCTGGATTCCGGGTTCCGCACCACCCACGAGGCCTTCGCCGACCTGACCGTGGTGGACGCCTACGATTTCCTGAACGACGACGCCGTGGTGGACAACGAGC
>DAOTGJ010000011.1:0-75666 GCA_035447065.1 Candidatus Krumholzibacteriia bacterium
CGCCGTCCACCTCGACGGGGGCGGCGTAGAAGCGTTGGTTGCCCCAGAGGGTGATGGTGCCCACGGGATGGGTGAACACCACGACATGATGGTACAGCCCCATCTTCACGCCGGGCACATCGCCGAAGTCGGGATGGTCCGTCGCATCGGCCCACGGCGCCAGCAGCGTGAACTGGTCCATCGTGATCTGAGAGATGGCCCGCGTGAGCTGCCCCTGGGCGTTGGTGCGGGCCTCGCCGCTGAAGAGGTTGCCGGTGCTGATCAGGTCGTCGGCGCGGCCCCAGAAATCCCGGTCCTCGCCTCCCAGGAAGAAGAACAGGAAGTCCTCGTGCAGCAGGGCGGCGTAGTGGGTGGAATCGCGCTCCTCGTACGCCGTCTCGAAGGCTGTCATCAGCTCTTCCGGCGTGGCGTAGGGGCCGTACGTGGTTGCGGGATCGTTGCCCGTGGGATCGGGGGTGACGGCGTCGTCGCCGCAGCCGATCAGGGCGAGCAGGAGCAGCAGGACGGGGGCGAGCAGGCGGACGGTGCGCATGGTTGCGATCCTCTCTTCGTGATGGGGCGGCGATGAGAGGACGTTATCACAACCCCGGGCGCAGCACAACGAAAGGGGCGCCTCCTCGGGCGAGAGAGGAGGCGCCCCTGCGCATCGTTGGGCGTCGATGCGGTCGGCCTACTTGGTCAGGCGCACCTTGCGGTCGTTGACGTCCAGATCCGGCCACTCGGCGAAGGCCTGCACCGGGGTCACGGTGACGGCGCCGGCGGCGTTCACGTCGAAGTCCACCACGTGCCACCAGCCCTGGACGTCGGCGGCGGGCTGGGCCACGTCGGCGGCGTCGAAGATCCAGGTGCCGCCGTCGATCTCCAGGCGGACCTGGGCGCCGGAGGCCCAGATGTCGTCCGTGTAGCCGGTGGAGTAGCTGTCGATCCAGTACTCGTAGTGGCCCTCGTAGAGGCGCACGCCGGTGATGTTCTCGGGGCCGTAGCTGCTGGTGTCGTCGTAGTCCAGCTCGGCGTAGGGGGGCTCCGTGAGGGTGCCGTCGGTGCTGTAGTAGAGGTGGTAGTAGTCGTAGTCCACGAGCCAGGGGCTGGGGATCCACAGGTGCGAATCCAGGTCCGACGGAGACGCGCCCCAGGTCAGGCTCAGGGAGAACGCGGGCACGGTCAGGACCAGGGGCGTGTCGATGTTCACGGGGCAGTCGGTGCCCACGCTCACGCGCACCGTGCCGCTGATGCGCGAGCCGGACATGGCGTACACGTCCGTCAGGCCGTCCACGCGGGCGCGCACGCTGAACACGCCGGCGCTGTTGGTCACCGCCTCGTCGCGGATGGCGTAGTCCACGCCGCTGGAGAGCACGCGGGCGCCCACCACCGGGTTCTGCTGGGCGTCCACCACCGTGCCGGTCACGGTGCAGATCTGATCCACGGGCAGATCCCAGTTCCAGGTGGTGAAGTGGGCCACCTCGGTCTCGTAGGCGGTGCCCACAAGGGTGGCCTCGCCCTCCTCGTGCCACTGGCCGTCGCTCTCGTCGAAGTACCACATGGGGATGGTGGCCGGGGCGACGGCGGCCTTGTCGGCGCCGATGTCCAGGCTCAGCGCCGCGGTCATGCCGTCGGCGAGCTGCAGGGGCGCCTTGTCCTCGCCGTAGAGGTTCACGGTCATGAAGCCGAAGGACTCGAACATGACCGTGGTGCCGTCCTCGCGCACGCCCTCGAAGGTGCCGGGGAACACGCCGTAGAACTCGCTGTCGTCCGGGGTGGCGGCGGTCATCTCCACGGTGACCTGGCCGGTGTAGGCCTGGCCGGCGCCGGTGGCGAAGGAGGCGGCGTCGAAGTCGGCGGTGCCGGTGCCGTCGCCGGTGGCGGCGGTGCCGCCGGCGGCGCCGCTCAGCACGGCGGTCTCCGCGGGCGCGAGCATGAGGTCGGGGATGTGGGTGGTGCGGCCTTCACGCACGGTCACCACGCGGAACGAGGCCATCCAGCCGTCCAGCTCCACGTCCACGATCCGCTCGCCCTCGGGCACCTGGGCCAGCACGAAGTAGCCGTCCTGGTTGGTCTGGGAGCTCACGCCGCCGGCGCTCACGGTCACGCCGTCAAGAGGCGCGCGCCCGGACGACTGCACCAGGCCGGTGATGGAGCCCACGCCGTCCACGGGCCCGGGGCCCACGGGGTTGTCGTCGCCGTCGTCGTCGTTGCTGGAGCAGCCCAGGAAGACCAGGCCCACGGCCAGGGTGAGGAGCAGGAGCAGCCAAGCGGATCTCTTCATGTTCGACCTCCGTGATGACGTCCGCCCCCGAGCATCGGGGACGCGGGCGAGGACCGCCGCCCGTCGGCGAACGCCTATGTTCATTGTGTCCTTCAGGCAAGAAAACCGGGCGATCCGGGATCGCGCAGAAAGGGGAGAGCATTTTCAATGCCATCATCGCACAAGAAAAGCCCTCTTCTTGGAAGAGGGCTTCTCCGTTGCACTTAGGCCGGAACGGCGAGGGGATCAACCGTCGAGCTGCGAGAAGATCTGGTCGAAGGCTTCCCGCATGCCCGTCTGGAGGGCGGTCACGTCCGCGTCGCTCCACTGGTCCGCAGGCTCACGGATGAAGGTGGTGCGGTCCACGCGGTTGTCGAAGCGGCCCAGGGGGAGGCGGTACGTGGTGCCGTGGGCCTTCACGGTGACCGTATCGGGCACGTCGCTGATGGCCAGCAGGTGGGCCATGTCGTCGCAGCCGTAGTCGCCCAGCATGACTTCGATGGGCACGCCGTGGTGCAGGATGGAGCCCGGATCGTTGGGATCCGTGCGCGCCTCGTTCTTGCGGCGGCTCTCCTCCGGCGAGACCCAGATGTAGAGCACGCAGGCCTTGCTCAGCATGGCCGGGCTCAGCATGCGGAAGGAGTACTGGTAGCCGAAGGGATCCTGCAGCGGCAGCGAGGAGCCCTGGCGGCCGCCGCGGGCGAACTCCACCACCACGGTCTTGCCCTCCAGGGTGTCCGGCACCTCGGCCACCTTGTCCTGCAGCAGCTTCTCCGACTCGGCGCGCAGGGGCTCGATCATGGCCTGCTTCACCGGCATGGGCAGACGGTTCCAGAAGGCCGTGGCGCCCACCTTGGCGCGGCAGACGTCGAAGCGCTCCATGAGCCAGGTCACGGCGCACTCGGGCGCGGGGCGGTTCTTCCGCACCAGGTCGTCGTAGTCCTCGTTCAGCAGCTCGATGAGGGTGCCCCAGTCCTTGGGCTCCTTCATGGGCAGGCTGTCGGAATCGAAGAAGGCCGGATCCTGGCCCAGGGCGCGCAGCTCCTGGCTGACGCGGCGCATCATGTGCACGTAGGGGTAGTCGTCCAGCTGGACCGTGTGGCCGATGCCGAACTGCGCCTCGCACTCCTCCGGCGAGAGGCTGGCCAGGTAGCGGCGGACTTCGGACTTGCCCGAGGCGGGCAGGGCGGTGAGCAGCAGGACGTCGATGTGCTTGGCCATCAGGGTTCCCTTTCGTGGGTCATGGGCTGGAGCGGTCGGATCCGGTGCGCCGGGCGCCGGATCCGACAAAGCAAACCATCGGGTGGGGCCGGGTCAAGCGCCGGCCGTACGGGGGGCGTCGCCGCGGCGGCGACGCCACAGCAGAGCCAGGACGGCCGCGGTGATCAGCGCCAGGGCCAGGCCCAGGCTCAGCTGCCTGGCCGCCACGGTGCGGGCCAGGGCCGCCGTGGGCGCGCCGGCCGTCAGCTTCAGCAGCAGGTCCAGGAGCAGGGCCGCGGGCACCGACAGGATCAGCGAGCCCAGCGCCTCCCGCCACCCGCGCCAGCGCCAGCTCGGCCGCACAAGGCCGACGGCCGTCATCCAGGCCAGCCACAGCAGCCCCGACAGCAGCAGGAGCCCGTCCACGTGCAGGCCCAGCCACGCCGGGCCGGGCAGCGCGAGCTGCGGCCCCAGGCCGGCCACGCGGTCGCCCAGGGCGCGCACGGCGGTGACCGCCAGGGCCAGAGCTCCGCCGTGGAGCAGCACCCGCCGCACCGCCGCCCCGTGGCGGGACAGGGCCCAGCCCGCCCGCACGCTCAGGGCGTACAGCACCGGGATCCCGCCCACGATCAGCACCGTGCTGGAGGCCAGCCCGCCGATGGACGACAGGGCCAGGTTCTCCCAGATGTCCTTGCCCTCCACCTCCGTGAGCTTGATCAGCAGGGGCAGCATGCCGGCGATGGTGGTGCCGCTGGTCAGCAGGATGGAGCGCAGCTGGATGCGCGTGCCGCGGCACACGGCGTCGGTCAGCAGCAGCTCGCGGGTGCTGGCGGGCAGCGCGCGCAGGTCCCAGCCGCCCAGGCGCGCGTGGTCCGGCAGCTTGCCGCGCAGGCCGGGGAAGCGGTCCAGCAGGTCGCGCATCTCCAGGCGGAAGCGGTTGACCAGCAGGATGGCGTTGTTGACCACGATGCCGAACAGCAGCACCAGCCCGATGCGCGCCGAGGAGTCGAAGGCCGTGTCCGTGAGCCAGAAGATGGCCATCACCCCGCTCAGGGCCATGGGCAGGGACAGCAGCACCAGGAACGGCAGGGTCAGGCTCTCGAACAGCGCCGCGAGGGTCATGAAGATGAACGCCGCGGTGATCCACAGCATCTGGTTCATCTCCTCCTCCTCCTCCTCGGTGATCTGCTGGCCGGACACGTCCTCCGCCGTGTAGCCGTAGGGGAGGTCCAGCCCCGCCAGGATCTCCTCGATGTAGGCCTGGCGCATGCGCGGCGTGCCGATGAACTCCCAGTTCACCTGCATGGAGTAGCGCTGGTCCTCGCGGTTGATGGACGACACCACGGGGATCTGCTGCAGGGTCACCAGATCCGCCAGGCGCACGCGGCGTCCGTCGGCGGTGGTCAGGGTCTGGGCGGCGATCTGGTCGTACTGGATGTCGTCGGCGTCGGCGAACGAGAGCTGCAGGCGCTGGTCGCGGCCCTCCAGGATCATGTGCCAGGGGAACTCGATGCCCAGCAGGCGCCGCAGATGCCCCACCACCTCCTGCACGCCCACGTGGTAGCGCGACAGGGCCTCGCGGTCGATGAGGACCACGGTCTCGTCGTTGTCCGCCCGCTCGAAGCGGTTGCCGCCGCTCAGGCGCTGGTTGCGCACGCGCCGGTTGCGCGAGAGGCGGTCCATGACCTCGCTGCAGATCCGGTCCAGCTCCTTGGAGTTGTAGCCGGTGATCTTGATGAGCGAGTTGCTCATGCCGCCGCCGCGACCGCCCTTCATGTAGGGGTCGCCGAAGCCGTTGATCCAGATGAACATGCCGCCCATCTCCTCCGCCAGCAGGATGAGGCGGTTGCGGAACAGCTCCGGATACTCGGTGCGCAGCATGTCGTCCTCGAACTCGATCTCCATGAAGGCCTGGTTGGACCAGCTGGTGGTCTTCATGGTGATGCCGTCGGGGATGGGCGTGAGCTCGTCCTCGAACTTCTGCATGGTGGCGCTGGCCAGGATCACGTCCGTACCCACGGGCCGCTCCACGTAGCAGACCAGCTTCTCGCGGTCCTGCTGACGCCAGAAACCTCCCTCGTCGATCTCGTTCTTGTAGAGGTACCAGCCGCCCGCCAGCGATCCGGCCACCAGCAGCACCGGCCAGGCCCACCAGCGCAGGTGGAAGGCGGTGATCCGCTCCACGTAGGCCGCGAACACGCCCACGGCCACCATCAGCAGCAGGCCGCCGGCGAACCACCGCCACAGGTCCAGGGCATGGTCCCAGCCCTGAACCGCGCCCAGGGCGACATAGCCCAGCAGCGTGACCACCAGGGCGGCCAGGGACCAGCGCCACAGCAGGGCCAGGCCCTGGGGCTCGGCGTCGTGCTCGGCGCGGGCCTCGGCCTCCGGCCGGGCCATCTCGCGCTCCGCCGTGCCGCGCAGGGCCACGGGGATCCAGCCGAAGGCCACGAAGATGCTGGCCAGCATGGCGATGCCCACGCTCACCGCCAGCGGCACGTAGTAGAGCGCCAGCCGCCCCGAGAGGAAGATGAAGCTCAGGAAGGCCACCACCGTGGTCAGGGTGGTGGCGGTGATGGGGAAGGCCACCTCGCGCGTGCCGTGGATCAGGGCCCGCCGCGCGTCGTTGTGACGGCGCTCGGTGAAGCGGCGGTGGATGGCGTCCAGCACCAGGATGGAGTTGTCCAGCAGCATGCCGAAGCACACGGTCAGCCCGCTGATGGTGATGAAGTTGACCGAGATGCCCAGGAAGTAGAAGAGGCTCAGGCAGATCACGATGGCCAGCAGGATGGACGACACCACGATGGCCGTCAGCCGCACCCGCTTCAGCGCCGCGGCCAGCATCACGAACAGCAGCGCCAGGATGGCCAGCGAGCGGTAGATGAGTTCGCGGAGCTTGTCGTCCAGCTCCTGGCCCTGGTCCGAATCGATCTCGAAGTGGACGGGGAACGGCATCTCCTCGCGGATCTGCGGCAGGGCCTCGCGCACGCGCCGGCTCACCGCCACGGCGTTGGTGCCGCTGCGCTTGGCCACCGAGGCCTGGATCACGTTCTCCCCGTTGATGCGCACGAAGTAGGTGGGATCGTCGAAGCTGCGCTGCAGCTCGCCGATGCGCTCCAGGGAGAGCGGCTGACCGCCCACGTTGGCCACCACGGCGTGGCGGATGGTGTCCAGGGTGACCGAGTCCTGCACGCTCACGGCCAGCACGCGGCCGCCGTCGCGGACCGTGCCCGCCGGCAGGATCTGGTCCAGGGCCTGGATGCGCGCGTAGACCTGGTCCGCGTACAGGCCGTAGCGGTCCATCAGGTGGTAGTCCAGCATGACGCGCACCAGGGGCAGGGCGCCTCCCTGCAGCTCCACGTCGGCCACGCCCTCCACCGCCAGCAGGCGCGAGCTGAGCCAGGTCTCCGCCTTGTCGCGCAGCTCGTTGGCGGACAGGGGGGAGATCAGGCTGATGGTCAGGAAGTCGTCGGTGCGGAATTCCTCCGGCACGTAGGGCACGATCTGGGGCTGGCCGGCGGTGGCCGGCAGGTTGCGCCGCACGGCGCCCAGCTGCTCGCCCAGATCCAGCTGGGCGAACTCCATGTCCACGTCGCGCCGGAAGCTCACGGTCACGGTGCTGTTCCCGGGCCGCGAGCGCGAGACGATCTTCTCCACCCCATGCACCTTGCGCGCCGCCTCCTCCACCGGGATGGTCAGCGAGCGCTGCACCGCGGCGGGGGAGGCCCCGTTCCAGTTGGTGGTGATGGAGAGGCTGGGCAGCTCCGTCTCCGGCATGGCCTCGATCTCCAGGCGCGGCAGGGCGTACAGCCCCAGCAGCACCAGGGCCGTGAACAGCATCCAGGTGGAGACCGGGTGGTCCACGCAGAACCGGATCACGACGCCTCCTCCCAGCCCCCGTCGCGGTCCAGCCGGCGGTGCAGCACCTCGTAGATCGCCGGCGTCAGGAACAGCGTCAGGGCCGTGGCCATGCTCAGGCCGCCCAGGATGGTCACCGCCAGCGGCCGCTGGATCTGCTCGCCGGTGCCCATGCCCACCGCCATGGGCACCATGGCCAGCACGGTGGTCAGCGTGGTCATCAGGATGGGGCGGAAGCGCAGGCGGCTGGCCTCCATGATGGCGGCGCGGCCAGGCATGCCGTCCAGGCGCAGGCGCCGGATGGTGGACACCTTGACGATGGCGTCGTTGACCGCGATGCCCAGCAGGGCCACCAGGCCGATGAGCGAGATGATGTTGATGGTGTGCCCGCTCAGCGCCAGGGTCAACGTGGCGCCCAGCACGCCCACCGGCAGCACCGCGGAGATGATCAGCGGGTCCAGGAAGCTCTCGAACTGCGCCGCCAGGATCATGTAGACCAGCAGGCCCGACAGCAGCAGGGCCCAGCCCAGGTCGCGGAACGAGCCGCTGATCTCCTCCTGCTCGCCGCCGGTCACGAACGCCACGCCGCCGCTGCGGTCCACGGTCGCCAGCACGGCGTCCACGTCCTCCCACACGTCGCCGATGCGGCGGCCGTCCACGTCGCCGCTGATGGTGATCTGGCGGCGCTGGTCGCGGCGCACCACCTCGCGCACGGGACGGCCCTCGCTCAGGTCCACGAAGGTGGCCAGGGTCACGGTGCGCCCGTCGGCCACCTGCACCGGCGATGCCAGCACGCCGTCCAGGTCGCGCCGCTCGTCCAGGGGCAGACGCACGGCGATGTCGATGCGCTGGTCCACCTCGTTGAACGTGGTGGCCACCACGCCCTGCACGCGGGCCTGCAGCTCGCGCGCCAGGGTCTCCGGATCCAGCCCGAAGCGCAGCGCCGTCTCGCGGTCGATGTTCACCTCCACGGCCGGGTTGCCCAGCACGCGGTCCATCTCCAGGTCCGTCAGCCCGGGCACCCGCTCCAGCAGGGGCAGCACGCGCTCCGCGGCGGCCAGGGCGTCGGAGGGCTTCTCGGCCACGATGCCCAGGTTGAAGGGCGCGCCGCCGCTGGCCAGGATCTCCTGCAGGCCGATGCCCTCGTCGTGGAAGGCGTAGACCGCGCCGTCCAGCTTCGACAGCTGGACGCGCAGCGACTCCTTCACGTGCAGCAGCCGCTCGGCGCCGTGGCGCGACGGCTTGAGCAGCACGCGGATGCGCGCCGTGTTGGCCGCCGTGTACTCGCGCAGCGAGGCCACCGTGCGCTCCGTCTCGCCCACCTGGGTGAACACGGTCTGCACCTCCGGCAGCACCGCCAGGCCTCCGGCCAGCTCGGCCGCCGTGGCCGCCGTGGCCTCCAGCGGCGTGCCGTTGGGCAGCTCCAGGTTCAGGGTGAAGTCGCCGTTGTTGCGGTCCGGCAGGAAGGTGCGCGGCAGATCCAGCGCCAGCACGGCCGCTCCGGCCATGCCCAGCGCCAGCACGATGAAGAAGGGCGCCTTGCGGTCCATGACCCGCACCAGGGCGCGGTGGTACACGGAGTGCAGGCCCTGGAACATGGCGTCGGAAACCTTGAACAGGCCGGTGGGATGCTCCTCGCCCTTGCGCAGGAAGCGCGCCGAGACCATGGGCTGCAGCACCAGGGCCGTGGCGATGGACACCATCAGCGAGAAGGTCACGGTCAGCGCCTGGTCGCGGAAGAACTCGCCGGCGATGCCCGGCACGTAGATCACGGGGAAGAACACGGCCACGGTGGTCAGGGTGGCCGCGATCACCGGCGACGCCACCTCGCGCGTGGCCTCCGCGCAGAGCTCGGCCACCGTGCGGTCGCCGTGGGCGTGCTCGGCCAGGTAGCGCTTGATGTTCTCCAGCACCACGATGGCGTTGTCCACCAGCATGCCCGCCGCCAGCGAGAGGCCGCCCAGGCTCATGAGGTTCAGGTTCACGTGCCCGAAGTACATGAAGGCGAAGGTGGCGGCCACGCTGACGGGGATGGACAGCGACACCACCACGGGGCTGCGCCAGTCGCGCAGGAAGAAGAAGAGCACCAGGAAGGCCAGCGCCGCGCCGTAGAGCAGGGAGTCGCGCAGGCCCTTGAAGCTGGCCTCCACGTAGTCGGCGTCGCGGTAGATGTACTCGATCTGGAAGTCCGGGTACTGGCCGCGCAGCAGGTCCAGGATGCGGTCCACCTCCTCGGTCACGCCGATGGTGTTGGCGCCCACCTCCTTGTAGAGCAGCAGGGAGACCACGGGCTCGGGGCCGATCAGGGTCTCGCCCTCGGGCTCCTTCACCGTGTCCAGCACCTGGGCCACGTCGCCCACGGTGATCACGCCGGCGCCCTGGGTGGGGATCTCGGTGGCGCGGATGTCGTCCAGGGTCTCGTACTCGCCCAGGATGCGCAGGGGGAGGTGCAGGGGGCCGCGGCGCACGCGGCCGCCGGGGAAGCTCACGTTGCTGGTGGACACGGCCCGCTGCAGGTCCGCCATGGTCAGGCCGTAGAGGCGCAGCTTGCCGAAGTCCGGGCGCACCAGGATCTCGCGGTCCGCGCCGCCGATGACCTCGGCCTGGCTCACGCCGTCGATCTGCTCCAGGGCCGGCTTGGCCACCTCGATGCAGAACTCCGTCATCTCGGCCAGGGGCGCGTCGCCCTCCAGGGCCAGGATGGCCACCGGCCGCGCCGAGGGATCCCAACGCAGGATCAGGGGACGGTCCGCCTCCTCGGGGAAGTCGTCGCGCGTGCTCACCTGGTCCACGGCCTCGCGCAGGTGGAGGTTGGCGAACTCCATCTCCGTGCCCCACTCGTACTGCACGGTGATGGTGCTCACCCCCTCGCGCGTGCGCGAGATCACCTGGCGCACGCCGGCCAGGCCGGTGATGCGCTCCTCCAGGGGCTGGGTGATCAGGCGCGTGAGGTCGTCGGCGGGCACCTCGCCGTAGCTGGTGATCACGGTGAGGTTGGGGTAGTTGATGCTGGGGAGCAGGTCCACCGGCAGGCGGCCGAAGCTCAGCACGCCGATGAGCACGAGCCCGGTGAAGATCATCAGCACGGCCACGGGCCGCTGGACGGCGGTGCGGATCATGCTCTCACTCCCCGTCCGCCGCGGCCCAGCGGTCCGCCGGCGGCAGGTCCTCGCGGATGTCGATCTTGGCCTCGTGGGCCAGCGTCAGGTGGTCGCTGACCACCACGCGGTCGCCGGGGGCCAGGGTGCCGCCGGAGTGCACCTCCAGGATCTCGATCCAGTCGGCGTTCTCCAGCCCCGTGGTCACGTAGAGCCACTGGGCGCGGTCGTCCGGGGTGACCTTGAAGACCAGGGGACGATCGTCGCGCAGCAGCACGGCGGCGCGGGGCACCATGAGCTTGTCGGGATGGATGGAGGCGGCCACCTCGGCGCGCACGAACATGCCGGGGCGGAAGCGCCCGTCCGGATTGTCGAAGCGCACGATGACCTCGCAGGTGCGGCTGGCCTGGTCCAGGGTGGGGCTGATCACGTCCACGGCGGCGCGCAGGGTGTCGCCAACGGCGGGCACGGCCAGCAGCACGGGGCGGCCCTCGGTCAGGTTGCCCAGGTCCGCCTCCAGCACGTTGACCACGGCTTCCAGGTGCGCGTTGTCCCAGAGGGTGCAGACACTCTGGCCCACGTTGAGGTTCTCGCCGGCCACGGACGCGATGCCGCTGACCACTCCGCTGAACGGCGCGCGGATCTCCGTGTACTCCAGGCTCAGCCGGGCGCGCTCCTCGGCCACGCGGGCGTCGGCCAGGCCGGTGCGCTGGGCGAACATGTCCTGGCGGAAGGCGCCCCGCTTCAGGGCGTCGAGCTCCAGCTGGAGCAGCGCCGCGCCGTACTCCTCGTCCGACAGGGTGCGGCGGCGGGCCTCCAGGGCGTCGCGCGCGTCCAGGAACGCGGCCATGGCCGCGGGATCGTCGATCTGCTCCTCGTCCTCGGCCGCGATCTGGCTCAGGGCCTGGATGTGGCGGTAGCGCGCCTCCTCCAGGCCGAGCTGGTACTCGCGCGGGTCGATGCGCAGCAGCACCTGGCCGCGGTTCACGCGGTCGCCGTCGCGCACGAAGACGCGCTCCACCTGGCCGGCCAGCTTGCTGGTGACCTGCACGGTGCGCGGGGTGCGCAGCACGCCGTCGGCGTAGACCGAGCGCACCAGGTCGCCCTGCCGCACGGAGCTCACGTTCACCTTGATGGCCTTCTCCTGCTTGGGGGCATCCTCGGCGCCGGTGCTGTCCGCCACCGCCGCCGAGGTCTCGGGGGCGTCGGCCGGGGTGTCGCCGCTGCCGCAGCCGGCGAGGGCCGCGAGCAGGAGCAGGAACGGGACGGCGAGCTTCTTCATCGTGGTGGTCCTTCCTGGCATGGCTGAAGGGGTCAGTCCAGACGATACAGGGTGAGACGGACGGGGTCGGCGGCGCCCGCGTCCTCGGTGCCGCCGCCGAACATGGCCTCCAGGGCGTCGCGGAAGCCGGACACCAGCAGGGCGCGGCCGTCGTCCAGGAACAGGAGGCGGTCGCGTTCGCCGTCGCCGGGCACGTGGAGGCGTTCGCGGCGGTCCCAGCGGCCGTCGGCGGTGAACACGTCCCAGGTCTGCAGCACGCCGCCGGCGCTGCGGGCGCCCTCGCGGGGCAGGACCCAGAGCTCGTCGCCGCGCACGGCCATGTCGAAGATCATGGGGTCGGTGTCGGCGAAGACCTGCTCGATGCCCATGCGCTGGAAGCGCGGGCTGGCCTCCCAGGCGGCGCGGCGGCGCGCCAGCTCCTCGGCGCTGCGGGCGGCGGGCTCCGCGGGGCGGCCGAAGACCAGCACCGGCGCGCCCTCGGGGCTGCTCATGGTCAGCGTGTAGGCGTCGCGCTCCAGGGCCACCACCACGCGGCCGTCGGGCAGGACCTGCCAGCGGTCCTCGCCGGGGAAGTCCTGGTCGGTCTCGTGGAAGGAGCGGGCGTTGAAATCGAAGTCGTCGTCGCGGCCGGCGTACTCCACCGCCACGGTGCCGTCGGCGCCGTAGAGGCTGATGAAGTTGCGGCGCAGGCGGGAGGATTCGCGGCGGGTCATGTGGGCGCCGCTGAGCACCAGGCCGCCGGGGGCGGGGGCGGCGGCGGTGAGCATGTCGCGGCCGCCGGTGGTGGGGTCGCCGGGCAGGACGGTGCCGGCGGGCGTGCCGTCGGCGTGGAGCTTCACGATGCTGCCGGGGAAGCGCTGCACCACGCCCAGCTCGCCGCCGGGCAGCAGGACCATGGCGCCGGCCCGCTGGAACTCGCCGGGGCCCTCGCCCTCGCGGCCCAGGGTGCCCAGGAGCTCGCCGTCGGCGGAGAGGTGGTAGACGGTGCTGAGCTGGGAATCCAGCGCGTACACGCCGCCGTCGGGGGCGGGGACGGCGGCGCCCACCAGGCCGAAGAAGAGGTCGTCGCTCTCGTCGCCGCGGCTCCAGAGGGGCGTCAGGGTCCGGTCCACGTCGGCGTGGGCGGGACCCTTGGCGTTGTCCACGCGGGGCGGGGCGCCCGCGGCGGCGGCGGCAGGGCGTGGGGCGGACAGGGCCAGCAGGGCGCATGCGAGCAGCGCGGCCAGGGCATGGCGGCGCACGGCGTCGGTGGGGGACGGGTGATGCACGATCGGTTCTCCTCGGGTGCGGCCCGGAACGGCCGAACCTTCCCGACGCAGGAAGGCGCGGGATGTTGCAGCCGGAATGGGAAGGGCCAGTGTAGCGGGGGCGGCGTCCGGGAGGCAATGGCGGGGTGGCGCCGGCGCGCCCCGGTGAACGGCGCGCCGGCGTCGGGGTTCCGGGTCAGGGCTTGATCCGGCAGAGGGAGACGGTCATGGGGGCGGCCTCGGATCCCTCGTCCACGGCGCCGAAGCTGGCCGCCAGGGTCTCCCAGAACCCGCGCACCACCACGGCGGTCCCGGCGTCCACCAGCACCACCAGATCTTCCACGGGGTCGCCGGGGGCGCGCAGGTGCACCTGGCGCAGGAACTCGCCCTCGGGGCCGAAGACGTCGTAGCCGGCGAGCACGCCCTCGGGCAGCGTGCGCACGCCGCGGCTGCTGACCACCCAGATGGTGCCGTCGTCCATGATCTGCAGGCGATTGACGGTGGGTTCGGTGGGCTCCACGGAGATCTCGGGCTTCACCGGGTAGTTCCGTCCCTGGGCCTCCATCATCATGGTGATGCGGCGGGTGTCGCGCTCGGTGCGCGGCCAGGGCTCGCTGACGCGGCTGAAGGTGCGCTCCAGGGTGCCGTCGGGGGCGTAGATCTCGAGGCGGTAGTCCTCGCGGGAGGGGGCCACCACCACGCGCCCGTCGGCGCCCACGTCGAAACGCGTCCAGGGGAAGTCCACGTTGAGCTCGTCGAGCTTCATGGCCGCGAAGTCCTGCTGGGCGTGCTTCTCCGTGTAACGGGCGGTCTCGGTGCCGTCGGGGGCGTAGCCGGCCAGGAAGTAGGTCTGGTCCAGCTTGCCGGCGGCGAAGGTCTGGCTGATGCCGGCCAGGGCCACCGTGGGCCCGCCGCTTTCGGCCTGGACCAGCACGGAGAAGCCGCCCTGGGTGGGATCGCCCGCCGCGAAGGGGAACTCGCCGGCGGGGTTGCCCCGCCGGTCGATGCGCACCAGGCGGCCGGGGAAGACCTGCAGCAGGACAAGGTTCCCGTCCGCGTCGAAGAACATGTCGTTGGGGCGCTGGGTCTCGCCGGGGCCGTTGCCTTCACGGCTCAGGGTGGCCTTCAGGGAGCCGTCGGGCGCCAGGACCTTGACCTCGGAGAGCTGCTGGTCCAGCAGGTACACGTCGCCCTCGGCGTCCACCAGCACCTGGTTGACGGTGCCGAAGAAGACGTCGTCGTCATCGCCCACGGTCCAGACCGGCTCCAGGGTGAAGGTCTGCACGCCGCCGGCGGGCTTGGCGCCGTTGGCCGTGTGGGGAGGCTGGGCCGGAGCGACCGCGGCCGCCAGGAGGAGGATCGCCAGGATCGGAAGCATGCGCTGCATCTTGACTCCTTCGGTGCCGGTTGCTAGAACCGGAAGGCATCCCCCGCCGCGGCGGACCCGGGGCGGGGAGGATCATCGGATTCGAGACGCCGGAGCCGTCCCATGAACAAGAACTACCTCTGCCCCCACTGCCGCGCCGTGCTGAACCCCAACGTGAAGGTGGTTCTGGTGGCGGAGCGGAACGATCGCCGCGCCCTGCTGCTGCTCAATGCGCGTCCGGGCGACTACGGGTTCATCGCCGACCCCAGCTTCCCCCTGGACGAGGGCGAGCCCGCCCTGTTCCGCTGCCCCGTGTGCGGCGCCGACCTGACCAGCCCGAGCTCCAGCGAGTTCGCGGAGCTGATCCAGGTGGAGGACGGCGGCCACGAGGCGCGCGTGGAGTTCAGCCGCGTGTACGGGCGTCATGCCACGTTCATCGTGGACGGCCGCGAGGTCACGGCCTTCGGCGAGGACGCCGACGACTACGACGACCTCAACTTCTTCGGGCACTGATCCGGGTCACCGGCCCGCGACGCCTTCCAGCAGGCGACGGGCCGCGGTGCGCCGGCTCTCGGCGCCGCTCAGGTCCGGTGCGGCCAACGCCAGGTCCGCGCCGTCGCCGCCGGCGGTCCGGACCGCGGCCCGCGGCAGCAGCGCCTCCAGCCATACGCGCAGGTCCCCGCGGTCGGCCGAGGTCCAGGGCTGGTCCGCCTCGGGCAGGACCAGCGCCGCCGCCGGCCAGCCCGAGGCCATGGCCTCGCCCAGGGCCTCCAGCAGGGCGCCCGCGCCCGCGGGCTCCAGCACCAGCAGGGGCGGCGGCGACGTCTCGCTCCATCCCTCCGGCATCACCACCTGCACGCGGCGCGGTCCCAGGTCCGAGGGCCAGATGAGCCGGCGCGCTCCGGACTCCGGCAGGATCGTGCCGCGCCCGGCGTACGCATGGATCATGCCTTCGGTTTCGGCCACGGTGGTCATCAGGGGCGCCGGGTTGGCGCGCGGATCCCGCTCCGACAGGCTCGCATCCACCAGCTCCAGCCGCCACTCCACCGAGGCGCGCTGGGCGTCGGGCATGCCCTTGCAGCGGTCCAGGACGGTGTAGGCCCAGTCGCCGCGGAACCGGAAGAGGCCGCCGCGCCATTCCGCGCCGGTGGAATCGTCCAGGGCCACGGCGGCGCGCAGGCGGTAGGGGCCATCGGGCAGAGCGGACACGTCCACCCAGCGGCGGCTCACCGTGAGGCCGGCGGGCAGGTCCAGGGTCTCCGCGTCGCCGCCGGAGGTCACCACCGAGGCGCCGTCGTTGTCCTCCACGGCCAGGGCCAGAACGGCGCGGGCCGGATGCGGCGTCCACACGGCCAGATCCACGGGCAGGGGGCGTGATCCGGCCACGGTGGAGGCCACCACCGCCGACAGGCGCGCGGGGCCGTCGGGGTCCGGGCGCAGCGTCAACGGCAGGTAACGGCGGGGGCCGGGGGCGTCGCCGGGGCGCGACGGGTCGGCCACCAGGGACGCGGCGGGCGAGGAGCCGTCCGGCGCGCCGGCGAACTCCACGTTCACGCCGAAGAGCGAGTCGCCGGGCAGGGCGTAGGGCGCCACGTAGCTCCAGGGGACCAGGGCCGTGAGGGTGCGCGTGCCCTCCGCCTTGTCCCAGGCGATGTCCGGAGCCAGCTCCAGCACCTGCGTGTCCAGGAGGCGGTCCGGATGGGTGAGGGCCACGCCCACCGGCAGGCCGTCGCGGCGGCCGAACCCGAAGGTCCAGACGCGGTCGGTGTCGAACACGTCCTCGGGACGGGGAGCGGCCAGGGTCAGCAGCACGCCGCCTCCGCGCAGCCAGGGCTCGGGCCCGTCGGCCAGGGCGCCGGCCGGGGCGGTCAGCTCCAGGCGGAAGCCGTCGGCGCTCACCTCCAGGGCGGCCTTGAGGTCCATGGCCGGGCGGCCGTCCGTGCTCAGGGTCAGAGGGAGGCGGCGGCCCTCGGTCAGCACCGTGGCGCGCCGGCGCGCGGCCCGCTCCAGGCCCAGGCGCGTATCGTCCAGCAGGGACCGGAAGCCGGGGTCCTCGGCCAAGGCGGCAAGATCCGGATCCGCGGCGGCGCGGCGCACGTCGTCGAACCCCAGGCGGAAGGCGCGGTCCAGGGCGGCCACGGCGTCGCGCGGCGCGTCCAGACGGGCTTCCAGGCAGGCCAGGTTGTAGTGCAGGGCCGCGCGATCGGGGTCCTGGGCGATCCAGTCCACCAGCGCCTCGCGGGCCCGGGGCAGGTCGCCGTCGGCCAGGGCCTCGCGCAGGCGGACGGAAGGCGCGGGCGCCGCCTGGACCGCCGCGGCCAGCAGCAGCAGGAACGTCAGGATGCGGACGAGCCCGGCGGACCGGGCTCGTGCGGAGGCATGGGCGTGGGTCATGGGCAGCGCGACCACCTAGTGCGGGAAGGCCAGCGACGCGGTGTCGCGGGCGATCATCAGCTCCTCGTTGGTGGGCACGATCATGATGGCGATGCGCGACGACAGCTTGCTGATCATCGCCTCGTCCCGGCGCGTGGCGTTCTTGAAGGGGTCCAGCTCCGCGCCGATGATCTCGAGTCCGCGGCACGCCCACTCGCGCACCAGCGAATCGTTCTCGCCCACCCCCGCGGTGAACACTAGGGCGTCCACCCGCCCCAGCGCAACCGCGTAGGCGCCGATGTACTTGCGGATGTGGTAGGCGTAGATCTCCAGGGCCAGCTTGGCGCGCTCGTGCCCGTTGGCGTATTCGCGCTCCACGTCGCGCAGGTCGCTGCTGAGGCCGGAGATGCCCAGCAGGCCGCTCTGCTTGTTGAAGAGGGCGTCGATCTCCTCCAGCGTCATGCCCTTGTTGCGCTCCAGGTACCCGGCGATGGCCGGGTCGATGTCGCCGCAGCGCGTGCCCATCATCAGGCCCTCCAGCGGCGTGAAGCCCATGGAGGTGTCGATGGACCGCCCGCCCTTGACCGCCGCCACCGAGGCGCCGTTGCCCAGGTGGCAGGTGATCAGGTTGAGCTGCTCCACGGGCATCTCCAGGATCTGGGCCGTGCGCAGCGTCACGTAGCGGTGGCTGGTGCCGTGGAAGCCGTAGCGGCGGATCTTGTGCTCCTCGTACATGCGGTAGGGAAGCGGGTACACGTATGCATGGGGCGGCATGGTCTGATGGAAGGCCGTGTCGAACACGCCCACCATGGGCACGTCCGGCAGCACCGCGCGGGCGGCCAGGATGCCGGTGATGTTGGGCGGGTTGTGCAGGGGCGCCAGGGGGATGCACTCCTCCAGGGCGTCCACCACGTCCTGGGTGATGATCACGCTGCCGGCGTACTTCTCGCCCGCGTGAACCACGCGGTGGCCCACGGCGTGGATCTCGTCGAAGGAGCCGATGACGCCGGTCTCCGCGTCCGTCAGCGATTCCATCACGATGCGGATGCCGGCCTCGTGGTCCGGCACCGGCAGGGTGCGGTCCACGGGGTCGTGCCCGGGCACCACCGCCACGTGACGGCCCTCCTGCTGGCCGATGCGCTCCACCAGGCCCTTGGCCAGCAGCGTCTCCTGCTCCATCTCCAGGAGCTGGTACTTCAGGGAGCTGCTGCCGCAGTTGATGACCAGGATGTTCTTCACGACCCGCTCCCGGCGGCCTGCAGGGCGGTGATGGCGGCCACGTTGACGATGTCGTCCACGCTGCAGCCGCGCGAGAGGTCGTTCACCGGCTTGGCCATGCCCTGGAGCACGGGGCCCACGGCCTCGGCGCCGGCCAGGCGCTGCACCAGCTTGTAGCCGATGTTGCCCGCGTCCAGGTCCGGGAAGATCAGCACGTTGGCATGGCCGGCCACGGCGCTGCCGGGGGCCTTGCGCTCGCCCACCGAAGCGACCAGGGCGGCGTCGGCCTGCAACGGTCCGTCCACGGCCAGGGCGGGGGCCTTCTCGCGCACCAGGCGCACGGCCTCCTCCACCTTGTCCACGTCGGCGCCGGCGCCGCTGCCGCGGGTGGAGTAGCTGAGCATGGCCACCCGGGGCTCGAAGCCGCAGAGCGCGCGGGCGGTGGCGGCGCTGGCCGTGGCGATGTCCGCCAGCTGGGCCGCGGTGGGCTGCGGATTCACGGCGCAGTCGCCGAACACGACCATGCCCTCGGTGCCCAGGGTCCAGCCCTCGCGCACCATCACGAAGCAGCTGCTCACGGTGCTGCAGCCCGGGGCGGTGCCCACGGCCTGGAAGGCGGCGCGCAGCACGTCGCCGGTGGCGTTCACGGCCCCGGCCACCATGCCGTCGGAGCGGCCGGCGTCCACCAGCAGGGCGCCGTAGAGCAGGCCGTCGCGCACGGCCTCGCGGGCGCCCTCCGGGGTCACGCCCTTGTGCTTGCGCTTCTGGAAATAGCGGTCCGCCAGGGTCTCGCGGTCGGCGTCCGTGGCCGGATCCACGAAGGCGAGCCCGTCGGGGGAGAGATCCAGGGCCTTGAGCCCCCGCAGGGCCGTGTCGGCGTCGCCCAGCAGGATCACCTTGGCGATGCCGGCGTCGCGGATGGCGGCGGCGGCCTGGAGGGTGCGTTCGTCCTCGATCTCGGGCAGCACGATGGTCTTGCCCAGGGCCGCGGCCTGGCTGCGCAGGCGGGAAGTGAAGTCCATGACGTCCTCTGCTGGTCGTGGGGTGGCGGCGCGGCGCCACGGGCCGCACCTGCGGCTAACGATGGCACACGCGCCGCGGTTGTCAACCAGTCAACAAGCTCTCCGCAGCCGAAAATCCCATGAAAACGTTGGCTTTGGGGGAAAGAAAGGGCGGCCGCCCCCCTCGGAGCGGCCGCCAGGTCTCGAGCGCCGTTTTGATCGCAGGGTAAAATCAGACCTGGGGCAGCCGTCGGCTCAGGTCCAGGTTCCGCTCGATCTCCGGCAGCCGGTCGATGAGGTCCTGCAGGGTGAACCCCTCCCAGAACGCCTGCAGCTTCTGGTCCAGGAGCTCCCAGATCCCGCGGGTGGTGCAGAAGTCGCTGCGCTCGCAGGTGTCCGGGTTGGGCACGCAGTCCACCAGGGGGGTGGTGCCCTCCAGGGTGCAGAAGACGTCCCAGAGGGAGATCTCCTTGGGGTCCCGGGTCAGGAAATAGCCTCCGCGGACTCCCTTGCGGCTGCCGATGAGGTCGGCCTTGCGCAAGGAGGCGACGAGCTGCTCCAGATACTTGCGGCTGATCTCCTGGGATTCCGCGATGGAGCTCAGGGGAACGGGATTGCCGTCGTAGGTGACCGCGATCTGGAGCAGGGCGCGGAGTCCGTATCGGACCTTGGTGGTGATTCTCACGGGCGCGTCCTTCCGCTGCGGTGGGCGGGTGTGCCTACAATTATAACAATCGCACCGGCCTGGGCAAGGAGAGGCGTCGAGAATGACGCTTCACTTCTTGATCTCCGGAACCGGTTCCACGAGCTGGGGGGGGAGCTGCAGGGGGCGCGTGGTGGCCCGCTTGCGCTCGATGTCCCGGTACACGCGCTCCACCTGGACCGCGTCCAGCTCCATCACCTTGCCGGCCTCCGCGGCGCTCACGCCGTGGTTGTGGGCCCACAGCAGCAGGTCCATCTGGGCGTAGGGCAGGGCGAAGTAGAACTCGTCCTGGCCCTGGGGCAGGCTGTAGGTGTCCGTGGTGGGGATCACGGAGCAGATGTCGTCGGGCAGGCCCAGGTGCCGCGCCATGGCGTAGACCTGGGTCTTGTACAGGTGGGCGATGGGCTTGATGTCCGCCGAGCCGTCGCCGTTCTTCACGAAGAAGCCCTGGTCGTACTCCAGCCGGTTGGGCGTGCCCAGCACCGCGTAGTTCAGGCGGTCGGCGTGGTAGTACTCCATGGTCTTGCGGATGCGCTGCTTGAAGTTGGTGGCGGCCACCACCTGCAGGTAGGCGTCCAGGGGCATGCGGGCCTCGTGCATCGTCCCGTCGGGATCCTGGGCCACCATGCGGTACACGTTGATGCGGTCCGAGTCCAGCAGGTCGCCGGGCAGCACGATCTTGGCCTTCCAGCCCGCGCCGTACTCGGGGAAGACCTTGCGGTAGGCCTCGTCCCGGCGGCGGTAGCAGCCCAGTCCCTCCAGGGCCGGCGCGATGTCCTCCACGGCGTACTCGATGCCCAGGTGCTGCGCCAGGCCCTCGCCCAGGCTGCGGCTGGCCTTGCTGGAGTCCAGCTCCGGCAGCATCAGTCCGAAGACCTTCTTGGGCCCCAGCGCGCGCACGGCCAGGCCGGCGGTCACGCTGCTGTCGATGCCGCCCGACATGGCCACCACGGCGCCGCGGCGCAGCATGGTGCGCGGCACCAGCTCGCGCAGGCGCTGGCTGATGTGGTCGGCGGCGGCTTCGAGGTCCAGGTCGAGCACGTTCTTGTGGAAGGCCATGGGTCGGGTTCCTCCGGAATGGTTCATGATCTTGAGCGGGAACAGCCTACGCAGGGGGGGCGGTTCTGTCGATGGGTTTTCGGCTGACAGGCGTAGAACTGGATCGGGGATTCGTGGTAGAGTGAACATGCTCCATCGATATCGTATGACGATCATGGCTCTCCGGGTATGTGATGTTCCGAATCGGTGCATCCTGAGTGCCTCGAAAGCTCAGATGAGCCACCCACCCATCCGAAGGTGAGCCGAGGATGCCGTCGCGGAGGCCCCGTACGATCTCTTCCATCACGATCATGGTCGGGTTGATCTCGGCCGCCGTTGCCTTCTCCCAGCCTTGCATGGAGTACGGACCGGAGGCCGCCCCGGAGGGGCAGATCGAGGTGGGACCCGCCGATGTCCTGCTTCTCGATGGAAGCACCCTGGTCACCTCCACGGACACGGGCGCCTTCACGGTCTACCGAATCCGTCCGGACGGAGTGCCGGTCCTCAGGTCCGCCTTCACCGTTTCGAGGATGAAGCATGCTGAGCTCAGGAGCGATGCCCTCTACGTCGAGGCGGGGTCGGATTCGCTGCTCGTCTTCGACGTCGGTGCGGAAAATTCTCCCGCCCTCGCGCAGACCGTGACGCTTCCGGGTGTTCCGGGGAGCAGATTGAAGGTGGCGGAAGGTCTCCTGTGCTGGCATGGCCGGCTCTTCGACATCGATGAACCGCTGGCCCCTCAGCTCCTCGACACGCCCTCGATCCGAGGGGCGGTTCTGGGCTTCGACGTCCATGGCAGCCTTCTGACGGTGCACCGCTCGGATCCCGCTCGCCCGAGCTGGAGCGTTCTGGAACGCTATCTGATGACACAGGACGGGATGGTGCCTCTGGAAATCCTCTGGGAGGGTTCCTCCGAGGGCATGGACACGGTCCGCATCGTCAGCATCGATCATGGCGTCGAGGGAACTGCCTGGCTCACGTCTCAGACGCACTCCCGGTTCGTTTCTTGGTGGGGCTGGATCGTCGTGGATGTGGAAACCCGTATCCATGTCCGCAGCGACCCCTGGAGCGAGATGGAGCGGTCATGGTCCTTCGACCCCGTCGTCGATATCGGATCGTTCGCGATGCAGCCGTCCGGCGGCATCGTCTTCCGCGCGGAAGACTGGTTGTCCTATGCCGACTTGGTGGACGACGGCATCGACATGACCGCCCGCGGCATCGCGAGCCGGGGCTTCGTCCTCGGGCCCGAGGGGAGGCTCTACAACCTGGATGACGAAGGCCTGCTGTCCTGGTACAGCGAGGATCCCGGGACCGCTCATCCCGCCGCCGGCGTCCTGCCCCACCACGGCTTGGTGAACCTGTTCCATCTCGGATCCAGGTTGGGAGCGGTGGAGGAATCCTCGCTGGAGGAATGGACGTGGCGGGAGCTGATGCTCTACGACGTGGCCGGGGACGGCCGCCTCTCACCGCAGCCGGAGTGGGAAACCGAGATCGGGGAGGCCCGGCTCACCGAGGCGGCGGACCCGTACCTGTTGTTCTCGGATGACGGGTGGCCGGACTGGCTGTTCGACGCGCGCCATCCGGAGTCCAGGCTCATGCTGCCGGACAGCCGGGGCGGGACCGTGACTGCGGGTTGGCTGTTCCGACCCGATGCCAGTGCGCTCCGGGCGAGCAGGATCGAGGAGGGTCCGGAATTGGGCGACGAAGTGGTCTTCGGGCAGTCCGATCGCTATTACGTCCATGTGCAGGCCGGCGAGGGTGTCCTCTACGCGGTCTCCCGTGAGCCGGGCGGTGGCGGGGCCTTGCTCCATGTCTTCGACATCACGGATCCCGAAGCGCCGACGGCCCTGGAGACCCACGGTCTCGAGGGGCCAGGTTCCGACCCGCAGGTGAAAGGGGGATACCTGTCGGTGGGCTCATCCGATCAGTTCCGCATCCGCACGGACGGGACCCTCCTTCGCGTTCCGTCCCTGCCGTGGCTCTGGTGGAGCCCGCACACCGTTCTTCACGACGGACTGGCGTATGCGAGCTCGTATCCAGACGCGTCGTATCTCCGTCTCTTCGATCTCTCCGACCCCTGGACGCCCGTGGAACTGGCCGTGGTGCCTCATCGGGCGCCCATCTTGGACCTCGTCTCGGACGGCCGCGCCCTCTTCGTCTGCGACGACGGCGGCATCGTCACCTATCGGCTCGACTGCCGGGATCCTCTGCCGGTCGAACCGGGGCAGCCCGATGTCCCGGCCACCACCCTGTCCCTGTCGCCGGCGAGCCCCAACCCCTTCAATCCCCGGACCACGCTGCGTTTCAGCCTGCATGAGCCCGGCCACGTCGACCTCGTCGTGCATGACCTGGCGGGACGCCGGATCGCGACCCTCGTAGCAGGTCCATACCCGGCCGGCAGCCATGCCGCCACCTGGAACGGGCTGGACGATGCCGGTCAGAGCGTGCCCGCCGGCACCTATCTGGCCCGGTTCGCGACTGGAACCCAAGTGGAGGTCCGCAAGCTCGTGCTCTTGAAGTAGGGAGCTCGACCGGATTGATCGCCCCGCCATGCCCTGGAGTTCCCATGGGCCGCTCCTGCCGCGGCCGTTTTCATCATTTTCACGCCCCGCACGGTGGACACCACCGCCTCTCCCCACTATCTTGCCCCCGGAAAACGGACACCGTTTTCCAAGGAGAGCCGCATGACCCCTGCCGACCGACGCGAGTTCCTCCGCTCGCTGCCCCTCGCCGAACTCCACCGCCATTTCGACGGCTCCATCCGGCCCGCCACCCTGTGGGAGATGTCGGAGAAGTACTACAGCGCCGTTCCGGGCCTGGATTTCGAGCAGTTCCGCCGCTACCTGGAGTGGGACGACAAGGAAGACAAGTCCCTCATGGACTACCTGGACAAGTTCCACGTCCCCCTGCAGTACACCCAGTTCTACGACACCATCAAGCGCATCAGCTACGAGATCGCCGCGGACGCCTACGAGGACGGCGTGCGGCTGCTGGAGCTGCGCATCAACCCGCTGATCCACCGCCGCGCCGGCCTGAGCAACCGCCAGTGCCTGAACGCCACCCGCAAGGGCCTGCAGCAGTTCCAGCAGGAGCACCCGGACTTCCAGGCGGGGATCATCGTCATCGCCATGCGCAGCCACGGCGGCAACATGGCCAAGATCCTGCTGCGGGAGATCCTGGGGGAGAAGGAGGAGTACCACTCCAGCGTGGGGGTCATCGGCTTCGACATCGCCGGACCCGAGGCGCCCTTCCCGCCGGTGCTCTTCCGGGACGCCTACGACCTCGCCACGCGGATGGGCCTGAAGAAGACGGTCCACGCGGGCGAGAGCGAGGGGCCCGAGCGCATCTGGGAGGCCCTGGACAACCTGGGCCCCGAGCGCATCGGCCACGGCACCAGCTCGCGCCTGGATCCGGAGCTCATCAGGCGCCTGGCCGCCGACGGCGTGGTGGTGGAGGTCTGCCTCAGCAGCAACATCCAGACCGGCGCCGTGAGCGACCTGCGGGAGCACCCGCTGCCCCAGCTCCTGGAGGCCGGCGTGAAGGTGGCCCTCAGCACCGACAACCCCACGGTCAGCAGCACCACCCTCTCGCGGGAGTACGAGCTGGCCATGGACGTCTTCGACCTCTCCGAGAACGACGTGCGCACCCTCGCGCGGATGGCCGGCGAGGCCACCTTCCTGCGCGACGGCTGCAACTTCTGCGCGGCGAACCCCGCGCCCACCGCCTGAGACCCCAAGGAGCCGGACCCGCGATGATGACCAGGAAGCGCCAGAAGAAGATCGCCATCCTCACCGGCGGCGGCGACGTGCCGGGCCTGAACGCCACCATCAAGCAGGTGGTGCGCCGGGCCCTGGACGAGGGGTACGAGGTCATCGGCCTGCGCCGCGGCTGGGAGGCCCTGGCGGCCTACAAGCCGGGCGACCCGGAGTGGAACGCGCCCTGGGTCATGCCCCTGCCCTGGAACGCGGTGCGTTCCGTGGACCGCACCGGCGGCACGTTCCTGCACTCCTCGCGCACCAACCCGGCCAAGATGCGCGAGAAGGACATGTTCGACCACGTGAAGAAGGAGGGGGACACCTATCCCCTGGACATCTCGGACCACGTGGTGGCCTCGCTGCAGGATCTGGGCGTGGACGCGCTGATCACCATCGGCGGCGACGACACCCTGAGCTACAGCGCGCGCCTGCACGAGACGGGCTTCCCGGTCATGGCCATCCCCAAGACCATGGACAACGACGTCTTCGGCACCGACTACTGCATCGGCTTCAGCACCGCGGTGACGCGCAGCGTGGACGCCATCACGCAGCTGCGCACGCCCATCGGCAGCCACGAGCGCATCGGCATCGTGGAGCTCTTCGGGCGCAACAGCGGCGAGACGGCGCTGATCGTCAGCTACCTGGCGGGCGTGGACCGCTCCATCATCAGCGAGGTGCCCTTCGAGATGGAGAAGCTGGCGGGCTTCCTGGCCGCGGACCGCGACGCCAACCCCAGCAACTACTCCATCATGACCATCAGCGAGGGCGCCCACGAGATCGAGGGCAGCATCCACCAGGTGGGCGAGGCCGACGCCTACGGCCACCAGAAGCTGGGCGGCGTGGGCAAGCACACCGCCGACAGCATCAAGAAGCTGACCGGCGTGGACGTCATGTACCAGTCCCTGGCCTACCTGATGCGCTGCGGCGCGCCGGACGCCCTGGACCGCATGGTGGCCATGAACTTCGGCAATCTGGCCATGGACTACCTGCTCAAGGGCCTCAGCGGCTTCATGACCGCGCTGCAGGGCGGCCGCTACACGGCGGTGCCGCTGCCGTCCATCGTGGAGGGGAAGAAGCGCGTGGAGGTGAGCCGGTACTACGATCCGCTGCAGTACCGCGCGCGCATCGAGAACGTGTCCGGCCTGCCCATGTTCCTGCAGTAGCCGCACGGTCACTTTTTTGAGCGACGGAACGGGGCCGGGACGGTAGTCTCGGCCCCGTCGCATCCACCCTGCCGGAGGTGTCCGTGTCCCAGTTCGCCAAGCGCTGGATCCCCATCCTGGCCCTCTACGCCGTGGCCGCCGCCTGGCTGTGGAGCTACGTGACCGACGACACCTGGATCCATCTGCGCTACGCCAAGCACCTGCTGGAGCTGGGGGAGCTGTCCTTCAACCCCGGCGAGCCCACCTACGGCGCCACGGCGCCCCTGTGGGTGTTCGCCCTGGCGGGCCTGCTGAAGGCCGGGCTGGCGCCGCTGCTGGCGGCCAAGGTGCTGGGGCTGGCCGCGGGGCTGCTGGCGCTGGCGCTGGCCTGCCGGCTGATCCTCAAGCTGGAGGTGCCGGACTCCTGGCGACCGTGGCTCATGGCCCTGGTGCTGGTGGACGCCTGGTTCCAGCGCTGGACCATGTCGGGCATGGAGACGCCCCTGGCCGGAGCCATGCTCCTGATCCTGCTGCGCCCCGCCCTGCAGCGCGGCCGCGTGCGCTGGCTGGCCTGGGGCGTGGCCGCGGGCCTGGCCGGGCTGGTGCGGCCCGAGTTCTCCCTGCTGGCGGCCGCCGCGGCGCCGTGGCTCGTGCTCCGCGAACGCGCCGACCTTCCCGACGCCGCCTGGCCCCGCGCCCTGCTCCTGGCCGCGTGCGGCTGGCTCCTGGTCCAGGGGCCCTGGCTGGCCTACGCCTGGCACGCCTTCGGCCACCTCACCCCGGAGACCGCCACGGCCAAGAGCTACGGTCCCACCCTGAATCCCTTGGTGGTGGTGCCGCACCTGCTGCGCACCGTGAAGCAGCTGGCGGTGGTCCAGGGCTTCGTGTGGCTGGGGCTGGTCTACGTGGGGGTGCGCTGGTGGGTGCACTGGCGTCCGCGCGGCGGCACGCCCCGCCCCACGCCCCGCCTGATCGCCCTGACCGGCGTGACCTTCACCTGGCTGGCGGTGCTGGCCGGCGGCTACGCCGTGAACCACGTGTGGATCATCAGCCGCTACGTATCGCCGCTGCTCGTGCCGCTGCTGCTGACGCTGGCCGCGTGGGCCGGGCACGTGGTGCCGCCCTTCCGCTCGCCGCGCCGCGGCGCCGAGCGCGTGCTGGTCACCTGCGCCGCCATGGCCCTGGCGGCCAACGCCCTGGTGCTCAACCTCCACGTGCGGCCCCACGCCGAGCGCTTCAGCCGCGGCGTGAACACCTGCTTCTACGGCATGGGGGAGTGGCTCGCGGCCAACACGCCGCCCGACGCGGTGGTGGCCGCCCACGACATCGGCGCCCTGGGCTACGCCAGCGAGCGCCGCATCCTGGACCTGGCGGGGCTGGTGAGTCCGGAGATCCTGCGCCTGGGACGGGAGATGGGGTTCGAGGCCATGGTGGCCAGCGGCGTCTGGCTCACCGCCGAGGTGCCGGACTACGTGTACGACCGCACCCAGGGCCCCCCGCGCTGGGACGGCGCCGTGATGCACGGCGTGCGTTTCGAGCTCCTGGCCACCTGCGACGTGGACGGGGTGGGGCTGCGGGAAGAGGGGACGTGGACGTATGCGTTGTACGAGCTGCATCCGGCGCCCGCCGCGCCCTAGGATTCGCGTAGCGCCCTAGGCCTCGCGTAGCGCCCTAGGCTTCGCGCACCACCTGATGCTGCCGCCCCCGGTCGCGTCGGATGACCTCCAGCTCCTTGCGGGGCCGGTATTCCTCCGACGTCAGCCGGCGGATCACCATCACCGTCACGTCGTCCTCCCAGCCGCGGCCGTTCCCGAACACCGTCACGTCGCCCATGATGGTCTCCAGGATGGCCTGGGCGGGCTCGTGCATGTGGGCCTGCACCAGGTCGATGAGGCGCTCCAGGCCGTACTCGCTGGGGGCCACGTCCTCGTGGTCCGGGGCGCCGGCCTCCTTGCGCTCCAGCAGGCCGTCGGTGAAGAGCACCAGCACCTCGCCGGGGTAGATGCTGGCGTAGCTGCGGCGGAACTCGGCCTCCGGCAGGGGGCCCAGCACGGGGCCGCTGCTGCCCAGCTCGAACACGCGGCCGCTGGTGCTGAACAGCAGCGGCGGGCAGTGGCCGCCGTTCACGTAGACCAGGTTGCCGGTCTCCTCCAGCTCGCCGTAGAACACGGACACGAAGCGGCTCACCAGCCCGCTCTGATGGATCACGCGGTTCAGGCGGCTGATGGTGGTGTTGATCTTGTGCTCCGAGGCGATGCCCATGCGCAGGCCGGTCATCACGTCGCGGGCCTGCAGCGCGGCGGGCAGGCCGTGGCCGCTGGCGTCGGCGATGGTCAGGCCCACGGCGCCGCCGTCCAGGGGCTGGGCGTCGTACACGTCGCCGCCCACGTCGTCGGCGGGGATGGACACCGCCGCCATCTGGAAGCCGGGGATCTCCGGGAGCTGGTGGGGCAGCAGGCTCATCTGGATGCGCCGGGCCTGGCGCATCTGGCTCTCCAGCCCGCTCTGGCGCAGCTTCAGGCCCACGGCGGTGCGGATGGACTCCAGGATGAAGTGGAGCTGGCCGTCCTCGTCCGTGTCCCGCACGCCGAAGCTGAGGATGTAGGCGGGGTTCTCGCCCACCAGGACCGCGGCGGAGTCGTGCACGCTGAACTGGTCCTCCACGGCGGCGTCGAACCCGGGGCTGTCCTGGTCGATCATCAGGATGCGGTTCTGCTCCAGCTCCTGCACCACCGCGTAGCTCTTGGAGACGGTCTTGCCCAGGATCTCGTCGCCGTACTCGCCCTCGCTGGCCACCAGCTCGTAGTCCGTCTCGCGTTCGCGGTAGAGACGGCCGGACTCGATGCCGTGCTCGTCGGCGCCGTCGATCACGATGGCGTGCAGCGAGGCCCGCAGCATGGCCTCCGTCCCCAGGTTGGAGTCGATGCGGCGCAGCAGATGTTCGATGTCGCGGTACAGCTTCTTTCCCACGGGTCACCTCCGGCCGGCAAGAATGCGTGCGGGGGCGAAACCCTGCAACCCCATTTCGGTTGAAAGCCCGCGAATCCGGCGCGAGGGAGGCTCGACGGGGGCCCCGCCCTCGGCTACATTGGGCCGGATCGCCCGCGCCCGCGGGCCCCAGACACCCAGCCAGGGAGCGAGACGTGGACCGGAACGCCGACAGGATCGACACCCTCATGCGGGCCAGCGCGCAGATGCGCACGGAGATCGCCAAGGTCATCGTGGGCCAGCAGCGCGTGGTGGACGAGATGCTCGTGGCCCTGTTCGCCGGCGGCCACGTGCTGCTGGAGGGCGTGCCCGGCCTGGCCAAGACCCTGCTCATCAGCACCGTGGCCAGGGTGCTGGACCTGAGCTTCGCCCGCATCCAGTTCACGCCGGACCTCATGCCCAGCGACATCACCGGCTCGGAGGTCCTGGAGGAGGACGCCGCCGGCCACCGCAGCTTCCGCTTCGTGCGGGGGCCCATCTTCGCCAACCTGGTCCTGGCCGACGAGATCAACCGCACGCCCCCCAAGACCCAGGCCGCCCTGCTGCAGGCCATGCAGGAGCACCAGGTGACCGCCGCGGGCACTACCCACGATCTGCCTGCGCCGTTCTTCGTGCTCGCCACGCAGAACCCCATCGAGCAGGAGGGCACCTACCCGCTGCCGGAGGCGCAGCTGGACCGCTTCATGTTCAACATCCGCATCGACTACCCCAGCCTGGAGGAGGAGGTGGCCATCGTGGACAGCACCACCCGAGGCAAGGCGGCCGCCCCCGCGGCCGTGCTGGACGGCGCCGCGGTGCTGGACGCCCGGAGCGTGGTGCAGCAGGTGCCCGCCGCCCGGAACGTGGTGGACTACGCCGTGCGGCTGACGCGCGCCACGCGTCCCGCCGGCGCCGAGGCGGCCCCGTCGGCCAAGGAGTTCCTGGCCTGGGGCGCCGGCCCCCGCGCCGCCCAGTGCCTGCTGCTGGGCGCCAAGGCCCGCTGCCTGCTGGACGGCCGCCCCACGCCGGATCTGGACGACGTGCGCGCGCTGGCCGCGCCGGTCCTGCGCCACCGCCTGGTCACCAACTTCCACGCCGAGGCGGAGGAGGTGGGCAAGGACGACGTCATCGCCCGTCTGCTGACCGAGGTCCCCGCGTGAACGCCGCCGCCCTGAGCCCGGACCAGGTGGCCGGTCTGGGGCGGCTGGATCTGGTGGCGCGCCTGGTGGTGGAGGGTTTCCTGGTGGGCCTGCACCGCAGCCCCTACCACGGCTTCTCCGTGGAGTTCGCCGAGTACCGCCAGTACATTCCCGGCGAGCCCGTCACCCACATGGACTGGCGCGTGGTGGCCAAGACGGACCGCCACTACACCAAGGTCTTCGCGGAGGAGACCAACCTGCGCGCCACCCTGCTGGTGGACTGCTCCGCGAGCATGCGCTTCCGCAGCGACGACGCCGCGCTGAGCAAGCTGGACTACGCGCGCCTGCTGGCCGCGAGCCTGTCCTACCTGCTGCTGCGCCAGAACGACGCCGTGGGCCTGGAGCTCTTCGACCGGCGCCCCCTGGCCTCGGTGCCGGCCCGCGCCACGCGACGCCACCTGTTCCGCCTCCTGGCGCCGCTGGAGAAGCTGCCGCACGGCGAGGGGACGGATCTGGCGGGCATGCTCCACCGCCAGGCCGAGCGCCTGCCGCGGCGGGGCGTGAGCGTGCTCTTCTCGGACCTGATGACCGACCCGGCCCAGGTGAGCGCGGGGCTGAAGCACTTCCGACACCGGGGCCACGAGGTGATCGTGTTCCAGATCCTGGATCCGCGCGAGCTGGACCTGGACTACCGCCACGACACGCGCTTCGAGGATCTGGAGCATCCCGGCGAGACCGTGCGCCTGGATCCGGCGCGCATCGCCGCCGACTACCGGCGCCGCGTGGCCGCCTGGCGCGAGACCCTGCGCCGCGAGCTGCGCGGACAGCGCGTGGACCTGGTGGAGCTGACCACGGACCAGCCCTTCGACCGCGCGCTGCTGGCCTACCTGCTCAAGCGCCGGCGCCTGGGTTAGCGCCGCGGGGGAGACGCCGTGCCCTGGACCTTCCTGAATCCCGGCCTGCTCCTGGGCGCCCTCGCCGCCGGCGTGCCCCTGCTTCTGCATCTGCTGCAGAACCGCCGCCCGCGTCGCGTGCCCTTCAGCGACCTGACCTTCCTGCGCGAGGTGTCCGCCCACCGCGCCCGCAGCCTGGGCATCCGCCGCTGGCTGCTGCTGCTGGTGCGCATGCTGGCCATCGTGCTGCTGGCGGTGGGCGCCGCTCGGCCGCGCCTGGGCGGCCTGGCTCCGGGCGAGGGCGACCGCGCCTCCCTGCTGATCCTGATCGATGCGAGCGCCAGCATGCAGACCCAGGACGCCGAGGGCGTGACGCGCTTCCGGCACGCCCTGGACGCCGCGCACCGCCTCACCGCCGGACTGGACCGCCGCGGCGAGGTGCAGTGGATGCTGGCGGGGGCCCGCACGCGGCCGGTGTTCGGCGACTGGCTGCCCGCCGCCGCCGTGGCGGACCGGCCGCCGGAGGATCTCGTTCCCACCGACGGCCGCCTGGACCTGGCCGCCGCCCTGACCGCCGCCGCCGCCGCGGTGGACGGGGCGCGCAGCCGGCCGGTCATCGTCTTCATCGGCGACGGCCGCCCGCCGGCGGACGCCCCCGCCGCCCTTGGCGCCGCCGCGGCGGAGCTGCAGGCCCGCGGCGTGGACACGGTGGAGCTCGTGTCCGTGGGCGCCGCCACGGCCAACGGCGGCGTGCGCGAACTGCAGCTTCCCGCTCGTCACGTGCGCCCCGGCGACCGCCTGGAGCTGGCCGCCCTCGCGGTGTCCGGTCGCGAGGACCAGGCGTTCCAGCTGGTGCTGGACGGCCGCGTGCAGGCCGAGGCCGTGGCCGGCACGGGCGTCGGCGGCGTGACGGAGCTGGCCTTCGCGGCCACGGCGCCCGGCACGGGCCTGCACGCCGGATACGTGCGTACGGACCACGACGCCTTCGAAGCCGACGATCGCCGCCCCTTCCTGCTCGACGTGCGCCCGCGCCTGCGCGTGCTCCTGGTCCACGGCGACGCCCCCGGCACGGGCGGCCGCGGCGGATGGCGCTACCTGGCCCGCGCGCTGGCCCCGGACACGTCGCGGACGGGCCCGGTGGACCTGCGCGCGGTGCGCCAGTCGGAATGGCGGGAGGGGGACCTGCCGGACTACGACGTGGTGGTCCTGGCCGACGCCGGCAGCCCCGGCCGCGCCCGTCTGGACGCCCTGGGCGCCTGGCTGGAGGGGGGCGGGCGGCTCTGGCTCATGCTGGGCGACCCCGCCGACGCCGCGGCCGTGCGCGAGCACCTGCTGCCCCGTCTGGCCGGGGTGGACGACGCCACGTTCCGCACCCTGAGCGACGCCGCCGGCGAACGCTGGCGCACCGTGGCCGGCGCCCATCCCATCCTGGACGGCCTGCCGCCCGAGGCCCTGGCCACCTTGGCGGAATCGCGCTGGCGGCGGGTCTGGAGCCTGCGGGCCCCGGACCTGGAGACCGTGGCGGAGCTGGAGGGCGGCGATCCCCTGCTCCTGGCCGGCGCCCGCGGCCGCGGGCGCCTGGTGCTGCAGACAGCCTCTCTGGGGCCCGAGGCCTCGGACCTGGCCCGCAGCGCCATGGCCCTGCCCCTGGTCCAGCGCGTGGCCGGCTGGCTGGCCGCGGGGCGCGCCGCGCCGCCGGTCCTGGAGGCGGGCCGGCCCCTGACCTGGACCGCGCCGGATCCGCGGGCCCTGGGGGCCGAGGCCGAACTGGAGCCCGTGCTCTGGCATCGGCCCGCCCGGGAACGGGAGCCCGTCCGCGCCTACGACGTGCGGGTGGACTGGCAGGAGAGCCGGCCTGTGATCCACGGCCCGGCCGATCCTCCCGTCGGACACTGGTTCCTGGTGGCCGGCGGTGATACCCTGGCGGCCGCGGTCACGGTGCTGCCCGCGAGCGAGGTGGAACCCGCCACGCCGCCCCTGGAACCCGTGGAGCTGCTGGCCGGCACCGGCCTGCGCCCCGGCGGCAGCCTGGGCGACGCCTCCGCCTCCGCCGTGGGGGCCGCCCTCTCCGGGCGTGACCTGACCGTCTGGTTCCTGCTCGCGGCGGCCCTGCTGCTGCTCTGGGAGACCCGGCTGGCCCGCGGCGAGGGCTGAGCCCCGCACCGGATCTTGCCCTTCCGGTCCGAAGCGTTAGGTTTCCGGGTGGAGAACTCGTGTTTTCGAATGGCCGCGGCCGTCGGGACGGGGAGAACGCACCATGTGGGATTATTCGGACAAGGTCCTCGAGCACTTCATGAACCCGCGCAACGTGGGCGACGTGGAGAACCCCGACGGCGTGGGCGAGGTGGGCTCCATGGCCTGCGGCGACGCCCTGCGCCTCACCCTGAAGATCGACGCCGAGGGCCGCATCGAGAAGGCCATGTTCCGCACCTTCGGCTGCGGCAGCGCCATCGCGTCGTCGTCCGTGCTCACGGAGATGGTCGCGGGCCGGACGCTGGAGGAGGCCGCGCGCATCACCAACGAGGACATCGCCCGCGAGCTGGGCGGCCTCCCGCGCGAGAAGATGCACTGCTCGGTCATGGGACGCGAGGCCCTCGAGGCCGCCATGATCGACTACTACAAGCGCCAGGGACGCGACGTGCCCTGCGAGCTCATCGTCACCGACGTGGAGATCTGCCACTGCTATCAGGTGAAGCGGTCCACCATCAAGAACGCCGTCAAGCAGCACAAGCTGAAGGACGTGGAGGACGTCACCCACTACACCAAGGCGGGCGGCGGCTGCACGGCCTGCCACCACGACATCCGCCACATCATCGACGACGTCTGGGAGGAGATGGGCACGGACGCCGGCCTGGTGACCATCGGCGGCCTGGCGCCGCCCGCGCCGCCCGTGCGGGAGGATGCGCGCACGGCCCAGATCCGCGACCTGGTGGAGAACGACATCGCCCGCGGCCTGCGCACCGACGGCGGCGACATCGAGCTGGTGCGCATCGTGGAGAACCGCGTGCACGTGCGGCTCACCGGCGCCTGCGCCTCCTGCCCGGCGAGCCAGGCCACCATCAAGGGCTGGGTGGAATCGCAGCTGCGCGAGCACGTGAGCGAGGATCTCGAAGTCGTCGAGGAGCGGTCGTGACCCAACAGGAGCTCATCGCCGGCCTGCCGCCGCGTCCCCCCGAGGGCGTGTACCTGGACAACAACGCGACCACCCGGGTGGCCCCCGAGGTGATCGACGCCATGCTGCCCTTCCTGCGCGACCACTACGGCAACCCGTCGAGCATGCACGCCTTCGGCGCCGTGGCCGGACGCGCCCTGGACCGCGCCCGCGACCAGGTGGCCGCCCTGGTGGGCGCCGAGTCGCCCGGCGAGATCGTCTTCACCGGCGGCGGCTCCGAGAGCGACAACCTGGCGGTGGTGGGCGCCCTGCGCGCCCAGCCCGACAAGCGGCACGTGGTCACCACGGTCGTGGAGCATCCCGCCGTGCTGGGCCTCTGCCGCGAGCTGGAGAGCCGGCTGGGCTACAAGGTTACCTACCTGCCCGTGGACGGCCGCGGCCGCCTGGACCTGCAGGCCCTGCGCGACGCCCTGCGCCCGGACACGGCGGTGGTGAGCGTGATGGCCGCCAACAACGAGACGGGCGTGATCTTCCCCACGGAGGAGATCGGCGCCGTGGTCAAGGAGCACGGCGCGGTGTACCACGTGGACGCCGTGCAGGCCGCGGGCAAGCTGCCGCTGGACATGCGCGCCTCCACCGTGGACCTGCTGTCCATCAGCGGCCACAAGATCCACGCCTGCAAGGGCGTGGGCGCCCTCTACGTGCGGCGCGGCACCAAGCTGCGGCCGCTGATCGTGGGCGGACACCAGGAGCGCGGCCGGCGCGCCGGCACGGAGAACGTGAGCGGCGTGGTGGGTCTGGGCGTGGCGTCGGACCTGGCCGCGGCCCACCGCGAGGAGGAGAACGTCCGCGTGCGCGCCCTGCGCGACCGCCTGGCCCGCGACATCCTGGCCGCGGTGCCGGACAGCCGCCTCAACGGGGACGCGGAGCACCGGCTGCCCAACACGGCCAACATCAGCTTCGACTACATCGAGGGCGAGGGCATCCTGCTGCTGCTGGACCGCTGCGGCATCGCCGCCAGCAGCGGCAGCGCCTGCACCAGCGGCTCGCTGGAGCCGTCGCACGTGCTGAAGGCCATGGGCGTGCCGTTCGTGGCGGCCCACGGCTCCATCCGCTTCTCGCTGAGCCGCTACAACACCGAGGCCGACGTGGACTACACGGTCCAGGTGCTGCCGCGGATCGTGGAGCGCCTGCGCGCCATCACCCCCTTCAACGAGAGCCGCCCCACCTTCTGAGCGGGGCGGCGCCGGAAAGGCGCCCCATGGACGACGCCGCCGGTTCCGCCGTCGGGACCGCCGCGACCGCCGCCGGCCTGCTCGGCCGGCTCCTGCCCCGCGAGGCCCCCGCCGAGGGCGTCGCGGCGCTGGCGTCCGCCCTGGAGCGTCGCCCCGGCCAGGATCCCGTGCTGCTGAGCGGCCTGCACGGCTCGTCGCCCAGCCTGCTGCTCGCGTCCTGGTTCCAGGCCCACCGCCGCACCCTGCTGGCGGTGGCCCCCACCCGCGACGCCGCCCTCCGCCTGGCCGACGATCTGGAGGCCTGGCTCGGCGCCGACGCGGTGGTCTACCTGCCTCAGCCCGAGGTGCTGGCCTTCGACCGCAACTCGCCGGATCCGGACCTCACCGGCGCCCTGCTCGCGGGCCTGCGCCGGCTGCGCGACCCGGAGCCGGCGCTGGCGGTGACCAGCCTGGCCGCCCTGCGCCACCGCGTGCTCGCGCCGGCCCGCCTCGCGTCGGCGTCGTTCACCCTGACGGTCGATCAGCGCGTGGACCGCGAGGCCCTGGGCGAGCGTCTCACCGCCCTGGGCTACCAGCCCGTGGGCACGGTGGCGCGCACCGGGGACTTCGCGGTGCGCGGCAGCCTGGTGGACCTGCACCCGCCCGGCTCGCCCGCCGTGCGCGTGGAGTTCTTCGACGACGAGATCGTCTCCCTGCGCACCTTCTCCGCCTCGGACCAGCGCACCACCGGCCGCCTGGAGCGGGTGGAGGTGCTGCCCGTCTCCCATTTGATCCTGGACGACGACGGCGTGCTGGAGGCCCTGGGCCGCGTGGAGGCCGCCGCGGCGGCGGGGGAGATCGACGGCGACGACCGCGTGGACCTGGAGGCCCGCATCGAGGAGCGGCTGCACGGCGGCGGCCTGGAGGCGTTCCTGCCCCTGTACGGTCCCACCGCCCTGCTCTCGGACCACCTGCCCGCGGGGGCGCCGGTGGTGTGGGTGGATCCGGCCCGCCTCTCCGAGCAGAGCGACCTGCTGGACGAGGAGGCGCCGCGCATGCGCGCCGCCCGCCTCCACCACGACGCCTGGCTGCCCGACGTGGAGGAGCTGGTGGCCGGCCGCGACGCCCTGGACTTCGCGGACCGCCCCACGGCCTGGCTCACCGGCGCCTGGATCGCCGGCGACGCCGCCTCCGCCTGGCTGGACCGCACGCCCGCCGCCGAGATGAATCAGGGCACCAGCCGCCCCGGCCTCAGCGGCGGCGACGTGGCCGAGCTGGGCCGCCGCCTCGCCGACTGGGAGGAGCGGGGCCTGCGCGCCGCCGTGCTCTGCGACAACCGCGGCCAGGCCGCCCGTCTGGGCGACCTGCTCATGGAGCAGGACGGGCCCGTGCCCTCCGGCCTGCCGGTGGTGGGACGCCTCAGCGAGGGCTTCGTGTGGCCCGCGGCCGGCGCCGCCCTGGTCACGGACCACGAGTTCTTCGAACGCTACCAGCGTCCCACCCGCTCCCGCTTCCGCGGGGAGGCCGTGGTCAAGGACTCGGGGAACCTGCAGCCCGGCGAGCACGTGGTGCACGTGGAGTACGGCATCGGCCGCTACCGCGGGCTGCGCCGCATCGCCGTGGAGGGCACCGAGCGCGAGTGCCTGCTCATCGACTTCGCCGACGACGACAAGGTCTACGTGCCGGTCGAGAACATCGACCTGGTGGAGCGCTACAGCAGCGACCGCTCGGCCGCGCCGGAGCTGAGCCGGCTGGGCACGGCGTCGTGGGCCCGCGTCACCAAGAAGGCGCGCAAGGCCATCCAGGCCATGGCGGCGGAGCTGCTGGAGCTGTACGCGGCGCGCGAGAGCCGCCCGGGCTACGCCTTCCCGGACGACGGCGACCTCATGCGTTCCCTGGAGGAGTCGTTCATCCACCAGGAGACCAAGGACCAGCTCTCCGCCATCGCCGACGTCAAGAAGGACATGGAGAAGTCCCGCCCCATGGACCGCCTGGTCTGCGGCGACGTGGGCTACGGCAAGACGGAGGTGGCCATGCGCGCCGCCTTCAAGGCCGTGGAGGCGGGCAAGCAGGTGGCGGTGCTCTGCCCCACCACGCTGCTGGCGCACCAGCACGCGGAGACCTTCGGCGAACGCTTCCGCGACTTCCCCGCCAAGGTGGAGGTGCTGAGCCGCTTCCGCTCGCCGCAGCAGTCGCGCGAGATCATGCGCAAGGTGCGCGACAAGGAGATCGACGTGCTCATCGGCACGCACCGGCTCCTCTCGCGCGACGTGAAGTTCGGCGACCTGGGCCTGCTGGTCATCGACGAGGAGCACCGCTTCGGCGTGCGCCACAAGGAGCGCCTCAAGCAGCTGCGCAAGGAGGTGGACGTGATGACGCTCAGCGCCACGCCCATCCCGCGCACGCTCTACCTGTCGCTCATGGGCGCGCGCGACATGTCGCTGATCAACACGCCGCCGCGCGACCGCCTGCCCATCCACACCGAGCTCTGCGCCTGGGACGAGGAGCTGCTGCGCGAGGCCATCCTGCGCGAGCTGCACCGCGGCGGGCAGGTGTTCTTCGTGCACAACCGCGTGGAGACCATCCAGGGCGTGGCGGCCACCATCGCCGGGCTGCTGCCCAACATCCGCGTGGCGGTGGCCCACGGCCAGATGAAGGAGGAGGAGCTGGAGAAGGTGATGGGCCGCTTCCTGGCGCAGGAGGCCGACGTGCTGGTGACCACCACCATCATCGAGTCGGGCCTGGACATGCCGCGGGTCAACACCATCATCATCGACCGCGCCGACCGTTTCGGCCTGGCCCAGCTCTACCAGATCCGCGGCCGCGTGGGCCGCTCCAACCAGCGCGCCTTCGCCTACCTCATGACTCCGCCGGGGGAGGCCCTCACGCCGGACGCTCGGCGGCGCCTGTCGGCCCTGCAGGAGTTCCAGGCCCTGGGCAGCGGCTACCACATCGCCATGCGCGACCTGGAGATCCGCGGCGCGGGCAACATCCTGGGGCAGCAGCAGCACGGCCACCTGGAGGCCATCGGGTTCGACCTGTACTGCCGCCTGCTGGACGAGGCCGTGCGCGAGCTCAAGGGCGGCGGCGCCAGCGCCCTGCTGGACGTGCGCGTGGACCTGCGCCTGCCGGCCTTCCTGCCCGACGACTACATCGCCGACCCCGAGACCAAGATGGACCTGTACCGGCGCCTGGCGCGGGTGCGCGAGGAGCGGGCCTTCGCCTGGCTGCGCGACGAGATCCAGGACCGTTTCGGGCCCCTGCCGGAACCCGTGAAGAACCTGCTGGACATCTCGCGGATCCGCCTGCTGGCGGCGCGCAACGGGGTGGAGGAGGTGCGGGCGGGGCGCCGCGGCCTCAGCCTGTTTTTTGCTGGCGGCCGCGAGCCCACCCCTCATATAATACGCGGTTTGATGGGAACCGGGCCCAAGGGCCTGCAGTTCAAGGCCGTCGATCAATTCGTGATGCAGATCCCCGCCGGCCGCGACCAGCTCGGAGCCGCGGCCTTCGCCGTGCTGGACCTTCTGGACCGGCTCGCCGAGGACTCGGCGCCCGTACCCGCGGGCCGCGCGGGTGGAACCGATGCGACCCCCAAGGAGAAGCCATGAGCCTGATGACCACCTCCCGTACGGCGCCGTCCGTGCCGCGCCCCTCCCTCGCCCTGCTGCTCACGGTCCTGCTGGCCGCTGCGGTCCTCACGGGGTGCGGAGGCGGCGGCGTGGACTCCGACACCGTGGTGGCCAAGGTGGGCGACCGCGTCGTCACGGTGGCCGACTACGAGCTGATGCTGAGCAAGCTTCAGCCCAACGAGCTGCCCGTCGGCGAGGACGGCGTCCCCCTGGACATGGCCTCCGAGGCGGGCAAGCGCGCCTTCCTGGACATGGTGGTGAACAAGGAGCTGATGGCGGCCAAGGCCGTGGACCTGGGCTTCGACCAGGACCAGACCATGGTGCAGGCCAACACCACGCTGCTGGAGAACTTCGCGCCCAAGCTCATGTACCAGGAGCTCAACCAGATCCCGTCGCAGAACGTGACCGACGCCGAGATCGACGCCTACTACGAGAACCAGAAGACCGTCCGCAACGTGCACTTCATGATCTGCAACTTCGAGAGCGACGCCCTGGAGGCGCGCCGCCGCCTCATGGACGGCGAGCTGTGGGAGGACGTGGCCGCGGAGTTCAACGACGGCTCCAAGGGCCCCGCCGGCGACTACACCTTGCAGATCCAGTGGGGCCGCACCGAGGACGCCTTCGAGAACGTGGTCTTCAACCTCGATGTGGGCGAGATCTCCGAGCCCTTCGACACGGTGTACGGCTGGTGGGTCATCCGTCTGGACTCCATCGGCGAGAACCGCGTGCCCGAGCTCACCGACCAGCAGCGCGAGCGCATCCGCCAGACCCTGCAGGCCCGCAAGTCGAACCTGATGAACGCCGAGTTCGTGGCCCAGAGCCGCGCGAAGCACGAGCTGAAGCTGGACGAGACGGCCCTCTGGCTGATCTACAACGGCATGCCGGAGGAGGAGCCCTACCTGGACCCGGAGACCAACAAGCCCGTGCCCCAGGGCAACCTCAAGCAGCTCGACGTCCCCACCGAGGAGCTGGACCGCGTCTTCTTCTCCGTCAAGTTCGACCTGGACGACGAGCCCGAGGTCTGGACCATCGGCGACTACAAGGCCCAGTACGACCAGTGGAACGTGTTCCAGCGTCCCAAGCGCGGGGAGCTGCTGGGCGGCGTGCGCAAGAAGATCCTCAACGAGATGGTGGACCGCCGCCTGATGATCGCCGAGGCCCGCGAGCGCGGCTACTTCCAGCGTCCCGAGGTCACCGGCGATGTGGACATGAACGTGGAGCGCGCCATGGTGCAGAAGCTCCACGACGAGGTGGTCAAGATCGACGAGCGGATCTCGCCCGAGGCCCTGGACGCCTTCTGGAACGAGCACAGGGACGAGTACTACATGCAGGAGACGCGCTTCGGCCACGTGGTCTACACCACCGAGCGCGCCTCGGCCGAGGCCGCCGTGCAGACGGCCCGGGGCGGCGACTGGAACGCCGTGCTGGAGGCCCACTCCGAGAACCCCCAGAACAAGCAGAACGGCGGCGCGGTGCAGATGCCCAAGAGCGGCACCGGCGCCCTGCACGACGTCCTTTACGCCCTGAGCCGGCCCGGCGACCTCTCCGAGCCCTTCCCCGTGGAGGGCGGCTGGGGCGTGGCGCGCCTGGACTCCATCCAGCCCGGCCGCGCGCGCGAGCTGGACGAGGTGCGCAACGCCGTGGGCGAGCGCATCAAGATCATCCGCAAGGACCAGGCCCTGAACGAGCTGCTGGCCCAGTGGCGGGACGAGTACGGCGTGGAGATCCACGCGGACGTGCTGCCCAAGCTGAAGTCCTGGGACGAGCTCACCGCCGGTTCCTGACCGCTCCGGGCGCCGGGTCTCCGCACCCGGCGCCCCTTGAAAGGATCATGCCCATGAGGAGCATCCTCACGCCCGCCGCCGCCCTCCGCCTGGCGCCCGGGCTCGTCTTCTGCGTCCTGGCCGCCGCCGCGGCGGCCCAGGAGGCTCCGGCCCCCGTGCTGGTGGACCGCATCGTGGCCATCGTGGACGAGGAGGCCGTGCTGCAGAGCGACCTGGACCGCGAGGTCGCCCTCTACTACCTGGAGGCCCGCAACAGCGGCGCCGAGGTGAACCAGGACGAGAAGCAGGTCCGCGACGAGGTGCTGCAGCGCCTCATCGAGAGCAAGCTCATCATCGCGGCCGCGCGCCTGGAGGAGATCGAGATCTCCGACGACGCCGTGGAGCGCGAGGTCCAGGGCAACATCGACCAGCTCGTGCGCTACTACGGCTCCGAGCAGGCCCTGGAGCAGGAGCTGGTGCGCAACGGCATGACCATGGCCGACTACCGCAAGCGCGCCCGCGGCCAGCTCCGCGACCAGCACTACATGCGCGCCGTGCTCAACCGCTTCATCCGTCCCAAGGTGGAGGTGCGCGAGGACGAGGTGGACGACTGGTACGCCGACCACGGCGACGAGGTGCCCGCCACCCCGGACAGCCTGACCCTGGCCGACATCCTGATCCCCGTGGAACCGCCTGCGGACGTGCAGCGCGACGTGCAGCGCAAGCTGGGCGCCGTGCTCCAGAAGCTGGGCGACGGCGCGGCCTTCGCCGACGTGGCGCGTGAGCTCTCCGAGGGGCCCATGGCCTCCCGCGGCGGCCGCATCGGCCCCATCAAGCGGGGCGAGCTCTACAGCCAGGCCCTGGAGGACGCCGTCTTCCGCCTGCCCGTGGGCCAGGTGAGCCAGCCCGTGGTGAGCGAGCGCGGCGTGCACATCGTGAAGGTGGACGCCGCCGAGGGCGAGACCCGCACCGTGAGCCAGATCTTCTTCCCGCTGACCATCACCGAGGACGACGTGAACCGCGCCAAGGCCCACGCCGAGGCCGTGCACGCGCGGCTGCTGGCGGGCGAGGCCTTCGGGGCCGTGGCCGCCCAGGAGAGCGCGGACCCCGTGTCGGCGGGCCAGGGCGGGGAGCTGGGCACCTTCGCCCTCACGGACCTGTCGCCCACCATCCAGGAGGCCCTGGCCGACGTGCAGCCCGGCGGCGTCACGCGGCCGTTCCTCACCCCCGCGGGCTTCTACATCTTCCTGGTGCGCGACCGGCAGGCCGGCCACGTGTTCAGCCTGGAGGAGGTGCGCCCCCAGGTGCGCCAGGCCGTGGAGGGGGAGAAGATCGAGGCGGAGCTCACCCGCTACGTGGCGGATCTCCGTCGGCGCTTCGTGGTGGACGTGAAGGACTAGATCACCCCTGGGGAGGGGCCCGTGGACCAGGCATTCGCCGGACGGCAGGACATCGTCGCGCGCTGCCTGGCCCAGGCCCGGGCCGGATCGTTGGGGCAGGCGCTGCTCTTCGTGGGGCCGGAGGGATCGGGCAAGGAGCTCACGGCCCTGGAGATCGCCCGCCTGCTCAACTGCGCCACCCCGGAGGCCTGCGCCGCCGCCCCCGCCTGCGAGAGCTGCCGCAAGGCGGTCACCTTCCAGCATCCGGACATCCGCTGGATCGGACCCGCGCCCGCGAGCGTGACGGATTCCGACGTGCTGCGCCTGCTGAAGGCCAAGCAGGAGGACCCCTTCCACACCCCAGCCTGGGCGTCCACCAGCGAGGTCCTCATCGGCGATCCCGACAAGCCCGGCTCCCTGACCGTGCGCTCCCTGCTCCAGTTCCTGCGACTCAAGCCCTTCCAGGGCACCACCAAGGTGGCCGTGGTGGCCGACGCCCACCGCCTGCGCGCCGGCGCCGCCAACGCCTTCCTCAAGGCCTTGGAGGAGCCGCCGGCCGACGCCCTGATCCTGCTGCTCTCGGCCACCCGCAGCGCGGTGCTGCCCACCATCCAGTCGCGCTGCCACCGGGTGGTCTTCCAGCCCTACGGGCGGGAGGAGCTCACCGCCCTGCTGCGCGGGCTGTACGGCCTGCCGGCGGATGAGGCGCTCCGCCTGGCCCGCCTGGCCGCCGGCGACGCCCGACGCGCCGCCCGCCTGCGCCTGCCCCTGGCCCGGGCCTGCAGCCGCTGGGCCGACGAGCTGGCCGACGCCTTGGGCGCCGGCCGCCTGGGCACGGCCCTGATGGCCGCCGAGCAGGTCCACAAGGGTGCCCTGCCGCCTGCGGTGGCCGAGGCCGCGGGGGAGAAGATCCCGCCCGCCAAGGACCTGCCCGCCAAACGGGAGCGGGCGATCCTGCTTTGCGAAGGCCTCACCGTCCATTACAGTGAGGTCCTGGCCTGCCTCGCCCGCGGCGCGGACTGGGAGCCCCTGGACCCGGCCCGGGAGGCGGCCGTGCGCGCCGCCGCGTCCCGGCGAACCCCGGCCGGCCTTCTGGCCGACCTGGACGCCCTGGGAGGCGCCCAGCGCGACGTGGAGAACAATCTGAACATCGGCCTGATGATGGCCGTGCTCTTCCAGGAGCTCGTCCGGCATGTCCAAACCGACCGGTCCGCAGCCGCCCGCGCCTGAGCGCGACGACGACCGCCAGCGCACGCGCCGCGGTCGCCGCGGCGGTCGGGGCCGTCGTGGGCCCGGACCGCGGCCGCCGCGCCCGGAGACGGCCGACGTGCCGCGTCCCGAAGGCGATCTGGTGCTGGTCCGCTTCAAGGGCAACCGCAAGGCGGGCTACCACAACGCCGCGGGCGTGGAGCTGACCGTGGGCGATTACTGCCTGGTGGAGGCGGACCGCGGGCGCGACCTGGGCCGCGTGTGCTACGTGGGCCCCGGCCGCGAGGACTGGTGGGACGAGGCCGGGCAGCGCGGCGTGGTGCAGCGGGCCCGCCCCGAGGACCTGCGCCGCCTGCACGAGAACCGCGCCGACGAGTGGCAGGACTACGACATCTGCCTGGAGAAGATCCAGGAGCACCGGCTGGACATGCAGCTGGTCACGGTGGAGCGCCAGTTCGACCGCAACAAGATCACCTTCTACTTCACGGCCGAGAAGCGCGTGGACTTCCGCCTGCTGGTCAAGGACCTGGCCGGCATCTTCCGCACGCGCATCGATCTGCGCCAGATCGGCGTGCGCGACGAGGCCAAGATCAAGGGCGGCCTGGGTCTCTGCGGCCGCGAGCTGTGCTGCAGCACCTTCCTCACCGGCTTCTCGCCGGTCACCCTGAAGATGGCCAAGGCCCAGCAGCTGCCCATGAGCCCCAACAAGCTGTCCGGCCTCTGCGGCCGCCTGCGCTGCTGCCTGGCCTACGAGCACGAGTCCTACGCCCAGGCCCTCAAGCGCATGCCGCGCGTGGGCGCGCGCGTGCGCTGCGAACGGGGCGGAGGCCGCGTGCGCAAGGTGAACATCCTGCAGGAGACGGTGCTGATCTCCCTGGAGGACACTTCCGAATTCCTGACCCTGCCCCTGGCCGACCTGAGCTGGGACCGCCGCGAGGATCTGCCGGCCCCCCGCCGGGGCGGCGGCGGCCGCGGCTGCGGCGGCGATGGGCGGCCATGCTGATCGACACGCACCTGCATCTGAACCGCGGGGAGTTCCGGGACGACCTGGACCAGGTCCTGGCGCGCGCCCGCGACGCCGGCGTGACCGGTCTGCTCAACGTGGGCTACGACGTGGAGAGCAGCGAGGAGTCCGTGGCCCTCGCCGCCCGCGTGCCCGGCGTACGCGCCGCGGTGGGCGTGCATCCCCACGACGCCCTGCTCGTGGCCGATGCGGCCGGCCGCGTGGGACCGGAGGGGGAGGCCGTGCTGGCGCGCCTGGACGCTCTGGCCGCGGAGCCGGGCGTGGTGGCGTGGGGGGAGATCGGCCTGGACCACTTCCGCGACCTCTCTCCGCGGCCCGCCCAGACGGCGGCCTTCGCCGTCCAGCTGGCCCGCGCGGACCGCCACGGACTGCCGGTGATCCTCCATATCCGCGACGCCTACGCCGAGGCCCGGGAATTGCTTGAGCGGAAGGGTCTGCCCGCCCGCCGCGGGGTGCTCCACGCCTTCGCCGGCGACGTGGACACGGCCCTCTGGGCGGTGGCCCATGGATTCGTGCTGGGCATCGGCGGCCCGGTGACGTACAAGAACAGCCGTCTGCCGGAGGCCGTGGCCGCGGTGAGCCTGGAGGACATGATCCTGGAGACCGACGCTCCCTGGCTGCCGCCCATGCCGCACCGGGGCAAGCGCAACGAGCCGTCGTACGTGGCGCTCACCGCCGCCAAGGTGGCCGAGATCCACGGCGTGGACGTGGAGGAGGCGATCGCCCGAACCGGCGCCGCCGCGCGGCGGGTCTTCGGGGCGGAGGCGTGGACGTGAGCGATGGCAACCTCAACGGACGCAGCCAGTTGGAGCTTCTCAAGGACCACGGGATCAAGCCCACGCGCAAGCGCGGGCAGAACTTCCTGGTGGACGGGAACCTGGCCCGGGCCATCGCCGCCGACGTGACCGCCCTGAGCGGCGACGTGCTGGAGCTGGGCGCCGGCGGCGGCGCGCTCACCCGGCCCCTGCTGGAATCCGGCGCCCGCGTGAGGGCGGTGGAGGTGGACCGCGGGCTCTGCGCGGTGTTGCGGGAGGAGTTCGGCGCGGATCCGGCCTTCGCCCTGGTGGAGGCCGACCTGGCCAAGCTGGATTGGGGCGCGGAGCTCCATCGGGCGGGAACCCGGCCGGTGCTGGCCGGAAACCTGCCCTACGTGCTGACCAGCGCGGTCCTCTTCGCCCTGGCCGACCACCGCGAGCAGGCGGCGGGCGGGGTCTTCATGGTCCAGAAGGAGGTCGCCGACCGGCTGGTGGCGGCTCCGGGAGGGAAGGAGTACGGCGTGCTCTCGGTGGTGCTGGGATCGCTCTTCGACGTGGAGCTGGTGCGCACCGTGCCCCGCACGGTGTTCTGGCCGCGCCCGGACGTGACCTCCGCCGTGGTGCGGCTTGCCCCCAACGCCGAGGCGTGGAACGCGGCGGAGCTGGCCGACTTCAAGGACGTCGTGAAAACCCTTTTCCAGCAGCGCCGCAAGCAGCTCCACCGCATCCTGCGCTCGCGTCTGGGCGACGCCGACGCCGCCGCCGCGGCGCTCGCCGCCGCGGACCTGGACCCGGCCGCGCGCCCCGAACAGATCCCCCGCGACCGCCTGCGCCTGCTGGCGAGGAGCGTCGTCGCCCAGGAGGCCTCGTGACCGCAGCCGTGATCCGACGACCGTGGCCGTTGGTCCTCGCGGCCCTCCTCGGGCTCTGCCTGGCCGTGGCGCCGGACGCGCGCGCGGCCGAGGCCGACGCCGACAGCACCGCCGCCTCCGGCACGCTGGACGCGCTGCTGGCCGGCCTGGCCCAGGGCGACAGCACCCTGGTGGCGGCCCTGCTCGCCGACACCACCGCCACGGCCGCCGGCGACGGCTACCTGACGGGCTGGACGCGCAAGCCTTCGGCCGTGAGCAGCTCCGGCATCCGCAGCACCAGCGTGGGCGTGGGCTTCGACAACGTGCTGAACTTCCGCGACGGCGGCAGCATCGCCCAGAGCCTCAAGCTCAACCACGAGGACTACCGCAGCCAGGACAAGATCGTCGACAAGCGCGACTTCACGATGAACTACAGCACCAGCTCCCGGAGCGCCCTGCGCGGCGGCCTCAACATCACCCAGAGCTGGAGCGAGGACGAGGTGACCACCACCTCCGGACTCACCAACATCAACAAGCGCGACTACCGCAGCGCCAACGCCAACGTGCGCCGCGACAGCCTGTCCACCTTCGGCGTGCTCCACGACTTCCGCCTGGACGGCGCCGTGGACGACCAGAAGGGCGAGCAGCAGGGCCAGCGCAACGACATCTCCGCGGCCCGCCTCAGCGGCGGCCTGAGCTCGGGCTGGAGCGCGGCCGAATGGCTGAGCTTCCACACCGGCCTCTACGCCGAGACCGAGAGCGGCGAGCGCTCCCTGGGCCAGCGCACGGACCCCTCCAGCAGCAGCGGCGACTCCCTGCGCGCGGGCATGTACTACGCCCGCGGCCGCTTCGCCGGCGGCGTGACCCTGCGCTACTCCAACTTCGAGAAGCGCTACCTGGACTACAACCGCAACAGCAACGGCGTCATCGACACGGTCAACGCGGTGCAGAAGGTGGTGGAGGAGCTCGAGACCAACGACGCCACCACCCTGGAATGGACCAACGGGCTGAATCTGGGGCGCCTGAGCCTGCGTTCGCGCGTGTCCAAGGACTTCACGGAGAACGCCTTCCGGCGCAGCGGCGTGGGCCGCAAGGAGCGCAGCCAGGACCAGGCAACCCTGGACGTGGGCCTGCGCGTGAGCCGGCGCGACTCCGTGTCCGCGGGCTACGGCTACCTCTGGAAGTGGGACGACCAGGTCTACCAGGGCGCCGTGAACCCCCGCGGCAAGCAGATCAACTACAAGCGGGACCTGAACCTGGCCTGGATCCACGACCTGTTCGAGAACACCCAGCTGCGGGTCTCGGCCCTCACGGGCCTGACCCAGGACATCGCCGTGGGCGAGTTCAACGTGAACGACCGCGACCGTCTGGACAGCAGCTTCAACGTGACCACCAGCACCCAGTGGCCCGGCGGCGTGAAGGTGGACATGACCTTCGAGGCCCATCGGGTGGAGGACATCTCCATCCAGAGCGAGCGCTCGGCCAACAACAACGTGAAGGACTCCTACGAGTTCTCGCCGGGCTACGTTTGGCCCCTGGCGCCCTGGCTGGAGCTGAACCAGGTGTTCCGCCTCTGGATCCAGTACACCGATTTCGTGTTCAGCGAGTACGAGGACGTGGCCAAGGTGGACGACTTCAACCGCCGCGGCAACCTGGACACCAAGGTCTCCTTCACCCCCAACCGTCGCCTGCGGCTGACCCTGCAGCACAACAGCAGCGTGAAGCTGGACGGCTCCAAGACCGCCACCGACGCCGCGGGCAACAGCTACTACACCAACGATTCCAGCCAGAAGATCAACAAGATCAACGTGGCGGTGAACTGGAAGGTCATGCCCTGGCTGACCCTGGAGGCCACCACCTTCAAGGCCCGGGACCTGAAGGACACCTTCGGGACCTCGGTGCAGACCACCGAGCGCTACAGCGGCGACCTGGGCATCGGCGGCAGCGTGGACAAGTCCTTCGGCGGCGGACGGGTGATCAAGGCCAGCGTGCGCAAGATGTTCGCCCACGGCCCCAACGTGCAGGAGGCCGGGCGGGACTACTGGGACGCGGACATCAAGATCAACTGGAGTTTCTGATGGCGCTCTATCGACGCCTGCGGCTTTGTGGTATACTGATGGGACTGGGACTCGCCCTGACGGCGGGGGCCGGGTGCATCTTCACGCCCCGCGACCCCGAGCCGCCGGGCCAGTCCGTGGAGTACGTGAACGACTCGGATCCCGGCAACGTGGTCTACAATCTGGAACAGGCCTTGCTTAACCTGGATCCCGCGGGCTACCAGACCCGGCTGTCGGAGGACTTCCGCTACGAGCCCGACAGCGGCACCCTGGCCAACTATCCCGGCGTGGATTGGGCCAACTGGGGTTATGAGCAGGAAGTGGCGTTCATCCAGGACTTCCTGGGCAACGTGGACGGCGTGAATCCCAACCTGAACCTGGAGCTCATCGAGGGCGATGACTCCGGCGCCGGCACCGAGGCCTTCGTCCGCTACATCTCCGCGGTGACCGTGGAGAGCGGCGGCGGCGAGATCAAGTACCGGGCCACGGTGACGATGGAGTTCAAGATCGACGGCACGTTCTGGCGGCTGAGCCGCTGGTTCGACGAGCAGGGAGAGACGGATCCCGACACCGGCGCCCTGCTGCCCACGTTGGGGCAGCGCCGCGGCGCCTTCGCGGCCTCTGGAGGTGGCTGATCGAACGGTTGCTATCCCCGCAATCCCATAACCGCCCAAGATGGACACCGGAGCCCGTGTCGAGGCTCGAAGGACGGAGGCGCCATGAACGACCGTAAGATTCTCCCCCTGCTGCTGGCCCTGGGACTGCTGGTCCTGGCCCTGAGCGGCTGCATCTTCTCGCCGGATCCCGACCCGGATCCGACGCCCATCGATCCGCCCGACTACGAGACCGCCCTGACGCCCGAGCTGATGATGGCGAACTTCAAGACGGCTTACGAGGAGAAGGACATCAACGGCTACCGGGACGAGGTCCTGGACGACCGTTTCCTGTTCTTCTTCCTGGAGGACGAGGATCAGGCCTTCTGGGACAAGACCGAGGACCTGGCGTCCATGACCAACCTGTTCAGCGGCGAGGCGCGCACCAACTCGCAGGGCCAGCTCACGCGCGCCATCTCGCAGATCACCATGGACCAGCTCACGCTGCTGGAGCCCTTCACTGCGTCGGACAACCTGTACTTCCAGGGCATCGACGGCGTGCTGATGGGCCTCTACAAGATCACCATCGTGCTGACGCACCCCGCGGGCACGATCACGGTGGACTCCAACCAGCGCTTCTACGCGGCGCCGCAGGTGGAGAACGGCGTGACGATCTACAAGCTCATCGGCCAGGAGGACATGCCCTCCTAGGCCGGAGCCGGCCAAGCAGGACAGGCGCGGGGGAAGCCGAGCGGCTTCCCCCGCTTTTTCTTGGCGGCGGCGGGGCCGCGGGGGTATCCTGCGGCCATGGCAACACGCAAGCGCAAAGCACGCAAAGGCCGCGTCCTGGGGCGCGGCTTCTGGCTCCTGGCCGCGGCCGTTGGCGTGGCCGTGGTGGGCATCGGCCTGCTCACCTGGTCGCGCACGCCGGACGGGCGCGCAGCGTTGCTGAATCTGGGCGCCGACGCCCTCCAGGACGACGTGGCCGCCGCCGTGGACCTGGCCCTGGGCGAAGCCCTGCCCGCCTACCGCTCCGGCCCCGCCGTGCCGGACGCCCTGGCCGCCGACGCCGACCCCGCCGCGGACCTGCGCCACGACTGGCCCCTGGCCGGCGGCGGCCCCATCCGCTGCCGCGTGGTGGAGGGGCCCGAAGGGCTCGCGCCGACCCAGATCCTGGACGATCTGACCTCCCGGGTGGACGCGGCCGGAGGCGAGGTGCTCTTCGCGGAGCGGCTGCGCCGGCCGGGTCGCGGCGCCCTGCGTGACCCCGAGCGCCAGCTCCTGCGCGTGGACGTGGGCGCGGGCGGACGTCCCACCCACACCCTGCTGATCCACCCCGCGGGCACCGCGCCGCCCGCCCTGCGCTGGGGCGGCGGCGCCGCGGAGCTGGCGCGGGCCAGCGACCTGCTGGGCGACCCGGAGCAGCCCACGGTGGCGATCATCGTGGACGACTGGGGCAACGGCGACACCGACGACACCCGGGCCATGCTGCGCCTGGATGCGCCGCTGACCCTGAGCGTGCTGCCCAACCTGCGCTACTCGCGTCGTTACGCCCTGGCGGCCACGGACCTGGCGCTGCCGGAGGAGCCGGCGGCCCGCCGCGGCGCCCAGGCCGAGGCCGGGGAGCAGCGCACCGCCCGCCTGCGGCGCGGGCAGGGCTGCCCGGTGGAGATCGTGCTGGAATCGCGCGAGCGGCGGCGGCGTCCGCCGGAACGTCGGCGCGAGGTGATGCTGCACCTGCCCATGGAGCCGGGGAATCCGGAGGCCGACCCCGGGCGCAGCCCCCTGCGCGTGGGCATGTCGCGGGACGAGATCTCCGTCCTGCTGGACGAGGCCCTGCGCAACCTGCCCAACGTGACCGGGGTGAACAACCACATGGGCAGCGCCGCCACCCCGGACCGGCCCACCATGGACCGGCTCATGGCGGAGCTGCGCGCGCGGGACCTGCTCTTCGTGGACAGCATGACCACCTCGGAGTCGGTGGCCTACGAGGCCGCCGTGGACGCCGGCGTGCCGGCCCTGCTCAACCGCCTCTTCCTGGACCAGGTGGAGCGCGACGAGGCGCAGGTGGAGCGGCTGCTGGCGCGGGTGGTGCAGTCGGCGCGGGCGGTGGGCTCGGCCGTGGGCATCTGCCACCCCTATCCGGAGACCGTGGCCGTGCTGAAGCGGGAGCTGCCCAGGTACAAGGCCCAGGGCGTGCGCTTCGTGACCGTGTCGGAGCTGTTGGCGCTCAAGGCGGAGCAGGCCGCGGCGGGCGGCGGCGCGGGCGGGGAGGCGTCGCGGTGAGCGTGGTCCATTTCATCCCGTGCCGAGGCGACGAGCCGCCCGAGCGGATCGGCGCCCTGGCCCTCACGGCGGCCCGGCTGGCCGCTCCGGCGGGCTTCCGGCCCGTCCGACACCTGCTGGACGCTCCCCTGCGGGCGAGCGCGGCGGCGGCCTTCGCGGCCTGGAGCGGGCCCGTGGCCGCGGCGTGGCCGGAGGATGCGGACGGCCCGGACCTGCTGGTGGCCGCCCGCGGCTCCCTGCACGCGCGTTCGGGCTGGGAGGGCGTGCTGCACGCCCTGGCCGTACGCGGGGCGTCGCCCGCGGAGCTGTCCGACCTGCAGCGCGGCGTCCAGCCCCGGGTGGAGCGGGACATCTGCGGCGGCTGCGGCATGTGCGTGACCCTCTGCGGCAACGCCGGCATCAAGCACAACGGGCACGTGGCGGTGATCCGGCCGGAGAACTGCCTGGCCTGCGGCGACTGCCTGGCGGAATGCTACCTGGAGGCCCTGAAGTTTCCCGTGGGCGGCACCGCGGAGCTGCTGCGGCGGCTGGGGGAGGCCGCGGCGGCGCGGGTGCGGGGGGCGCGGAGCGTGCTGAGCGTGCTCTTCGCCGTCAAGCCGCCGGTGCGGCGCCTGGACACGGGCCCCAACCGCGTGCCTCAGCCCGATCTGGGCGTGCTGGCGGGCACGGACCCCGTGGCGGTGGATGCGGCCGCCTGCGCCCTGGCCGCCGCGGCCTTCGGCCGGGGGCTGCGCGAGACGAGCGGCTGCCCGGCGGATCCTGAGGCCCTGTTGGAGACCGCGGCGGGCGCCGGGGCGGGCGGGACGGGCCACGAGCTGGTCGCTCATCGGCCCGAACCACTCGCCGGTTGACTCCGCCGCGGGCAACGTCTATGATTTCTGGCGGTTTTGTGGGCGAACCGGACGGTTCGCCCTTTGGCCGCTTGGACGACGCGGGGCGGGCCCGCGCCAGCCACCGTTGGCACCGAACCTCTCCGGAGAGGATCCCATGAACCGATCCCTGACCGTCAGGGCCCTGCTGGTGATCGCCGTTGTCGCCGCGTCCCTGATCGGGCTCTGGCCCACCTACAAGGCGTCGCGCATCACGGACGAGATGCGGGAGGCCGCCCTGACCGATCCCAAGCTGGCCTCCAAGATCGAATCCTGGGAGACCCGCGCCATCCGCCGTGGCCTGGACCTCGAGGGCGGCATGTACATCGTGCTGGAGATCGACACCGAGGGCCTCACGCAGGCCCAGGCGTCGGACGCCATGGCGCGCGTCACCGAGATCCTGCGCAACCGCGTGGACCAGTTCGGCGTGAGCGAGCCGGAGATCAAGCCGCTGGGCAACAAGCGCATCATCGTGCAGCTGCCCGGCCTGGACGATCCGGAGCGCGCGCGCAACCTGATCGGCTCCACGGCCCGCCTGGAGTTCCGCATGGTGCGGCCGGTGGACGACGTGCAGATGGTGCTGGACAAGCTGGACGACGCCTTCCGCATCACCGCCGCCGTGGAGACCTCCGCTCCCGCGGAGACGCCGGCCGCGGACGCCGCCGCCGAGGAGGCCGTCGCCGCCGCGGACGGCGCCGCCGAGACGGTGGATCCCAACGAGACCCTGGCCCTGGACGACCTGCCCGGCCAGCCCGGAGCGTCCGAGGACCCCCAGCTGGGCGATCCGGAGCGGCCCTTCTCCGGCTACCTCTACGCCGACGCCGCCTTCTCCCAGATGTGGGGCACGCCCCTGGCCGTGGACGCGGCCTACGTGGCCAAGGTCCAGCAGATGCTGGACGCGCCCGAGATGCGGGTGATGCCGCGCGGCATGGAGTTCCAGCTGGGCATGGACGACGTGAACGTGGGCGGCGGCACCGTGGTGCGTCCGCTCTACCTGCTGGACAGCAAGGCCGGCCTGACCGGCGAGCGCCTGACCGGAGCCCGCGCCGCGCCGGACCAGGACCGCCCCGGCAGCTTCGTGGTGACGTTCAACCTGGACCGCCGCGGCGCGCGCGAGTTCAGCCAGCTCACCGCCGAGAACGTGGGCCGCAACATGGCCATCGCCCTGGACGGCAAGGTGAACTCGGCGCCGCGCATCAACGGCAAGATCCCCGGCGGCGCCGGCGAGATCCAGGGCGGCTTCTCCAGCGTCGAGGCCAACGACCTGGCCCTGCTGCTGCGCGCGGGCGCCCTGCCCGTGGACGTGAGCATCGAGGAGGAGCGCACCGTGGGCCCGAGCCTGGGCCGCGACTCCATCAAGCAGGGCCTGAAGGCCGGTCTGTACGGCCTCATCGTGGTGGTCGTCTTCGTGCTGATCTACTACCAGGCCACCGGCGCCGTGGCGGTGCTGGCCCTGGCCGTCAACCTGATCATCCTGATGGCGGTGCTGGCGCAGTTCGGGCTGGTGCTCACGCTGCCGGGCATCGCGGGCATCATCCTGACCATCGGCATGGCGGTGGACGCCAACGTGCTGATCAACGAGCGCATCCGCGAGGAGCTGGACCGCGGCAAGACGGCCCGCGCCGCCGTGGACTCCGGATACGGCAACGCCACGCGGACCATCGTGGACGCCAACGTGACCACGCTGATCGCCGCCGCCATCCTCTGGTGGTTCGGCACCGGGCCCATCCAGGGCTTCGCGGTGACCCTGACCATCGGCATCTTCTCGAGCATGTTCACGGCGCTGGTGCTGACCCGCGTGATCATGGAGGCCGCCACCCGCAACCGGGCTCAGGCCAAGCTGAGCATCTGACCCGAGCGCGGAGGCCGACGCCTCCAGGAGGACCGAAGAGCCATGAGACTGCTGAAGAACACGAACTTCAAGTTCATCGAAAAATCGCGGGTTGCGTTCATCCTGTCGGGCCTGCTGATCCTGGGCGGCCTGATCTCGGAGGCCGTGCACGGCGGCCCCGAGCTGAGCATCGACTTCACCGGCGGCACCATCCTGCAGGTGCAGGTGACGCCCGCGCCCAGCACGCCCGCGGTGCGCGAGGCCCTGGAGGCCGGCGGCTTCCAGGACTTCCAGGTGCAGGACTTCGGGTCCGACTCCGAGTTCCTCATCACCTTCCGCGAGGTGGAGGGCGGCGACGAGGGCCTGGACACGGCGGAGCGCATGCTCGCGGCCCTGTCCTCCGGGCTGCCCGGCACCCAGGTGGAGATGCGGCGCGAGGAGTCGGTGGGGCCCAAGATCGGCGACGAGCTGAAGACCGCCGCGGTGAACTCCGTGGTGGCGGCGCTGCTGCTGATCGTGCTCTACATCACCGTGCGGTTCATCTTCCGCTACGGCATCGCGGCCATCGTGGCCCTGGTGCACGACGTGATCATCACGCTGGGGATCTTCTCCATCCTGAACAAGGAGATCTCGCTGACGATCATCGCCGCGTTCCTGACCATCATCGGCTACTCGCTGAACGACACCATCGTGGTCTTCGACCGCATCCGCGAGAACATGCGGCTGCGGCGCAAGGAGAGCTACGAGGGCGTGGTGAACCGGTCCATCAACGAGACCCTGAGCCGCACCATCGTGACCTCGCTGACCACGCTGTTCGTGGCGCTGACGCTCTTCATCTGGGGCGGCCCGGTGATCCACGACTTCGCCTTCGCCCTGGTGATGGGCGTGGTCATCGGCACCTACTCGTCCATCTTCGTGGCGAGCCCGGTGCTGGTGTGGTGGCACAAGCGCCAGGTGACCGACGCCAAGCGGGCCCAGCCCAGCCTGTAGCTGCGTCCCCGCGTCCACGACGCTCTGCGAAGGCGCCCCCAGCGGGGCGCCTTCGTCGTTGGGGGAACGGGGCGCCGCGGGGCGGTGTACCAGGCCCTCCGGTCCCGCAGACTGGGATACCGCCCGCGCCGCCCGTCGGGTACAATGGAAGGCATGGCGAACGTGAACGCATCCCCCCGCAGGCGGCCGGCGTGGCCGTGGGCGCTGGCCTGGCTGACCGTCCTGCTGGCGGCCGGCGCTTGGGCGCAGCCCGCGACGGCTCCGGCCACGGCGTCGGATCCGGAATCGGACCTGGCTCCGGAAGCGGCTGCGTGTCTGGAGCGCTTCATGGAGGCCTGGGAGGGGGAGGACCACGTGGCCCTGGCGGGCCTGCTGGAGAGCGACGGCGCTGTGGTCTCCCTGGGGCGCGCCGCCCGGCCCGAGAGCCGCACGAGTCCTGCGCAGGCCCACTACGTCTTCAAGTCGCTCTTCCAGGGCACGGACGATCACGTCCTCAGGCTGGAGAGCGGCTCCATGCACGACGACGCGGCCACCGCGGTGCTGGAATGGCGCTACCGCCGCGGCGAGTCGCGGCTCCGCGAACGCCTGTTCATCTCCCTGAGCCGCGACGACGGCTGGCGCGTGGATGCCGTCCGCGCCGGCAGCTGACCCCTTCTCGACGAGGAGCTCCGTGGACCGTCGCATGCGAGCGATCCTGGCAGCCTGCGCCGCCGGCCTCGCGCTGGCGGCCTGCGTGGCGCTGCGCGGCGACGGGGCCCTGGGCGCCGGCGGCGCCGCCACCTGGCTGCTGATCGTCGCGCTGGCCGCGGCGGTCGGATTCCAGCGGACGCGGCGCGGCGGCGGCGCGACGGCGGCGGCGGCGCTGCTGCTGGGCGCGGCGGCCGCGGCCTGGCTGGGGGCGTCGGCCGCGAGCGACGACGCCTGGGCCGCCCGCGAACGCGTGCGCCTCGCCGCGCGCCTGGCCGGCGTGCAGCAGGACGTGGGACGTCTGCGCGAGGCCGTGGCCGCGCTGCGGGCGGCCGCGGCCGAGGACGCGGGCGACCCCGCCCAGCGCCTGGAACATCTGCGCCGGGATTGGCCTCTGGGCGCCGCGGGCCCGTTCCCGCTGGGCCTGGCCTTCTGGCGCGACGGCGAACGTCTGGCCTGGAGCGGCGTGCTGGAGCCCTTCCCCGCCCAGGACCTGCCGGCCCCGGCCGAGCCGGCGCTGGTCCAGCAGGGACGCCTGGGCTGGGTCTGGCGCGGCAGCGTGGAGGCCGCGGACGGCCGGGTGGAGTGGCAGGTCCGCCTCACCCGCGAGGGCGTGGAGGCCCGGCCGCGGCACGGCTCCGAGGACCGGCTCCGCACCCAGGTGGTGCTCACCTCCGAACCCCAGAGCGAGCGCTGGCTGGGCAGCAGCGACCGCGGCCACCAGGTGGTGGCCGACGTGGTGCTGGACAGCACGCCCGGCGACATGGAGCTGCCCGTGCTGCGGGTCACGGTGGCCTCGGCGTCGCGGCCCGCCCGCGAGGCCGCGCGGTCCGCGCGCGCGCGCCTGCTGGTGCTGCTGCTGGCGTCGGCCGCCCTGCTGGCCGGCGCAGGGACGTTCCGCGGCGGCGCCGTCCTGGTCATGCTGTGGGCGCTGCGTCTGGCATGGGCGGCGCTGGACGTCTTCCATCGGCTGCCGGTGGCCTGGCCTGCCTCCGACGGCGCCGGCGGTCCCGGCGCCCTGGCCTCGTTGACCGATCCCACCTACTTCGCCACGCCCTGGGGACTGGGGCTGTTCGCGTCCACGGCCGATGCGGTGCTGACCGGCGCGCTGCTCTGCGCCACGGTGCTGGCGCTGCCGGCGGGCCGCCGCGCGATCGGGGGGCGGGCGCAGATCGGCGCCGCGGGCTTCGGCGCCGCGACCGGGGCGGGCCTGCTGCTGTTGGCCCTGCTGGCGCGCCAGTTCGCCGCCAACGCCCATCCGCACCTCGTGGGCCCCCGCATCCCGTTCACGGCGATCACGTTCTGGGGGCTCCACCTGGCGTTGGCGTTGATCTCCGTGGCCCTGGCCGTGGCCGGCACGCGCCTGGCCGACCGCCTGCGCGCCGCCCACGTGTGGCGTCAGCTCCCGGCCGTGGCGGCGGGCGCCGCCGTGGTGGCGCTGGGCGCGTCACGGCTGCTCGCGTGGGGCGAAGCCGTGCTGCTGCCCGTGCTGGCCGGCCTGCTCTGGGCCGCGGCGGCGGCGCGGGTGGATGCCGAGCGCACCCTCCGCCGCCTGCTCTGGCTGCTGCCGGTGCTGCTCACGGTGGTGTGGAATCACGTGGCCCTGGTGGGGGCCTACGACCGCGTGGAGCACGCCTGGCTCGAGCGCACCATCGAGGAGCTCACGGCGCCTCGCAGCGACTGGGCCCGCTTCCTCCTGGAAGACCTGCTGGGGGAGATGGCCGCGGACGAGGCCGTGCTGCAGAACCCGCCCCGCGCCCACGCACCGGAGGCCGTGGAGCTCTGGGCCGACTGGCCCGCCTTCGCCCTCTGGCGCGGCTCGGGCCTGCGCGAGCTGGGGCTGGCCTGCAACGTGGAGATCCTGGACGACGACGGCCTGGTGCAGAGCCGCTTCGCTTCCGGCCTGTTCCGCGACGCCGGTTACGAGATCGTGGCCCGCTCGAACTGGGAGACGGCCCGCCCCGCGGACGCGCGGGCGCAGGAGATCTTCTTCCAGTCCGAACGCCGCCGCTACGCCACCGGCGACGAGTGGATCCTGCGCGGCGAGACGGCGCGCATCGGCACGGGCGGCTGGCTGAGCCTGGAGCTGCCCGTTCGCACCGGACGCGTGAGCACCATGCGGCACGAGCTGGGGCCCGAGGACGCGGCCGACGGCTACGCGCCGCGCCGCGACGTGGACCGCCCCCTGCTCCTGCTGCGCCGCGAGGCCGACGGCTGGCGCGGCGACGGCGCCTCCGAGGTGCCCGGCCCCGAGGCGGCGCCGGCCCTGGCCAGGCTGCGCGCGGGCGGAACCGCCGCCGCGGTGATCCCCCTGGGCGACCATCGCTGGCGCTGCCTCTGGCGCGACGCCCCCGCCGACGAGGAGACCGACGCCGAGGGCTACCTCCTGGGCGTGCGGGTCCCGTCGCTGGGCGACCGCCTGCTGGATCTGTCCCGCATGCTGCTGCTGGACCTCATGCTCCTGGCGGGCGCGGGCCTGCTGGCCGGCGGCGTGCGTCTTGCCGCGCGACGCCATCGCTGGGATCTGGGCGTGCAGGAACGCTTCCTGCTTCTCTCCATCCTGCTGGGGTTGCTGCCGCTGGTCATGGCCGGCACGTTCATCGACCGTCTGAGCCGCGAGTGGCTGGCCGACGACGCGCGCGAGCAGACCCGGCAGAGCCTGGAGACCGCGCGCGAGCAGCTCCAGGGCCTGCTGGCGGAGCAGGCGCGCGCCCTGGCCGCCAGCGACTACATCAACGACCTTCTCTCCAGCCGCTACGCCGGCAGCCGGCCCCAGGGTCCGTTCAGCATCCGCCAGGCCATGGTGTTTTCGGCCGACGGGGAGCTGCTGCTGGACGAGACCCTCAGCGACCTGGATCCGCTGGAGGCCGCCGCCTTCCTGGAGACCGCACGCCGAACGTCGCTGGTGGTCACGCGCGACGCCCAGGGCGCCTACCTGGGCACCGTCATCCCGGTGAGCCTGGAGGACCGCCCCACGCTGGACGAAGCGGAGGCCCTGGCCAACGGCGCCGCCGGCCCGGGCGTGCGTCCCCGCGACGGCTACTTCTTCTACCGCCAGCGCCTGGACGGCGACCTGCTGGCCGGCCTGGCCGACGTGATCCAGGGCGAGGCCGTGCTCTACGTGGAAGGCGAGGCCCTGCTGGCCAGCCATCCGGACCACGTCTTCGCCGGCAGCACGGACCTGCTGCTGCCCGGCGACGCCATGGCCGGTCTGGCGGCACGCCCCGGCGGCATGCTGCTGGCGCCCGGCCGCGCCCGCGATCTGGCCTGGACCGGCCTGCTGGCCATGCCCAGCCTCAGCAACGGAGACGACGGCGTGCTGCGCCGCAACGACGTGCCGGCGGTGCTGGCCACGTCGTTCCCCGCGCGCGGCCGCGAGTTCGCCGCCCAGCGCGAGCGCACGGTGCTGTTCCTGGCCGGCCTCGCCACGCTGATCTTCCTGCTGGCCACGGTGCTGGGCCTGTCGCTGACCTGGCGCATCTTCGAACCGGTGCGTGTGCTGGTCCACGCCACGCGCCGGCTGGCCGCCGGAGATTTCGCGGCGCCGTTGCCACGGCGGGGCGAGGATGAGCTGGGCACCCTGAGCGCGGCCTTCGGCGCCATGCGCGACGATCTGCGGGAAGCCCAGACGGCCCTGGCCGAGCGCGAGCGCTTCCTGGCCCGGCTGCTGGAGCGCGTGCCCGTGGGCGTGGCCGTCTTCGGCGGGGAGGACGGCGCGGTGGTGAGCCTGAACCCCGCGGCCGAGCGCCTGCTGGCGTCCTACGCCGACCCGGACGACCCCGACCCCGGCCGCGCCGCGGCCCGCCTCCTGGCGGCCTTCACCGCAGCGGTGCCCGGCGGCGACGGCGACGCCGAGCTGGCGACGCCCGCCGGCGACAGGACCCTGCGCGGCCGTCTGGCGCCCCTGGTGCTGCCCGACGGCCGCCGCGACCGCATGATCGTGGTGGAGGACGTCACCGAGTTCCTGGAGACCAAACGCCTGGCCATCAACGCGCAGCTCGCGCGGCAGGTGGCCCATGAGGTGAAGAATCCGCTGACGCCCATCCAGCTCTCGGTCCAGTTCCTGCAGCAGGCCTGGCGCGACCGGGCGCCCAACCTGGATTCCATCCTGGAGTCCACGGTGAAGCAGGTGCTGGAGCAGGTGGAGCTGCTGCGGCAGATCGCCACGGAGTTCAGCCTGCTGGGCCGGCCGGAGGATCTGGCCTGCGAGCCCACGGATCTGCGCGAGCTGGTGCACGGGGTGCTGCGCCGCTACCGCGGCGCCGACGCCGAGGCCCTGGGCGTGGCCGAGAGCGGCGGACCGCCGCCCCTGGTGCTGGCCCACCGCGAGTCCCTGGCCAAGGTGATCGGAAACCTGCTGGAGAACTCCCTGCAGGCCGCCGGGGGAGCGGACCGCCTCCACCTGGAGCTCGCGTGGCGGGTGGAGGAACGCACCGTGGCCCTGATCTGGCGCGACGACGGGCCGGGTCTGGAGCCGGGCGTGGCCGATCGGCTCTTCGACCTTTATTTTTCCACGAAGTCCCACGGCACGGGCCTGGGCCTGCCCATCTGCCGCAGCCTGCTGACCCGGATGCAGGGCGGCATCACCCTGAGCAACCGGACCGACGCGCGCGGCGCCGAGGCCGTCGTCACCCTGCGGCGGGCCGACGCGGCGGGCGCGGGGACCGGAACGAGGTCGGCGTGAGAACCATCGTCCTGCTGGTCCTGCTGCTGCTGAGCCTGACCGCCGCGGCCGCCGCCGAGGTGACGGTGGCGCGCCTGCAGTACGACGGAGGCGATTGGTACGCCGATCCCAGTTCCCTGCCCAACTGGCTGCGCGAGGCGCGGCGCCGCACGGGCATCCCCGTGGACGCCGAGCCCGTCACCGTGTCCATGGACAGCGAGGATCTGGCGCGTTACCCGCTGCTCTACCTGACCGGCCACGGCGACATCCGTCTGGACGACCGCGAGGTGGAGCAGCTGCGGCGCTACCTGGACGGCGGCGGCTTCCTCTACGCGGACGACAACTACGGCCTGGACCGCGCCTTCCGCGCGCTCATGGCCCGCGTCTTCCCGGACACGCCCCTGATCCGCCTGGGCTCCGAGCACCCGGTGTTCCACGCCTTCTACGACCTGCCCGGCTTGCCCAAGATCCACGAGCACGACGGCGATCCGGCCCAGGCCTTCGGCATCGTGCGGAACGGGCGGCTGGCGGTGCTGTACTCGTGGTCCAGCGACATCGGCGACGGCCTGGAGGATCCCGAGGTGCACGGCGATCCGCCCGCGGTCCGCGAAGCCGCCGCTCGCATGGCCGTGAACGTGCTGACCTACGCCGTGACCCGACCCTGACCGGAGGCCGTCATGACCCGCGATCCCCGCGACATCCGCAGCCGCCTCTCGGGCCACCTGGCCCGGGCCCGCCTGCGCGTGGGGGCGGCGGGGCTGCTCACGGCGGCGGCGGTGCTCCTGCCGTGGTTCGGGCTGACGCTGCTGGTGCTGGGCCGGCTGGATCACGTGGCCGTGCCGCTGAAGGTGGGCGCCTGGCTGGGCCTCGCCGCGGTGGGCGTGCTGACGGTGCTGGACCGGCTGGGGCTGCCCCTGCGCGACCTGGGCCGCCTGGCGGGCTTCACGCGCCGCCTGGACCGCGCCGGAGGCCATCGCAACCTGCTGGTGGCCGCCGAGGAGGCCTCTCGCGGCGAGGACCGCTGGCGCGATGACGGCGTGGCGGGCGTGCTGCGCGAACGGCTGCAGGAGGACGCGGCGCGTCGGCTGGACGACGTGAAGCCCGGCCGACTGCTCGGCCTGCCGCGTCCCCTGCCCGCGGCCGCGGCCTGCCTGGCGGCGGCGGCGGCGCTGTGGCTGGCATGGCGGGAGCTGCCCGCGGTCTTCGAGCGCGGACGCGCGCGTCTGGCGGCGCCCACCCACGATGAGGTCTGGGCCCCCACCGCCGGCCTCCTCCTGGAGACCCGCGAGGCCCGCGTGCCCGCGCGCCGCAGCGCCCAGGTCACGGCCGTGGACCTGGGGCATCCCCGCGGACCGGTGGTCTGCGAGGTGCGTCCGGAACACGGCCGCTGGAGACCGGTGCCCGTGACGGCCGACACGTTGGGCTCCACGTCTCCGTTCAGGCGCTACCGAGCCGAGATCCCCGTGGCGGGCGAGGACCTGCGGGTGCGTTTCCGCCGCGACGGCATGACCACCACCGAGGGCCTGGTGACCGTGATGCACCCGCCCGTGCTCACGGAGCTGGCCCTGCGCCTGGAACCGCCCGCGTACACCGGCCTGCCCGCCGAGGACCTGATGCCGCCGCCGCCCTCGCTGGAGGCGCCGGCCGGATCGCATCTGCGCTGGAGCGGCCGCGCCAACAAGGTCCTGGCCGCGGCCACGTCTATGGCCGACGACGGCGCCGAGCTGCCTTGGACCATCCGCGGCGACACCTTGACCCTGGCTTGGACCGCGGACCGCGACCTGGCCTGGCGCCTGCGCCTGGACGACGTGGACGGGCTGCAGGACCTGGATCCCGTGCACCGCGTGGTGCACGTGCTGCCCGATGCGCCGCCGACGGCGTGGCTGCGCGGCGAGACCGAGGGCGGACGCCTGCCCGGCGACGGACGCGTGCTCCTGCAGGCCCTGGGGGAGGACGACTACGGCGTGGCGTCCCTGAGCCTGCTGGTGCGCCGCGAAGCCGCCTGGGGCGGCGCCGCCGACACCACCTGGACCCGCCTGCCCCTGGACCGCGCCGACCGCCTCCGCGCCGACTCGCCCGACGGCCCCGTCAGCGCCGCGGCCGGCGACCGCGAGGGCGGACCCGGCGCGGTGCGCTGGTCCCAGGCCCTGCTGCTGGAGACGGCGGAGCTGGAGCTCATGCCGGGCGACGCCCTGCTGCTGGCCGCCGAGGCCGTGGACAACCGCCGCCCCGGCCCCGCGGCCCGCGCGCGCTCCAAGGTGATCCGTCTGGAGCTGCCCTCGGCCGCGGACCTGCTCACCGAGCAGGTGGCGGACGAGGACGACCGCCTGGACGACCTGGACGCCCTGCGCCGCCGCGGCGATTCCATGCGCGAGGAGCTGGCCCGTCTGGAGCGGGAGCTCAAGAAGGACGCGGACCTGGACTTCGCCCGCAAGCAGGAGCTGGAGGACGCCCTGGCGCGCCAGGAGGCCCTGCGCGAGGAGGTGGAGCGCATCGCCGACGCGATGCAGCAGGACATCGGCGAGCTCATGGAGCACAACGCCGCGTCCCAGGAGCTGCTGGAGCGCATGGAGCAGGTGAGCCAGCTCCTGCAGGAGGTGCAGAGCGAGGAGCTGAAGCGCCTGCAGGATCAGCTGCGCCAGGCCATGGACCAGCTCAGCGAGGAGGAGATCCGCGCGGCCATGGAGGACGTGGCCAAGAACCAGCAGGAGTTCCTGGAGAAGCTGGACCGCGCCATCGCCCAGCTCGAGGAGATGAAGCGCGCCCAGGAGATGGCGCGCATGACCTCCGAGGTGGAGGACCTCATGCGCGAGCAGCAGGCGTTGCTGGACCAGGATCAGGACGCCGCGGCGGAGGCGGAGCGTCAGGACGCCCTGGCCCGCGCCGCCGAAGAGATGAAGGAGCAGCTGCGCGAGGCCCTGGAGCGACTGGAGTCCGGCTCCCAGGACTCGCCCGCCACCGACGCCATGGAGGAGGCCCTGCGCGAGGCCATGGAGGCCATGGAGCAGAGCGATCCCGCCGAGGCCATGCGCGAGGCGGCCGAGGCCATGCGCGAGCAGGAGAGCGGCGAGAGCGGCGAGTCCCAGTCCGGCGAATCCCGTCAGGACCGGTCGCAGCAGGAGCAGCAGGAGGGCGGGCAGGAGTCCCAGAGCCAGTCGAGCGAGTCGCCGTCGCAGGAATCGCCGCCCTCGGGCGGCCAGCAGCAGCAGCACGAGGCCCTGCGGCGCCTCGCGTCGCTCTACCACATCATGATGCAGGGGCAGGGCGCCATGCAGATGGCCATGGACCAGCACGTGGCCGACGCGCTGCGCGGTCTGGCCTTCGACCTGCTGGACATCAGCCGTCGTCAGGAGGCCCTGGCCCTGGCCGTGCCCCAGGATCTGCGCGACGTGCGCGCCCCGGAGCTGGCCCGTGACCAGATGACCGTGCTGCGCGGCACCGCGGCCCTGCGCGACCGGCTGACGGAGATCCTGCAGAAGTCGTCCACCCTGAACTTCCAGCTCCTGAACAACCTGGACGCCATCACCGAGAAGCAGGACGAGGCCCTGGGCCACCTGGAGGTGGGTTGGGGCGGCCCGGCCGCCACGGCGGCCCGCGACGGGCTCGCGGCCGTGAACCAGCTCGTGGTGAACCTGCTGACCGCCGCGCAGATGACCGGCGGCGGAGGGGGCGGGTCGTGTCCCACGCCGTCGCTGAGCATGCAGCTGGAGCAGATGGCGCGGGAGCAGGCGGGGCTCAACGGCCTCACCCAGCAGATGCAGGGCCAGATGGGTCAGGGCGGCCTGAGCCAGCAGCAGCGCGCGCAGATGCAGCGCCTGCAGTCGGATCAGCAGGGGCTGGCGGGGCAGATGCAGGACGCCGCCCGCGAGCGGGAGCAGTCGGAGGACCGGGAGCGTCTGCTGGGCGACCTGGACCAGCTGGCCCGCGACATGGAACGCGTGGCCGACGACCTGGGCGCCGGCCGCGTGGACGAGGAGACCCTGCGCCGGCAGGAGCGCATCCTGAGCCGCCTGCTCGACGCCCGCAACAGCGTGCGTCGTCGCGACTACAGCAAGCGCCGCGAGTCCGAGACGGCCGAGGGCCTGTTCCGCGTGCAGCGCGGCGAGCTGCCCCCGCCCGACGCCGCCGCGGACGACGTCCACCGCCTGCGCCGCGACCAGGTGGACCACGTGCCAGGCGACTACCGCGACCTGGTGCGGCGCTACTTCCGCGCCCTGGATGAACTGGAGGGGGGCGCCAAGCCCGAGGGGGGCACGCCATGAGGCGGCTCCTGCTCATCTTCCTGGGCGCGGCGTTCCTGGCCGCGGCATCGCGGGCCCAGGAGCCCGAGAAGCCGCCGGCGGGCCGGCCGTCGCCCCACGCCCCCACCCTGGAGATGGGCGCGCGCAACGATTGGCCCACGCGGTTGGGGCAGATCGACCGCCTGATCCGCATGGGAAGCCTGGGGCGGGCCGCCACCATGCTGGAGACCCTGGAGAAGTCCGGCGCTCCGGCGGAGCAGGTGCTGCTGCGCCGCGTGTCGCTGGCGGCGGCCCTGGGCGAGCAGGATCAGGTGGTGGCCCTGTGCCGCGAGGGCCTGGCGTCGCGGCCCCGCTCCCTGCCCCTGCTGCGTCCGCTGGCCGAGGCCCTCATGGCCGTCGGCGCGGTGGACTCGGCCCGCGCGGTGGTGGCGGATCTGCTGCTGGTGAGCCCCAACCGCGTCAGCGCCGCGGCGCAGATGAGCGACCGCTGGCGGGAGACCGGGCACGTGGAAGAGGGTCTGGCCCTGGTGGACGCGGAGCGCGTGGCGGAGGGCCGCACGGACCTGCTGCAACGTCCGCGCGCCCTCTGCCTGATGGCGCTGGACCGGGTGGAAGAGGCCGTGGCCGAACTCCAGTCGGAACTGGATCGCAACCCCATGAACGTGGCCATGGTGCGCACCGAGCTCCTGGACGGCCTGGATTCCGACGACGGACTGCGCCGGGCGGCCAAGGCCCTGGGCCGCGTGCCCGACGCGATGGACCCCACGGCCTCGGCCCTGCTGCGCGCGGACGTTCTGCTGGCCCTTGGCGACGTCGACGCGGCGCTGGACGCCGTGCGGCCCTTGATCGTCGACGCCGCAGGCGCCACCCAGCTCCTGCGCCAGACCACCATCCTGCAGCGCGAGGCGCCTCTGGTCACCGACGACCGACGCGCCCGCGCCCAGTGGACCTGGCTGCTGGAGGTGCTGGAGGTCCTGGCCACCGACTCCGCCCTCCCGCGCGGCCAGCGCCCGCGGGTGCTGGACCTGCTGGCCGGCGCCGCGGAGCGCGCGCTGGAGGCCGGCTACCTGGACGCGGACCCCCAAGGCGCGGAAGTCCGCATCGAGCACGTGCTGGACCTGGTGCGGCAGGGGAGCCCCGGCTCCACGCGGCTGTATTCGGCCCAGGTGCGCCTGGCCCGCCACACCCGCGACGTGCGCCACGATCCCGACCGCGCCGCCGCCCGTCTGGAACGCCTGCTCGTGAACCTGGACCTGCCGTTGGAGGGCGTGGCGCTCTGCCGCCTGGAGCTGGGCCTGTGCCGCCTGGCCGCCGGCGATACGGCCGCCGCCAGGACCGTGCTGACCCGCCTGGGTCGCAGCGACCGCTTCCACGACGCCGCCGGCCACGCCCACTACCACCTGGCGCGTCTGGACCTGGCGCAAGGGCACTGGGACACCGCGCGCGAGCGCCTGTCCGCCGTGGCCCTGGACAACGCCGGCTCCGAGTACGCCAACGATGCCCTGGACCTGGCCCTGCTCGCGGCCGAGGAGCAGGCCCGCGGCGCCGCGCCGGTGTTCCTGCAGGCCTACTCCGCGTGCATGGCCCGTGAGATCACCGCCGACCCCGCCGGCCGCCGCGAAGCCCTGCGCGCCTTCCTGGCCGGCGTGACGCCGGCCGATGCGGCGGCGTCCATGCTGGTGTCCCGCGCCCGTCTGGAGCTGGCGGACCTGGAAGCCGCCGCCGGCGACGTGGACGCCGCGGCCGCGCTCTGCGCCGCCGTGGTCAACGACCGGCCCGACGGCCCCTACGCCGCCCGCGCCTTGGCCCGCCAGGGCGAGCTGCTGGCCGCCGACGGCGACCGCGGGGCCGCCGTGCGCGTGTGGGAACGCCTGCTCGCCCAGTATCCGGACGGCCTGGAGGCCGAGGACGCCCGACGCCGTCTGAGGGAGAACCCGTGAACCGTCTCCATCGCCTCGCCCTGCTCTGCCTGGTCCTGCTGGCCGCCGCGCCGGCCGCCGCCCAGTGGATGCTGGTGCCCATGGACCTGAGCCAGACCAACCACCTCAAGGCCTACGGCCACGCCTTCAGCGTGCTGCAGGCGGGCGACAACGTGAGCTGGCTGCTCAACTACCGCGGCGGCAGCTTCCTCATGCGCGAGTCGGCCGACGCGGCCCTGGCCGCCCGTCTGCGCGGCGTGCGCTACGAGCGCCTGAGCGACGGCGACGTGGCCGCCGTGCGCGCGGAGATCGCCGGCGGCAACATGGAGGAGGTGCTGCTGGAGACGGTGCCGCGCATCGCCGTGTACGCCCCGCCCAACTTCCAGCCCTGGGACGACGCCGTGACCCTGGCGCTGACCTACGCCGAGATCCCCTTCGACCGGGTCTTCGACCGCGAGGTGCTGGAGGGCAAGCTGTCCGAGTACGACTGGCTCCACCTGCACCACGAGGACTTCACCGGCCAGTTCGGCAAGTTCTACGCGGTGTTCCGCCTCTCGGAGTGGTACGTGGAGCAGCAGGCGCTGACGGAGGAGCTGGCGCGTTCGCTGGGCTTCGACGCGGTGTGGAAGCTGAAGCAGGCCGTGGCCCTGAAGCTGCACGACTACGTGGAGCAGGGCGGCTTCCTCTTCGCCATGTGCTCGGCCACGGACACCATCGACATCGCCCTGGCCTACCTGGGCTGCGACATCGTGCCGCCGGAGATCGACGGCACGCCGCTGGATCCGCAACGCGAGCAGAAGCGCGACGACGCGCGCACCTTCGCGTTCCAGGACTTCCGCCTGATCACGAACCCGTTGGTGTACGAGTACAGCACCATCGACACCAGCGACTACGCGCGGCTGCGCGGGGCCGAGGGCGACTACTTCACCCTCTTCGCCTTCGCCGCCAAGCACGACCCCGTGCCCACCATGCTCACCCAGTGCCACGTGAACGTGATCGACGGCTTCATGGGGCAGACCACGGGCTTCGACCGCGCGGTGCTCAAGCGTCACGTGACCGTGCTGGCGGAGGTGGAGGGCACCGACGAGATCCGCTACATCCACGGCAAATGCGGCCTGGGCACGTTCACGTTCCTAGGCGGTCACGACCCCGAGGACTACCAGCACGCGGTGGGCGACCCGCCCACGGACCTGGACCTGCACCGCACCTCGCCGGGCTACCGGCTCATCCTGAACAACGTGCTGTTCCCCGCCGCGCGGAAGAAGCCCCAGAAGACCTAGCGACGCGGGCGCCGCGCCAGCAGGGCGAGGGCCGCGCCCAGCACCGCCAGCGAGGCGGCCAGGGCGCCCCACGGCGTGGCGGCGTCGGCGGCGGGCAGGGTCATGCCGCCCTCGTGGAGCATGAGGGCGAAGCTCAGGCCGTTGTGCACGGCGTGGGCGAGCACCGCGGGCAGGATGGAACCGGTGAGCTCCGTGAGCCGCGCGTAGAGCAGGCCCAGGGCGATGAGCCCGAACATGGCCCAGGGCTCCCCGTGGGAGAGGGCGAAGAGCAGGGCGGTAAGCACCGCCACGGGCCAGGGGGCCCAGGCAGCGCGCAGGCTGCGGTACAGCAGCCCGCGGAAGAGCACCTCCTCCGCCAGGGGCGCGGCCACGGTCACGGCCACCCAGGCGGCGGCGCGCTCGGCGGGCGTGGCGGGCAGGTGGGCGTTGAGGAACTCCAGCCAGGCGGGCGGGGGCGGCCGCAGGGCGGTGGACAGGCCCGTGAGCAGCGACGCCGGCATGAGGGCTCCCGCCGCCGCCAGGACCGCCAGACCGGCGACCGCAGGGGGGATCGGCCGCAGCAGGGCCAGCGTGGAGAAGGGGAGGCCGTAGAGGCCGCCGGCCGCGCGCGCCGCCAGCAGCGTGGCCACGGCGGCCAGCCCCACCGTGAGGTAGAGGTCGTCGGTCAGGCCGAAGAGCACGCTCTGCAGCAGCATGTTGCCCGTGAGCAGGCCCACGGCGAGCACGGCCGGCATCCAGACCGGCCAGGAACGCGGATGCTGGGGGGGCATGGGACTCCTTTCCGCTGGGCGGGAGCTTGGCAGACGCGGGCCCGCTTGTCCACGTCGGGAGCCGGGCCTTGGCGCGGGGCCCGGGAACGCTTACCATGCGCTGCGGCGCCACGCGGAAGGGGAATCGCCATGACCACGGCCAAGGACGAGCGGCCCATCCAGGCCGTCATCTTCGATCTGGACAACACGCTCACCGACTTCATGCTGGCCAAGGAGGCGGCCGTGCGCGCGGCGGCGGAGGCCATGATCGACGCCGGCCTGCCGGGCACGCCGGAGGAGATCCGCAACGGGATCTTCGCCGTGTACGACGCCGTGGGCATCGAGCATCAGCGGGTCTTCGACCGCTATCTCACCGAGCGCACCGGCCGCGTGGACGACCAGATCCTGGCCGCGGCCGTGGTGGCCTACCGGCGCGCGCGCGAGGCGTCGCTGGTGCCGTACCCGCACGTGCGGCCGGTGCTGCACCGCCTGGCCCGCGAGGGCTACGCCCTGGCCGTGGTCAGCGACGCGCCGCGCTTCGAGGCCTGGCTGCGCCTGACCTACCTGCGTCTGAACCACGATTTCGATGTGGTGCTCACCTTCGACGACACCGGCCACCACAAGCCCAGCCCCGTGGGCTTCGAGATGGCCCTGCAGAAGCTGGGTGTGCCGGCGCACCGCGCGGTGAACATCGGCGACTGGCCGGAGCGCGACATCGTGGGCGGCACCATCGCCGGCATGCACACCGTGTACGCCCGCTACGGCGACACCTACCAGTCCAACGACCGCAAGGAGCGCGGCCCCTCCGGCGCCCACTTCGAGATCGACAACCTGCGCCAGCTCCTGGACGTGCTGGACGAGCTGAACGCGCGGCTGCGGGCGGCGCGGCCGTGAAGGCGGCGACGTCGGCGCAGATGGCGGCCATCGACCGCGAGACCATCGCGGGCGGCGTGCCCGGCCTGGAGCTCATGGAACGCGCCGGCCGCGCCATGCTGCTGGCCCTGGTGGCGGACGACCGCCTGGGCCCCTGCGACCGCGTGGCGATCTGCTGCGGCAAGGGCAACAACGGCGGCGACGGCCTGGTGCTGGCCCGCCTGCTCCACGGCTGGGGCCGCCCGGTGGCCGTGATGCTGCCGCCGCCCGGCACGGAGCTCTCCCCCGACGCCCAGGCCAACCTGGAGCGCCTGCCCGCGGAGGTGCGCGTGGAGCGCCCCGCCGCGGCGGACCGCGCGGCCGTTTGGCGCGAGCTGCAGGGCTGGGCCGACGTGGCGGTGGACGCCCTCTTCGGCACCGGCATCCGCCCGCCCCTGCGCGGCGACGACGCGGCGCTGATCGCGGCCTTCGATCCCCTGGAGGCGGAGATCGTCAGCCTGGACATCCCCTCGGGCGTGTGCGGCGACGACGGCCGCGTGGATCCCGTGGCCGTGTCCGCCCACCGCACGCTGACCGTGGGCCTGCCCAAGCTGGGGCTGCTGCTGCCGCCGGGACGGGATCACGCGGGGGAGGTGGAGGTGCTGGACATCGGCTTCCCCGAGGACGTGGTGGCCCGCCACGCCGGCGGCGTGGAGGTGCTCACGCCCGAGGAGGCCGCGGCCCTGCGCGCGCCCCGCCCGTCGGACACGCACAAGTACGCCGCCGGCACCGCGCTGGTGATGGCCGGCTCGCAGCGCTACGGCGGCGCCGCCCTGCTGGCCGGCCTGGGCGCCCTGCGCTCCGGCGCGGGCCTGACCACCCTGGCCCTGCCCGACGTGCACGCCGCGGCCGCCCTGGCCTTCCTTCCCGAGGCGCTGCTCGCCCCCCTGGCCGTGGGCGCCGGCGGCGGTCTGGCCCCTCTGGCCGACGCCGCCCTGGACGCCCTGCTGGACGGTCGCAAGGCCTGGGCCGTGGGCCCCGGCCTGGGCGACGACCCCGCGACGGACGTCTGGGTGATCCGCGCCCTCGCGCGCGTGGAGACCCCCGTGGTGGTGGACGCCGACGCCCTGTCCGCCTTCGCACGCGCCGGCGCGGCCCCGCGCTGCGCTGCGGCCGAAGCCGTGCTCACGCCCCACGGCGGGGAGCTGGCGCGGCTGGCGGGCGTGACGTCGGCGGAGCTGGCCGCGCGCCGCCTGGAGCTGGTGCCGGAGCTGGCCCGGCGCTGGGGCGTGGTCCTGGTGGCCAAGGGTTCGCCCACCCTGGTGGCCGCGCCCGACGGCGGCCTCACCCTGATCCCCGTGGGCCACGACGCCCTGGCCGTGGGCGGCACCGGCGACGTGCTGACCGGCCTGCTCTGCGGTCTGCTGGCCCAGGGCCTGCCCGCCCACGACGCCGCGCGGCTGGGCTGCTGGCTCCATGGCCGCGCCGGCGAGCTGGCGGCCGAAGCCTTGGGCGGCCGCCGCGGCGTGCTGGCCCGCGAGGTGGCCGACCTGATCCCCGCCGCCCAGGGCGGCCTGGACCCCGCAGCCCCGGAGGAGCGGTCCTGATGAAGGTGCTCGGCATCGAGACGTCCTGCGACGACACCAGCGTGGCCCTGCTGGACAGCGAGACCGGCGTGCTGGAGAACCTGGTCTCCAGCCAGGTGGACCTGCACGACCACTTCGGCGGCGTGGTGCCGGAGCTGGCGTCGCGCGCGCATCTGGTGAACCTGCTGCCCCTGGTGGACGTGCTGCTGGCGCGGCGGAGCCTGGCGCTGTCGGACCTGGACGGCGTGGCGGTCACGGCGGGGCCGGGCCTCATCGGCGCCCTGCTGGTGGGGCTGTCCACGGCCAAGGCCCTGTGCTGGACGGCGGGGCTGCCCCTGGCGGGCGTTCACCACATCGAAGGTCACATCCTGGCCAACGACCTGACCTCTCCCATGGTCTTCCCGGCCGCGGTGCTGGTGGTCTCGGGCGGGCATACCGAGGTGGTGCTCATGCGCGGCATCGGCCGCTACGAGCGCCTGGGCTGGACCCTGGACGACGCCGCCGGCGAGTGCTTCGACAAGTGCGCCAAGCTCCTGGGCCTGCCTTACCCGGGCGGTCCGGCCGTGGACCGCATGGCGGCGCAGGGGGAGCCCGGACGCTTCGACTTCCCGCGGCCCTTGGCCAAGGACCCGCGCATCGTCTTCAGCTTCAGCGGCTTGAAGACGGCGGTGCGTCTGGCGGTGGAGGCGCTGCCGCGGCCCTTCCGCGAGCAGGACGTGGCCGATGTGTGCCACGGCCTGCGCGAGGCCGTGGTGGACAGCCTCACCGCGCGCCTGTTCAAGGCCGCGCGCAAGCACCGGGTGGCGGCCGTGTACCTGGCGGGCGGCGTGGCCGCCAACAGCCTGCTGCGCGAGCGCACCGCGGTCCTGGCCGCCAAGGGCGGCTTCCATCACCTGCCGCCGGAGCGCGTCTACTGCACGGACAACGCGGCCATGATCGCCCGTGCGGGAATGGCCAAGCTCCAGGCCGGGCGCCCGGATCCGCTGACCCTGGACAGCTTCGCCCGCCGGCCCATCGTCTCCTGGGCCGACGGGGACTGAGGGCCCGTCCTTCCCCCGCGCTCCCCATGATTCCCGAATGGCACGGCCCTTGCCTGCAGAGCCGTCGGGTCCGCATGCGGCGGGTCCGCCTCGGATTTTGCATGGTGGGGGAAGATGCGGGACGCCGAAACGATCCTGGTCGTCGACGACGAACCCAACATCAGGACCATCCTGACCTATCTGCTTGAGCAGGAAGGCTTTACCGTTCGCACCGCCGCGAACGGGCAGGCCGCTCTGGCGGCCATGGCGACGGAGCTGCCGAGCCTGGTGATCCTGGACGTCATGATGCCGGAACTCGATGGATTCCAGGTGCTTGCATCGATGCGGCGCGATTACCGCACCCACAACGTGCCCGTGATCCTGCTCACTGCGAAAGGCGACGTGCTGCACAAGGTGCAGGGCCTGCGCGAGGGCGCCAACGACTACCTGGTCAAGCCGTTCGTCCACGAGGAGCTGATCCTCCGCGTGCAGAACATGCTGCGCTTCACCCGCAACCAGCGCGACGCCAACCCCCTGACGGGCCTGCCCGGAAACCTGGCGATCGAAGAGGAACTGACCAGGCGCCTGACCGCGCGCGAACCCTTCGGCTTCCTCTACGTGGACCTGGATCACTTCAAGCCCTTCAACGACCACTACGGCTACAACCGGGGCGACAAGATGCTGTCGCTGCTGGCCGAGTGCCTGCAGCGCGCCGCCGCCTCGGTGGACCACGACGTTTTCCTGGGGCATGTGGGCGGCGACGATTTCGTGGCCGTGCTGCCGGCGGATGCGGCGGTGGGCGTGGCCCACGCCATCGTGCGCGAGTTCGAGGCGCGCAAGCGCTTCCTCTACGATCCCGAGGACTGGTCGCGCGGCTGGATCGAGAGCCGCGACCGCACCGGCGAGTCGCGGCGCGTGGCGCCGGTGGGCGTGACGGTGGCCGTGGTGGTGGACAGCACGGGCGAGTTCGAGCACCTGGGCCGCGTGAACTCGGTGGCGGCGGAGCTCAAGCGCTTCGGCAAGAGCCGGCCCGGCAGCATCGTGGTGGAGGAGCGGCGCGAGCCCGTGGCCTCCGCCTGGGACACCGTCGCGGCCGGCGTGGACGACGCGGCCGACGACCGCTAGGGGGACGGGATGCTGGCGACGCGCAGGGTGCTGATCGTGGAGGACGAGGGGAGCCTGGCCGGCCTCGTGGCGCAGGCCTTCGAGAACGAGGGCTACAAGGTGGCCACCGCGAGCAACGGCATCGAGTGCATGAACCGGCTCACGGCCTTCCGCCCCGACGTCATCGTGATGGACATCATGATGCCGCGGCTGGACGGCATCGACACCACGCGGCTGATCCGCCGGCACGGCGACTTCCGCGAGACGCTGATCGTGGCCCTTTCGGCCAAGCAGGACGAGCGCACCCAGGCGGCCATGCTGCAGGCGGGCGCCGACGTGTTCCTGACCAAACCCTTCTCGGTGCGCGCCCTCATCGGCACGGTGAACGCGCACCTGGCCCAGCAGAGCTGAGGAGACGCGTCATGTCCATGATCCCGGCCGTCGTGACCGCCGCCGCCTTCCCCGGCGGCCTCTGGTCCACCGTCCTGGTGGCCGTGCTGCTGGCCGGCGGCCTGGTCTGGCAGGCGCGCCGCTACCGCAGCCGCCTGAACGGCCTGACCGAGCGCCAGGAGCGCATGCAGGGCCTGGAGGACATCCTCAGCATCTCCGCGCGCATGCACGCCTACCACGACGTGGACCACCTGCTGAACGAGGTGGCCGACGCCGTGCGCCGCTCCCTGGGCTTCCGCATGGTGCTGCTGCGCATCTACGACGCCGGCGAGAAGGCCTTCGAGGCGCGCGCCTTCGCGGGCATCGACGAGGAGGGGCGCGCCTACCTGCGCGACCTGCCTCTGAGCCTGGCCGAGTTCCGCAAGATGACCCAGCCCCAGTACCAGGTCTCCAACAGCTACTTCATCCCCTACGTGGAGGGCCAGGAGGAGGAGGCGGCCTTCGGCGGCTACATCCCGGACCTGGGCGAGCGCCACGAGGGGGAGTGGGACGAGCGCGACCTGCTCATCGTGCCCCTCACCTCGCCCGAGGGCGAGATCAGCGGCTACCTGAGCGTGGACGATCCGGTGGACCGGATGCGCCCGTCGGCCAAGACCATCGAGCGCCTGGAGCTCTTCGCCATGCAGGCGGCCACGGCCATCAGCTCCGCCGAGGTCTACTCCCGCATGCACCGCCAGAACCAGGAACTGGTGCTGGCCACCGAGCGCCTGCGCTACCACCACGACCTGAAGAACAACTTCGTGGCCAACGTGAGCCACGAGCTGCGCACGCCGCTGACGTCCATCAAGGCCTACAGCGAGGCCCTGCTGCACGGGCGCGACCGCATGGACGCCGCCTCCATGGGCGAGTTCCTGCGCGTGATCGACCAGGAGGCGGAAAAGCTCACGGGCATCGTGAACAACCTGCTGGACCTGGAGCGCATGGAGGGCTCGCAGGTGAAGTTCAACCGCCACCAGACGGACCTGGTGGCGCTGGTGCGCGGCGTGGAGGGCGCGGCGCGCAGCCAGGCCGCGGCCAAGGAGATCAATCTCACGGTGCACTGCGACCGCGAGGAGATCCCGCTGTGGGTGGACGGCGACGAGATCCGCCAGCTGGTGCGCCACCTCATCGACAACGCCCTGAAGTTCACGCCCGCGGGCGGGAACGTGCACCTGTCCCTGCTGGACGGCGTGTCGTCGGTGCGCATCGTGGTGGAGGACAACGGGGTGGGCATCCCGGACAACAAGATGTCCTACATCTTCGACCGCTTCTACCAGGTGGACGGCTCCAGCACGCGCGAGCACGGCGGGCAGGGCATCGGCCTGGCCATCTGCCGCGACATCGTGACGCGCCACGGCGGGCGCCTCTGGGGCGAGCGGGTGCAGCCCCGCGGCGTGCGCTTCAACGCGCTGCTGCCGCGGCGCAAGGAGATCGTGCAGCGCAGCGCCGCGGTGCGCGGCGGCTACGTGGACGTGGGCACCTTCGCCGAGAAGCTCATCCAGTGGACCGGCGAGCTCATGCGCGTGAAGATCGTGTCGCTGATGACGCCCAACGCCGGCGGCGACCACCTGGTGATCGAGGCCGCCATGGGCCTGGACGACCACGTGGTGCAGAACACGCGTCTGGCCCGCGGCGAGGGCATCGCCGGCCGCGTGTGGCAGACGGGCGAGACGCTGCTGGTGGAGAACGTGGAGCGCGAGGACTCGGAGGTGCCCGAGGGCAAGTCGCGCCGCTACAGCACGGGCTCGCTGCTCAGCGCCCCGGTGCTGGACGAGGGCCGCGTGGCCGCCGTGGTCAACGTCAACAACCGCATCGACGGCCACGCCTTCACGGAGCGCGACCGCCTGCTGCTGGAGGCCCTGTGCGGCCGCATGGGACGCATCCTGCGCCGCGCCTCGGAGCACGAGCGCGCCGCCAGCGAGTTCCAGCAGCTGCTCAAGGCCCTGCGCAAGGGCGTGGCCATCCGCCGCGCCCGCCACGACGAGCTGGCCGAGGCCTGCCACGAGATCTGCGTGGCCACGGCCCGGCGCCTGAACCTGGACCGCGAGCAGCTCAAGGACCTGGCCTTCGCCCTGCAGACCTACGACCTGGGCCTGTCCGGCGTGCCCGACCAGATCCTGCAGAAGCAGCCGCCCCTGGCCCAGGACGAGTGGGAGCTCATCCACCAGCACGTGGACACGGGCATCGAGCTGCTGGGCAGCCTGGACGCGCCGCAGCAGGTGATCCAGATCGTCAAGCACCACCACGAGCACTACGACGGCAGCGGCTACCCGGACGGCATGGTGGGCGAGGCGATCCCCCTGGGCTCGCGCCTGCTCTCGCTGGCCGACGCGTTGACCGCCATGCTCCAGGGCCGGCCCTACCGCCGCGCCATGGCGCTGGAGGAGGCGCTGGCCGAGATGGAGGACGGCTCCGGCCGCCAGTTCTGCCCGCGCTGCCTGGGGCCGTTCCTGGAGGAGGCGCGGACCTTCGGCCCCGCCGTCCGCGAGATCCAGGACCGGCGCTCCCTGGCGCTGCCCGAACCCGAGCCCGAGACGGTGTCAAGCTAGACGCCGTCCTGCCGATCATACGGAGAGAACCCGCCAGCCACGGCCCGACACGGAGGAACCGCCTTGCGCAAGATCCTGATCGTCGACGACGAGCCCTACATCCTGAACATCCTGGACTTCAGCCTGGACGCCGAGGGCTACCGCGTGCTGCAGGCCAGCGACGGCCAGGAGGCCCTGCGCATGGCGCAGGAGCACCAGCCGGAGCTGATCATCATGGACGTGATGATGCCCCGCCAGGACGGCTTCGAGACCTGCCGTCTGCTGAAGGAGGACCTGCGCACCAGCTCCATCCCCGTGGTGCTGCTCACGGCCAAGAACAGCCGCGAGGACCGCGAGATGGGCGAGAAGGTCAAGGCCGACGGCTACATCACCAAGCCCTTCAGCCCGCAGCGGCTGCTGGACACGGTGAACGAGCACCTGGGCGTGGCCCACGAGTAACGCGCCGTTCCCAGCCGGTGACGGCGCAGGAGCCCGCTTCCGCGAGGAGGCGGGCTCCCGTGCGTCCGG
>DAOTGJ010000011.1:75766-86009 GCA_035447065.1 Candidatus Krumholzibacteriia bacterium
CCGGTGACGGCGCAGGAGCCCGCTTCCGCGAGGAGGCGGGCTCCCGTGCGTCCGGTCCTAGAGCAGGACCACGGGCACGCCGATCAGGGCGGCGAGCTGCATGCGGACCAGGTCGTCCCTGAACGAGCCGTCGCCGACGGAGTTCAGGCCGAGCGGATCGTCCATCATGCCCAGGCCGTCGCCTGCGGAGTCGGGGTCGCCGTCGTTGCCGCCGGCGGAGTTGTCCTCGTCTCCGGGATCGGACCCGTCGCCCAGGTCGTTGGGATCGGCCGACGTGTCGTCGCCCGCCGCCATCGCGGCGGTGGGCAGCGTCACGCAGACGATCATCAGGGCCATGAGCAGGGCCAGGATGCTCGGGATGGATCGCTTCATCGCGTCCTCCTTGGGGATGCGGCGCACGGTGATGCGCCGGTCCTAGGTATGGGACGAACGCCGTGAGGCGGACGTCCCGCGGATACGATGGCGACAGCCGGGCCCCGCCTTCTTCAAAATCGTCGTGTCCGGGATGACGCGCGGCGCAGGAGCCCGCTCCCGCGAAGAGGCGGGCTGGGCAGACCGCGCCGCGCCTGCTAGATTCCCCGCACGCCCGCACGCGACCTCATGCTCCCGGAGCCGTCATGACCGCACCGTCCCCCGCGGGGGAGACCACCCTGCTGCTCGAGGTGATCCTGCCGGTCCCCCTGGACCGGAGCTTCACCTACCTCGCGCCGGCCGAGGGCCCGGCGCCGGCGGCGGGCGATCTGGTGACCGTGCCCTTCGGACGCCGCCGCGCCGTGATCGGCCTGGTGACGGGCGTGCGCGAGGCGGCGGGCGCGGTGACGGAGGTCGACGGCGTGCGGCTGAAGGCCGCGGCGTCGGTGCTGCCCGCCGCCTACCGCGTGGACGGCGACCGCCGCGCCCTGCTGGACTGGATGGCCGGCTACTACGCCCTGCCGGCCGGCGAGGTGCTGCCGCTGTTCCACCCCCCCAAGCCGGGCACCAAGGGGCGCGCGTCGCGGCACGAGGCGCCGGAGTATCCCGAAGCGGCCCGCACTCCCGAGCCCACCGCCGACCAGCGCGCGGTGCTGGCCCACGTATCCGGCCTGCTCGCGGCGCGCGACTTCGGCACGGTCCTGCTCCACGGCGTGACCGGCAGCGGCAAGACCGAGGTCTACCTGCAGGCCGCGCGCGACGCCCTGGACCGCGGCCGCAGCGTGCTGATCCTCCTGCCCGAGATCGCCCTCACGCCTCAGACCCAGGCCCGCGTGGCCGGCCGTCTGGGCGACGACGTGGCCGTGATCCACAGCGCCCTGTCCGCCGGCGAGCGCTGCCGCGTGCACGAGCGCGCCGCGGCGGGGGAGGTGCGCGTGGTGCTGGGACCGCGCTCGGCCCTCTTCGCGCCCGTGCGCGACCTGGGCCTGGTGGTGGTGGACGAGGAGCACGAGACCTCCTACAAGCAGGACGAGAAGCCCCGTTACCACGCCCGCCACGCCGCCCTGGTGCGCGCCCGCGCCGCCGGCGCCGCGGTGATCCTGGGCTCCGCCACGCCGGACCTGGAGAGCTACCGCAACGCCCGCGAGGGCCGCTACCACCTGGCCGAGCTGCGCGACCGCCCCGTGGGCAGCCTGCCCCTGGTGGAGGTGGTGGACATGCGCGGCCAGCCGTCGCGCGACGGCTTCAGCGAACGGCTGCTGCACCTGATCGAGGGGAGCCTGGCGCGGGAGCGGCAGGCCATCGTCTACTACAACCGGCGCGGCTACGCGCGCACCCAGCAGTGCTCGGCGTGCGGCGAGGCGGCCCTGTGCCCCAGCTGCGACATCGCGCTCACGGTGCACCTGCGGCCGCGGCGCCTGCTCTGCCACTACTGCGGCTTCTCGCGTCCGGTGCCCGACACCTGCCCCGCCTGCGGCCACGAGGAGACGCGGCCCACCGGCGGCGGCACCGAGAAGGTGGAGCTCTCGCTGCAGGCCCTCTTCCCCGAGGCGCGCGTGCTGCGCCTGGACCACGACACCACGCGCCGCCGCGGCAGCCACGCCCGCATCCTTTCCGATTTCCTGCGCGGCGAAGGCGACATCCTGGTGGGCACGCAGATGGTGGCCAAGGGTCACCACTTCCCGCGCGTGGACCTGGTGGGCGTGCTGGCCGCGGACGACGGCCTGCACCTGCCCGACTTCCGCGCCCAGGAGCGCGCCTACCAGCTCCTGTCCCAGGTGGCCGGCCGCACCGGCCGCGAGGACGCGGGCACGGTGATCTTCCAGACCTGGCAGCCGGAGCATCCGGTGCTCATCGCCGCCGCCTGCCACGACTACGCCGGCTTCGCCGCCGAGGAGCTGGAGCACCGCCGCGCCGTGGACTACCCGCCCTTCCGCCGCATGCTGCGCCTGGGGGTGACCGGCCGCGGGCTCGCGGCGGTGGAGGCGGCCGCCGCCCAGCTCGCCGGGCTGCTGCGCGAACACCTCACGCGCGAGGACCTCACCGTGCTGGGGCCGGCGCCCGCCGTGTTCCCCCGCCTCCAGGACCGCCATCGCCACCAGATCCTGGTGAAGGGCGAGCTGGGCACGGCCCAGAAGGCCTGGCTGGCCGAGGGCGTGCGCGTGCTCAAGGACCGGCACCGCGGCGTGGACGTGATCCTGGATTTCGATCCCGCCGGCCTCTGGTGACGGCCCGATCCCTGCATCGCGACCCTCGATCGCCCTGAAATCGCCGTTTCACCTAGGTTCCGATGGGAAATTGCCTCATCGGGACCCGGTGGGGTATCATGTTGCACGGCGGTGGAGCGCCCCGCGCGCTCCGTCGCCCGCGTCCGACCCCGCCGTTGCCTCGCATCAGTCCACAGGATGGTCGCCATGCCCGCCTTCCCGCGCCGCGCCGTTTCCGCGCGCCTGCCCGTCGCCCTGGTCCTGCTGGTCCTGGCCTCCACGGTCCTGTCGGCCGCGGCCCAGACCCAGCCCCACGAGGGCACCCGCTATCCCACGGGGTACCAGCTGCCGCCCGACTACGAGCAGCAGTATCAGGAGCACCTGAAGATCTACGCGGAGAAGGCGGACCTCCCGTCCAACTTCAGCTGGCGCGATCTGGAGCGCATGACGCTGGTCAAGGACCAGGGCGGCTGCGGCTCCTGCTGGGACTTCGCGGCCATGGGGCAGATCGAGGCCCACATGAAGATCCACTACGGCGTGGACCTGGACCTGTCCGAGCAGCAGGGCATCGAGTGCAATCCGTACGGCGCGGACTGCGGCGGCGGCTGGGCGTCGGCGGTGTACAGCGTGGGCCAGACCTACGGGCTGAACCGCGAGGGCGCCAACCCCTACGCCCCCAACTTCCTGCACGCCTGCACCCAGGCCACGGCGCTGCCCTTCGCCTTCGTGCAGGGGTGGAACTACGTGGCCAACGACGTGACGCAGATCAAGAACGCGCTGATGGAGGGGCCGGTCTGCTCGGGCATCTTCTCCAGCACCTACCTCGAGGACTACGAGGGCGGCTGCTTCAGCACGGACGTGGGCACGTGGACCAACCACCTGGTGGTGATCGTGGGCTGGGACGACCGCGCCTGCGGCGGCGCCGGCGCCTGGCAGGTCCGCAACTCCTGGGGCTCCGGCTGGGGCGATGCAGGCTACTTCTGGATCGAGTACGGCGCCTCGCTGATCGGCACCTCCACCACCCAGGTGCAGCTCGCCATCCCCGAGACCACCGTGCAGGTGCTGGCCCCCTTGGCCAGCGAGACCATGTACGCCGACCTGCCGGTGGAGATCCGCTGGAGCACCGGCGGCGCGGCCTGCAGCACCGTGGACATCTGGATGAGCGTGGACGGCGGCAAGTTCGACATCCCCGTGGCCCAGGGCATCCCCAACTCCGGCAGCCACACCTGGACGGTGGCCAACCAGAGCACCCAGGACGCGCGCTTCTGCGTGGTGGCCAACGGCGACACGCGCGACGGCTTCGGCTTCTCGCCCCAGCCCATCCGGCTGCTGGGCTACCGCACCCGCTACGTGTCGGCCCTGGGCAACGACACGCCTCCTTACGACACGCCCCAGACCGCGGCCCACACCATCCAGGACGCCGTGTCGGCCTGCACCGGCCTGGACTCCGTCATGGTGGCCGCGGGCGACTACCTGGAGCTGATCCAGGTGGACGGCACCGTGCGCATCTTCGGCGGCTGGAGCCAGGACTTCGCCACGCGCGACGCCAAGACCCTGCCCACGCGCATCCGCGGCCTCAACAGCGCCGTGCGCTTCCAGGCCGGCGCCGAGGACTACGGCGGCGTGGACGGCGTGGAGTTCCACGACTGCAGCGGCCTGGCCTTCGACTTCCCGGCTCCCGGCCATCACGGCGGCGCCGTGTTCAGCAACAACGCCTCGCCGTGGATCAACGCCTGCGTGTTCGTGGACAACGACGCGGACCAGCTGGGCGGCTTCGGCGCCGGCGGCGCCGTCATGGCGCGCAACGGCGCTCCGCTCATCAGCAACTGCGAGTTCCGCGGCAACCGCGCCACCCTGGGCGGCGCCGTGGCCCTCTACGACTGCGCGGGCGCGGAGCTGCGCGACAACGTCTTCACCGCCAACGCCTGCCTGGACAGCGCCGCGGCCAACCTGGGCGGCGCCGTGTACGTGAGCGGCGGTTCGCTGCTGGTGGACGGCGGCGAGTTCACCGGCAACTTCGGCTCCTACCGCGGCGGCGCCGTGAGCGCCGTGGGCGCGGACGTGACGCTGCGCCACGTGCGCCTGCAGGCCAACCGCGGCCACTACTCGGGCGGCGCGGTCTCCGTGGTGGGCGGCTCCCTGGACGTGCGCAACTGCGAGCTCGTGGCCAACCGCGCCGGCACCCTGGCCGGCGGCCTCTACATGGACCAGGGCGCGGCGTTCACCCTGGAGAACTCCGTGCTCCACGGCAACGTGACGGACCAGGGCCTGCCGGCGGTCTTCGCCCTGGGCGCGGGCCCCGGCCTGGTGCGCAACACGGTGTTCACGCAGAACAGCGGCGCCCTGCTGGGCTCGCTGCCGGATTACGACGCGGACCACAACGTGTTCTGGCAGACCGGCGACGCCTACGGCGCCTTCCCGGCCGGCGCCCACGACCTGGCCGCGGACCCCCTCTTCGTGGACGCCGCGGCGGGCGATTTCGGCCTGGCCCTGCACTCGCCCTGCCTGGACGCGGGTGACCCCGACGCCGCCTGCGCCGACCCGGACGGTTCGCCCAACGACCGCGGCTGCTTCGGCGGCCCCGACGCGCGTCCCGTGGCTCCGGCCAAGGTGGCCAACGCGCGCCTGGAGGAGTCCGCCACGATGCTGCGCTGGGACGCCTGCGCCGCCGCGGACGCGGCCTCCTACGTGATCTACCGCAGCACGCTGGCGGATCCCCCGTACGCGGCCGAGGCCATGCTGGGCGAGGTGACGCATCCGGTCACCGAGTTCGCCGTGGACGGCGCGCCGGGCACGTACCGCGTGGTGGCCGTGGACGTGGACGGCCACGTGGGCGGCTACTCCGATCCCGTGGCCACGGGCACCGGCGTGGATGACGCGCCGCGCAGCCTGGCGCTCACCTCCATCGCCCCCAACCCGTTCAACCCGCGCACGCTGATCCGCTTCGAGGTGCCGCGTCAGGGCCGCGTGCACCTGCGCGTGCACGACGCCCGCGGCCGCGTGGTGGCCACGCTGCAGGACGACGTGCTGAGCCCGGGCGCCCACGAGGCCGTCTGGCAGGGCCGCGACGACCGCGGCGCCGTGGCGGCGGCCGGCGTGTATTTCGTGCGGCTGGACGACGGGGTCTCCGTGCGGACGTCCAAGGTGGTGCTCAGCAAATAGAGCGGGTCGGCCCCTCCGCGCCGCCATTCGCATTCCACGCGAGTCGGCTCGTCCCCCGGCCCTCTGGGCCGGGGGACGTCGCTTATCAGGCATGCAGGTGGGGGAGGGCTTCCGAGAGGGGGATCTTGACGTCCAGCACCACCTGGCCGATGCGGGCGGGGAGGACCCAGCGCACGGCGCCGGCGGACTTCTTCTTGTCGCGCTCCACGTAGGGGGCGGCGTCGGCCAGCGCGGGGGGCGCCACGGAGGTGGGCAGGCCGCAGGCGTCCAGCAGGGCCACGATGCGGGTCACGGTGCGCTCGGCGCACACGCCGCGGGCCGCTGCCAGGCGGGTGGCGGCGCACATGCCCAGGGCCACGGCCTCGCCGTGGGGCAGGCCGAGCAGGGGCTCCAGGGCGTGGGCCAGGGTGTGGCCCAGGTTCAGGGCGCGGCGGCGGCCGCCTTCGCGGTAGTCCGAGGCCACCACGCGGGCCTTGGCCGTGACGGTCTGCAGCAGCCAGTCGCTCCAGGGCAGGGCGCCGATGCCGGCGGGGGGCTCGTCGTCGCGGCCGGCGGCCAGCAGCGCGCGCAGGCGGGGGGCCTCGGCCTCCAGGGCGGGGAAAAGGCCGGGGGCGCCCAGGATGGCGGTCTTGACCACCTCGGCCATGCCGCAGCGCCACTCGCGGCGGGGCAGGCTGGCCAGCAGGTCCGGATCCACCACCACCAGGGGCGCGGCGTGGAAGGCGCCCACCGGGTTCTTGAGGCCGTCCAGGTCCACGGCGGTCTTGCCGCCCACCGACGCGTCCGCGCAGGCCAGCAGCGAGGAGGGCACGGCCAGGAATTCCACGCCGCGCTGCCAGGTGGCCGCGGCGAAGCCGGCCAGATCCAGCACCGTGCCGCCGCCCACGCCCACCACCACGCCGTCGCGCGTGAGGTTGTCGGCGGCGAGGCGGCGCCAGAGGCGCAGGAGGTTCTCCGGGGTCTTCACGTCCTCGCCGCCGGGCAGCTCCAGGCGGGGCAGGGGGGCGCCGGCGGCGTCCACCAGCACCGGATCCAGACGCGCGGCCTGCCGGCGGGCCACCGCCGCATCCATCACCACCAGGGCCGGCCGGCCGTGCAGGCGTTCCGGCAGGGCAGCCAGCCGTCCGGCGCCCACCTCCACGCGGCACACGGTCTCGCCGGCGCGGAAGCTGACCCCGTGGGCGTCGGTCCTCACATGCTTGCCGGTCATCGATGCATCCCCTTGTGGGTGAAGCAGTTGGGCCTTGAAAGCGTCCGGTCGGGAACGGCGCGGGCGCCCGTCGGGCGACAACGAGTGTTGAAAATCGGATAACCCTAGTGTTGATAGTGCTTTTCAGTTGACCGACTTCCGGCGCGCGCTACCTTTGCGGCAGGGTTCATCATCGGGGCACGGGCCCCGCCGAGTCCAGCAAGGAGTGTGACGATGGCCGCGAAGATGACCGAGATCCGTTGGCACGGCCGCGGGGGGCAGGGGGCCAAGACGGCCGCCACCTTCCTGGCCGAGGCGGTCCTCGATAAAGGAATGCACAGCCAGGGCTTCCCCGAGTACGGTCCCGAGCGCCGCGGCGCTCCCGTGCGGGGCTACACGCGCATCTCGGAGCGGCCCATCCGGCTGCACTGCGCCATCGCGCATCCGGATTTCGTGATCGTCCTGGATCCCACGCTCATGGATTCCGCCGCCGCCGGCGTGGCCGACGGCACCACGCCGGACACGGTGTTCCTGATCAACACCATGGACACGCCGGCCGCCGTGCGGAAGCGCCTGGGCATCACCGGGGGCAAGGTGTTCACCGTGGACGCCTCGCTGATCGCGCAGGAGAGCTTCGGGCGCTCCATCCCCAACATGCCCATGATCGGCGCGCTGGCCAAGGTGGGCGACGTGATCTCCCTGGAGGAGCTCACCGGCGCCATGGCCTCCCGCCTCAAGAAGAAGTTCAGCCAGGCCGTGGTGGACGGCAACGTGTCCGCCGTGGAGCGGGCCTACGAGGAGTTGATGTCCGAATGAGTCTCATCCCGACCAAGGATCTCCTGGAGGGCGGCATCATCCAGGACGCGGGCAACGCCGCCGAGTTCAAGACCGGCGACTGGCGCTCCAACGTGCCCACCTTCGTGGCGGACAACTGCATCCACTGCATGTTCTGCTGGATCTACTGTCCGGACACCGCCATCGACATCGACACCTCCGGCGAGAAGACCCTGATGAAGGGCTTCCACCTGGATCACTGCAAGGGGTGCGGGATCTGTGCGCAGCACTGCCCGCCCGCAGCCAAGGGCAAGGCGGCCATCGTGATGGTCCGCGAAGAGAAGTAGCCACGGAAAGGAGAGTCCCATGAAGCAGAAGTACGTCGGGCTGACCGGGAACGAGGCCGTGGCGACCGCCTTCCGCCAGGCGCGTCCGCACGTGGCGCCGGCCTTCCCCATCACGCCCCAGACCGAGATGATGCACAAGTTCGCGGACTTCGTGGCCGACGGCCGCGTGGACACCGAGATGGTGCTGGTGGAGAGCGAGCACTCGGCCATGAGCGCCGCCATCGGCTCCGCCGCCACGGGCGCGCGCACCTTCACCGCCACGAGCTCCGCCGGCTTCGCCCTGATGTGGGAGGTCGTCTACATCGCGGCGTCGCTGCGCCTGCCCATCTGCATGCCGGTGGTGAACCGCGCGCTGTCGGGCAACATCAACATCCACAACGACCACTCGGACACCATGGGCGGCCGCGACGCGGGCTGGATCCAGCTCTTCTGCGAGAACGCCCAGGAGGCCTACGACACGGCCCTGATGTGCTGGCGCATCGCCGAGCACAAGGACGTGCGGATCCCGGTGATGATCAACTACGACGGCTTCATCATCAGCCACACGGCCGAGTCGCTGCACATCCTGGAGGACGACGACGCCTGGAAGTTCATCGGTCCCAAGGACCTGAAGACGGGCTACTCCCTGCTGGACGTGGAGAAACCCATCACCGTGGGTCCGCTGGACCTCACGGACTACTACTTCGAGCACAAGGTCAGCCAGATGGAGGCCCTGAACCGGGCGCCCAAGACCATCAAGAAGGTGTTCGACGAGTTCGGCAAGCTGTCCGGCCGGCAGTACGACTTCCTGGAGGAGTACCGCACCGAGGACGCCGAGCTGATCATCGTGGCCATCGGGTCCACCTGCGGCACCGCCAAGGACGTCATCGACGCCCAGCGCGAGAAGGGCGTGAAGGTGGGTCTGGTGAAGATCCGCATGTTCCGTCCCTTCCCGGCCGAGACCATCGCCAAGGCCCTGGGCAAGGCGAAGGTGGTGGGCGTGATGGACAAGTCCGCCAGCTTCGGCGCCCACGGCGGGCCGCTGTTCATGGAGATCCGCTCCGCGCTGTACGGCAAGGCCAAGGCCCCCAAGATCCACAACTGGATCTACGGCCTGGGCGGCCGCGACACCGACACGACCCAGATCGAGGATCTCATCGCGCAGCTCCAGGCCATCGCCGGGGGCCAGAAGTCCGAGGACGTCAACCTGCTGGGTGTCCGGCTCTAGAGGAGGTGCCGACATGGCTGTGAATCTGCAGACGCTTTCCAAGAACGAAGACCTCCTGTCCGGCGGGCACCGGGCGTGCGCCGGCTGCACCGGCGCCAACATCCTGCGCCAGATCATGCTGACCGCCGGCCCCGACACGGTCGTCGGCGGTGCGACGGGCTGCATGGAGGTCGTGACCACCATCTTCCCCTACACCGCGTGGAAGACGCCGTTCATCCACACGGCCTTCGAGAACGCGGCGGCCACGGTCAGCGGCGCGGAGACCGCCTTCCGCGCCCTGAAGAAGCGCGGCGACCTGCCCGTGCCCCGCGAGAAGATGAACTTCATCGCCTTCGGCGGCGACGGCGGCACCTACGACATCGGCCTGCAGTCGCTGTCCGGCGCCATGGAGCGCGGCCACAACATGCTGTACGTCTGCTACGACAACGAGGCGTACATGAACACGGGCATCCAGCGCTCCGGCGCCACGCCCTTCGGCGCGCACACCAGCACCTCGCCGGCGGGCGCCGTGAAGCAGGGCAAGGAGCAGCACCGCAAGGATCTGACCGCCATCATGGTGGCGCACCGGATCCCCTACGTGGCCCAGACCACGCCCTTCCACTGGCGCGACCTGCAGGCCAAGGTGGAGAAGGCCCTGAGCGTGGACGGCCCCGCGTTCCTGAACATCCTGATGCCCTGCACCGTGGGCTGGGGCTTCGATCCCGCCCTGGGCATGGAGCTGTGCAAGGAGGCCGTGGAGAACAACTTCTGGCCCCTGTTCGAGGTGGAGGACGGGCAGTACAAGCTCACGTACAAGCCCAAGGAGGACCGTCCGCCCATCACCGAGTGGATGAAGAAGCAGGTGCGCTTCCGCCACCTCTTCAAGCCGGGCAACGAGTGGCGGCTGGAGGAGAGCCAGAAGCAGGTGGACAAGGAGTTCGAGCGCATCGTCAAGCTCTGCGGCTGA
>DAOTGJ010000012.1:0-17969 GCA_035447065.1 Candidatus Krumholzibacteriia bacterium
CTGGCAGTCATGAGGTCAGGGGTTCGACCCCCCTAGGCTCCACCACCCAGGATCGAAGAAGCGCGGAGAGCGAACTCTCCGCGCTTCTTTTTTCCCCCACGTTTTTATCGCCGGCCGCTCCGGGTCGGGTCTAGGGCGCCAGGACGGTCACCGTGTAGGTCCGGCAGGGCCGTCCGCGCGCATCCACGCCAGCGACCCCTCCTTCCGGTACCGCGGTCTCCGCGCCGCAGGCGTCCAGCGGGCGCTTCAGGGCGCCGCTCACCGTGTAGGTGAACGTGCCGGCCGCCTGCGGGGTGATGCGCAGGCGCAGGTCGTTGCGCTCGCCGCGGGTCCAGAAGTCGTCGCGGTAGTCGGCCAGGACGGCGTCGGTGGTCCGGGAGGCGCAGTCCGCGGCCTGGATGATGCTTCCGGGCGGCAGGATCGCCAGGCCGGGGTCGTCGCCGGTGCTGCTGCCGGCGTTGATCGCGCGGGCGGGGTCCGTGAGGTCCGGGAAGCCCACGCTGATCAGGCCGTCGTCGCTGGCGTCGCCCTGGTTGGCCAAGGTCAGGTTCAGCTCGAAGCTCTGGCCCAGGGTGATCGTGTCGGCCGTGCGGGTGTGCGACGTGAAGACCGGCTCGGGGCGGGGCTCGCGCACGGTCACCGTGTAGGCGCGGCAGGGGTAGCCCAGGGCGTCCACGACGTCGGCCTGATCGTCCGGCGTGCCCACCACGGGGTCGCAGGCGGCCAGCGGCCGCTGCATGACGCTGCGCACCAGGTAGGTGAACGTACCCACCGCGCGCGGAGTGATGCGCAGGCCCAGGTCGTTGCGCTCGCCGGCGGTCCAGTTGGCGTCCCAGTACTCCGCCACCACGGAAGCGGCGGGCATGGGCGCGCAATCCGGCGTGAGCAGGGTCTGGCCCACGGGGTGGATCATCAGGCCGGGGCTGTCGCCGGTGCTGCTGCCGTAGTTGCGGATCAGGGCGGCGTCGCCGGCGCCGGTCAGGTCCGGGAAGATCACCATGATGCCGGCCTGGGCGCTGGGGTCGCCGGCGTTGAGCACGGAGAGGTGGAGGTCGAAGCTCTCGCCCAGGGCCACGGCGTCGGCGGAGCGGCTCACCGCGCGGAAGACCGGCGCGGGCTCGGGCTCGCGCACGGTCAACGTGAACTCGCGGCACTCGTGGCCCTGCTGGTCCACGGCCGCCACGCCGCCCTCGGGCAGGGCGGTGACCGCCTCGCAGCCGTTCGCGGGCAGGGCCAGCGAGCTGCGCACGCGCACGCGGAAGTCGCCCACGCGGCGGGGAGTGACGCGCAGGCGCAGGGTGTTCTGCTCGCCGGCGTACCAGTTGGTGTCGGCGTACTCCACCAGCAGGTGGGAGGCGGACCGCGGGGCGCAGTCGGCGTCGGCGAGGGTGCCGCCGCGGGGCGTGACCAGCAGGCCGGGCGCGTCGCCGGTGCTGCTGCCGGAGTTGTCGATGCGCGCCCCGTCATCCACGTCGTCCAGATCCGGGAACGAAACCGCGATGCCGGACCCGGCGGCCGCGGCGCCCTGGTTCGCCACCGAGATCAGCAGCTCCACGCTGTGGCCCAGCGAGAAGGAGTCCGGCGTGAGCGCCACCACGTGGAACCGCGGCTGCGGCTCGGCGCCCACGCTGCCGCCCACGGTGAAGCTCCAGAGGGGGCCGGAGGTGGCGCCGGCCGCGTTGCGGGCCGTGACCTGCCAGTAGTAGGTGACGCCGGGCTCCAGGTCCTGGGGCTGGTGCTCCAGGGCGGCCAGGCCCGCGACCGCCAGAGGCGGCGGCAGGGTGGTGCCCAGGGAGAGGTCGTAGGTCACGCCGTCGGCCACGGAGTCGCCGTCCCAGGACAGGTTGGCGGTGGCGGGGACGGACGCGGCCCCGTCTTCGGGGTACGGCCGCGACGGGGTGGCGGGCAGGCCGCCCACGGACTGGCCGTCGGTCCAGAGCAGGCTCTCCAGGGCGGTCCAGCCGTCGGCATGATCGGGCGCGCCGGCGCCGAGGCGGGCCATGGCGCAATCCACCGACGCCTCCAGGCCGTAGGCCATGGATCCGGTCAGGGTGGTGCGCCCGGCCTCCTCCTGCTCCGCGGCGGCCGCCCGCAGCACGCCGGCCTGGGTCAGGGCCAGGGCCTCGTCGCCGAAGACCCGGAGCTCCAGACGGCTCCGCACGGTGACCGTCAGGGACGAGGGCGCATCGATGCCGTGGGTCAGCGGACCGGCGCGGTGCACGGCCTCGGTGAGACGTTCCCAGCCGCCCGATGCGAACGCGGCGCCGCTCCTGGCGGTGGTGTCCACGTCGTAGGCCACGGTCATGCCCGCGGCGTGGGCGGCCTCCACGTCCAGGCTCACGCGCAGGATCGGCCGCAGGACGAGCGGAAGCTCGCCCAGCATGAGCACGGTCCGCGGGTAGACGACGACGGCCAGGTCCTGCTGCCAGGCTCCGCCGGCCAGGTCGTCGCCCGCCGCCACGCTCAGGTCGGTGACGCGGGACTGCGTGGCCAGCCAGCGGAAGCCGGTCAGCTCCGAGGCGGCGACGGTCAGGCCCAGATCCACGGCCCCGGACAGCTCCACGCGGCCGCTCAGCGCCAGGCGGTCCTGCGCGGTCGCCGCGCTGCCGTCGGCGTCGAAGGGGGCCAGCTCCAGGTCCAGCGCGAAGGCCTCGCCCGCGCCGGCCTCCGCCGTCGCGACGCCCGCCGCGGTCCAGACCGAGTCGGCCGCGGCCGCCGTGATGGCGAGCGAACCGGCGCAGGCGCCCGACAGCACCGCCCGCGTCAGGGGCGCGGCCACGGTTTCCAGGATGGTCCGGTCGCCGTCGACGCGCACGTCCGTGACCTGCCGCAGCAGGCCGTCCGGCAGGGCCGTCGCGGGGCCCGCGATCAGGACATCGCCGGCGGCCGCGCGGCCCGCCAGGTCCGACGCCGCGTCCAGCACGAGCGTTCCGGCGGCAGGATCGAACGCCTGGACGGCGGCGACGTCGGCGGCATCCATCACCACCGCCGCGGGCGCCAGGACGATGTCGGCGGGGACGACCACGTCCGGGCCGAGGGTGGTCTCCGCGCAGCCGCAGAGGATGGCCAGGCCCCACAGGACCGCGAGGATCAGCTCTCGTCGCATGACTTCCTCCCAGGAACCGCGGCCGTCCGGGCCGCAAGGCGTCCGATGGCGTTCGGGATCAAGGCGTGCTCATTCCGACGCGGCCGGTCACCGGCCGCAGGGTGAAATCGTTGCCCGCGCTCACGCCGCCCTCGGCGCTCACGCTCACGGCCACGGGCGCGGGCAGGCGCAGGTTCTTGCGCGCCAGGCTGTCGGCCACCACGCGCACCTCGTACCAGCCCGGCGGCACCTCCTGGAAGAGGTAGTAGCCGTCGAACTCGCTCACGCAGGTGCGCAGGGTGCGGTCGGTGAGGTCCACCAGTTCCAGCACCACGCCGCGAACCGGCACCTTGCCGCCCGTGGTCAGCGCGTACACGGTGCCCTCCACATCGCCCGCGAAGGTGACCGGGAAGTCCAGCACCACGTGGGCGCCGGGATGGCCGGTGGCGCGCAGGCCCGCGAGGCTGGGCAGCAGGTAGGGGTCGTCGATGGAATCCACGTTCAGGGTGATGTCGCGCTCGCGGTGGGCGGGGAGGCCGCCCACGAAGACCTGGCCCCGCGCGTCCGTGGACACCACGCCGGGCAGGCCGGTGCCGTCCAGCTGCACTCCGGGCAGGGGGTCGTCGGCGTCGTCGTAGAGGCCGTTGGCGTTGCGGTCCAGGAACACGCGGGCGGTGGCGCCGTAGCCGTCGCTCATGCGGTTGCGCTGCACGTGCAGGCGGCCGCTGTCCGGCTCGCGCGTGAGCGAGGTGGACAGCGAGACGCCGAACCAGGGCTTCTGGTGGTCGTCGTCGGACACGTTCAGGCTGAGCTGGAAGGAGTCCAGCAGCATGGTCAGGCTGGCGCCCACGCTGGTGGTGCCCGTGCCCAGCAGGGTGCGCTGGAGGCGGCCGCTCAGGCGCAGGTCGCGCGACGGACGCCAGGAGGCGCTGGCGGCCAGGGATTCCAGCTGCGACTCCGGCGCGAAGCCCCAGCGCAGCGACCCGCGCACCAGCACGCCGCCCAGCGAGCCGCTGAGCAGGTGATCCATGGCCACGCGGTCGTAGCCGCCGGACACGGTCTGGCTGCGCCGCCAGTCCAGGCGGGAGTTGAGCTGGGTGCGGCCCAGGCTCGTGGCGCCGCGCAGGGCCACCAGGTCCTGGCTCACGATGCCGCGGTTCTCGTAGCCCGTGTGCTCGTACTTCAGGTCGTACGCGAGGCCGCGGCCGCGCCAGCGCGTGTTGCCGCCCAGGCGCAGGCGGGTCTCGGCGGTGCGCTGCTGGCCGGCGTCGTTGGCGTCGCTCTGGAACCCGTCGAACCGCTCGTGGGCCAGGTTGAGGGTGCGGCCGAGCAGGGCGCCCTGGGCGGTGAGGCCCAGGGCGGTGCCGCCGTCGGCGTCGTCCACCCAGGTGGTCTGCACGTGCAGGCCGCGCACCACCGACTGGGCGGCGAGGGTGCGGTAGGCGTGGTCCTGGCCTTCCAGGGGCGACGTGGTCACGGCGCCCAGCAGCGAGAGGTTGCGCAGCAGGCCCAACCCCGCCTCGGCGTGGGTGGTCCAGAGGCCGCGGTCCGGCGTGACGGCCAGGCGGTCGTCGTCCAGCAGCAGGGCGCGCTCGTCCTGCACGGCGAAGAGGCGGTAGCGCACGTTCCCGCGCGGGATCATCTCGCCGCCCACGGTGGTGACCTGCACGTGCTCGCGGGACTGGCCCTGGGGCCCGTACAGCACGGTGCGGAACTCGTTGCGGCCGAAGAGCAGGGGCACGTCCTCGAAGAGGTAGCGGCCCTCGGCGTCCACCTCGCCCACCTCCAGCAGCACGCCGTTGGCGTAGAGCTCGGTCTCCCAGCCGGGAGGGCCGTCGCCGCCGATGGCGGTGGCGTCGTAGCGGTCGGGCTGGCGCAGGGGCTGGTTGTCCAGGCTCACGCCGCGGCCCAGCTTGCCGCGCAGGACCATGGACGTGCTCGGTGCGTAGAGGTCGCCGAACTCGTAGCGGGTGGCGCGCAGCGGGCCCAGCTCGCCGCCGTCGGGATCGGTGCGGCCCAGGCGCAGTCGGGCCGACTCCAGGCCGCGGCCGCCGTCGTGGTTGGCGTGCAGATCCGTGGAGAAACCCAGAACGTCGGCGCTGGCCTGCACGGAGGCCAGGGGCCGCATGGCGTCGCTGCGGCCGCGGTACTCCAGGTTGAGATCCATGAGCGGCCAGGTGAAGCCCTGGTACTCCGCCTTCTCCAGCGGCAGGTCCGGACGGCCGGTGTGGGCGGCGAGCTGACGCGCGCGCAGGGCCTCGCGCCGCAGCCGCTTCTGCACGGGCAGGGCCTCGCGGGCCTGGAGGCGGACGAGCAGCTGGCTCAGATTCACGCCCACGTCCACGGGGAGCCAGCGCGACAGGAGGTCCGCGGTCACGTAGATGTCGTCGTCGCCGGCCACGGCGGCGCCCGGCGCCACGGGCACGGACTCCTCGCCGCTGGTCGAAACGCCCCCGCGGACATCGAGCCGGAAGGTGCGCGAGGGATCGCCGAGCCAGCCGTGCGCGCGGCCGGCGCGCGGCTCCACCTCCACGGCGAACTCCATCAGGTCCGAGAGGGCCCCCAGGGGCAGCAGGGGGCCCGCGGGGGACTGGTAGCCCAGCACGCCGGGGCTCAGCACCTCGCTGTCCAGGCGCACCTCCAGGATGACCAGCAGGTCCTCGTCCAGCCGCGGCGCCTGCGCCCACGCCGTGCCGCCGACCGTCGCCAGGACGGCCAGCAGCGCCCACCCCAGAGGGAGGGCGCGGAAGCGCGGACGTGCGGTCGCAGCGGTCATCCTACTCCGGCGCGATGGGGGTGAGGTCCACGGTCACGGCGGCCTGCAGGTCGCCGTGGCCCAGCTCCGTCTCCTGGAAGACGATCTGCAGCTCGCCCCGGTCCAGGGCGGCGTCGGCGGCCAGGGCCAGGGGGATCTTCATGATCCGTCGCGGGGTGGGGTGGTACACGCCCAGCCCGTTGAGGCGGGCCAAGGGCACGCGGTCGCCGTCGTGGAGCCAGTCCACGCTCAGATCGCCGTACACGGAACGGTCGCCGTCGCGCTCCAGGGTCAGGTTCAGGACGGGACGGCCCGCGGGATCGGGTACGGTGTCGAGCGCGGCGAGGGAGAACGCCAGCGCCGCCGCGGGATTGTCGCGGCGGATGATCACCGGGATGCTGGTCTCCAGGATGGCGCGGGCCACCACGCCCTCGTCCGCGCCCGGCTCCGGCGCCGGGGGCACGGACTGGAAGACCAGGTGCGTGCGGTGCTCGCCGGCGCCCAGCTCGCCGCTGCTGGGGTTGCGCAGCATGACGCGCACGGTCTGGGTGCCGCCGGGCGGCAGGACCACGCGGCGAGGGGAGAAGCGCACGGCCTCGCTGGCGGGGTTCTCGTCGCGGGTGGGGACGTCGATGTCCACGATCTGGCCCGTCTCCAGCATCCGCTTGTCACGCACCAGGATGCGGTAGGTGGCCTCCGTCTCGCCCCGGTTGGAGAGGTGGACGGTGGCCACGCGGGATTTGCCCTCGAAGACCAGACGCGTGGGCGCGATGGTCAGGCCGCCCGCCCGGCTGTCCAGGACCCCGCCACCCAGGACGATTCCCGTCCAGAGCAGGACGGTCCCGATCCGCTTCCTCCATGACCAAACCATACAGAATCCTCCCTGAGCACAACGATCCCGGGATTTCCGGCAAGGGACGCGCGCGGAGCGCCGTTCCTCCACGGGGAGGATCGCAACGCGTGTGCCACCCGGGCGGGAGCTCAGTTGTAGTTGACGGAGATGGTGTAGAAGAGGGGCTGGTTCAGGCCGGGATTCGCCTGGGCGCTGTTGACGGTCACGCGGCCGCTCAGGCGCAGGTCCAGGCTGCCGGTGATGCCCAGGGCCACGTTGAGCAGGGGCGGCGTGCCCTCGCTGGTGTTGAAGCTGTCGATGGACAGGCCGCCGATGCTGGTGCCCACCACCGAGAGGCTGAAGGTGGCGAAGGGGTCGCCGGTGATGCGGTACACGCCCGTGCTGACCGTGCCGCCCACGTGGATGCCGAAGGGGTCGAAGATCACGTTGTCCGACAGGCCGATGGTGACCGCGCCGTTGCGGTCCACCACGGCGCCGAAATCCAGCTCCGTGGTCTCGGAGATGGCCAGTTCCGCGCCGGCGGCGGTCGGCGGCAGGCCCCACAACCCGCTGCAGAGGAGCAGCAGGATCAGGCCAATGGACTGTCGGACAAAGGGTTGCATACCTCTCCCGGTTCGCGGGCCATGGTTTCCCACCGGCAGAGGGCAAGGCGTGTGCCAGGCATGAAGAAGGGGAGGCTCCTGGGAGCCTCCCCGTTCCTGGTCCTGCGGATCGCGACTAGTTGTAGGTCACGGTCAGGGTGAAGTTCAGGCTCTGGTTGGAGCCCGCGGCGGCCACGCCGCTCTGCACCTGCAGGTCCGCGCCCAGCGTCAGCGCCAGGGCGCCGGTGCCGTCGGTGGAGACGCCCACCAGCGGGAACGTGCCCGCGCCGGCGTTGGTGGTGAAGTTGGACAGGAGCAGACCGTTGGCGTTGGCGGCGGCGATGTCCACGTCCACCAGGGTGCTGGCGGAACCCGTGATGGTGTACACGCCGCTGGCCACGGTGCCGCCCTGGTGGATGTTGCCCGGATCGGACGCGATGGTGTCCGTCAGGTCCAGGGTCACGGTCCCGTCGGCGTCAGCCACGGCGCCGAAATCCAGCTCCACGGTCTCGGCCACGCTCAGGGCCACCAGCACGTCCACCTTGCCGTCCTGGGCGGAGTCCAGGGCGAGGGCGGCCATCGGCATGATGGTCAGAGCCAGCAGGGTCAGGGTGAAGAACTTACGCATGATTTCCGACTCCTTCGAAGTGAGTAGGTCTCCTACCCGGAAAATCTGTCGTGCACGGGTGTCCGCTCCGGTGGTGTTCGTGGGGATCATCGGCCGCGCCGAAGGCCCCTTGACCGATTTTTCGGGTGCATTCTGCAGGTCGGTCCGGCAGAATCCCGGCAGCTTGACGACGGCTCCGCGCCGCGGTTCCGGCCTCGACACCAAGGACGACACCATGCACCGACGACGCCTGCTCGTCCCCATCCTGGGGATCCTGGCCGCGAATCCGGCCCTGGGCAGCGAATTCCATTTCGATGCCCGCGTGGACGTGGTCCCCGTCCTCGCCGTCGACCTGGCCTCTCGCCAGGCCGCCGCCGAGAACGCGGTCTCCGTCCGCGTGGCGGAATCGCAAGATCGGTGCCTATCGGTGAGCTGGAGCGTCGACGGCGAACGTTGGCAAGGGCTTGCGCCGGCGGAGCTGGCCGTCTGGACCCCTCCCGAGGCTGCCCGGACCCCGGTCATCCTCCGCATCGACCTGGATTGAAACCCACCACGAGGATACGAACGTGAGCCTGGCCATCGTCCTCTTCGAAGACCATACCGCTCAGCACTTCCGGCCCCTGAGCTGGAGCGTGCCCGTGCACGAGCTGCCGTGCGGCCTGTTCCATCTGCGCGAGCGCCTGGGCTTCCTGCTGGCGGAGCGCGACGACGCCGTGGGCGTGCTGCTGCCCCGCGGCCTGCTCCAGGGCGTGCAGGACGTGCAGGTGCCGGCGGGCTGGACGGCCGGGCCCGACGCGGCGCGCGCGGCCCTGCAGAGGGTGGATCGGGTGCTCTGGCTCTCGTCGCGGCTGGCCGGCCGCGGCCATGAACTGACCGAGGTGCTGGCGCGCGCCGCCACGGACCAGGACGTCCATGACGACGACGGCCTGCTGCTGCGCAGCGGAGGCGCGGCGGAAGCCCTGGCCCTGCTGGACGCCTGGCGGGATTGGGATGCCGCCGCGGATGGGGATTGGGTGCGTCCCAACCGCCCCGTCACGCCGTGGCGGCCCGAGCCGCGCGGCGACGCGGGCGCGCCGGTGCGGGCCTGGCGCCGGCTCTGGGACCGCGTGCCCGAGCTGGGGGAGGCCATCGCGGCGGATGCGGCCCGAATCAAGGGCAAGCCCTACGCGCGCGAGATCTTCGGCGTGGCGCCCGCGCCCGGCACGGACCCCGTCTGGCGGCGCGAGACCATGCTGCGGCCCCTGGCCATCGCGCCCCAGGGCGTGACGGTCCTGGGCGATGCAGGCGTGTGGACGGGCGTGGATGTGACCCTGGACCCGGGCGTGGTGCTGGACGCACGCCACGGGCCCATCGTGCTGGAGCGCGAGGTGACCGTGAAGCCCCACGTGGTGCTGGCCGGGCCGCTGGCCCTGGCGGCCGGCGCGATGGTCAAGAGCTTCGCGGCGGTGGGTCCCGAGGTGGTGGTGGGGCCGGTGGGCCGCGTGGCCGGCGAGATCGCCGAGAGCCAGCTCCTGCCCTTCGCCAACAAGCAGCACGCGGGCTTCCTGGGGCACGCCCTGGTGGGGAGCTGGACCAATCTGGGCGCCGACACCACCAACAGCGACCTGAAGAACAACTACGGCCTGATCAAGGTGAACGCGGGCCTGGGCCCTGAGGAGACCGGCACGCGCTTCCTGGGGCTGATGATGGGGGAGCACGCCAAGAGCGCCATCGGCACCACCTTCAACACGGCCACCACGGTGGGCTTCGCGGCCAACGTGTTCGCGGCGGGATTCCCGCGGGCCTGCATCGGCAACTTCAGCTGGGGCGACGGCCGCGGCAAGCGCTTCGAGGTGGAGCGGGCCCTGGAGACGGCGGCCATCGTCATGGGGCGGCGCGGGGCCGTGTGCACGCCGGCCCATGCCGACCTGTTCCGCAGGCTCCATGGAGAGGGCGCGTAGCGGATCGCACGATCCCAGGCTTCCCGATCGTTCAGAAAGCCCGACGGCCGCGGTCGCCGGGCTTTCTGCTGTTTCCCAGCGAACCGCCGCAACTTCTTGGATATGAAGATGTTGGCGCGTTCGAACTCGTGTCGATGCTTTCGGGCCCGTCCCTTGCCATGGAGGCCGTACAATGTTTCCTGCGCTGCAGGCGCCTTGTTGATCCGGCCCCCGACGCTCTCCGTTGTTGTCGCACAGGCCGTTTCCAGCACGCCGCAAGCGCGGGAAACATTATCTTTTTGTCACATCCCTGCCAAATCCCTCGCGATCAACGACTTGCGTAAAAAAGGCCTTGTGCGGCGCGGAGCCGTGTGCTACCAGTGTTGGCCGTTCCGCCCCGCTAGGACCCAGCGCATGGGAGAGGTACCATGACCAAGGCCGAACTGGTCGAGCGCATCGCCGACCGGACCGGAGTCAGCAAGAAGGACACGGGGATCATCGTCAACATGATCCTCGAGAACATCAGCGTGGCCCTGACCGACGGCGACAAGGTCGAGCTGCGCGGCTTCGGCTCCTTCAAGGTGAAGAGCCGGCGCTCCCGCACCGCCCGCAATCCCCGCACGGGGGACTCGGTGGCGGTGCCGGCCAAGCAGGTGCCTTATTTCAAGGCGTCCAACGAGCTCAAGGGCCGCCTGAATCCCGGCATGGAAGTCGATCCCGAGGATTGAAAGCCATTTGCCCCCGGCGGCCTGGTCTGCTATATTCGCTCGTCGCCTTGGGTGCGCAGGCCGGCGCGGATCGCGTCGGTGCGCCCGGGCCGCTGACCGGAACCCTGAGCCAGATATGAAGGAGAGGCGGAAGCATGCCCAACGGCAGGAAGCGCAAGCGCAAGAAGATCGCGACGCACAAGCGTAAGAAGCGGCTGCGCAAGATGCGCCACAAGAAGAAGTAGCGCGGGGAACCGGAGTCCGGCAGGGGGTCCGGTTTTCCGTCGGCGGCAGGCACGGTTTTGGCTTGTCGATCCGATGGACGACCGGATACCATGTCGCCTCACGGAGGCAGATCGGACTCTGAAAGGAGCGGACGATGAGCGCCAACCGCCCGGAGCGTCGCAAAGGCCAGCGCGTCGATGCGAACCTCAAGCTCGCGGTCAAGATTCCCCGACCCGACGGCAGCCATGAGCCTGCCACCATGCAGACGCTGAACATCAGCTCTTCGGGGATCTACTTCAAGTCGGACCACTTCATCGAGCCCATGACCAAGCTCAACATGGAGCTCGAGTTGCCCGTGCGCGGCGCCGACGGCGGCACCGAGACGGCGCGCGCCAGCTGCGACGGCATCGTGGTGCGCGTGCTGCCGGAATCGGAGACCGACGAGATCGCCTACTACGAGGTGGCGGTCTTCTTCACGCAGATCGACGAGGATGGCCTGGCCCACCTCCAGGACCACATCAACATGCTGCTGGCCACCGGCTAGCGGCCCCATCCGGCTCCGTCCGCTCCAGGCCCGACGTCGTCCGCGACGTCGGGCCTTCTCTGTCCTGAAACCGGCCGCCGGCGGCCGGGAACCGACCACTCCCGCGCGACTCCGCCGCGCCCGCGCCCTCCAATCCCCCGATTCCCGCCCGGAACCCATGGCACGTCCCTTGCGGTTGGTCCGCCGACCCGGTGTCCCCGGCGGAAGGAGAGCGTGTGCTCAAGGGACTGCGGACGGCCGAGACGGCCATGAACATCCAGCTCAACAAGACCAACGTGCTGGCCAACAACCTGGCCAACGTGAACAGCGCGGGATTCAAGCGCGTGCTCACCGAGGTCGTGGAGCAGCAGAGCGGGACCGCGCCGGTGGACCAGAACCTCCAGAACCTGCCGGCCGGCGGCCAGCTGGCGCGGCCGTCGCGGGCGGATCTGCGCAACCTGATCCTGGACGTGCGCGCGCCCATCGACATGACCCAGGGAACGCTGCGCGCCACGGGCCGCGCCACCGACGTGGCCATCGTGGGCGACGGCATGTTCCAGGTCAGCAAGAACGGCGAGACCTACCTGACGCGCAGCGGCGCCTTCACCCTGGACGCGCAGCGGCAGCTGGTGACCATGGCCGGCGATCCGGTGCTGGGCGCCGGCGGACCCATCGTGCTGCCCCAGGGCGAGCTGCTGATCCGCGGCGACGGCGCGGTGCTGGTGGACGGCGCCGAGGTGAACCGGCTGAACGTGGTGAACGTGCCCGATTCGGGCCGCCTGCAGCACGTGGGCGAGACGCTCTTCAAGACCCCCGCCGACATGCCCGCCACCGCCATGGCCGCGGAGACCGTGAAGGTGGAACAGGGCGTGCTTGAGGAGAGCAACGTGAATCCCATCGACACCATGGTGGGCATGATCGCGGCGCAGCGCGCCTTCGAGATGGGGGCCAAGATCCTCCAGGCGGAGGACCGCACCCTGGACGAGGGCATCAACAAGCTGGCGACCCAGGCCTAGGCCCTGAGGAGGAACGAGCATGCTGAGGGCAATGACCACCGCGGCCTCGGGAATGAAGGCCCAGCAGACCAACATCGACACGATCTCCAACAACCTGGCCAACGTGAACACCACGGGCTACAAGAAGAGCCACGCCGAATTCCAGGACCTGCTCTACGAGTCCGTGGTGCCCACCGGCCGCGCCGACGGCGACGCCGCGCCCACCCGGGTGGAGATCGGCCACGGTGTCAAGATGGTGGCCACCAACAAGAACTTCAGCCAGGGGCTCATCAAGCAGACGAGCAACCCCCTGGACCTGATGGTGGAGGGCGACGGCTTCTTCCAGATCCGCCTGCCCGACGGCACCATCGGCTACACCCGCGACGGCAACTTCAAGATGGACGCGGAGCGGAACCTGGTCACCTCGTCCGGCTACCTGCTCGAGCCGCCCATCCAGATCCCCGTGGACGCCACCGACGTGAGCATCGCCCGCGACGGCACCGTGTCCGTGCTGCTGGCCGGCGACACCGCCACGGTCAACGACGTGGGCAAGCTGGAGCTGGCGCGCTTCCCCAACTCCGGCGGCCTCATGGCCCGCGGCGGCAACGTGTTCCTGGAGTCGGCCGCCAGCGGCCAGCCCCAGCTGGGCGAGCCCGGCCTGGACGGCCTGGGCGAGATCGCCAGCGGCTTCCTGGAGATGAGCAACGTGGAGACGGTAGAGGAGCTGGTGAGCATGATCGCCGCGCAGCGGGCCTACGAGCTCAACGCGCGCACCATCAACGCCGCCGACGAGATGATGTCCACCGTGAACACCCTGAAGAGGTAGGACCGTGACCGCCCGCCGCCTGACCCTGCTGCTGCTGACGGCGACCGTGCTGAGCACGGCCGCCGCCGCGCGCGCCTGGGTCCTGGAGCTGCCCGAGGCCGCGCGCGTGGACGGCCTGCGCGTGACCCTGGCCGACGTGGCCCGGGGCGAGGTGCCCGCCGCCGCCGCCGACCTGGTGCTGGTGGCCCGCGGCACGCCCGGCCGCACCTACACCGTGAACCGCCGCAGCCTGCTGCGCACCCTGGCCTCCCACCGCCTGGCCGACGACGTGGTGCTGCGCGGCGCCGAGGCCTGCGCCGTGACCGTGAGCGGCGCGCCGGTGGCCGCGGACCGCCTGGCCGCCGCCCTCCAGGCCGCCCTGCAGCCCTGGCTGCCGGCCGGCGACCCCGAGGCGCCGCCCAGCACGGTGGCCTTGGACGGCGAGCTGCCCGACGTGCCGGTGGCCGGCGCCTGGACCCTGACCCTGACCCAGCCCGGCCCCCTGGCGCCGGGCCGCAACGCGGTGCCGGTGCAGGTGCAGACGGAGCACGGCGTGACGCGCTTCACCGCCGTGGTGACCTGCCACGCCTTCGGCCGCGTGGCCCGCGCCCGCGGCGCCCTGGCCGACGGGGAGCCGTTGACCGGCGAGGCCCTGGCGTGGGAGTGGCGCAACCTCTCCCAGCTGGAGCCCGGCCTGCTGGTGGGCGAGGAGTCGGCCCTGGGCAAGGTGACCACGCGCGCCCTGAGCGCGGGCGATCTGCTGCGGCAGGCCGACGTGCGCACGGCGCCCCTGGTCTTCCAGGGCGACCCGGTGGAGCTGGTGCTGGGCCGCGGCGGGGTGGAGGTCACCCTGCGCGGCATCGCGAGGCAGGATGGAGCCGCGGACCAGATCATCTCGGTCCGCAACGAACTGGACGGGCACCTGGTGACGGGGCGCGTCGTGGGGCCGGGCCGCGTGGCCTGGCGGAAGTGAGGCAGAGGATGAAGACGATCGTGCGCCTGGCCGTTCCCGTGCTCGCCGCCCTGCTGCTGGGCCCGGTGCCCAACGCCGCCGCCGGGCGGCCGCTGGTGGACCTGGAGTCCGGGGCGTCGCTGGTGACCAACATGAAGGCCCTGAACGTGGGCGACATCATCACCATCCAGATCGTGGAGCAGACCACGGCCAACGCCTCGGCCCAGACGTCGGCCAACAACAAGAGCGAGGTGTCCGGCGGGCCCGGCCTGGGCTTCCTGGACGTGCTGACGAACTGGGGCCTGGAGACCGAGAACAAGTACTCGGGCAGCGGCAACACCCAGCGCAGCGGCAACCTGCAGGCGGAGATCACCGCCCGCATCGTGGAGCAGATGGGCAACGGCGACTACCGCCTGGCGGGCACGCGCATGGTGGACATCAACGGCGAGCGTCAGCTCATCGAGATCACGGGCTTCTGCCGCGGCCGCGACATCCAGCCCGACAACACCATCCTGTCCACGCACATCGCCGACGCCCGCATCGCCTACAACGGCACCGGCCCCATCAACGCCAGCAGCGAGCCGGGCCTGGTCACCAAGCTGGTCAACTGGCTGTTCTAGGAGCGACCACCGATGAGCAAGCGCATCGTCCTGGCGATCCTCGGCTTCCTGGTGCTCACCGCGCCCGAGGCCGACGCCGCCTACTCCCGCATCAAGGACCTGGCCGTGCTCGAGGGCCAGGCCGCCGAACCGCTGCTGGGCTACGGCCTGGTGGTGGGCCTCAACGGCACCGGCGACGGCCAGAGCAGCGCCTTCACCGTGCAGAGCCTCACGGCCATGCTGGAGCGCCTGGACGTGACCGTGGATCCGGCGCTGGTGAAGCTGAAGAACGTGGCCGCGGTGGTCATCACCGGCGACCTGTCGCCCAACGCGGCGCCGGGCAGCCGCATCGACGTGAAGGTGTCCTCGCTGGGCGACTGCTCCAGCCTGGAGGGCGGCCAGCTCATCATGACCCCGCTCAAGGGCATGGACGGCGACGTGTACGGCGTGGCCCAGGGCAGCGTGTCCATCGGCGGCTTCAACGTGTCCGGCGGCGGCAACAACTCCATCCGCAAGAACCACAGCACCGTGGGCATGATCCCCAACGGCTGCCGCGTGACCGAGCGCGCGGGCGGCGAGTTCATGCAGGCCGGCCAGATGGCCTGGCTGCTGCACAACCCCGACTTCACCACGGCCCAGCGCGTGACCAACGCCATCAACAAGGTCTTCGGCACCGGCACCGCCACGGCCAAGGACGCCCAGCGCATCGAGGTCCACGTGCCCGAGGGCTTCAACGCCCAGCCGGTGGACTTCATCGCGCGCATGGGCGAGCTGCCGGCCGAGGACGACCAGGCCGCCAAGGTGATCATCAACGAGCGCACCGGCACCATCATCGTGGGCAAGGGCGTGCGGCTGAACGAGGCCGCCGTGGCCCACGGCAACCTCAAGGTGGTCATCCGCACGCGCTACGACGTGTCCCAGCCCAACTCCTTCAACGAGAGCGGCCGCACCGTGGTCACGCCCACCGTGACGGCCGACGTGGAGGAGAAGGAGGCGTCGGTGATCCACGTGCCCGACACCGGCACCGTGAGCGACGTGGTGGCCGTGCTCAACGAGGTGGGCGCGAGCCCCCGCGACATCATCGCCATCCTGCAGGCCCTGAAGCAGGCCGGCGCCCTGCAGGCCGAACTCGTGATCATGTAGGAAGGGACCGGACCGTGACCGCCATGACGCCCCTCGCCAACGACGCGACCCGGAGCCTGACGGCTTCCGGGGCGCCGGCGCGCGGGCCCCAGGAGGCGGCGCTGACCAAGGCGGCGGAGGAGTTCGAGGGCCTGTTCCTCAACCTGCTGCTCAAGAGCATGCGCAGCACGGTCATCGAATCGGACCTGACCGACAGCGGCGGGGGCATGGCCACCTACCGCGAGATGCTGGACCAGGAGCTGGCCGGCCAGCTGGCCGGCACCGGCGGCCTGGGCGTGAAGGACATGATCCTGCAGCGCTACCTGCCCCTGCTGCAGGAGCAGGCGGGAACCGGTGACGGCGGGGACGCGTCCGCGCCCGTGCCGACCCCGGCCAGGCCGGCCGTGCGTCGGGCCCTGGAGGCCTACGGCGCACGGCCGCCGCAGCCCGCCGCGGCGCCGGCCGAGTCCACGACCGCGGCGCCCACGGCGAACACTCCCGCGGCCCAGGACACCCTGACCGACCGCGCCGCCCGCGCCGGCACCGCGGTGGCCGACACCCTGCGCACCTACGGCCCCGCCATCGAGGCGGCCGCCGCGGCCACCGGCGTGGACCGGGAGCTCATCCTGGCGGTCATGGTGAAGGAGTCGTCGGGACGGCCCGACGCCGTGTCGGCCAAGGGCGCGCGGGGGCTCATGCAACTCATGCCGGCCACGGCCGCGGAGATGGGCGTGACCGATCCCGCCGATCCCGCGCAGAACATCATGGGCGGCGCCCGCTACCTGGCCTGGCTCCAGGAGCGCTACGGCGACGACCTGCCCCTGGTCCTGGCCGGCTACAACGCCGGCCCGGGCCATGTGGAACGCGCCGGCCGCGCCGTGCCGGAGTTCCGCGAGACCCAGGACTACGTGCAGCGCGTGGGCGGCCTCTACGCCGAACTGCGCGCCGACGCCCCCAACCAGGAGGCCGAGCGATGACCACCGCGACCCGCCCCTCCGCCGCCATGCTCCGCCTGCGCGACGCCCTCGCGCGGGAGGTCCGCGTGGACGCGGAACTGCTCCGGACCCTGACCCAGCAGAACCGCCTGCTGCGGCTGCACGACACCGGGAGCCTGCACGAGCTGGCCGACGCCTGGGCCGCGCGCCAGGCCGAGGCCGACGGGGTGCGCCAGCGCCGCATCGAGGCCCAGGAGGCCGCGGCCCGCGAGCTGGGCCTGCCGGCCGACGCCCGCCTCAGCACCATCACGGAGCGGCCGGTGGCAGGCGCCAACGAGGTGCGCGCGCTGTCCACGGCCCTGCGCACCACGGTGGAGGCGCTGGAGCGCCAGAACGCCCTGAACGACCGCCTGGCCCGCTTCTGCCTGGACCTGGTGGCGGGCGAGGCCGAGGCCGTGAGCCACGGCCTGCGTTCGCGCAGCGGCACCTACGACGGCAGCGGCGCCCTCTCCGCCACGGCGGGCGGCGGCGTGATCACCCGGAAGGCCTGAGGAGGACCCATGGGCATCAACCGCATCCTCGACATCGGACTCTCGGGCCTGTTCTCCGCCGGCGCGGCCATGCAGACGTCCAGCCACAACATCGCCAACGTGAACACCCAGGGGTACACGCGTCAGGGCGTGTCCACGGGCACGCGGCTGGCGCTGAACACCAGCTACGGCATGCTGGGCGGCGGCGCCGACGTGCTGGGCGTGCGCCGCCTCACGGACCAGTTCCTGGTGGGCCGCCTGCGCGACCAGTCGTCCCAGCTCGCCCGCTACGACCAGGCCGACGTGGCCCTGCAGGAGGTGGAGGCCCTCATGGGCACCCCCGCCGAGAACCATCTGGGCACCACCCTGGACGCCTTCTTCTCCGCCTGGAGCGAGCTGGCCTCGCCGCCGGTGACCACCGCCCTGCGCGAGGACGTGCTCAACAAGGGCAAGCTCCTGGCGGGCGACCTGAGCACCACCGCCGCGGGCCTGGACCAGCTCGCGGTGGAGATGGACGAGCAGATCGAGGCCTCGGTGACCACCCTCAACAGCCTGCTGCAGGGCGTGGCGGACCTGAACCGCCAGATCCTGCTGGCCGAGGGCCCCGGCCAGACCGCCAACGACCTGCGCGACCAGCGCGAGTACCTGCTCTGCCAGATCTCCGACCTGGCCAAGGTGGACGTGGCCGAGCGCAGCGACGGCACCGTGGACATCATCCTCTCCGGCCGCTCCGTGGTGGTGCGCGGCGAGGTGCAGCAGCTGGAGCTGTCGCGCGA
>DAOTGJ010000012.1:18069-82257 GCA_035447065.1 Candidatus Krumholzibacteriia bacterium
CCACCATCGCCGTGAACCAGGAGCTGGTGGACGACCCGGAGCTGGTGGCCCTCAGCCGCAGCGGCCTCTCGGGCGACACGGACGTGGCCCGCGAGATCGCCGGCCTGGGCCTGGAAGATCCGGTGGACGGGGAGGAGACCCTGCCCGCCGTCTTCGGCAGCCTCATCACGCAGATCGCCTCCGACGCGGCGGCCACGCGGCTGCAGCTCGAGAGCCAGACCCAGGTGGTGGACGCCCTCAACACCCGTCTGGACGCCGTGCGCGGCGTGAGCCTGGACGAGGAGGCGGCCGACATGGCCCGCTACCAGAACGCATACGCCGCCTCCGCCAAGGTGGTGGCCGCGGCGCAGACCCTCTTCAGCACCGTGCTGGAGATGCTCTAACGAGCGAGGAAGGACCATGGCCTTGCGAGTGACCGAACATCAGATCGCGCAGATGATCTACCTGGGCACCCAGAACAACCTGGGGCGCATGGCCGAGCTGCAGGAGCAGAGCGCCAGCGGCCGCCGCGTGAACTCCTACGCCGACGACCCGCGCGGCGTGAGCCTGACGCGGCACTACGAGTCGCTGCTGTCGCAGAACGACCAGTACCGCAGCAACATCGGCCGCGCACGGACCATCGTGGAGAACACGGACACGGCGCTGCAGGACCTCCTGGAGGTGCTGCGCGACGCCGCCACCGTGGCCCGCCGCGAGGTCTCCGGCGCGTCCAGCAACTGGCAGACGCGCAACGTGGGCGCGGCGGAGGTGGAGGGCGTCATCGGCCAGGCCATCTCGCTGCTCAACCAGTCCGTGGAGGGCAGCTCGCTCTTCGGCGGCTTCCGCACGGACCTGGATCCGTTCATCCGCTCGGCCACCGGCGAGGTGCAGTACCAGGGCGACACCAACATCATGCAGGTGCGCATCGGACCCAGCACGCAGATCGGCATCAACGTGCCGGGCAGCGAGCTGCTGGGCTCGGACCGCTCGGTGCTGTCCGGCTTCGGCGACCTCTCGCCGCGGCTGGATCCCACCACGGCCCTGTCGGCCATCAGCCACGGCAACGGCTGGAGCATGGGCAGCATCCAGTTCACCGACGCCAGCGGCATCGAGAAGACGGTGGACCTCAGCGGCGCCGGGACCATCGCCGACGTGATCTCCATCCTGGGCGCCGCGGGCCTGACCGCGGCCATCAGCGCCGACGGCAGCGGCCTCGCCGTGACCGACCCCGCGGGCGGCCCCCTGAGCATCCGCGACGCCGCGGGCGGCGACACGGCCACCACCCTGGGCATCGTGGGCGCGTCCGACGCCGGCGTCATCGACGGTTCGGACATCCGCGCCTCGGCGGGCTGGACCCAGAACCTGGTGGACATCGACTCGCTGGCCGGGGCCCTGCCCCTGGGCTCCATCCACCTGGAGATGGACGGCCAGGACGTGACCATCGACCTGAGCGCCGCCGCCACCCTGGACGACGTGCGCACGGCCTTCGAGAGCGCCGTCACCGCGGCGGGCCTGCCGCCGCTGACCATGGAGCTGTCCGGGGCGGCCATCAACGTGGTCTCCATCACGGGCGCCTCCTGGGTCATCTCCAACGAGCCCGGCGACGGCACCGCCGACGCGCTGGGCCTCTCGGGCGAAGGCCGCCCCGCGCGCCTCTTCGGCACCCTGGAGAACCTGGTGGCCGCCCTGCGCGCCGACGACACCACGGCCATCCGGACGGCCATCGGCGAGCTGGAGGGCATCGAGCAGCACATCCTGGAGCTGGAGATCCAGGTGGCCGGCCGCGAGACCATGCTGGACTGGATGGACGGGCTGCTCACGGACCGCGACCTGCAGCTGGAGACCAACCTCAGCAAGGTGCGCGACGCGGACATCATCGAGGTGGCGTCCAACCTGGCCCAGGCCGAGACCGCCTACCAGGCCAGCCTGCTGGTCTCCAGCAAGCTGCTCCAGATGAACCTGTTCCATTACCTGTAGTCGAACCCGAGCGGAGGACGACCGATGAACGCCAAGTCCCACGACCTGACCCGGACCCCCGACGCGGACCTGATCCTCCTGCCCGAGGGCCTGGTGGGCCTGCCGGAACTGAAGCGCTGGGTGCTGCTGGAGAACGATCCGCCGCTGCCCATCCGCTGGCTGGCCAGCCTGGACCGCGAGGGGTTCCGCCTGCCGGTGACCGAGCCGGGCTGGTTCGACCCCGATTACGCCTTCGATCTGGACGACCGCGCGGAGCAGGCCCTGCAGGTGCGCCGGGCCGAGGATCTGGCCGTGCTGATCGTCACCACGGTGACGGCGGGCGGGGAGCGGATCACGGGCAACCTGACGGCGCCGTTGGTGGTCAACATCCACAGCCGCAAGGGGTTGCAGTACATCCTGGACGATCGAAAGTATTCCTTGCACGCCGAGATCGATTCTGTCAGGTTCGGCCTGGCCATCGCCGAGCCGGACAGCGACGCAGCGGATTCGTCCGTGGACAGCGCCGCTCCGGCCCAGTATTCTGAGGACGGGGAGCCCGTCCTGGTGGACGGCTAGCGCGACGGATCGTCACAGCCCGGATCCCGCCCACACGCGCCGGGCCCAGCGGGACATGGAGGTCACGTGCTCATCCTCAGCCGCAAACGGAACGAGAAGATCATGATCGGAGACAACATCTCCATCATGATCGTGGACATCCGTGGCGATCAGGTGCAGGTCGGCATCGACGCCCCGCGCTCCATCCCGGTCCACCGCCATGAGATCTATGAAGAGATCAAGGGCGTGACCCTCAGCGCCGCGGAGACCGACCCGGCGGACCTGGGCAAGCTGCGCGGCCGCAAGAACGGCAAGCCGCAGCCCAAGCCGGAGGACGGGAAGAAGGACTAGGGGAGTCCGTCAGACGCGACGGTTCAGGAAGCACGGCGCCTCGGCGTCGTGCTTTTTCGTGCGGGGGCCCCGGTCGTTGAGGCGCTGCAGCTCGCGGGCGGCGTCGGCCTTGCCCCGGGCCAGGGCCTCGCCCAGCTCCAGGTCCAGGGCCTGCACCTGCGCCACGATGGCCAGCACGGCCTCGGGCACGGGCCGGTCCGCGGGGCGGGCGGCGTCCAGATCGTGCAGGAGATCGGCGCGGCGGGCCAGCAGGGCCTCGGCGGCGGGGAAGTCGCCCGCCGCCAGCGCCTCGCGCAGGGCCTCGGTCACGCTCAGGATGTCGCGGGCCAGGGTTTCCATGGGATCAGACGGCCACGCAGAGGTTGGTGCGGCGCTCGTCCGCGGTCTCGGACGGCGCGGCCTCCGGGGCCGGCCGCGAGGAAGCACGATCCATGCCCACGTTGCCGATGTCCTCGGCCGGCACGGAATCCATGGCGGGGCCGCGGCGGTGCTCGGGCCGGTTCGCCAGCAGGGGCACCTCGCGCCAGGCGGCCAGCAGGGGGCGCAGGGTGCGCTTCACGTGGTCGATGTGCACGGGGTCGCGGTCGATGCTCAGCTCCGTCAGCTCCCGGTGGCAGAAGCGGTAGAGGGCCGACAGGTCGCGCGTGAAGCTCGCGCCGGCCTCGTGGTCCAGGGCCGCCTCCAGCTCGTTGAGGATCGCCTGCACCTTGCCCACGTTCAGTGCGCGCTCGGCGATGTCGCCGTCCAGCAGCGCCTGCAGCGTGCGGTCCAGGAAGCGGTCCATGCCCTCGTAGAGCATCACGATCATGCGTTCCGGGGTGACCGACTGGACGGCCACGGTCTGGTACTGGCGGATGTTGCGGGCGTGCAGCATGGGTCCTGGGCGCTCCTTCAGTGCGTTCTAGCTGTTGCTCGAGCCGATGACGGTGAAGCTGGACAGGGCGCTGCCCTGGCTGCTCAGCGTGGCGATGAGCGACTCCATGGCCGTGAACTGGGCCTTGATGCGCTCCTCGTACGAGGCCACCATGCGCTCGTAGCGCTCGATGGCCCGCTCGGACGATTCGATGCGGTCGTCCAGGGCCTCGTCGCTCACGGCCAGCAGGCCGTTCTCGCTGTCGGTCAGGTCCTCCAGGGCCAGACCCAGCTGCGACACGGTGCCCACGTGGTCGCCGTTGGTGACGAAGAGGTCGCGCACGCCGGTGTAGTCCGTGGCCACGGCCTCGGTGAAGGCGCTCTCGTCGAAGCTCAGCAGGCCGTCCTCGGCCTGCTTGATCCCCACCTGGGAGAGCATGGAGAAGTCGGCGCCCGGCAGGGCGGTGGTCATCACGCGCTGCACGCGGTCGACCACGCTGCGCAGGCTGCCGTCGCCCCGCAGTGTGGCGTCGTCCTGGCGCTGCATCTCCACGTAGTTGAACAGCTCGTTGTAGGCGTCCACGAACCCCTGGACCTTCTCCATGATCCCCTCGGGATCCACGGACACGTCCAGGCTGAACGTGGTGCCGGCGTCGGCCGCCAGCAGGTCGATGGTCACGCCCTCGATGGCCGAGGCCAGGCTGTTGGTCTGGCTGCTGACCGTGAGGCCGTCGATGATCACCTCGGCGTTGCCGGCCGGGTTCACGTTGGTGAACGCGGGGCCGGTGCCGCCGGTCAGGCCGCTGGCGTCGATGGAGAACGCGGCGTCCGTGCCGGTCTCCTCCGCGGTCAGAACCAGGTAGTTGCCGCCGGTCTCGCTGCCGTCGTTCAGGATGGTGGCCGTGACCGGAGCGCCCGATTCGTTGATGGCGAAACGGAGGTCGCTCAGGCTGCTGGCCCCGGCGGTGAGCTCGATGTTGTAGGTGTCGCCGCCGGCGAGGATGGTGAAGGTGCCGGTGCCCACGCTGTCCGTGGAGGAGTCGAACCCCTGCGACCGCTCCTTCTGGGCGGTGGCCAGGGCGTTGACCGTGATCTCGTAGGACCCCTGCTGGGCCAGGTAGCCGGCCGACGCCGTGAGCAGGTCCTCCTGGCCCGAGACGGCGCTCAGGGAGCTGTACTCCCGGGGCGTGTCCAGGTCCTGGACCTTCTCCAGCAGGGCCTGCAGCTTGCCGCGCAGGTCGCCGTACGCGCTCTTCTTCTGCTGGAAACCCTGGATCCGGGTCTCCAGCCGGTTGATGGGCGCGCGGCGCAGGGCCACCAGCTGGGACACGATGGTCCCGGTGTCCAATCCGCTCGCGATGCCGCTGAACGAGAACGTGCTCATGATCGCCTCCCTACGGTCATGATCCCGCGGCGGAGCCCCCCGGGATGGGGGGCCCCGCCCTCGGAGTTGCGGCTTACTGGAGCAGGCTCAGAGCCATCTGGGGGCTCATGTTGGCCTGGGCCAGGACGGACACGCCGGCCTGCTGCAGGATCTGGCTGCTGGTCATCGTGCTGGTCTCGGCAGCGATGTCCACGTCGCGGATCCGGCTGTTGGCGGCGGACACGTTCTCACGGGTGTTCTCGATCGTCCGCATGGCGGACTCGAGACGGTTCTGGGTCACACCGAAGTCGGCGCGCCAGTCGTTCAGGGTGCTGATGGCGCTCTCGACAGCATCGATCGCCGTGAGGGCGTTGGAGTTGTCAGCGCCATCGACCTGCACCTGGGAGATGTCCACACCGAGGTCGTCGGCAGCCGTGGCGTTCGACAGGTCGATCTGGATGATGTCCGTGGTGTTGGTACCCACCAGGATGTCATTGGTGGTACCGCTGCCGTCCAGCAACTTGATGCCGTTGAACTCCGTGGCGTTCGAGATGCGGGTGATCTCCTGACCCAGAGCATCGAACTCCGAGTTGATGTACCCGCGCTCGCTGGCGCCCATGGTCTCGTTACCGGCCTGCTGCGCCAGCTCGCGCATGCGGATCAGGATCCCGGACACCTCGTCCAGGGCGCCTTCCGCCAGCTGCACCATGGACACGCCGTCGGCGGCGTTCCGGTTGGCCTGCTCCAGAGCGCGGATGTCGCTCTTCATGGTCTCGGAGATGGCCAGACCGGCGGCGTCGTCGGCCGCGCGGTTGATCCGCAGACCGGAGCTCAGGCGCTCCAGCGAACGGTTCAGGGTCATGGTGCTCTTGTTCAGGTTCCGCTGGGCGTTCAGCGACGCGACGTTGGTGTTGATGCGAAGGGCCATGGTCTTTCCTCCTTGAAAGGAATCGGAACGATCTTCCTTGGGGTGATGCAGCCGGGTTGTGTGGTCGTTCGTCAGATCCTTCTGAGCTCCGACGCGCCCTGCTCCATCCGCAACTGGCCCTGTTATCGGGCCGGCCCCGAGTTTCCTTGAGGCATTTTTTTCAAGGAGGTTGTTTTGGTGATGGAACGAACCGACGGAAGGACCCCTCGCACACCGGCGGCGTCATGCTTCGCGGAACGCTGGAGCGGAGACGCGCGACCCGACGCCGCACGTCGGTTCATGCGTGCGGCATCTCGATGGTGCGGGGCATCAAACAGCAAGCGAGAGGATGCAAGGTCAAACTGTGCTCAAGTTTTTCGAGCGGACGCCGAAACCATGCGTGTGGTCCACGACTCCGATGCCCCGCTGGTATCAGCCTTGCATCGCCCGGGGGAAACTGAGACCATCGACACCCGGCCCAGGTGTCTTAGTAAGGAGACGAAAGACATGGCGACGGATAAGGTGAACCTCTCTTCGCTGAACTCGGCGATGGCGCGGTTCCAGCAGACCCAGGCCGCGCAGGATCAGGCCAAGGCCGCCCAGAGCGGCGGCGCCGCGCGCGAGTCGGTGCAGCCCGCCAACGTGGGCGACCGCTTCGAGCGCTCGGCCGAGGCCGAATCCTACGCGAAGCTGCGCGAGACGATGGATCTCGGTCGCGCGGCCGTGGCCCAGGAGCCCGACATGCGCCAGGAGCGCATCGACGAGGTGAAGACCAAGCTGCTCGAGGGCAAGGTCATCACGCCCGAGGTCAAGGAGCAGGTGGCTCAGAGCCTCGAGCGCGTCATGAAGATCCTGGACCTCTTCGTCAGCTGAGCGGCGGATTTCCCTCCGCCGCTCGGCGGCGCCCCCCCGGTGTTTCCCGACACCGTGTTTTTGCTTGCCACCGGTGATCAGAATTCTTACAGTCGCGCCCGACAACGCTCCCAGGACGGATCTGCCAAGGGGGTACGGGCCGCATGGTCCCCGCCGACGCCGGGAAGCACGGACGCTCCGCTTCCCTGATCACCACCGCTGAGCCCACGCGCCCCGACGCCTGGCCGGACGGCACCCTGCTATGGCGCCACGGCGCCTGGCGTTCGTTGACGGGCCATGCCGCCCAACCTCCCACCTTGGAGGAGGGGCCGCGCGTGCTGCTGGTGGATGCCGCCGACACCGATCCCGAACGCATCGCCGAGCTGCTCCTGGGCCTGGGACTCCGCCGCGGCGGCCATCTGCCCGTGCTGCTCCATCCCGACTGGTCCGGCGCCCGCCTCACCCGCGTGATGAGCGCCGGCCTGGCCGACGCCCTGATCCTGCCGGCGTCGCCGGCGGACTGGGACGTCCTGCGCGACCGTCTGGTCACCCGTCTGGACGACGCCCGCGCCCGCCGCACCCTGAGCGAGGAGCAGCGCCGCACCACGGACCAGCTCCGTGAGCGTCATCGGGACCTGCAGGACCGCCTCCAGCGCACGGGGGAGGACCTGGCCCAAGCCCATGCGGAACTCACCGGCCACCTGGATCAGCTCTCGCTGCTGTACCGCTTCGGCCGGGAGCTGAGCAGCGCCCGCAACTGGGACGCCACCCTGGCCAAGCTGCTGGAATCCCTGGCCCGCTTCATCGGCGCCGAGGGCGCGGCCCTGGTCCTGCGTCCCGCGGAGGGACGGGCCTACGCGCCGCGGCAGACGTGGCGCTGGGAGGAGTCGGCCTGGGACCGCGTGCTGCTGCATCTGGAGAAGGAGCATGCCGCGCGCGGCGACCAAGGCGACCGGCTGGACCTCTTCAAGGTCCCGGTGACCGATCCCGGACGCCGCGACCGCGTGACCGCCCTGCCTCTGGAGCACATGGACCTGAGCTACGGCTTCCTGCTGCTGCTGGGCTTCCCGGCGGAGGCCGCCAGCCCCGAGCGCCGCGCCTTCCTCAAGGCCGTGCAGGTGATCCTGGCGGAGGAGGTGGCGTCGGCCCAGATGCTGGACCGCATGCGCGAGCTGAGCGTGTTCAACGCCCGCGTGCTGGAGACGGTGCAGAGCGGCATCTGGGTGGTGGACGAGAACGCGCGCACCGTGTACTGCAACCGCGTGGCCTGCGAGCTGGCGGCCGGACGCCCCCAGCGTCTGCAGATCCCGGCGGAACCCCGGCCCGGCGTGGGCCGCGGCCGCAGCGAGGGCGGCGCCGCCTCCGCCTCCTTCTTCCGCGACGAGGCCTTCAACCGCGCCGAGGTGCCGGAGCTCTTCCTGGACGGCCTGCTGCGCCTGGACGGGGTGGACAGCCTGCCCTTCGTGACCCTCGCCGGGCGCACCGACGGCTTCATGGGCGAGGGCACCATCCAGAGCGGCGACGCCTCGCGGCCCGTGCTGGTGCAGGCGTCGGCCATGCGCGGCCGCGGCGACGACGAGCAGTGGCTGGTGGTGGTGGTGGAGGACCTGAGCGAGTCCAAGAAGCTGGCCGCCGAGCGTCAGCGCGCCGACGGCCTGCAGTCCCTGGTGGAGATGTCGGCCACCTTGGCCCACGAGATCCGCAACCCGCTCATGGGCCTCAGCGCCCAGGCGGAGCTGCTGGCCGACCACCTGGCCGCCGACGACCCGCGCCGCCGCTACATCGACGTGATCACCGACGAGGTGGAGCGCATCGACGAGACCATCCGGCGCATGCTCCAGTACGTGCGCCCCATCGAGGCCCGTCCCGAGGACGTGGACCTGGTGCGCCTGCTGGACGACTGCGCCCGCCTGGCCGCTCCCCGCGCCGACGCCGCCGACGTGCGCCTGGTGGTCAACGTGTCGCCGTCCACGCGGCGCTGGCGCTGCGACCCCGGCCAGATCAAGCAGGTGGTGCTGAACCTGGTCTTCAACGCCGTGGACGCGTCGCCCCCGGGCGGGGAGGTGCGCCTGGAGGCGCGCCCCGGCCGCGCCCTGGAGATCCTGGATCCCGCCACCGGCTGGCGCCGCCGCCGGCCCGGCCTGCGCCTGACCGTCCGCGACCACGGCCGCGGGTTCGGCAGCCATGACCCCGAGAGCCTGTTCCGTCCCTTCGTCACCACCAAGACGGCGGGCACGGGCCTGGGCCTGTCCATCAGCCGCAAGATCGTCGAAGCCCATGGAGGCAACGTGAAGGCCGAGCGCCTGGCCGGAGAGACCCTGTTCTCCGTCCTGCTGCCCGCGCCGGATGCGGACGCCACCGGTCCCAGCGAACAGAGAGAGGAACGAGCATGAGCGAACGCATCCTGATCGTGGACGACGAGGCGGCCATCCGCCAGTCCCTGGAGGAGGCCCTGCGCCTGGACGGCTACGAGGCCGAGGCGGCGGAGACCGGCGAGCAGGCCCTGGCCATGCTCCACAACGGTTCGTACGACCTGGTGGTCACGGATCTGAAGATGCCCGGCGTGAGCGGCCTGGAGCTGCTCACCGCCCTGCGCAACCAGGGCCGCGAGACCCCGGTGATCATGATGACGGCCTACGGCGACGTGGAGACCGCCGTGGAGAGCATGCGCCTGGGCGCCTACGACTTCATCCAGAAGCCCTTCAAGCTCAGCGCCATGCGCGGCCAGGTGCGCGCCGCCCTGCGCGCCACCCGCGCCGCGGCGCCGGCGGAGGAAGCGGACGCTCCCGTGGCCGCGCCGACGCCGCGCCGCAAGGCCGCCCGCACCGAGCCCGGCGCCGGCGCCGCGCCGTACATGGACATGATCCGCGCCTGCCCGGGCCTGGCGCCCATCGCGGACCTGCTGGAGAAGGTGGGCGCCAGCCGCGCCGGCAACGACACGTCCGTGCTCATCCGCGGCGAGAGCGGCAGCGGCAAGGAGGTGGTGGCCCGCGCCATCCACGAGGCCAGCGGCGACCCCGCCACGCCGTTCATGGAGATCAACTGCGCCGCGGTGCCGGAGACCCTGCTCGAGAGCGAGCTCATGGGCCACGAGAAGGGCGCCTTCACCGACGCCAAGGCCCGCAAGGAGGGCCTGTTTGAGATGGCCGGCGGCGGCACCATCTTCCTGGACGAGATCGGGGAGATGGGCGTGCTGCTGCAGAGCCGCCTGCTGCGCGTGATCGAGAACCGCCGCTTCCGCCGCGTGGGCGGCAAGGACGAGCTCACGGTCAACGCCCGCATCGTGGCGGCCACCAACCGCGAGCTGGAGAGCGCCATCAACGAGGGCCTCTTCCGCAACGACCTCTACTACCGCCTCCAGGTGGTGGAGGTGAACATCCCGCCCCTGCGCGAGCGGCCCGACGACGTGGGCGTGCTGCTCAACGCCTTCATCCAGGAGTTCAACCAGAAGCTGGGCCTGCGCACCGCGCCGGCGTCGGCGGAGCTGGTGGAGACCCTGCGCCGCTACCCCTGGCCCGGCAACGTGCGCGAGATGCGCAACGTGCTCAAGCGCATCATGATCCTGGAGGAGCCCGCGGTGCTCACCGCCGCGCACTTCCCGCGCCACATCGCCGAGGGCCGCGATCCGCGCACGGGGTCCGACACCGCCGCCGGCTTCCAGCTGGAGCCCCTGGCCGACACGGAGCGCCGCCAGATCCTGGAGACCCTCAACAAGACGGACAACAACAAGTCCAAGGCCGCGCGGATCCTGGGCATCTCCCGGCAGACGCTGCGGGAGAAGCTGAAGCTCTACGGGCAGGCCGCCGAGGACTAGGCCGCGGCCACGCGCCGAGCCCCCGTGGACGAGGCATGGGGATTGCGATTCCGGGGATCGAACGGCTTCGATCGCACCGGAAAGGAATCCCATGTCCCGTCGACACTTGCGCCGCTGCTGGAGGACGGCCGCCCTCGCGGTCCTGCTCCTGGTCGCCGGCGGCGTGAACGAACTCCATGCGGCGCCCACCCTCAAGCGGTCGGATTTCTACCGCTACCGCGTGTGGGTGGACGCCCGCGCCGCCCAGCCCGACACCGCGCCCACGGCGCTGTTCCCCGCCGGCGAGGCCGCGGACGCCGACGGCGCGCCGTCGCTGGCGCCCGACCGCCTGGACACGGCGGCGCGCTCCCTGATCACCCTCGAGGACATGCTGGTTCGCAACTGGACCGAGGCCCGCAAGGCCACGGCCGAGGACTGCCTGGACGCCGCCCGTTCCTACCGCGATCTGGGCGAGCACGGCGCCGCGCTGACCTGGTACCGCCGCTCGGCCCAGGCCCGCGGCCTGGGCTCGGCCCTGCCCGCGGACATTCGACGCGAGATGTTCAGCAGCGCCGTGATGACCGGAGACTCCCTCCAGGTCACCGTGGAGGTGCTGAACCTGGTGGGCCTGCCGGAGCTGCGCCCGGTGGTGGACACCGTGGAGCTGGCCTTCCGCTGGCTGGTGGTCCACGACGGCGCCGCCAACCTGGACCTGTTCATGCAGAAGGTGGACGGCCAGCTGGAGCTCCTGGGCCCCCGCGTGCGCTTCTGGGCGGCCTACGTGCACGCCATGCGCGGCGAGCGCCACGCGGCCCTGGCCCAGCTCCTGCGCCTGGTGGGCGACGCCGCGTCTCCCGCCGCCCTCACGCCCGCCCAGTCGGACTGGGTGCTGCGCACCGTTCCCGATCTGCTCTACCTGCTGGACCGCCGCGACGACGCCCTGCGCCTCTACGCCACCCTGGCCGAGGGCCGGGGCGAGGGCGCCGTGTGGGCGCGTTACCAGGTGGCCAACCAGCATCTCCTGGCCGGCGACTACGAGCGCGCCCGGCCTCTCTTCGACGAGGTCTGCGACGCCCAGGCCGTGGGCACGTGGCGCGCCCGCGCCTGCGCGCTTGCCGGCCTGGTGGGACGTCTCGCGGCCGTGCGGGAAGGAGGCGAATCCTATGGCATCGACGGGATCCATGGGCGCTGAGCGCCCCGATGAGGCCACCCTGGCCCGCCTGGTGGACCTCTACGAGCGCGAACGGCGCATGTACGCCGAGATCCTGGACCTCTCGCGCCGGCAGGGCCGCGCCATCCGCGACGGCCGGCCCCTGGAGGAGATCCGCGGCCTGCTGGAGCGCAAGCGGCTGATGCTGGACATGATCGTCCACATGGAGACCAGCCACTTCGAAGCGCGCAAGGGCTGGGAGATGCACCGCCACCGCCTGACCGGGGATCTGGCGGCGCGCATGCAGACGGTGCTGGGCGCCGTGGCCGGTCTGCTGGAGGAGATCCTGGCCCTGGAGGCCGAGAACGACCGGCTCTTCCTGAGCTTCGCCGAGGGAGCCTGACCCGCGCCGTTCCGGCACGGGTCTTGATAAGGGACTGCCGACCGCGGCGACGGGCCGCGGCGGAAACGGAGAACCGCCTTGGACCGCACGCTCTTCGACAGGGCCAACCTGGACCACCTCAAGAAGGCGCTCACGGTGTACGCGCGCAGGCAGCGCGTGACGTCGGAGAACATCGCCAACGTGGAGACGCGGGGGTACCAGGCCCAGGAGTACAGGTTCGAGGACATGCTGCGGCGGGCCCAGGGCAACCACCTGCAGGGCCTGAGCACGTCCGAGGGGCATCTGCCCGTGGGACGGCGGGGAATCGCGGATACCGACGGCGAGATCCGCGGCCAGGACACCGGCTTCGACAACGGCGTGAACGACGTGAACATCGACTCCGAGATGACCGACCTGGCCACCACGGAGCTCTCGTACCGGCTGGCCACCCGCGTCCTGAGCATGAAGTACAGCCTGCTGCGTTCGGCCGTGGCCGGACGCGTGCGCTAGGAGGAATGACCCATGAGCGACGGACTCTTCAGCTCCATCCGCCTGAGCAGCACCGGCCTGGCCGGGCAGCGCACGAAAATGGACACGATCGCCAAGAATCTGGCCAACGCCGAGACCACGCGCACCAAGGAGGGCACGCCGTACCGGCGCGAGCGCGTGGTCTTCGAGCAGGCCGAGACCCAGAAGCCCCGGCTCACCGCTCTCAACCGCGGCCAGACCGAGCGGCCCAGCCCCCTGCGCACCACCGACGACCGCCACATCCAGGCCGGCCGCAACTCCGGCCGCTACGAGCTGCCCCAGGGCGTGGACACCGAGGTGTCCCTGGCGCCCGACGCCTCGGAGTTCAAGGTGGTCTACGACCCGGGCCACCCCGACGCCGACGCCGAGGGCTACGTGCTGATGCCCAACGTGAACCCCATCACCGAGATGGTGGACATGATCACCGCCAGCCGCGCCTACGAGGCCAACATCCAGGCCGTGCAGACGGCCAAGCAGATGTTCGCCAAGGCCCTGAACATCTAGAAGGGGGACGGGGAGCATGGCCATCAACGGGATCCGATCGATCGGCGTCGCCGATCCCCGGCGGCTCTACGGAGGGGCGGGCGCCGAGGGCGTCCAGAACGGCGGCTTCGCCCAGCACCTGCAGCAGGCCATGGGCCGGGTCGACGCGGCCCAGACCAACCGCGATCAGATGGTCGAAGGGATGGTCATGGGCGAGGTGGGCGAGGTCCACGACGTGATGATCGCCGCGGAGGAGGCTCAGCTCTCCCTGGAGCTGATGATCGAGGTCCGCAACAAGCTGCTGGAAGGCTACCAGTCCATCATGGCCATGCAGGTCTAGCGCGCGGCGCTGACCCGAACCCCGACGGAGCGACATGAGGCAACTGCTGGACAGGCTCAACTCCTTCACCGCCCGCTTCACCTTCAACCAGAAGGTGCTGATGGGGGCGATCCTGGGCACCGCGGTGCTCAGCGTGGTCATCTTCAGCTTCTGGCTGCAGAACGAGGAGATGGCCGTGCTCTTCACCGGCCTCGCGCCCGAGGACGCCAGCCTGGCCCTGGACGAGCTGGCCAAGCTGGGCGTGGAGGCGGAGCTGGAGAACGGCGGCACCACCATCAAGGTGCCCGAGAGCGACGTGCACCGCATGCGCGTGGAGCTCTCGGCCCAGGGCATCCCCAGCAAGGGGATCGTGGGCTGGGGCATCTTCGACGGCCAGCAGTACGGCATGACCGAGTTCATGCAGAACGTGAACTTCAAGCGCGCCCTGGAGGGCGAGCTGACCAAGACCATCGAGAGCATCCAGGGCATCCAGTCGGCGCGCGTGCACCTGGTGCTGCCCAAGCCGAGCATCTTCAAGAAGATCCAGGAGCCCGCCACCGCGTCGGTGGTGCTGAACCTGGGGCGCGGCACGGTGCTGGGCGAGCGCCGCATCGCCGGCATCCAGGCCCTGGTGGCCGGCAGCGTGGAGGGGCTGGAGGTGCCGGACGTGTCGGTGCTGGACCAGTTCGGCGTGGTGCTGTCGCAGAACTACCAGGAAGGCCTGGCCGGCCAGTCCGAGACCCAGCTCAGCCTCAAGAAGAACGTGGACTCCTACCTGAGCGAGAAGGCCCAGGGCATGCTGGCCCGCGTGCTGGGGCCGGGCCGCTCCGTGGTGCAGGTGGACGCCACCCTGAACTTCGACCGCCTGGAGCAGAGCCGCGAGACCGTGGACCCCAACAGCAGCGTGGTGCTCAGCGAGGAGCGCAACGAGGTGACCGGGGCCGAGGGCGAGGGCGGCGAGGAGCAGAGCACCACCAACTACGTGTTCAGCAAGGTGGTGGAGAACGTGGCCAGCGAGGTGGGCGGCGTGTCCAGCCTCTCGGTGGCCGTGTTCGTGGACGGCCGCTATGAGGCCCAGGAGGGCGGCGAGGCCGCGTACTCGCCCCTGGCCGAGGACGAGCTGCAGCAGATCCAGCGCATCGTGCAGACGGCCGTGGGCTACAACCCGGACCGCGGCGACCGCATCGAGGTGGTCAACATGCAGTTCCAGACCCCCGCGCCGGACTACGAGGAGCAGGGCGGCGGGCTGCTGGACTCGCCCCTGATGGAGACGCTGCCGTCGCTGGTGGGCCGCATCGTGCTCTTCGTGGTGGCCGGCGTGCTGCTGCTGCGCCTGAAGGGCAACCTCTCGGATCTGATGGAGAGCGACTACGAGCCCGTGCCCCTGGGCGGCGGCTCCGGCGTGCGCGTGCCGTCCCAGAGCGGCCTGTTGGACCTGGACGAGAGCACCATGACCACGGAGGCCATGGTGGATGAGATCAAGAACTTCGCCGACGGCAACATCGACGACGTGGCCGACCTGGTCCAGGCCTGGGTCAGCGAAGCCGAACTGAGCAGGAGCTAGCGGAGCAAGCGATGGCCAAGAAGACCGACCCCGCCGTCCGCAAGATCGCCGTCCTGATGGTGGCCCTGGGCCCCAAGGTGGCCGGCAAGATCATGAAGAAGCTCCCGGAGGAGCTGATCGAGGCCATCACCTCGGAGATCTCCGAGCTGCGCCTGATCCCCGCCGGCGAGAAGCGCGACGCCCTGATGGATTTCGTGCGCATGCGCAAGAGCGCCTCGGGCTTCGAGTTCGGCGGCGAGGAATCCGCCAAGGAGATCCTGGAGGAGGCCCTGGGCCGCCGCCAGGCCGACTCGATCATCAACCGCGCCACCGGCTTCAGCAACATGAGCGGGTTCGAGAACCTGAAGAAGGTGGACCACCTCACCGTGGTCAACTACCTGAAGAACGAGCACCCGCAGACCATCGCCCTGGTGCTGGCCCATGTGGACCCGCGCTTCAGCGGGCCGCTGATGGCCCAGCTGCCGCCGTCCATGCAGGGCCAGGTGGCCCACAAGATCGCCACCCTGGACAAGCCCAACAAGGAAGCCCTGAAGGTGGTGGAGGAAGTGGTCAGCTCCATGGTCCAGGGCGAGTTCCAGGAGGAGCGGCGCAAGTACGGCGGCAAGAAGCAGGTGGCCGACATCCTCAACGAGATCGAGCAGGAGTCGTGGCTGGAGATCATCGACGACATGCGCGACATCGACGACGAGTGCGCCACCGAGGTCAAGAACCTCATGTTCGTCTTCGAGGACCTGGCCACCCTGGACGACATCTACATCCAGGAGATCCTCAAGGAGGTCAAGGGCAAGGACCTGGGCCTGGCCCTCAAGGGCGCGCCGGAGAACATCCAGGCGAAGATCTTCGCCAACCTGTCCAAGCGCGCGGGCGAAGGCATCCGCGAGGACATGGAGTACATGGGCCCGGTGCCCATCGCGGAGGTGGAGGACGCCCAGAGCAAGGTGGTGGGCGTGGTCCGCAAGCTCATGGACAACGGCGTGATCACCATCGGCAAGGGGGGCGGCGGTGCTCAAATGGTCACTTGAGGACCTGCCGCTGGACGGCGTCCGCGCCGCGGAACCCTCGCCCCAGACCCGCTTCTTCATCGAGGACAATCCCGAGGACGGCGCCCGCACCCTGCTGGACCGCCTGACCCAGGACGAGCGCGCGGCCGTGTACGAGCTGGTGGCGGACGACGTGCGGACCGAGGTCCGCGCCGAGATCCACGCGGAGTTCGGCCAGGAGCTGGAGCTCATGCGCGGCGCCCTGGTGCCGCTGGCCAGGCGGCTGGAGCAGACCGTGCAGCGTGAGCTGCACGACATCGCCACCGGCGCCGTGGGTCTGGCCATGGCCCTGGCGGAGCGGCTGGCCCGCGCCAGCATCGAAGCGGACCGCGATTACCTGGTGCGCTGCCTGGAGGAGCTGGTGGGCCGCACCCAGGTGGGCTCCAGCCTCGAGGTGGTGGCGCATCCGGCCGAGATCGAGCGGCTCAAGGGCTGCGACACGGTCCTGAGCGAGCTCCACATCACCTCGCTGGTGCCCGACAAGAGCCTGCAGCTGGGCGGCTGCCTGGTGCGCGCCGCGGGCCAGGAGTGGGACCTGACCTTCCGCGGCCAGGCCGACGCCCTGGCCGAGATGGTCCAGAACGCCCTGACCTTCGCCGGCGACGGCGGCGCGGACGGGGAGGGGACGGCGTGAGCCTGGACTGGGACCGCTGCCGCGCCGCGGTGGACGCCATGGACCCCGTGCGGGTGTCCGGGCGCATCGAGAAGATCGTGGGCCTGGTGGTGGAGGCCGAGGGCCTGGCCGCCAGCGTGGGCGCCCTCTGCCGCATCGAGCGCGGCGGCGACGCCGTGCCGGCGGAGATCGTGGGCTTCCGCGGCGGCACCGCCATGCTCATGCCCTACGGCGGCATGGAGGGCCTGGCCCGCGGGCAGAAGGTCTTCCTGGTCAGCGAACGCCTGCGCGTGCCTGTGGGGGACGACCTCCTGGGCCGCGTCATCGACGCCCACGGCCGCCCCCTGGACGGCGGGCCGCCCCTGCGCAGCATGCGCGAGCGGGCGGTCACCGCCGCGGCGCCTCCGGCCATGAGCCGGCGGCGCATCGAACGCGCGCTGCCCACCGGCGTGCGCTCCATCGACTCCCTGATCACCGTGGCCCAGGGCCAGCGCCTGGGCGTGTTCGCCGGCAGCGGCGTGGGCAAGAGCGTGCTGCTGGGCATGCTGGCCCGCAACGCGTCGGTGGACGTGAACGTGGTGGCCCTGATCGGCGAGCGCGGCCGCGAGGTGCGCGAGTTCATCGAGCGCGACCTGGGGCCCGAGGGGCTCGCGCGCAGCGTGGTGGTGGTGGTCACGTCGGACGAGAGCGCGGTCATGCGCGCCCGCGGCGCCGAGACCGCCATGGCCGTGGCGGAGCACTTCCGCGACCGCGGCCGCGACGTGCTGCTGATGATGGACTCCATCACCCGCTACGCCATGGCCCTGCGCGAGATCGGCCTGGCCGCGGGCGAGCCGCCCACCACCAAGGGCTACACGCCGTCGGTCTTCGCCGCCCTGCCGCGCCTCTGCGAGCGCGCCGGCATGGCCGACGTGGGCTCCATCACCGCCTTCTTCACCGTGCTGATCGAGGGCGACGACATCCAGGACCCCGTGGGCGACGCCGTGCGCTCCATCCTGGACGGCCACGTCATGCTCTCCCGCGACCTGGCCCGCGAGGGCCACTACCCCGCCGTGGACGTGCTGGGCAGCATCAGCCGCCTCCGCCAGGAGGTGGCGCCTCCCGAGCTGATCGACGCCGGCCGCACCCTGGTGCGCTGGCTCAAGGCCCTGGAGGAGAACCGCGACCTGATCAATATCGGCGCATACGTGGCCGGTTCCGATCCGGTCACGGACGCGGCGCTGAAACGCCGCGACGCCGTCCGCGCCTTCCTGACCCAGTCCATGACCGAACCCGCCTCCTGGGACGATACGGCCCGCGGTTTGCTAGAGCTCGCCGCGGAGGTCTGACGTGTTCCGATTCCGACTCGAGAAGGTGCTCCGGCACCGTCGTCGCCTCGTGGACGACGAGGCGCGCAAGCTCCAGGTCCTGGCCGCCGGCCTCAACCGTCTGCTCGCCGAGCGGCGGCGGCTGGAGGAGGACATGGAGATGGCCGCCGAGGCCGCCTGGCGCGGACGCCAGGGCACGGTGGACCTGGCCCTGCAGAACTCCGCGCAGGCGTTCCTGCAGGCGCGGCGGGCCCAGGCCCAGCGGCTGCAGGGCCGCATCGACGCCGCGCGGCAGCGTTGCGAGGATCAGCGGCAGGTGCTGGTGCGGGCCCAGCAGGACGTGTCGGTGCTGGAGAGCCTGGAGACCAAGCAGCGGCAGGACTGGGAGCTCCAGGAGCGGCGCCGCGAGCAGAAGCTGACCGATGAACTGGCGGGGCGCCGGCGCGCCCGGCCCGGATGCTGAACGGGGAGGGCTGAGGAGCCATGAAGGCGGTGCTGCTGGTCTCCATGATCACCTTCGGCGTGATCTTCGGCGTCATCCTGATCTCCACCGGCCTGCTGGAGAACGCCGTGAAGCTGGGCCTGCCCGAGCCTCCCGGCCCGGCCACCGAGGCCGATCTGGCCATGGAGCGCATCCAGGAGAGCCTGGACGTGCAGCGCGACGCCGTGCAGCGCGAGGCGGAGATGCTGCGCAACTACCGCATCCAGGTGGAGGTGGAGCAGACGGTGCTGGACGAGCAGGAGCAGCGCCTGCAGGCCCTGGTGGCGGAGCTGGAGACGGCCCAGGCGGACTTCGGAGCCGAGCGCGAGGAATCCATCGTCAAGCTGGCCAAGCTCTACGAGGCCATGAAGCCCGCCAAGGCCGCCCCCATCCTCGAGACCCTGGATCCCGACACCGTGCTGGAGATCCTCACGCGCATGAAGTCGCGCCAGGCCGCCAAGGTGCTGGCCGCCATGAACCCGGCCCTGGCCTCGGAGATCAGCCACCGCATGAGCCTCAAGGGAGTGAGCCTGTGACCGGAGCCTCCGCGCCCCTCCTGCTGGACCGCCTGGAGCCCCGACGCGACGGACGCGCCGGGGCCGACGCCATGGCGGCGCTGCTGCAGGGCGACTCCTTCGCCCGCATGCTGGACGCCACCCTGGAGCGTACGGCCGACGAGCCCCGCCCCGCCGCGGCCGAACGCGAGCGTCCCGCGGCCGCGCGCGACGCAGCGCCCGATCCCCGCGAACCCGCACCCCGTGCCGAGACCGCGCGTCCGGAACCCGGCGCCGACCACCGCGCCGCGGCCTCCGACCGCACGCGGACCGACGAGGCCCGTCCGCAGGGCGAGCCCGACACGGCCGAGCCCCTGGACGCCGAAGAGGTCGAGGCCGCGGCGGAGCCCGACGCCGAGCCTGAGGCCGCCGCGGAGACCGGCGAGGCCGAGGCCGCGCCCGAGTCCGGCGACGACGCCCTCCAGGACCTCCTCAAGCTCATGAGCCCCGCCGCCCTGCGCGCCTTCCAGGCCGCCGCGGGCGGCGGCGCCGACGCCGTGTCCGGCGTGGCCGGTCCCCACGGCGCCGCCTCGCTGCCGACGGGCCTGCGCCCGCTGCTGCTGAACGGGACGGCGACGGCCCCCGCGGCCGAAACGCCCGAGCCCCCCGTCCCGCCCGCCCGCGTGGTGGGCCAGGTGCTGCAGGCCCTGAGCCGCGCCGAGGGCCTGGGCGACGGCCGCGGCACGGTGAAGCTGGCCCTGGATCCCGCCCACCTGGGCAAGGTGGAGGTCACGGTGACGCGGCACGAGGGCCGCCTGGAGGTCACGTTCAAGGTGGAGTCGGCGGAGGCGGAGCACGCCCTGCGCTCCCGCGCCGGCGAGCTGGGCCAGGCCCTGCTGGGCAAGGGCTCCGGCTGGAGCGACGTGACCGTGACCGTGGTGCGCGAAGGCGAGGACGACGAGAACGCGCCGGGCCGCGAGCAGCCCGGCGATCAGGACGGCCGGAACGCCCGGCAGGACGAGGACGGGTCCGATCCCGACACGGGGGAGGGGGACTGATGTACGTGAACAGCGCCACCACGAGCAGCGGCACCGCGAGCGGTACGCAGCTCACCACGTCGCAGGAGAGCCAGGACCAGTTCCTGCAGCTCCTGGTGACCCAGATCCAGAACCAGAACCCGCTGGACCCCATGAGCAACGAGGAGTTCACCAGCCAGCTCACCCAGTTCTCCATGCTGGAGCAGCTGGAGACCATGAACTCCAACATGACCCAGGACATGACCTATTCCCAGTCGCTGAACAACACCATGATGCTCAGCCTGGTGGGCAAGCAGGCCTCGGTGGTGGGCGACGGCGTCACGGTGAGCGAGGGGGCGGCGGGCTCGTCGCGCCTGGATTCCGCCGGCGCCGGCACCGCCCGCGTGGAGGTGCGCGACGCCGACGGCGAGGTGGTGCGCACCTACATCACCGGCGTGGACGCCGGCTGGAACGACGTGACCTGGGACGGCCGCCTGGACAACGGCGAGCCGGCCGAGGACGGCGCGTACACCCTGTCGGTCACGGTCACGGACGCCGGCGGCTCGGAACTGGACCATCAGCTCTACGAATCCGGACGGGTGGACAGCATCCGCTTCGAGAACAGCCTGGCCGTGCTGTCGGTGAACGGCCAGGACTACTACGCGTCGGAAATCGCGGAAGTCGGCATCTAGCCGCCAAGGGAGGATCCCATGCTGCGTTCGCTCTACTCTGGCATCTCCGGTCTGAACTCCAGCTCCACGGAGATGGACGTCATCGGCAACAACATCGCCAACGCCAACACCGTGGGCTTCAAGAGCTCGCGCGTCACCTTCCGCGAGATGCTCAGCCAGACCGTGCGCGGCGCCAGCCGTCCGGTCAACGGGCAGCGCGGCGGCGTGAACCCCATGCAGATCGGCCTGGGCTCCGCGGTGGGCACCGTGGACACGCACTTCGGTCAGGGCGCCCTGCACAGCACCGGCCTGGTCACGGACCTGGCCCTGCAGGGCGACGGCTTCTTCATGCTGCGCGAGGGCGACAGCACCCTCTACACCCGCGCGGGCGCCTTCGGCCTGGACGGCGACAACTTCCTGGTGGATCCCGGCACCGGCATGCGCCTGCAGGGCGTGATGGCGGACGCGGCGGGCAACGTGACCAGCGGCCAGTGGACCGACATCGTCATCGATCCCAGCATGAGCGTGCCGGCCATGGCCACGGACAGCGTGCAGATCTTCGGCAACCTGGATGCGGACTCGGAGCCCCAGGGCACCATCCTCACCTCGCGCCACTTCATGGCCGCGGCCACGGGCACCGACGTGCTGACCAGCCTCTACGCCCAGGACGGCGACACCTTCAGCCTGGTGGACGGCGACCGCATCGCGCTGACCGGCATGGTGGACACGGGCGCGGGCGCCACCACCATCAGCGTCTCGCCCTTCGTGGTGGGCAGCACCACGCCGGGCGAGGGCGGCACCACCCTGGACGACCTCACGGCCTGGATCAGCACCCAGCTGGAGTCCCTGCCCGAGTTCAACCCCGGCGAGATCACCGTCACGCTCAACGCCGACGGCAGCCTCAGCCTGGACAACGGCAGCGGCGGCACCACGCTGCTGAACCTGCAGCTCTCGGTGCCCGGCAACTCCCACTTCAACGGCACCTTCGACTTCAGCGACAGCATCGGCCCCGGCGCCTCCGGCACCACGGACATGCCCAGCGAGGGCCAGGGCCAGATCCGCGCCGCCGCCACCAGCGACGACCTGCTCACCGACCTGTTCACCAGCACCGGCGCGAGCCTGGGCCTGAACATCGACGCCCTCAACCCCCAGACCACCCTGAGCATCGGCGGCAACGTGGGCACGGCCGAGGCGCCCAGCTACGACCTGGTGGTGGACGCCGCGAGCACGGTCCAGGACCTGCTGACCGGCCTGCAGATCGCCTTCGGCATCAGCACGGACCCGGTGACCCTGTCCGAATCCGGCGAGGTGGTCATCCAGGGCGAGCTGGGCACCGAGAACGCCCTGGGCCAGGTGGACATCCGCGAGGTGGGCGAGGTGAACCCCATCCTGGAGACGTCCTTCGACTTCGTGGAGACCCAGGAGGCCGCCGACGGCGGCGAGTACACCATGGTCTCCACCGTGTACGACTCCCTGGGCAACACCCACAACGTGCGCTTCACCTTCACCAAGCGCGTGGGCCTGAACGAGTGGAACTGGACGGCCGAGATGGAGGGCAACGAGGTCATCACCCAGGGCGGCTCCGGCACCGTGTCCTTCAACGAGGCCGGCGAGATCCTGGCCTTCCGCTACGCCGACGACGCCGGCCAGCTCTCCTTCACCCCCCAGGCCGCCGGCGCCCAGGGCGCCGAGACCGTGTCCTTCCAGATCGACGCCGGCCAGCTGGGCGAGTTCAACGGCCTGAGCCAGTACGCGGTGACCAGCGACCTCCAGTCCCTGGCCAACGGCTATCCGCCGGGCGACCTGCTGGACTTCGAGATCGAGACCGACGGCACGGTGGTGGGCCGCTTCAGCAACGACACCATGCAGACGCTGGCGCGCATCGGCATCGCCCGCTTCGCCAACAACGACGGCCTCATCCACGACGAGGGCAACACCTTCCGCCTGAGCAGCAACTCGGGCGATCCGCTCACGGGCTTCGCCGGCGAGGTGTCCGAGACGGCCGTGATCTCCGGAGCCCTGGAGTCGTCCAACGTGGACCTGACCGGGGAGCTGACCAACCTGGTGGTGGCCCAGCGGGCCTTCCAGGCCAACGCCCGGATCGTGACCACCGGGGACCAGATCTTGCAAGAGATCGTCTCGCTGGTGCGCTAGGGCCCCAGAAGGAGCTAAAGGATCATGATCCAAGTCACGAAATTGAATGGGAGCCAGATGGTCCTCAACGCCGATCTCATCGAGACGGTGGAGATCACCCCCGACACCCTGATCGGCCTGACCACGGGCCGCAAGATCATGGTGAAGGAGAGCCTGGACGAGATCATCCAGCTGGCCCTGGCCTTCCGGCGCAAGAGCCGGAGCCACCCCGTGCCCACCGGCGGGCAGGGGTCCGTGTTCGAGGGCGAGGACCGCTAGGTCGCAGAAACGCGAGGTCGTACGGTGGATATCGCGACAATCATCGGCGTGGTCGGGGCCCTGGGCCTGATCGTCTGGGCGATCCTCATGGGAGGTTCGCTGATCCTCTTCGTGAACGTGCCCTCGCTCATCATGGTGGTGGGCGGCACGATCATGGCCATCCTGATCAACTATCCGCTGCCGCGGGTGATCGGCATGATGGGGATCATCAAGAAGACGGTGCTGGCCGACGCCAACGAGCCGGCCGACATCATCCGGCGCCTGGTCAAGTACGCCGAGCAGGCCCGCAAGGAGGGCATGCTGGCCCTGGAGGAGCACTCCGAGAACGAGGAGAACCTCTTCCTGCGCAAGGGGCTGCGCCTGGCGGTGGACGGCACGGATCCGGCCCTGCTCCAGCGCATCCTGGAGAACGACATCGACCAGCAGCAGAAGCGGCACCAGGAGGGCAAGAAGATCCTGGACGCCGGCGGCGTGTACGCCCCGGCCTTCGGCATGATCGGCACCCTGGTGGGCCTGGTGAACATGCTGGCCAACATGTCGGACCCCAGCTCCATCGGCGTGGGCATGGCCGTGGCCCTGCTCACCACGTTCTACGGGGCGGTGATGGCCAACGCCATGTTCATCCCCATGGCCGGCAAGCTCCAGCACCGCTCGGCGGAGGAGGTGCTGGTGCGCGAGATGATCATCGAGGGGGTCATGGGCATCCAGAGCGGCGACTCCCCGCGCATCGTGGAGGAGAAGCTGCGCTCCTTCCTGACCCCGGCGGCCCAGCGCGCCATGGACGACGAGGCGGCCTAGCCGCCGCCAGGGAGGGAGCCCATGGGGAAGTGCAAGTGCCCGCCTGAAGAACCCGGGATCCCCGGGTGGGTCGTGACCTACGGCGACATGATGTCGCTGCTGCTCACGTTCTTCATCCTGCTGCTCAGCTTCTCGTCCATCCAGGAGACCAAGTTCAAGCAGGCCATGGAGTCCCTGCAGACGGCCCTGGGCGTGTTCAAGAACTCCCAGAGCGTGATCCAGTTCGAGAACATGGTGGTGCCGCAGGAGGTGGGCGGCGACCAGAGCGAGATGCTGTACGAGTTCCGGGAACTGGAACAGTACTTGCTCGAAGAGAACTTGGACGATCAAGTGGAAGTGGCGATGACGGAGGACGGGATCCAGATCCAGATCGAGGACGAGTTCCTCTTCGCCTCCGGCACCGCGGACCTGCAGTCGGGCACCGACAGGATCCTGGGCAAGATCGCCGGGTTCCTGGACGGCAAGGGCACGGAGATCCGCGTGAGCGGGCACACCGATTCCATCCCGATCCGCACCGCCCGCTTCCCGTCCAACTGGGAGCTGTCCGCCTCCCGCGCCATCGCCGTGGCGCGCGAGCTGCAGAAGACGGGCATCGCTCCCGCGCGCATGAGCGCCACCGGCTACGGGGAGTTCCGACCCATCGCCGACAACGGCACCGCCGAGGGGCGGGCCCGCAACCGGCGGGTGGAGATCTTCATGAGGTACGACAAGACTCCGGAGCAGGGCGAGACCACCGTCCTGCCCTTCGAAAGCGAGGGCTAGCATGGCCGACGAGAAGAAGGACGAGAAGAAGAAGGACAAGGGCGAAGGCGGCAAGGGCGGCCTGCTGGACAACAAGATCGTGCTGCTGGGGATCATCGTGGTGCTGCAGGCGGTCATGGCCGTGGGCATCATCCAGTTCGTCATCGGGCCCAAGCTCAACTCCCTGGCCCAGATCGCCGCCGAGCCGGCGGCCGTGGCCAGCCCGGATCCCGTGGAGGGCGAGGGCGTGCTGGTGGGCCTGGACGACATGACCGTGACCCTCAAGGGCCAGGGCCGACGCCAGAGCTACCTGAAGATCGCCATCGACCTGGAGGTGGCCGATCAGCCCACCGCGGACCAGGTCACGTCGCGCATGCCCCAGCTCCGCGACATCGCCATCCTGGCCCTGAGCAGCAAGTCCAGCGAGGACCTGGCCAGCGTGGACGGCAAGGCGGCCCTCAAGGCCGAGCTGCACCGCAAGTTCAGCGACGTGCTGCCCGACGGCAAGCTCACGAGCGTGTACTTCTCCGACATGGTGGTCCAGTAGCGCCCGGCGCGGAAACGACGTCATGACCGAGACCTCGACCGACACCAAGCCCGACCTGGACGCCCTGCTCGACGCCGAGCCCGACGAGTCCTCCGCCGCGGAGGAGCTCGCGGTCCCCGCCGACAGCCTGGCGGCCCAGCTGATCGATGAGAACCTCGGCACGCACCGCGGCTATCCCGTGCTGCCCTTCGACTTCCGTCGGCCCTACAACATCTCCAAGGCCTTCGAGAAGAACATGATGACCATCTGCGAGACCTTCGCCAAGGTCTCGTCGCTGAGCTTCACCAGCATGCTGCGGGCGAACGTGGCCGTCGAGCAGGAGCGGCTGCAGCTCACCACCTTCGGCGAGTTCCTCAAGAGCCTGCCGGAGCTGAGCTGCGTGGCCACCATGAGCCAGGCTCCCCTGAGCGGGCAGTCGCTGTTCCTGATGGACATCGGCATGAGCTTCACGGTGATGAAGCGGCTGCTGGGCGGTCCCATCGAGCCGGAGAACGACCACCGCAAGTTCACGGACATCGAGTTCGCGGTCACGCGGATCATCATGAACAGGTTCCTGGAAGCTTTCGGCCAGGGCCTGGAGAAGATCGTGCCGGTGGAGGGGGAGATCCACACCCTGGAGAACAGCCCCACCTACCTGGGCACCATGAGCAGCACCGAGGCGGTCATCCTGCTGCGCTTCACGATGACCGTGGACACCACCGAGGGCGAGCTCATCATCTGCATGCCCCTGACGGCCTTCGAGCCGGTCTGGGACCGCTTCTCGCCCGAGGAGGGCGTGGAGTACCGCAACGCCACCGACGTGCGCCGCGACCGGCTGCAGATGCTGGACAACCTGCAGGTGGCCGGCGCCGACGTGGTGGTGAACCTGGGCGAGCTCTGCATGACGATGGCCCAGGTCTTGCAGATCAAGGAAGGCGACCTCATCCCCCTGAACAAGCCCGTCGGCGACAAGCTGAAGGTGGAGGTGCAGGGGAAGACCATGTTCCTGGGCAGTCCCGGCAAGGTCAACAACCGGCGGGCCCTGAAGATCACCGACCGTCTGCTGCGGGAGGACTGAGATGACCAGCGACACCCTGAGCCCCGAGATCCGCAACCAGGAGCTGGTGGACGGCGCCAAGAGCAGGCACAACGCCCCGCCGCCTCCCCTGGAGGAGGACCTGGGCGACGCCTCCAACCTGGGCGTGCTGCTGGACATCGACATGAAGGTGACCGTGGAGCTGGGCCGCACGCGCATGGCCGTGCGCGACATCCTGGACCTGGCCCCCGGCTCCGTGGTGGAGCTGGGCAAGCCCCCCAGCGAGCCCGTGGACCTGCTGGTCAACGGCGTGCTGACCGCCCGCGGCGAGGTGGTGGTGGTGGACGATCACTTCGCCATCCGCATCACCAAGCTCCTGCGGCGCGGCGAGCAGATCAAGGGCCTGGTCTGAGATGACCCCCGTGGCCTTCCTGGCGGCCTGGAGCGACCCCGCCGGCACCTCCTGGTGGCAGATCCTGGGGGCGTTCCTGGCCGTGGCGGCCCTGCTGCTGCTGACCCTGCGCCTGCTGGGACGCTGGCAGGCCGCGCGCCTGCCCGGCGACGTGCGGGTGCTGAGCGTGGCCTCCCTGGGGCCCAAGCGGGCCCTGGAGACCCTGCGCTTCGGCCAGGAGGTGCTCACCTTCTACCGCAGCGAAGGGTCCATGGTGCTGCTGGAGCGCCGCCCCCTGGACCCCGCCGACGCGCCTCCGGCCGACGGCGGCCTGCTGGGCCGCCTGGGCGCCCGTCTGCGCCCGTCGGCTGACTGACTTCCGACCGCCCCCGGCCCCCTTTCCGCCACGATCCCGCCGCGGAACCCCCTCCAGACCCCTCCAATCGCCCCGCCGCGCCTGCGCGCGCTGGCACGCCCGTTGCCTACCGCTTCCGGAACCACGATCCCGAACCGGAGGCGACCCCGTTGCGAGCCCTGCTCCCCATCGTCCTGCTGACCCTGCTGCTGACCGCCGCCGCGGCCCCGGCCCAGACGCCGGCGTCGCCGCCCGTAGGCGTACCGGGCACGAACATCAGCCTCACGCTGGGCGGGGAGGACGGCGGCGCGCGCCTGGACACGGCGGTGGAGATCGTCCTGCTGATGACGCTGCTGTCGCTGGCGCCGGCGCTGCTGATCCTGCTGACCAGCTTCACGCGGATCATCATCGTGCTGGGCTTCCTGCGGCAGGCCATGGGCACCAACCAGATGCCCAGCAACCAGATCCTCATCGGCCTGGCCCTGTTCCTGACCTTCGTGATCATGGGGCCGGTCTTCCAGCGCATCAACGACGAGGCCCTGCAGCCCTACCTGGCCGAGGAGATCGGCCAGAAGGAGGCCTTCGACGCGGCCGCGGCGCCGCTCAAGGGCTTCATGCTGGACCAGGTGCGCGAGAAGGACGTGGCCCTCTTCCTGGAGCTGACCGGCCGCGACGCGCCGGAGACGCCGGAGGAGCTGCCCCTGCTCATCGTGATCCCCAGCTTCGTGATCGGCGAGCTGAAGATGGCCTTCCAGATCGGCTTCGTGCTGTTCCTGCCGTTCCTGATCATCGACATGGTGGTGGCCTCGGTCCTCATGTCCATGGGCATGATGATGCTGCCGCCGGTGCTCATCTCCCTGCCGTTCAAGGTGCTGCTCTTCGTGCTGGTGGACGGCTGGTACCTCATCGTGCGCTCCCTGGTGAGCGCGTTCCAGTAGGAGGACGCCGTGACGCCCGAATCCGTCATCACGCTGGGGCAGGAGGCCATGAAGGTCACGCTGCTGGTGGCCGGGCCCATGCTGGCCGGGGGCATGATCGTGGGCCTGCTGATCAGCATCTTCCAGGCGGCCACGCACATCAACGAGATGACCATGACCTTCGTGCCCAAGATCATCACGGTCTTCGTGGTGATGGTGCTCTCGCTGCCCTGGATCATCAACCAGCTCACCAGCTTCACGGTGGGCATCTTCGACCGCATCGCGGCCATGTGAGGGGCGCGGCGTGCCGGTGGTCTACGACGCCTCCTTCCTGGTCATCGCCTTCCTGCTGACGGTGCGCCTGGCCGTGGTGGCGGCGCTGCTGCCGCTGATCTCGGGCCGCACGGTGCCGGTGCTCTGGCGCCTGGCCCTGGCGGCCGTGGTGGCGGCGGCCTGCACCCCCGCCGTGGTGGCCGAGACCCCGTCGCTGCCCGAGGTCCTGACCTGGCAGGTCCTGGCGCGCGAGGCCTTCACCGGCGCGCTGGTGGGCGTGACCCTGAGCTTCGCGGTGGGGATCCCCTTCGCGGCGGTGCGTTTCGCGGGCCAGCTCATCGGCGTGCAGATCGGCTTCTCCATGGTGAACACCATCGATCCCCAGGGCGGCGCCCAGGTCACGGTGCTGGCCCAGCTCTACTACCTGCTGGCGGTGCTGCTGTTCTTCGCCTTCGACCTGCACCACGTGCTGGTGGGCGTGCTGGTGCAGAGCGCGCGGGTGGCGCCGCTGTTCGGGAGCGTGGACGGCCGCGCGGCCTCGTGGCTGCTGGTGGAGGAGTTCGGCGAGTTCTTCAGGCTGGGCCTGATCCTGGCCACGCCCACGGTGCTGGTGCTGCTGCTGGTGAGCGCCTCCATGGGCTTCGTGGTCAAGACGGTGCCGCAGATCAACATCCTGGTGGTGGGCTTCCCCATCCAGATCGCCGTGGGCCTGGCCGTGATCGGCCTTTCGCTGGTGTTCTTCGGCCGGGTGCTGTCCGGCCTGTTCCTGGGCATGGAGGAGCAGCTGGGGCGCGTGCTCGCGGCCCTGAGCGTCTGAACCGAAGGGCCGAGGAGGCCCGATCGCACGAGGAGGTGAGCCATGGCCGACGGTCCCGCCGGAGAACGCACGGAATCCGCGACACCCAAACGACGGGAAAAGGCCCTCGAGGAGGGCCAGGTGGCCATGAGCCAGGAGGTCAACTCCGCGCTCGTGCTGGCGCTCGCCTTCTCGCTGCTGTTCGTCTTCGCCGGCACCATGGCCACGCTGCTCAACCGCAACGCCCGCTACCTGTTCAGCCAGGCCCACCTGCTGCTGCTGGACGACCCCTGGGCCCTGGTGGCCATCGCCAAGGCCAACTTCACCCTCATCCTGACCACCCTGGCGCCGCTGATGGGCGTGGTCATGGTGGCCGGCCTGGCGGCCAACCTGCTGCAGGTGGGCTGGCACGTGAACCTGTCGGCCCTGGCCTTCCGCTGGCAGAACATCGATCCCCTGAACGGGGCCAAGCAGATCTTCTCCAAGCGCACCTCCTTCGAGCTGCTCAAGAACGTGCTCAAGCTGGCCATCATCGGCGGCATGGCCTGGTGGACGGTCTCCGGCATGATCGGCCAGATCTCTGGCACCGCGCTGCTGTCCCTGGCCGGTGTGCAGGCGGTGGGGAAGGCCGCCATGGCCAAGCTGGTCTACCGCATGGTGGCCCTGCTGGCCGTGCTCGCGGTGGTGGACTGGACCTTCCAGCGCCACGAGCACGAGGAGCGCCTGAAGATGAGCAAGCAGGAGGTGAAGGAGGAGGCCAAGGACATGGAGGGCGATCCCCAGGTGCGGGCCAGGATGCGCGCCATCCGCCTGGAGACCATGCGCAAGCGCATGATGGCCGACGTGCCCAAGGCCGACGTGGTGGTCACCAACCCCACCCACTTCGCGGTGGCCCTGAAGTACATGCCCGGCGATCCGGCCCCCAAGGTGGTGGCCAAGGGCGCCGACGAGGTGGCCCGCAAGATCAAGGAGATCGCCCGCAACGCCCGCGTCCCGGTGCTGGAGAACAAGCCGCTGGCACGGGCCCTGCATAAGTCCGTGGACGTGGGATCCTTCATCCCCGACGAACTCTACCAGGCCGTGGCCGAGGTCCTGGCCTACGTCTACCGCCTGAAGAACGCGTGATCCCGGAGGCCCCGTGAGCGAGACGACCGGCATCGACCGCGACATGGTCCTGGCCAACAGCAACGTGATGAGCGCCCTGGCGGTCGTCGCGGTGATCGGCCTGATGATCATGCCCATCGCCCCGGTGGCCCTGGACCTGCTGATCACGTTCAACATCGCCTTCGCGGTGGTCATCCTGCTGGTGGCGCTCTATCTGAAGCAGCCGCTGCAGTTCTCCAGCTTCCCCTCGCTGCTGCTCATGGTCACGCTGTTCCGCCTCTCGCTGAACGTGGCCTCCACGCGCCTGATCCTGGGCCGGGGCGAGGCGGGCAAGGTCATCGGCAGCTTCGGCGACTTCGTCATCGGCGGGAACTACGTCATCGGCGTGATCGTCTTCGCGATCCTGATGATCGTGCAGTTCCTGGTCATCACCAAGGGCTCGGGGCGCATCGCCGAGGTGGCGGCGCGCTTCACCCTGGACGCCATGCCGGGCAAGCAGATGGCCATCGACGCCGACCTGGGCGCGGGCCTGATCACCGAGCGCGAGGCCCGCAGGCGGCGCCGCGAGATCAGCGGCGAGGCCGAGTTCTTCGGCGCCATGGACGGCGCCAGCAAGTTCGTGCGCGGCGACGCCATCGCCGGCATCATCATCACGCTGATCAACATCGTGGCCGGCTTCATCATCGGCATGGTCCAGATGGACCTGTCGGCGGGGGAGGCCATGCGCCGCTTCACCGTGCTGACGGTGGGCGACGGCCTGGTCAGCCAGATCCCCGCGCTGCTGATCAGCACCGCCGCGGGCATGGTGGTCACGCGCCAGAGCGGCGCCATGAACCTGGGGCAGACCCTCAGCATCCAGCTCTTCCGCCAGCCCAAGGCCATCTACCTGGCCAGCGGCACGCTGGTCGTCTTCGGCCTCATCCCCGGCCTGCCCACGCTGCCGTTCCTGACGCTGGGCGCGGGCTTCGCGCTGGTGGGCCGCCTGATGGCAGGCCGCGTGCAGGCGGCCGAGGAGGCGGAGCTCGCCGAGGTGACCGCCCAGGACGAGGCCGCGGCGGAGCCGGCCCCCTCGCCCGGCCACGATCTCTACGTGACCGACACCCTGGAGCTGGAGCTGGGCTACGGCCTGCTGCCCCTGGTGGACGAGAAGCGCAACGGCGACCTGCTCCAGCGCATCAGCAAGATCCGTCGGCAGATCGGCACCGAGCTGGGCATGGTGGTGCACCCGGTGCGCGTGCGCGACAACCTGCAGCTGGGCCAGAACCAGTACGCCATCAAGCTCAAGGGCGTGGAGATCGCGCGGGCGGAGCTGCGCGTGGACCGCCTGCTGGCCATGAACGCCTCGGGCAGCGACGCCAGCTTCGGCGGGCAGCCCACGGTGGAGCCGGCCTTCCAGCTGCCGGCCCTGTGGATCGATCCCGGCATGCGCAGCGCCGCGGAGCTCGAGGGCTTCACGGTGGTGGAGCCGTCGGCGGTCCTGACCACCCATCTCTCGGAGATCGTGCGCGCCCACGCCGACGAGCTGCTCACCCGCCAGGACGTGAAGGACCTCTGCGAGACCGTGCGCGAGTTCGCGCCGGCGCTCATCGAGGACCTCGTACCGGACCGCGTGCCCGTGAACACCCTGCACAACGTGCTGCGCGCGCTGCTGCACGAACGCATCCCCATCAAGGACATCGTCACCATCCTGGAGACCCTGGCCAACCACACGGGCCAGGGGACCGACGCCCAGGTGGAGCGCGTGCGCGAGGCGCTGCGCCGCACCATCAGCAGCCTGTACCTGGAGCCCGACGGCCACCTGCACGTGATCTCGCTGCACCCCCATACCGAGCAGGCCCTGGTGCGCGCGGTGAGGGAGTCCGAGTCCGCCGGCATGGTGGCCATGGATCCGGCCTTCACCCAGCGGTTCCTCGAGAGGCTGGAGCAGGCCCTGCAGGCGGCCTACCGCCGCGGCACGCCGCCGGTCCTGCTGGTGCCCACGCCCCTGCGCCTCTTCGTCAAACGTTTGGTGGAGCCCACCTTCGGCGCCCTCGCGGTGCTGGGCTACACGGAGATCACCCCCCAGACCAAGATCAAGTCGGCCGGAACGGTGGCCGTGAAGGAAGGGACCCATGTCCACGAAGCCACAGCATGACCCCACCATCGCCGTGGTGCGCGGGGCCACCGTCGCGGAGGCCCTGGCCAACGTGAAGAAGCTCTACGGGCCCCAGGCCGCCGTGGTGCGCAGCCGCGAGGTGCGCGAGCGCAGCGCCGACGACCTGGGCGAGTCGCGCAGCGTGGAGGTGCTGGTGGCCCTGGACGGAGGCGCCGCGCTGAAGGCGCAGACCCCTGCGCGTCCGGCGGCCTCGGTGCTGGAGCGGCTGGAGAGCGAGCTGGCGCGGGTGGAGTCCCTCACCGCGGCGGTGCGCGCCTCCCGCGAGATCCCCGCGGATCCCGATCAGAAGCTCCTGGACGCCTACCCCCTGGGCGCCGCCCTGCTGCGCGCCGGCGTGGGGCGTCCCGCCGCCGTGCACCTGGCCCGGCTCTGGGCCGCGGAGTCCGCCGGCCGCGCCGACGCCGATCCGCAGCGCTCCCTGGCGGCCCAGGTGCGTACGAGCCGCGCCCACTGGGGCACGCTGGGCGGCTGCCACGTCTTCCTGGGCGAGGCCGGCTGCGGCAAGACCACCCTGGTGGAGGCCGTGGCCGCGCGGCTGCAGCGCGAGGGCCAGAAGGTGCTGATCCTGGCCGTGGCGCCGGAGCACGGCGGCGTGATCCGCCGCCTGCAGGAGCGCACCCGCGATCTGGGCGTGGACGGCGCCGTGCTGCGACGCGCCGACCAGCTGGAACGGGCCGGCGCGAGCCTGCGCTCCTACGACGCCGTGCTCATCGACACGCCGCCGGTGGACGGCGCCGCCATGGCCGATCCCCATCTGCAGCGGGCCCTGGCCGAGAACGAGCGCTTCCACCGCCACCTGGTGCAGCCCCTGGACGCCGACGCCGCCGGCGACGCGCGCCAGTGGCGCCACGCCCGCACCTGGAACTGCGACTGGATCGCCCTGTCGCGCCAGGACCTGGCCCCGCGTCCGGGGCGGGCCCTGGAGCTGGCCATGGCCGCGCCGCATCCGCTGTCGCTGGCGTCGCGCCGGCAGGGCGGGGAGCTGCGCGTGGAGATCGCCGACGCCGAACGTCTCGTGGCGGACCTGCTGGGCCGCAGCGCACCCCAGGCCCGGATGATGGAGGTCTGAAGCCGTGAGCAAGCTGGTGAGCACCGTGGCCATGACCGCCGCCTTCACGGCCGTGCTGGTCTCCCTCTGGCAGGACTACGGCCCCCTGGTGGCCATGAAGCGCGCCGCCCTGGCCTACTTCGCGTTCTACGTGGTGGGCGCCGCGCTCATGCTCGTGTTCCGCACGGGCATCGAGGACGAATGGAAGCTCGCGGAGCAGCGCCGCCGCGAGCAGGAGAAGCTCAAGCGTGACCAGGAGCTGCAGGGCCATTCCTGAACCGTGATGGCACGGATGCTGCTGAGTCCCGTCTGATCCCGAGACCCGACCCGAGACAAGGAACGGAACCCCAATGCTGAAGACCGAACAGCTGGCGCATCAGGACCTCTGGGACCGCGTGGCGCAGAACGGCGACTGGGACGCCCGCCAGGCCCTGGTGGAGAAGTACGCACGGGTGGTGAAATACGTGGCGGGACGCATGGCCATCGGCCTGCCCCACTACGTGGACCAGAACGACCTGGTCTCGGCGGGACTGCTCGGCCTGATCCAGGCCGTGGACAACTTCGACTGCGAGCGCGGCATCAAGTTCGAGACGTACGCCATCCCGCGCATCCGCGGCGCCATCCTGGACGAGCTGCGCAGCCAGGACTGGTTCCCCCGCTCCCTGCGGCGCAAGGCCCGCCAGCTGGAGGAGGCCTACGTCTCCCTGGAGACCAAGCTGGGCCGCCCCGCCACGGACGAGGAGCTGGCCAAGGAGCTCAACGTGAGCCGCGACGAGCTGCTCACGATGATCGAAGAGGTCTCGGTGGCCACCATCATCTCCCTGGACGCCGAGAGCGGCGGCGAGGGCGACGACACCACCACCCTGGGCGAATACCTGCCCGATCCCAAGGCCGACGACATCGAGGAGCGCGTCACCGGCAAGGAGATGGTCAAGCTCATCGCCGACGGCCTGGAGGAGCTGCCGGAGAAGGAGCAGCTGGTGCTGGTGCTCTACTACTACGAGGACCTGACCCTGAAGGAGATCGGCAGCATCCTGGACGTGACCGAGTCGCGGGTCTGCCAGATCCACACCAAGGCGATCATGCGCCTGCGCGGCAAGCTGAAGCAGCCGGCCGGCAAGCGCAGCATCGACCGCCTCACCAAGGAGATCCGCCAGTCCCGCAAGCGCGGGGACCAGGAGACCATCGTGGAGTCCATGGACCTGCTCGCCGGGTTCGCGATCCCCTCCATGCTGGTGCTGGCCAGGCTGCTCCTGGAGCACGGGGTGCCGCTGTTCAGCGGGCCCATCACGTAGGGGGACGCACCCGTGGCCGCCGACGGCTTCTCCGTCAAGACCGCCCTGGCCCAGATGGGCAACGTGGCGCGGACCCAGCTGAAGGGACAGCAGGGGCCGCAGGCCACCAGCCAGCAGGTCAAGCGGCCGGGGGAGGACCAGAGCCGGGTGGAGCAGGTGCGCAAGACCGAGGATTCCCAGCAGAGCAAGCTGGATCCCGACGCCCGCCAGCAGGACGAACGCCGCCGCCGCAAGCGCGGCCGGCGCGACCAAGACACCGAGAACGACCGCGACGTCCCCCAGGACGACGCGGAGGAGACGGGGCCCGGCCAGGTCCTGGACCTGAAGGCCTGAGCGCGCACGGAGGACGACGATGGCGTGGAGCGAACTGATGGCGGACAACGGGATCGTGGGCTGGGGCGTGGCCTTCCTGCTGGCGGTGGGCGGCACCGCCGTGGTGGTGGCGGCCTGGCTGCAGTTCCGCAGCACCTGGAAATCCCTGCCGGCGCCCGTGAAGGCGATGCTCGGCACGCGGGCCCCCCGTGCAAGGGCCGCCAAGGCTGCGGCCCCGACGCCCCCGGCGCCGTCCGCCGAGCGCCCCCGCGAGCAAAGGGATCCCGGCCGCGCGGTGCGCGCCTATCGGGGCCAGGCCGAAACGCCTGCCGCCCCGGCTCCCGAACCCGCCGCTCCAGCGGCGCCGCCCCCGGCTCCGGCCGTGCCCGCCCACGCCCTCTCCATGGAGGACCTGGACGCCTACCTGACGCGCCTGCACCGGGCCGTGGACGAGCTGGAGGCCGCCGCCGGCGCGCCGTCCTGATCCCAGCGCACCGATTCCGCCCTTGCGGTCAGGGTCCCTCCGTGGTTCCTTGGTCCTGTCATGCCTGACAGAATAGCAGGAGGGCGGTCGTGGAACGGAATCTTCTGGTGCTCCTGGGGCGCAACCCGTCCCTCTACAAGATCATGGCGGACTGGGCGTTGGAGGACGTGGACCTCTACGTCCACGACGACCCCTCCGAGGCCCTGGCCCACCTCTCGGACGGTCAGGCCGCCCTCTTCGTGTTCGATACCAGCGGCTTCGGCCGCACCTCCCACGTGGTGGACACCTTCCTGAACCTCAAGGGCGACGCCGACCTCATCATCCTGGGCGATCCCGCGGTGATGAGCGACGTGCAGGACCGGCCCCACCGCGGCATCATCCGCCGCCTGGACCTCACCGCCACGCCCGAGGAGCTGCGCAGCCTGGTGGAGCGCCTGCTGCGGCTGCGCACCATCCGCCAGCGCAGCGGCATCGTGGGCCGTTCGCCCGCCGTGAACCAGATGATCTCCCTCATCGCCCAGGCCGCGCCCCTGGACGTGAACGTGCTGATCCAGGGGGAGAGCGGCACCGGCAAGGAGCTGGTGGCCCGCGCGATCCACGCCCACTCCTCCCGCCGCGACGGCCCCTTCCTGAGCGTGAACTGCGGCGCCCTGAGCGAGGGCGTGCTGGAGAGCGAGCTCTTCGGCCACGCGCGCGGCGCCTTCACCGGCGCCGTGCAGCGCCACGAGGGCGTGTTCCAGCGCGCCGACGGCGGCACGCTCTTCCTGGACGAGGTGGGCGAGATGCCCCTGGGCATGCAGACCCGCTTCCTGCGCGCCCTGGAGACCGGCGAGTTCACGCCCGTGGGCGGCACGGAAACCCTGCGCAGCGACATCCGGCTGGTGGCCGCCACCCACCGCGACCTGGCCGCCGACGTGGACCGCGGCCGCTTCCGTCAGGACCTGTTCTACCGCCTGCGGGTCGTGGTCATCCCCACGCCGCCGCTGCGCGAACGCACCGTGGACATCCCGGTGCTGGTGCGCACCTTCCTGGACCAGGAGAACGCCCGTCACGGCCTGCACGTGCGCGGACTGAGCCGCCCGGCCCTGGACGTGCTCTCCCGCTACCGCTGGCCCGGGAACATCCGCGAGCTCCGCAATGTTGTCAGCTCCCTCGTGGTGCTGAAGCAGGAGGGCATGATCGAGGCCGACGACCTGCCGGCGGAGATCGTGGACGCCGTGGCCAAGACCGGCAGCTCGCCCCACGTGCCCGTGCCGCTCAACTTCGAGCTGCACGAGCAGATGGAGAAGGAGCTGGTGGCCCGCACGCTGTGGGAGCTGCGCAACGACGTGAAGGAGATCAAGGCGCTGCTGCTGGGCGGGCGCGGGACGGCGGGTCGGATGGTGCCCGCCTGGACCGACGGGGACGCCGGCCGCGTGGTGGACACCTACGCCGGCGACCTGGGCTACAGCACGGAACCGGCGAGCGACGGGGGAGACCTCCAGTCGGCGGAACGGACGCTGATCGAAGCGGCCCTGCGCGCCACCGGAGGACGTCGCCGCCAGGCCGCGGAACGGCTCGGGATCTCCGAGCGGACCCTGTACCGGAAGCTGAACAAGTACGGATTGTCCTGAGGCTGGTCCCGCGCGACGGACCGGTGTATCATGATGGGAAGATCCCCTGCATTTTCCCGTTCCAACCGACCCCTGGAATGTGAGGACGACGATGCTGAGTCTGCCCGAGGCCCTTCGCCGAGGCCCGATCCCCGCGCTGGGCGCCCTGGCGCTGCTGCTGATCCTGGCCGCTCCCCGGGCCCAGGCCGCCAAGTACGCCGGAGCCTTCATGGACGACGGCGGCGGCGCCCGCGCCCTGGCGCTGGGCGGCGCCTTCACCGCGGTGGCCGACGACCCCTCGGCCGCCTACTGGAACCCGGCGGGGCTGAGCTTCGCCACGGACCGCCAGCTCCTGGTCATGCACTCGGAGCGCTTCGGCGACCTGATCGACCGCGACTACGCCGCCTACGTGCAGCCCGTGAACTGGTCCCTGCTGGGCGGCGATCAGGCGGGCGTGGGCGTGTCGCTCATCCGCCTGGGCGTGGACGACATCGCCTTCACGGACCACATCAACCTGGACGCCGACGGCGACGGCGTGGTGAGCGCCCTGGAGCAGTTCGCACTCTTCGACCGCCAGGACGAGATCCGCTACGTGAGCGACGCCGAGTACGCCCTGTTCCTGTCCTACGGCGAGCGCCGCGGGAACTGGCGACTGGGCGGTTCGCTCAAGTTCATCCGCCAGAGCGTGGGCGAGTACAGCAGCATGGGGCTGGGCGTGGACGTGGGCCTGTTCCGGCCCGGCCTGTGGGGCAACCTGGACTTCGGCCTGAAGCTGCAGGACGCCACCAGCACGCCCCTGGCCTGGAACACCGCCGACAGCACGGTGGAGAGCATCGCGCCCGCGGTGATTCCCGCCCTGGCCTACCGTCTGCCGGTTCCGGCCTGGGACGCCTCGGTGCTGCTGACCACGAGCTTCGAGACGCGCTTCGAGAACCGCGGCGACGCCGACCAGTACAGCACCGGCTCGCTCAGCACCAACGTGCACGCGGGCATGGAGGTCGGGTTCGCCAACCGCGTGTTCGTGCGCGGCGGCTTCGACAGCGGCTGGGGCAGCGAGGACATGACCGCGGGCGCCGGTTTCCGGCTCTCGCGTCTGACGGTGGACTACGCCTACGCGGGCGACGTGCTGGGCATCGACGAGTCCACCCACCGCATCAGCCTCACGGCCGGATTCTGAGCCGGGCTCAGCCCCGGCCGGGCCGGTAGGCGTACATGCGCTGGCCCGGCTTGATCAGGCTGGAGCCGTGCATGTTGTTGACCTGGCGCAGATGCTGCAGCGTGACGCCGAGCTTCCGGGCGATACCCCCCAGGGTATCGCCCTTCTTCACGTTGTAGGTGACCCGCTCATAGCCTTCCGGCGGGACGTAATGCCCCTTCTCCACGGCGCGCGACGCGGCCTGCTCCGCCAGGGCCTTGGGCATGGGGATGAGCAGGCGGTCGCCGGGCCGGATCATGGCCACGTCGGCGATGCGGTTCAGCCCGGCGATGTCCTTCACCGTGGTGCCGTACGTGCGGGCGATGGCCCCCAGGGTCTCGCCCCGCTGCACCGTATGGCGCCGCCAGGTCAGCCGCTTCTCGACCGGGATGGACGCCAGCTCGCGGCGCGCACGCTCCGCCGTGCCCTGCGGCACCTTGACCGGGTAGGCCTCGCGGCCGGGGGGCGAGGCCCGCCGCAGCAGGCCGGGGTTCAAGGCGCGGACCGCGGAGGCCGGGACGCCGGCGCATTCGGCCACCAGATCCAGGTCCGTGGCGTCCACCACGGGGACCACGTCGAAGGCCAGGTCCGGCAGCTCCTGCACTTCGATGCCATACCTCTCCGGATGCTCGCCCACCTCCGCGGCGGCGATGAACTTGGGAATGTGGTTGCGCGTCTGGGCCGGCAGATGCAGCTTCCAGAAGTTGTCGTGGCCGGCCAGGCGCACGGCCCGCTCCACCCGGAACTCGCCGGTGTTGTAGGCGGCCAGGACCAGGGCCCAGTCGCCGAAGCGATGGTAGAGCTGGCTCAGGTAGGTGGCCGCGGCCTCCGTGGAGGAGGCGAAGTCCCGGCGCTCGTCCACCCACCAGTCGCAGCGCAGTTTGAAGTGCCGTGCGGTGCCGGCCATGAACTGCCAGGGGCCCACGGCCCCCACGCCGGAGCGCGCGCCGGTCACGAAGCCGCTCTCGATGGCGGACAGGTAGATGAGCTCGCGGGGGAGGCCGGCGCGGTCCAGCTCCGCGTAGATGAGCGAGTCCACCTCGCTCTTGCGTTCCAGCCAGCGCGTGAAGGGCAGCTTGCCCTCGTTGCTGAAGTAGCGGATCCAGCGTTCCACCTGCTCGTTGCGCACCTGGAGCAGATCCGTGGCGATGTCGCGCCGCCGCTCGCCGGCGATGGGGATCAGGGAGTCCGGCAGCGACAGGCCGCGCACGCCGGCGTAGGCGGCTGTGAGCAGGGAGTCGTCGGCCAGGACCGACGCGTGGAGCGCCTCCTCCTCGGCCACCACGCCGGCCAGCAGGCCGGTGCGGCGGCGCAGGCTGCCCAGGTAGTCGGCGGCCACGGGGTCGCTGTCGGCGGGGAGGACGGCCTCGCTCTCGGCGCGCAGGAGGAAGAGCAGGTCGCGGGCGGCCGAGGTCTGGCCCTGCGCCAGCAGCTCCAGGGCCTGGCGCCAGAGCCCGTCGAGCTCGGCCAGATCGGGGCGGTCGGCGAGCACGGCGGCCAGGCCGGGATCCGGGTCCTCCAGCAGCACGTCGGAGGTGGGGGCGGGCCGGACGGGGGTGACCATCGGCGCGCTGTCCGCGAGGGCCGCCACGGGGGCGGAGCTGCGGGCGGGATCGAGATCGGGCCGAGCGGGCGTGGAGGAGCAGCCCATGAGTCCGAGACAGCACAACATCATGCAGGACAGGACGATGCGGAAGATCCTTCTCACGGCGCGCGATCCTTTGCGTTGCGGGCGGACGCGGGGACGAGCATCCGTCGGCAGTATCCTGATTGCAACTAATATGACCATGTGTCATACTAGGCTTGCAGCTCTTCTTGTCGATTCGGGAATCTACACCATCGGGCGCATGCAGGGAACCACGAGCATCGTGGACGGGCGGGAACATGGATAGGACCTTGCGCTGGCTGCTGTCGCAGGCCCGTCTCGGGCCGTCGCTGCGCCTGCCCGCCATGCGCGCCCTGGGCGGTCGCCGGCCCGATGCCATCCAGGCCGCGGGCCGCGCCGTCATCCGCTCTCTCATCCAGCGGGGCGATCTGGTGCGCGTGCGCATCGAGGGCGCCGACGCGGACGCGCCCCGCGAGATCTACGCCCTGCGCGGGCACGCCAACCTCCTGGACCTGGAGCCGTTCCTCGCCGGAGAGCCCCTGACGCCGGCCGCGCCCCCGCCCGCCGTACCGGCGCCGGACGCCTGCGACATCGATTCCGTGGACCTGCTGGGCGTGCTGGAACGGATGCAGGAGTTCCAGCTCCTGCCCGCGCTGCACGACGGCGGCGCCGCCTGGCTGGAGGCCCTGCTCTCCATGCTGGACGACGTGCTGCCCGACGCGACGGTCCACCTGGAGCTGCACGACGCCGCCCTGGCCCCGGAGCACCCGGCCCACGTCTTCCACACGCCGCCCGGAGCTCTGCCGTTCTGGGCGCGCATCCGCCGGCGCGGCGAGTCCTGCCGGCTGGGCCGGCGCGAGGACCTGCCGCCCCACCTGCGCGACCGCGCCGACGAAGGCGCCGGCTTCACCGTCCAGGTCACCCCGGTGCTCGCCCCTGATCCGGAGCCGGCGTCGCAGGAGCCGCGCGAGGCGGGCCTGCTCTACCTCTGCGCCGACGGGCCGCGCGGCGACGCCTTCGTGGAGCTGGCGCGTCGGCTGAGCCGCTTCGTCACCCACAGTTGGCGCCATCGGCTCCGCGTGGGCCGCCTGGTGCACACGGACCCCCTCACGGGCGTGCACAACCGCGGCTCCTACGACGAGCAGATCGGCGTGGAGCTGGAGCGCTGCCGCCGCCACGGCACGCCCCTGGTGCTGCTGCTGGGCGATCTGGACCATTTCAAGCGCGTCAACGACACCCACGGCCACCCCATGGGCGACCGCGTGCTCAAGACCGTGGCCCGGGAACTGCAGGAGGGCCTGCGCCGCATCGACCTGGTCTGCCGCGTGGGCGGGGAGGAGTTCGCCCTCATCCTGCCGGACACGGACCTGGAAGCGGCCCGGGAGGTCATCACGCGCCTGCAGGTGCGCATCGCCAACCTGCGCCTGACCGACGCCGCCAGCCCGGAGGCCCTGCGTGTGACCATGTCCTTCGGCGGCGCCGTCTTCCCTGAGGCGGGCACCACCCCCGAGGCGCTCTACGAGGTGGCCGACCAGATGCTCTACCTCTCCAAGCAGCGGGGGCGCAATCGTTGTCATTTCTGGCGCCCGGACTCCGAACCGCTGCTCACGCTGCCCGCCTACCGCGAAGGCTGAGCCGCGTCCGGCTGCTCCTGCTCTGGGCCGCGGCCTGGGTTCTTGGGGATGCTGCCGGCGCCGGGCTCGATCCGTTTCCCCCCGCCCTGGATGCCGCGCCCCGCGGGCTCGCGGCCCTGTCGTTGCCGGCGTTGGCCGCGGCAAGCCCCGGCCTGCGGCCGCTCGCGCTGCTGGCCGCGGCGGCCGGATCGGCCGGCGAAGCGGCACGGCGCGCCGCGGATCCCCGCCGCCGTCCCGCCGTGCTCGTCCCCGATCCCTGGTCTCCGAGCCGTTGGGCCGAACGGCGCGGCACAGGCGTGCTGAGGATCACGGGCTGGCCCGCCCGGAACGGGGAGCGGTGGCGGGCGCCGGCCGTGGTGCTCCACGCCCGGGACGCGGAGACGGGCGACGCCCTCGCCTCCCTGCGACCGTGGGAGGGGGTGCTGCTGCAGGGCGAGGGTCCGCCGCCCGCTCCCGGCGACCGCTTGGCCGCGCGCTGGCGACGGTCGCCGCCCCGCGATCCCGCCGTGGCCGACGGCTTCTCGGAGCGCACGTTCCTGGGGGCGCGCGGCCTGGGCTGGCGGCTGCGCGCCGACGAGGCCGTCGTCCTGCCGCCCGACGCCCTGGCCCGCATCCTCGCCCCCGCCGCGGCCTTGCGGGGTGCCCTGGCCCGCACCTTGGATCAGGCTTATCCGCCCCGGGAGGCGGCCCTGCTCCAGGCCGTGCTCCTGGGCGAGCGCGGCGGCGCCCGCGATCCCGCCCGCGACGGGTTCACGCGCCTGGGCCTGGCGCATCTCTTCGCGGTGAGCGGCCTGCATGTGGGCATCCTGGCGGGTTTCACCGGCGCGCTGCTGGGGGCGTTGCGCTGCCCGCCAACGTGGCGCGCGCCGCTCACCGCGGGATTGCTCTGGGGCTACGCGGGCGTGACCGGCGCCGCGCCCAGCACGGTGCGCGCCGCGGCCATGGCCACGCTGCTGCTCGGCGCCCGCGGCCTGGGCGGGCGTGCGGCTCCCGGCCACGGTCTGCTGCTCGTGTTCTGGGCCACGCAGGCGTGGTCGCCGGCATCCCTGGCCGATCCCGGGCTGCGGCTGTCCTTCCTGGCGGTGGCCGGGATCCTGGTGGGCGTGCAGGCCGCGGGCGCCTGGGAGCCGCCGCGGGCGGCGCGGCCCCTGCGCGACGGCCTGGCGGTGAGCCTGGGAGCGCAGACGGGCACCGCGCCGGCCGTGGCCGCGGGGTTCGGCTTCCTGGCCCCGTGGTCGCCCCTGGTCAACCTGGCGGCCGTGCCGCTCTTCGGCCTGGCCGTGTGGCTGGCGGTGCTGGGCCTGGTCCTGGCGCCCGTGGAGCGGCTGGCCGCGGGGCCGGCCACGGCCGCCTGGCTCCTGCTGCGGGGCCTGGAGGGCCTGGCGTCGTGGCTGGACGGCTGGTTGGGGCGGCCGCCGGCCGTCTCGTCGTGGGGACCGCTGCGCTGGGGCGTCGCGCTGGCCGCGGCCGCGGTGCTGTCCCGGGCCGCGCCGCGTCGCCGTCTGGCGGCGGCGGCGCTGCTGCTGCTGCTGCCGTGGTGGGCGCCTCCGCGCCCGGGAGGCGCCATGGAGGCGGTGCAGTTCGACATCGACCAGGGCGACGCCGCGGCCCTGATCTTCCCCGACGGCCGCTGCGTGCTGATCGACACGGGACCGGCCTGGGACGTGGGCGGTCCCCTGGTGCGCGATGCTCTGCCCTGGCTGCGGCGACGTGGCGTGCGTCGCCTGGCCGGCGTGGCCCTGACCCACGCCCACGCGGATCACGACGGCTGCGCCGACGCCGTGGCCGCCGAGTTCCCCGTGGACGCCTGGTGGCTGGGTGGCCGCTGCGCCCCGCCGCCGGACACGCCGCCCCACGCGATCCACCGGCCCCAGGCCGGCGACACCCTCCTGGCATCGTCGCCCTGGGTGCTCCTCTGCCTGGGCGGCGGCGCGCCCGACGCCCATGAGAACGACCGCAGCCTCGCGGTGGGCCTGTTCCGCGACGGCCGGCCGGCAGGGCTGTGGACCGGCGATCAGGAGGCCGCGGGGGAGGCCGCCACCCTGGCCACCGGCCTGCTGGACGGCGGCCCCTGGGACGTCTTCAAGGCGGGGCACCACGGCAGCCGCACCTCCAGCACGCCCGCCCTGCTGGACCGCGCGCGGCCCGCCGTGATCCTGATCAGCTGCGGCGTGGCCAACCGCCACCGCCACCCCAGCCACGGGGTCTTCACGGCCCTGGGCGACACGTTGCCGCTGCGCCGCACGGACCTCGAGGGCACGCTCCACGTGCGCTGGCGGGGGCCCGGAGCGCCGGAAATCCGCGGCTCCCGGCCCCCGCCTTGACACTGCCGGGGGCTGCTCGTACCATCCCCGCGTCACCGTCGGCCGACCGGCCGGAACCGTTCGCTTTCCACCGAAACGGGAGTCCCATGCACGCGCTGCGCAGCACCGTCGATCTCGGCCTTTCGCCGGACCGAAAGGGCAAGGTGCGCGAGATCTTCGACCTCGGCGACCGCTTGTTCATCGTCGCCACGGACCGGATCTCCGCCTACGACGTGGTCATGGACCAGGCGGTCCCCGGACGCGGAGTCGTCCTGACCGTGATGACCCTGGCCTGGCTGAACCGCTTCCCCGACATCCCCAACCACCTGATCACCGCCGACCCCGACCAGTTCCCCGAGCCCTTCGCGAGCCACCGCGAGGCCCTGGCCGGCCGCAGCATGCTGGTGCGCAAGGCGGAGACGTTCCCGGTGGAGTGCATCGCCCGCGGCTACATCACGGGTTCCGGCTGGAAGTCGTACCTGGCCGAGGGGCACATCTGCGGCCATGACCTGCCCGCCGGCCTGAAGAAGAGCCAGCAGCTCCCGCAGATCCTCTTCACGCCGTCCACCAAGGCGGAGGAGGGCCACGACGAGAACATCTCCTTCGCGGAGGCGGAGGCCATGATCGGCGCCGACGACGCCGCGACCCTGCGCGACCTCACCCTGCGCATCTACGGCGAGGGCGCGGCCTTCGCGCGGGAGCACGGGGTGCTGATCGCGGACACCAAGTTCGAGTTCGGGCGCATCGACGGGAAGGTCACCCTCATCGACGAGGTGCTCACGCCGGACTCGTCGCGCTTCTGGCCCGCCGCGGACCACGTTCCCGGCGAGGAGCCGCCCAGCTGGGACAAGCAGATCCTGCGCAACCACCTGGAGACCCTGGACTGGGACAAGACGCCGCCGCCGCCGGCCCTGCCCCAGGACATCCTGGACCGCACCCTGGCCCGGTACCGCGAGGTGCTGGAGATCCTGTTCCCCGAGGAGGCCGCCCGATGGGCAACGGCGCTGAACTGAACCGCCCCCGGCGCGCGCTGCTGAGCGTGACCGACAAGACGGACCTGGACGTGGTGGCCGACGCGCTGAAGGCCCACGGCTACGAGATGATCGCCAGCGGCGGCACCGCCGCCTGGCTGCGCGACCACGGCTGCCGGGTGGTGGACGTGAGCGAGGTGACCGGCTTCCCCGAGGTGTTCGGCGGCCGGGTGAAGACCCTGCATCCGCTGGTCTTCGGCGGCATCCTGGGGCCGGACGAGGCCGCCTTCGCCGGCGTGGCGGAGCTGGGCCTGCGGCCGGTGGACGTGGTGGTCTGCAACCTCTACGACTTCGAGGCCGCCATCGAGGGCGGCGCCGACGAGGCCGGGGCCATCGAGAAGATCGACATCGGCGGACCGTCGCTGCTGCGCGCGGCGGCCAAGAACTTCCGCCGCGTGTGCGTGCTGCCGTCGCCGGACTACTACGAGGAGTTCGCCGACGCCTGCGACGCGGGCGGCGGCCTGCCGGACCTGGAGTTCCGCCGGCGCATGGCGGCCCAGACCTTCGAGACCGTCCTGGACTACGACATGGCCATCAGCGAGTGGTTCCAGGCCGAGTCCACCGCCGACACCAACCTGCTGACCCTGCGCTACGGGGAGAACCCGCACCAGGCGGCGGAGATGACCGTGCCCATCGGCAGCGGCGAGGGTCCGCTGGCGGGCATGGGGCTGCTCCAGCTCAACGGCAAGGAGCTCTCCTACAACAACGTGATCGACGTGATCGCGGCCGGGAAGCTGGCCGCGGATCTGGACGGCATCGCCTGCGCGGCCATCAAGCACACCAATCCCTGCGGCGTGGGCACGGGCGGCACGGCGGCGGCGGCGTTGGAGCGCGCCCTGCTGTGCGACCCGGAGTCGGCCTTCGGCGGCATCTTCGCCTTCACGTCGGAGGTGGATCTGCCGGCGGCGGAGATCCTGGCGGAACGCTTCTGCGAGGTGATCCTGGCGCCGTCGTACAGCGAGGACGCCCTGGCGCGGCTGCAGAAGAAGAAGAACCTGCGCGTGCTGGAGATGGATCCGGCCCTGTTCACGCGCACCACGTCGGGGCGCAGCCTGTCCTTCGGCGAGGTGAACCTCTTCCAGGACGAGGACATGGGCTTCCCGGAGCTGGACACCTGGGAGCACGTGGCCGGCCCCGCGCCGGACGCGGCCACCCTGGACGCCCTGCGCCTGAACTGGAAGGTCTGCAAGCACGTCAAGAGCAACGCCATCGTGCTGGGAGACGCCTCCGGCACCCTGGGCATCGGCGCCGGGCAGATGAGCCGCGTGGACAGCACGCGCATCGCCGTGCGCAAGGCGGGGGACCAGGAGCTGGAGCTGAAGGGGTGCGCCTGCGCCTCGGACGCCTTCTTCCCCTTCGCCGATTCCATGGAGCGCCTGCACGAGGTGGGCGTGGCCGCGGCGGTGGCCCCCAAGGGCTCCATCCGCGACGACGAGGTGATCGCCGCCGCCGAGCGCCTGGGCATCACGCTGATGCACACGGACCGGCGCCACTTCCGCCACTGACCGGAGGACCCATGGCCAACGCCAGCCATCCCGTCCACGCCGAGATCGCCGTCATCGATTTCGGCAGCCAGTACACCCAGCTCATCGCGCGCCGGCTGCGCGAGGTGGGCGTGTTCAGCCAGATCTATCCCTTCCACCGCTACCAGGACGTGCTGGGGCGGCCGGAGGTGAAGGGCCTGGTGCTGTCGGGCGGCCCGTCGTCGGTGAGCGACGAGGGCGCGCCCAGCGTGGGCGGGGACCTCTGGGAGGCCGGCATCCCCATCCTGGGCATCTGCTACGGCATGCAGCTCACGTGCGAACGCCTGGGCGGGCGCCTGGAGCGTTCCAACCAGCGCGAGTACGGGCCGGCGCGCATCCGGGTCACGGATCCGCAGGACCCCTTCTTCGCCGGCACGCCGGTGGAGCAGGGCGTGTGGATGAGCCACGGCGACCGCGTGGACGCCCTGCCCGAAGGCTTCCATGGGCTGGCGGCGTCGGACAGCATCCCGTTCGCGGCGGCGGCGGATCCGCGGCGGCGCGTCTGGCTGGTGCAGTACCATCCGGAGGTGGTGCACACGGACCACGGCATGCGCATGCTGGAGAACTTCACGCGCACGGTGTGCGGCGTGACCGAGGAGTGGTCGGCGTCGGCGTTCGTGGACGAGACCATCGCCGAGATCCGCGCCGTGGTGGGCGACGACCACGTGCTCTGCGGCGTGTCCGGCGGCGTGGACTCCACCGTGGTGGCGGCGCTGCTGGACAAGGCCATCGGCGGGCAGCTGCACACGGTGTTCGTGGACAACGGCGTGCTGCGGCACAACGAGGCCGACAACGTGGAGCACGACCTCAACGCCTTCCTGCACCGTCCGGTGGTGCGCGTGGACGCCGGCGACCGCTTCCTGGGCCGGCTGGCGGGGGTGGAGGAGCCGGAGCGCAAGCGCGTGATCATCGGCAACACCTTCATCGAGGTGTTCAAGGAGGCCACGGCGGCCATCGGCCACGTGAAGTTCCTGGCCCAGGGCACGCTGTACCCGGACCGCATCGAGAGCGTGTCGGTGGCGGGCCCCAGCCACGTCATCAAGACCCACCACAACGTGGGCGGGCTGCCGGCGGAGCTGGGCTTCGAGCTCATCGAGCCCCTGAAGGATCTCTTCAAGGACGAGGTGCGGCGCGTGGGGCGCAGCCTGGACGTGCCGGAGTCGCTGCTCATGCGGCACCCGTTCCCCGGACCGGGCCTGGCCGTGCGCATCCTGGGCGAGGTGAGCCCGGAGCGGGTGCGGTTGCTCCAGGCCGCGGACCACATCTACATTCAGGAACTCCTGGCGTCCGGGGAGTACAACAAGATCTGGCAGGCCGGCGCGGTGCTGCTGCCGGTCAAGACCGTGGGCGTGATGGGCGACCAGCGCACCTACGAGCACGCGGTGGCCCTGCGCGCGGTGACCAGCCAGGACGGCATGACCGCGGACTGGGCCCGCATTCCGGGCGAGGTCCTGGCCCGCATCAGCAACCGCATCATCAACGAGGTGCCGGGCATCAACCGCGTGGTGTATGACATCAGCAGCAAGCCGCCCAGCACCATCGAATGGGAGTAGGACCCGCACGGTGATCCGAGCCACGTTCCGCCGCGACCGCTGGGCCACGGCCGTCCTGCTGGGGACGGCCGTGCTGTTGTGGGCGGCGGCGGCGGGGGCGGCCGGCTGGGACCGCGGCGCCCGGCGCGAGGCCCTGAAGGCGGAGGCGGCGGCCGCCGGCGCGCAGCAGCGGCGCCTGCTGGTGATCCCGGTGGACTTCGCCGACGCGCGCTTGCCCGCGGACTGGACGCCCTTGGCGGCGGCGGCGGGGCTGGACTCCCTGCGGGCGTTCTGGGCACGGGCCTCGGACGGGATCCTGGATCTGGAGACCGTGCTCGCGCCCCCGGTCCACCTGCCCGGAACCCGGCGCGACTACTCGGACCGGGATCTGGGCGGCGATCTGATCCGTTCCCGAGCCTTGGCCGCGGACGCCCTCACGGCCACCGCCGCGGCCCTGCCCCTGGCCCTGGCCGACGCCGACGGCGACGGCGAGGTGGACGGCGTGCTCCTGCTCCACGCCGCCCCGGGCCTGGAGAACGACCCCGTGACCGGCCTCATCCAGCCCCTGCAGTCCTACCTCCTGGAGCCGGTGGTCCACCGCGGCACCCTGGCCCGCCTCTACGCCGTGGCCTCCCTGCAGGCGCGGACGGGACTCTGGATCCATGAGACGGGCCACCTGCTGGGCCTGGAGGACCGCTACGACCTGGCCCTCTCCGGCGGCCAGGTGGACGGGGAGAACGTGGCCGGCGGCGGCCTGGGCGTGTTCAGCCTCATGGCGGCCGGCTGGACCGGCGCGCCGTCGGAGCTCCACCTGGACGCCTACAGCCGCGCGGCCCTGGGTTGGACGACGCCCCAGCCCGCCGTGGACGGCGCCGTCACCTGGAGCGGGACGGGAGGCGCGTCGCTGCGCCTGGACCTGGATCCGGACGGGGACGCCGCCTCCTACTACCTCCTGGAGACCGTGAGCGCCCCGCGGCTGGGTCTGCCGCCGGGGGAGAGCGCCGTGCTGGCCTACCACGTGGACGAGGGCGTGCCCGAGGACGGCCAGTCCAGCAGCGATCCGAACGACCGTCACCTGCGCGTGCGCCTGGTGGAAGCCGACGGCGACGGAGCCCTGGCCCGCGGCGAGGATGCGGGCGGGTGGACGGACGCGTGGCGCTCCGGCGCCGCGGCCGCGTCCTGGCCGGAGCCGACGCCGCCCTACGGCGGCAGCGCCCGCACGGCCGTGGACGCCGTCCGCGAGGGGGCCGCGGTGGATCTGCGGGCGCTCACGAGCCGCTGGAAGATCCGCGCGGAATTCACGGTCATCGATGAAGATACGACCTTGGTCGTCCAGGTCGATCCCTGGGGCCCGACGCCTCCGTCGCAGGTGGCTCTGGCGGTGCTGGACGGCACCGGAGATCCGGCCGTGATCACGGCGCCGCTGCAGGGGGGCGATCCCTACGTCACGGCTCCCATCGTCTGGACGCCGGCCCCGGACCTGGTCCCGGGCGACGTGACGCGCCTCCGCTTGACCGTGACCCCGGGCCCCACGGTCCTCGAGACGGCATGGGCCTGGGGCGGGACCGACCCGACCCTGCTCGGCTGGCCCGCGGGCTGGACGCTGACCGACGCCGCCTGGCGCGACGGCGCCGCCGCCGGCATGGCTCCGGGGGAATGGACCGTCGTCGCGGCCCTGGGGCCGGCGGCGGATCCCGCGGACTGGCCCGACGTGCGCATCGCCAACGCCCTCGCCACCGAGATCCTGAGCCCGCCGCTGCCGGCCGGGACCCCCGTCCTGCTGCGCCATTGGCCGGATCTGGGCCCCGGCGACGACGGCTTCCACGGCGACGGCGCCGTGCTCGAGTACGTCCTGGCCGACGGCACGCGCGCGCCGGCCACGCCCCGCGGCGGCTACCCCGGCGCCGTGGACCGCGCTTCGACCACCGCCCTGGCGGGACGCGCGGCCTTCGCCGACGCCGGCCCCCTGGACGAGGCCGGCGCCCCCCTCTGGCGCCTGGACTGGATCCCGGCCCCGGACGCCGCCGCTCCGTACCGCCTCGCCTTCCGCGCCGCCACCGACGGGCTCTGGTCCGGTCGCGGCTGGTGGCTGGGCGGACTGCGCGCCGCCGTCCCGGAAGACACGGCCCTGGTGGCGCCCGCCCTGGCCGACGGGGCCTGGACCTGGAGCGCGGACGGCGCGAGCGAGGTCCAGATCAGCGCGGACGGCGCGGATTGGATCACGGTGGCGGTCGCGGCCGACCCGTGGTACCCGGAGGCGGACCTCCTGGCCGATCTCGCGGCGCTGGGCTGCTCCCGCGCCCGCCTGCGCATCGTGGTCCAGGAGGAGGGCTGGCGACGCGCCACCGCCCCGGCGAGCCTGGCCGGCGCGCGCGCCGCGGACCCCTTCCGCGACCTGGCCGCCTGGCCCAACCCTTCCCGCGACGGCTGCCGCATCCATCTGAGCGTGGCCGAGGGCGTCCAGGACGCCGCCCTGGACCTCCATGACCTGCGGGGCCGCCGGCTGCGGAGCTGGACGCTCGCGCCGGGCGACCAGATCGTGGCCTGGGACGGCCGCGACGCCGAAGGCCGCCGCCTGCCGGCCGGCCGCTATCTCCTGCGCGCCCGCTTGGACGGCGCCGTTCTGCGAAGGAGCGTGACCCTGCTGCCATGATGCGAGGACGGATCCTGACCCTGCTCATCCTGCTGCTGGCCGTGCCGTGGGCCCGGGCCGACGACGCCTTCCTGGAGCGCTTCCGCGTGGGCGCCTACCGCGAGGCGGCGGCGACGGACGCCCGCGGCTGGCCCCTGGACCTCTTCCCGGCCCCCCGGGACACCGCGGACGACCTGGCGGAGCTGGACACCCTGCTGGCGCGCCTGGACCTGGCCGATCCGGCCCCGGCCGGAGCCCGCGTCGTGGCCGCCGCACCCGGGGAGGCCGCGGCCGTGCTCGCGTCCTGGCGTCGCGTCCATGCCGACCGCCTGGCCCAGGCCCACGCCGCCCTCGCCGCCTGGCGCGACGAGGACTGGGCCCGCGCCGCGGAGCTCTGCGCCGCCCTGGCCCGCGACGGGGATGCCGCCGAGGCCGTCTTCGTCTGGACCCTGCGCCGCGATGCGGCCCTGGAGCGCGGGACCGGTCGGGCGCCCCATCCGTCGGATCTCTGGGTGGCGGCCATCGCGCTGGGGCCCTTCGACTCCGCCAGCGGCTGGTCCCTCTGGCGCGCCCGCCGCGAAGCCCTGGGCGAACCCCTGCTGCCCGCCTGGGTCGACGAACGGCGCAGCGCCCTCTGGCTGGCGGGCCTGGGGGAGTGCGGCCTCGCCGCGGCCGATCTTCAGGCCTCCGGCTTCGCGCCGGAGCTCCAGGCCGCCCTCGGCGCCGCGGTGCTGCCGCGGGAGGAGCTCGCGGCCCATTTCCGCCGCCACCCGCAGCCTCCGGCCGACGCCGCCCTGGCCGGCCTCTGGGCCCGCGGCCGTCAGCGCCAGGAGCGTTTCGCCGTGGAGGCCACGGAGGCCCTCGGCGCCCGCGACGATCTGCCCGCCTCCGTGCGCACCGACCTGTTGCGCAAGGCCGCCGACCGCCGCATCACCGACCTGCAGTGGGCCGAGGGCCGCGCCGCCCTGGCGGACGCCGTGGAGCAGGCCCTGGCCTCCGGCTCCTCCTGGCGCCAGCGCCTGGCCGGGGCGGAGCTGCGCCGCGCCGAGGCCATGGCCCGTCACCGCGGCCGCCCCGACGACGCCCTGGCCCTGGTGGCCCTCCAGGGCCGCCTGCCGGATCAGGACGACGACGACGCCTTCACGGCCCGCCTGCGCACCCGCGTCCGGGCCGGGGAGGCCACGCCGCTGGGGCAATCCGCCTTCTCCTACCAGCCCGGGCTGTCGCAGACGGCCCGGGACGCCCTCTGGCCCGTCTGGGCCGCCTGGGGCGAGCGACTCTGCGGCGATGGTTTCGGCTGGTACCGTGACGCTCTGGCCGCCGTGGCGACGGCCGCCACGCCCGCGGAGCGGCGCGTCGCCGTGGAACGCGCCGTGGCCACGGTGCTGATCCGCACCGAGGGCGGTCGCGCCCTGCTGCACTGGGGCCTGGACCTGGACCTGGAGGCCCAAGGCCGGGGCGCAAGCCCCGCCTACCCCAGCCCCGTGCCCGCGCTGATCGCCGACGCCCCTCCCGTCAGGATCCACGCCGCCCTGGGCCTCTGCCTCCTGGCGGGCGACCCGCGGGGCCAGCTGGCCTGCGCCTACGCCCTTCCCCGCGGGGGCCTGACGGCCGAGCAGAACCGACGCTTCCTCTATCCGCTGCCCGCCCGCGAGGCCATCGGCGGACTCCTGGCCCAGGCCGACGACGCCGCCCTGGCCCTGGCCGTGGCCCGCAACGAATCGCTCTTCGATCCCGGCGTGCGTTCCCGCTCCGGGGCCCTGGGCTGGATGCAGATCATGCCGTTCCACTACGCCGGCGACGGCTATGAGGACGGCCGCGCCGTGTGGCGGGTGCCGGCCACCTCCGTGCGCAAGGGGCTGGAGCTGCTGGCCACATACGCCGCCCGCTACCACGGCGACCCCTATCGGGCCGTGGCCGCCTACAACGCGGGTCCGGGCGCCGTGGACCGCTGGGACCGCCAGCTGGGGGGAGAGCCCGACCGCGCCACCTTCCTGGCCTGGATCGGCTATCCGGAGACCCATCGGTACACGGAGAAGGTTTTGATTGACCGGGAGATCTACGCCCACATACTGGAGGGCTACCGTCAGGAGGATCCGAGCACGCCATGACCAGCCGGAGCGCACCCGCCAACCGGGCGACGCCCCATTCCGCCCCGCCGCCGGCCCGGTCCTGGCGCGAGAGCGTGGAATGGGGACGCAAGGCCATCCACGTCTGCTCCACCCTGCTGGCGGTGTGGGTGCTGCTGGTGGACGACCCCCGCGCCACGCTGGGGCTGGCCCTGGCCACGGTGTTCGTCATCGCGGTGGACCTGTCGCGGCTGCGGGCCAAGCGCTGGGCCCTGTGGATCTACCGCACCTTCCCGCTGATCTTCCGCCGCGACGAGCGGCACACCCTCAGCGGAGCCTCGGTGATGATGGCGGGAGCCACCATCACGTCGTATCTGTTTCCTGCGGGACCCGCCGCCGCCGGCATCCTCTGCCTGGCCTGGGGCGACTCCGCCGCCGCGGTGGTGGGGCAGGCGGTCTCGCACAGCCGCCGGCAGCTGGGCCTGGACCCGGCGTTGCGCACGCGGGCCCCGGCCGTGACCGTGCGCCGCGGCAAGACCTGGGCGGGCTCGGCGGCCTGCCTGGTGGCCTCCATGGTGGTGATCGGCCTGGTGACGGGCTGGCACCCCTCGTCCCTGTTCGCGGGCGGCGTGGCCGCCGCGGCCATGGAGCGCTGGACGCCCGGCCGCTGGGACAACCTGGCCATCCCCCTGGTGACCGCCGGCGTGGTGCAGATCTGCCTGCGCTGGATCGTCTGACGTTCAGTTTCGCGCGGATGCCCCGCATCCCTCGCAGAAAGAGATCCCCGTGTTCAACGCCCTGCTCGAGAAGTTCTTCGGCAAGAAGTCGCAGCGCGACGTCAAGCGCCTGGAGCCCCTGCTGGCCCAGGTCAAGGAGACCCGCGTCCGCTACCGCGACCTGGACGACGACGCCCTGCGCGGCGTGACCCGCCAGCTCCAGGAGCGCCTGGCCGCCGGCGAGACCACCGACGACGTGCTGCCCGAGGCCTACGGCCTCTGCTGGGAGGCGTGCCGCCGCCTGGCGGAGCGCAAGGCCTCCTGGCCCGTGTGGGACCGCGAGGTGGTCTGGGACATGGTGCCCTACGACGTGCAGATCATCGGCGGCATCGTGCTGCACCAGGGGCGGATCGCCGAGATGGCCACGGGCGAGGGCAAGACCCTGGTGGCGGTCATGCCCATGTTCCTCAACGCCCTGACCGGACGCGGCGCCCACCTGGTGACCGTGAACGACTACCTGGCCCGCCGCGACGCCGAGTGGATGGGCGGCGTGTACCGCTTCCTGGGCCTGAGCGTGGGCTACATCATCAACAGCATGACGCCGGACCAGCGGCGCGAGGCCTACAACTCGGACATCACCTACGGCACCAACAACGAGTTCGGCTTCGACTACCTCCGCGACAACATGGCCGTGCGCAAGGAGCAGCTGGTCCAGCGCGAGTTCCACTACGCCATCGTGGACGAGGTGGACTCGGTGCTCATCGACGAGGCGCGCACGCCCCTGATCATCTCCGGCGCCGTGGACAAGTCCACCCACCGCTTCGAGGAGCTCAAGCCCCGCGTGGAGAAGCTGGTCCAGCGCCAGAACCGCATGATCAACGACTGGGTGGCCGACGTGGAGCGCCGCTTCCGCGACGCCGCCGAGGACGGCCCCCAGGTGGACCTGGACGACGAGGCCGCCCTGGCCCTGCTGCGCGTCAGCCGCGGCGCCCCCAAGAACAAGCGCTTCCGCCGCCTCTGCCAGTTCCCCGGCGTGCTGGACCGCATCGCCAAGACCGAAGAGGCGTTCATGCGGGACAAGGCCATGTGGGAGGCCGACGAGCCCCTGCTCTACGTGGTGGAGGAGAAGCACAACAGCAGCGACTTCACCGAGAAGGGCCGCGCCCTGCTCAGCGAGGACGAGGCGGACTTCTTCGTGCTGCCGGATCTGGCGGAGGAGGTGGGCCGCATCCAGGAGGCCGAGGACCTCACCGCGGAGCAGAAGGCCGACGCCATCGGCGCCGTGGAGCGCCAGTACGCCGTGAAGAACGAGCAGATCAGCAACGTGGACCAGCTGCTCAAGGCCTACACGCTCTTCGCCAAGGACGACGAGTACGTGGTGCTGGAGGGCAAGATCCAGATCGTGGACGAGTTCACGGGCCGCCTCATGCCCGGCCGCCGCTTCAGCGAGGGCCTGCACCAGGCGCTGGAGGCCAAGGAGGGCGTGAAGGTCGAGAAGGAGACGCAGACCCTGGCCACCGTCACCCTGCAGAACTTCTTCCGCATGTACGACAAGCTGGCCGGCATGACCGGCACCGCGGTGACGGAGGAGGCGGAGTTCGGGCAGATCTACGACCTGGACGTGGTGGAGATCCCCACCAACGAGCCCATCCGCCGCAAGGACCACGACGACGTGGTCTACCGCTCCAAGAAGGAGAAGTTCGCGGCCATCGCCGACGAGGTGGCGCGCCTGCACGAGAAGGGCCTGCCGGTGCTGGTGGGCACCACCACCGTGGAGGTGAGCGAGATGCTCAGCCGCGTGCTGAAGCGCCGCGGCATCAACCACAACGTGCTGAACGCCAAGCACCACAAGAGCGAGGCGGAGATCGTGGCGGAGGCCGGGCGCAAGGGCGCGGTGACCATCGCAACGAACATGGCCGGACGCGGCACGGACATCAAGGTGGACATCCGCGGCCTCACGGGCCTGCCGGCCGACGCCCCCATCGACAAGAGCGCCGCCGAGGTGGACGGGGAGCCCGCGGGTCTGCACATCATCGGCACCGAACGCCACGAGAGCCGGCGCATCGACCGCCAGCTCCGCGGCCGCTCGGGCCGCCAGGGGGATCCGGGCAGCTCCATCTTCTTCCTGTCCCTGGAAGACGACCTCATGCGCCTGTTCAACTCCGAGCAGCTCATCAAGATCATGGACCGCATGGGCGTGCAGGAGGGGGAGGTCATCACCCACTCCATGGTGACCAAGGCCATCGAGCGGGCGGCCCAGCGCGTGGAGGGGCACAACTTCTCCATCCGCAAGCACCTCATCGAGTACGACGACGTGGTCAACAAGCAGCGCGAGGTGATCTACGGCCAGCGCCGCGAGATCCTCATGGGCGAGGACGTGTCCGACGCCCTGAAGGACCACATGCTGAGCTACGTGGACGGCCTGCTGGAGCAGTGCGTGGGCCGCGACCAGGCCAACGACTTCTGGGACTGGGACACCCTGGCCCGCGAGTTCCAGACCGTGATCCTCACGCCCCTGCCCGTGGACGAGGACGAGAAGCTCACCATCGGCGAACAGGCCCTGCAGGAGCGGCTCCACGAGGCGGCGCAGCAGCGCTACGCGGACAAGGAGCGCCGCCTGTCGCCGGAGATCACGCGCCAGCTGGAGCGCTTCGTGCTGCTGCAGACCATCGACGAGTTCTGGAAGGACCACCTGAACGAGCTGGTCCTGCTGCGCAGCGGCATCAGCCTGCGCTCCTACGGCCAGAAGGATCCGCTGGTGGAGTACAAGCGCGAGAGCTTCAACATGTTCGAGACGCTCATGGGCAACATCGAGCGCGAGAGCGTGCGGCTGTTCTTCCGCGCCGAGCTGGCCGTGTCCCAGCCGGCGCCGCCGCCGGTCCCCGAGCCCTCGCAGCTCCAGGCCCGCCACGACGAGGTGGGGTACCTGGACGGCGCCGCGGCCCCGGAGCAGGTCTCGGCCCCGCAGCGGGCCGTGCCCGACGCCGGCGCTCCGCAGCCGGTGACCCGCGAGGAGCCCAAGGTGGGACGCAACGACCCCTGCCCCTGCGGCAGCGGCAAGAAGTACAAGCGCTGCTGCGGCACGCCGGAATAGCCGGGCCGCCTTGCCGAGGCCCGGCCCCTGTGCTAGCGTTGCGAGCCTGTTTGTCGGAGGAGAGCCCTTGACGCGTGCGCGTGAGAAACTGCGGGAGACCCTGGCCGAGATGCTCCAGGACTCCTTCGAACACGACCCCGGCGACCGGGAGCGCTTCCGGTCGCGCGAGGCCGTGGCCGTGCGCCATTTCTCGGCGCACGAGGAGGACCTCCTCACGCCCGCCGCGCGCGGCTATCTGCTCAGCCTGGCCCGCAGCCGCCAGCTGGGCCGGGTGCCCATGGAGCTCATCATCCAGTACGTGTCGCTGTTCTGGGAGGCCCCGGTGGACATCGGGGACCTGGAGGACCTGCTGGATCAGGTCGTCTTCGGCCTGCCGCCCGAGGACCTGGACGACCCGTCGGCCTGGTCGGGCCGCCGCTGCCACTGAACCCCGCCGCTGGAGCGAGGAGGGATCTTGAAGCTCATCGTCGTGGAGTCGCCCGCCAAGGCCCGCACCATCGAGAAGTTCCTGGGCAAGGACTACAAGGTGGCGGCCAGCTACGGCCACATCCGGGACCTGCCCGGCACCGCCTCGGAGATCCCCGCGCGCTACAAGGACGAGCCCTGGGCCCGGCTCGGCGTGAACCCCGACGACGACTTCGCCCCCGTCTACGTGGTCTCCCGCGAGAGCAAGAAGCACGTGGCGGAGCTGAAGAAGCTGCTGAAGCAGGCCGACGAGCTCCTGCTCGCCACCGATGAGGACCGCGAGGGGGAGGCCATCAGCTGGCACATCCTCGAGGAGCTCCAGCCCCGGGTGCCGGTGCGGCGCATCACCTTCCACGAGATCACCAAGGGCGCCATCCAGCGCGCCCTGGAGCAGCCCCGGGACGTGGACGATGCCCTGGTGCGCGCCCAGGAGAGCCGCCGCATCCTGGACCGGCTCTTCGGCTACACCCTCTCGCCCGTGCTCTGGAAGCGCGTGCGCACCAAGCTCAGCGCCGGACGCGTGCAGAGCGCGGCCCTGCGCCTGGTGGTGGAGCGCGAGGAGGAGCGCCTGGCCTTCCGCTCGGCGGTGTACTGGGACGTGGACGCCGTGCTGGGCGCAGGGACCACGGAGTTCGAGGCGCGGCTGACCGACGTGGACGGCCGGCGCGTGGCCCAGGGCAAGGATTTCGATCCGGCCGACGGCACGCTCAAGAACGCCGCCAAGGTGGCGCACCTGGACAAGGACGCGGCCGACGCCATCACCGCCGGCGCCAAGAGCGCGCCCTGGACCGTGGCGCAGGTGGAGCGGAAGGAGGCCCGCAAGCGGCCGTCGCCTCCGTTCACCACCTCCACGCTGCAGCAGGCCGCCAGCTCGCGCCTGGGCATGACGCCGCGGCGCGCCATGCAGACGGCCCAGCGGCTGTACGAGGGCATCGAGCTGGGCGGCGGCGAGCGCACGGGTCTGATCACCTACATGCGCACCGACTCGCTGACCATGAGCGAGGAGGCCCTGGCCAAGGCCGAGGCCGTGATCCGCGCCACCTGGGGCGACCGCTACACCGACGGCCCCCGCCGCTACCGCACCCAGAGCAAGGGCGCCCAGGAGGCCCACGAGGCCATCCGTCCCACGGACATGGCGCGCACCCCGGAGATGGTGGCCGGCCGCCTGGACAAGGACGAGCTGGCCCTCTACCGCCTGGTCTGGCAGCGGGCCATGGCCTCCCAGATGACCGACGCCCTGCTGGACCGCACCACCGCGGACTTCACGGTGCAGGCCGCGGGCCAGGCCTGCGTGTTCCGCGCCAACGGCTCGGTGGTGCGCTTCCCCGGCTTCCTGGCCGTGACCGGCGGCGGACAGGGGGAGACGCTCCTGCCGCCCCTGGCCGAGGGCGACCGCGTGGCGCCTCTGGGCGAGCCCGCCGGCGAGGGCCTGGCCCTGCGCGACGTGACGTCCGAGGTCCACGAGACCGCGCCCCCTTCGCGCTTCACCGAGGCCTCGCTCATCAAGCGCATGGAGGAGGCCGGCATCGGCCGGCCCTCCACCTACGCGCCCACCATCTCCACGCTCCAGAACCGCGAGTACGTGGTCAAGCGCGGCGGCGCCCTGGTGCCCACCTACGTGGGCATGGCCGTGCTGCGCCTGCTGCGGGAACACTTCGACCACTACGTGGACCTGGGCTTCACCGCGCGCATGGAGAACGAGCTGGACGCCATCGCCGACGGCAAGATGGACTGGCTCAGCTTCCTGCGCACCTTCTACCACGGCGGCGGCGAGGAGACCGGGCTGCTGCGCGAGGTGGACGCCGGCATGGACGTCATCGCCTACCCCAACATCCCGGTGGGCGAGCTGCCGGACACGGGGGAGCCGCTCACGGTGCGCATCGGCCGCAGCAACGCCTACCTGCAGGCCGGCGACGGCGACGACGCCCGCCGCGTGACGCTGCCCGTGGACCTGTTCATCGACGAGCTCACGCCGGAGAAGGCCGGAGACCTGCTGGAGGCGCGCGCCCGGTCGGACCAGCCCCTGGGCGAGGATCCGGAGACCGGCGAACGCATCTACGTGAAGACGGGCCCCTTCGGACCCTACCTGCAGCTCGGCGAGACCAGGGACGACGGCCCCAAGCCCAAGCGCGTGAGCCTGGGCCGCGGCACCGATCCCCACGACGTGGACCTGGAGACCGCCCTGCGCCTGCTGTCGCTGCCGCGGGTCATCGGCGAGCACCCGGAGACGGGCAAGAAGGTGCGCGCGGGCCTGGGCCGCTTCGGGCCCTACGTGGAGCACGACAAGATCTACGCCAGCGTGGCCAGCGCGGACCTGCTCTTCAGCATCACGCTGGAGCAGGCCCTGGAGGCCATCGCCAACAAGAACCGCAAGCCGGTGCTGAAGGACGTGGGCCGCCACCCGGAGACCGACGCGCCGATCCAGGTGCTCAAGGGCCGCTACGGTCCCTACGTGACCGACGGCAAGGTCAACGCCACCCTGCGCGACGCCGACGATCTGGACGCCCTGACCGTGGACGCGGCGCTGGTCCTGCTGGCGGAGGCGGCGCAGCGCAAGGGCAAGAAGACCACCAAGAAGAAGACGGCGAAGAAGAAGGTCGCCAAGACCGCCAAGAAGACCGCGAAGAAGTCGACCGCGACCAAGAAGACGACGGCGAAGAAGGCCCCGGCCAAGAAGACCGCCGCCAAGAAGACGACGGCCAAGAAGTCGACCGCCAAGAAGACCACCCGCAAGAGCGGGGCCTGACCCGCGTGGCCGGCCGCGATCTCGCACCCGTCCACGTGGTGGGCGGCGGTCTCGCGGGCAGCGAGGCCGCGCTGCAGCTCGCGGGGTTCGGCCTGTCCGTGATCCTGCACGAGATGCGGCCCGTGCGCGCCACGCCGGTGCACCGCGGCGGGGATCTGGCCCAGATCGTCTGCAGCAACTCCCTGAAGTCCACCGAGCCCACCACCGCGTCGGGCGCCTTCAAGACCGAGCTCGGCCGCCTGGGCTGCCGCCTCCTGGAGCTGGCGGCCCGGGAGGCCGTGCCCGCCGGATCGGCCCTGGCCGTGGACCGCGAGCGCTTCTCCGCGCGGGTGGCCGCCGCCCTGGCCGCCGCGCCCGGCGTGGAGCTGCGCCGCGAGCCCGTGGACGCCCTGCCGCGCGCGTCAGCGAGCCCGTGGATCGTGGCCACCGGCCCGTTGACCGACGACGCCCTGCGCGAGGACCTGGGCCGCCTCACCGGCTCCGCGGGGCTGCACTTCTACGACGCCATCGCGCCCACGGTCACCCTGGAGTCCCTGGACCAGACGCGCCTCTACCGCGCCGCCCGCTACGACCGCGGCGAGGCCGACTACCTGAACATCCCCCTGGACCGCGACCAGTACCGGGCCTTCGTGGCCGAGCTGCTGGCCGCCGAGCGTGCGGGGGTGCAGGAGTTCGACCGCAGCGAGCTCTTCGAGGGCTGCATGCCCGTGGAGGAGATCGCCGCCAGCGGCCCCGACACCCTCGCCTTCGGCCCCCTGCGTCCGGTGGGCCTGCGCGATCCCGGCACCGGCCGCCAGCCCCACGCCGTGGTGCAGCTCCGTCAGGAGAACGCCGAGGGCACGCTCTACGGCCTGGTGGGCTTCCAGACGCGGCTGAAGCAGGGGGAGCAGCGCCGCGTGTTCCGCGCCCTGCCGGGACTGCAGAACGCGGAGTTCGTGCGCTACGGCCAGCTCCACCGCAACTTCTACCTGGATACGCCGCGCGTGCTGGCGCCGGACTTCTCCCTGCCCGCGCACCCGCACCTGCGCTTCGCGGGGCAGATCACGGGGGTGGAGGGGTACGTGGAGTCCATCGCCTCGGGCCTGTGGACCGCGTGGCGCACCGCCGCGGACGTCCTGGGCCTGGCGCTGCCGCCCCTGCCGCCCACCACCCTGCTCGGCGCGCTCCTGGAGGGCTTCCTCCGCGACGACACCAGCAGCCGGCTCGCGCCCATGAACGTGCACTTCGGCCTGCTGCCCCGCCTGACCGACGGCCCCCGCGGCCGACGCGGCAAGCACGACCGCAAGCTCATCCTGACCGGCCGCGCCACGGCGGATCTGGACGCCTGGCTCGCCCACCCGCAGGTGCGCCGTCTGCTGGACCGGCGGGCCGGCGGGTGCTAGGGTCGCGCCCGGAGGTATCCGTGGACCCCTGCGACCGTTTCCTGCGTCATCTCAGCGTGGAGAAGGGCGCGAGCCCGCGCACCGTGGCCGCCTACGGCCGCGACCTGGCCGCGTTCCTGGCCGACGTGCGCGAGCACGCGGGCTGGGAGGATTCCGCACCCGACGCCTGGTCCCGCCTGGCCGACGACCGCGTCCTGCTGCGCGGCCACCTGGCCCGCCTGCGCCGCGCCGGCCGCGCGCCCTCCACCGTGGACCGCAAGCTGGCCGCCGTGCGCGCCTTCTTCCGTTTCCTGGTGCTGGACGGCCGCCTGACGGCGCTGCCCGAGGCCGCGGGCCGCACCGCCGGGGGAGGCCGACGCCGCCCGCTGCCCCACCAGCTGTCCGAGGAGACCGTGGACCAGCTCCTGGCCCTGCCGGACGCGTCCACGCCCCGCGGCCGCCGCGACCGCGCCCTGCTGGAGATGATCTACGGCCTGGGCCTGCGCCTCTCGGAGGTGGTGGGTCTGGACCTGAGCCATCTGGACGTGCCGGACGAGCGCGTGCGCGTGCTGGGCAAGGGCGACAAGGAGCGCCTGCTGCCGCTGCTGGGCGCCACGGTGGCGGCCCTGCGGCCATGGCTGGAGGACCTCCTGGAACCGCGCGACCTGCAGGACCTGCTGGACGGCCGCCTCAGCGGCGCCCGCGCCGCGCGGCCCCTGTTCACCGGCCGCCGCGACCGCCGCATCAGCCCGCGCACCGTGCAGGCCCTGGTGGCCCGCTACGCCGGGGAACTGGCCGGCCTGCGGGGCGTTTCCCCGCACGTCCTGCGCCACAGCTTCGCCACGCACCTGCTGGACGGCGGCGCCGGGATCCGCGTGGTCCAGGAGCTGCTGGGCCACGAGCACCTGGCCACCACCCAGATCTACACCCACCTCTCGCGCGCCCGCCTGCGCGAGGAGTTCCTCAAGGCCCACCCGCGCGCGCGCGGCGGGGCGACGGGAGACCGATGACATCACTGCACGCCACCACGGTGCTGGCCGTCCTGCGCGACGGCAAGGGCGCCATCGGCAGCGACGGCCAGGTGACCCTGGGCAACACCGTCGTCAAGAACGGGGCCGTGAAGGTCCGCACCCTCTTCAACGGCCAGGTGCTGGCGGGCTTCGCCGGCGGCGTGGCCGACGCCCTGACGCTCTTCGAGACCTTCGAGGGCCACCTGGAGCGCTACCGCGGCAACCTGCGCCGCGCCACGGTGGAGATGGCCCGCGAGTGGCGCAGCGACCGCGTGCTGCGGCGCCTGGAAGCCATGCTGGTGGTCATGGACGCCCGCGAGATCTTCACGGTCAGCGGCAACGGCGACGTGCTGGAGGGCGACGGCGGCGTGACCGCCGTGGGCTCCGGCGCCCCGTACGCCCTGGCCGCGGCCCGTGCCCTCCACGCCCACACGCAGCTCCCCGCCGCGGACATCTGCCGCGAGGCCCTGACCCTGGCCGGCGAGATCTGCATCTACACCAACACCCGCATCACGGTGCTGGAGCTGGAAGGGGGCGCGGCGTGAACCTGCTGACCTCGGGGGAGTCGTCCACCTGGACCTGCCGCGCCATCGTGGCCCAGCTGGACCGCTGGATCATCGGCCAGGACGACGCCAAGCGCGCCGTGGCCATCGCCCTGCGCAACCGCTGGCGGCGGCTGCGCCTGGATCCGGAGACGGCGCGGGAGATCGTGCCCAACAACATCATCATGATCGGGCCCACGGGCGTGGGGAAGACGGAGATCGCGCGGCGGCTGAGCCAGATCGCCGGGCTGCCCTTCGTGAAGGTGGAGGCCACCAAGTTCACGGAGAAGGGCTACGTGGGGCGCGACGTGGACTCCATGGTGCGCGACCTGGTGGAGGACGGCATCGCCCTGCTGCGGCGGCGCAAGGAGGAGGAGCTGCGCGAGGAGATCGACCGCGCGGTGGAGGAGAAGCTCATCGACGCCCTCTTCCCGCCCCTGGCCGTGGGCGACGATCCGGAACGCCAGCAGCGCTGGCAGCGCTCGCGCGACAAGATCCGCCAGCAGCTGCGCGACGGCGCCCTGGAGGACCGCGACGTCACCATCCGCACCACGGTGAGCAGCACGCCCATCGCCAACATCTTCACCGCCGCGGGCGAGGAGATGGACGCCTCGTTCAGCGACGGCCTGGGCAGCCTGTTCCCCAAGAAGACCAAGGAGACCACCCAGCCGGTGGGCCAGGCGCGGCGGGTGCTGCGCGGCGAGGAGCTGGACCGGCGCGTGGACGCGGACCAGCTGGCGGCGCGGGCCATCGAGCTGACCGAGCAGGGCGGCATCGTGTTCATCGACGAGATCGACAAGATCGCCGGTTCGGGCAAGGGCGCCGGCGGCCCCGACGTGAGCCGCGAGGGCGTGCAGCGCGACCTGCTGCCGGTGGTGGAGGGCACCACCGTGAGCACCAAGTACGGGCCGGTGCGCACGGACCACGTGCTGTTCATCGCCGCGGGCGCCTTCCACCTGAGCAAGCCCAGCGACCTGATCCCGGAGCTGCAGGGCCGCTTCCCCATCCGCGTGGAACTTGCGAACCTGGATCGGGAGCATTACTTGCGGATCTTGAAGGAGACGGACGGGTCCCTGCTCAAGCAGTACACCGCCCTGCTGGCCGTGGACGGCTGCGCCCTGGAGTTCACCGACGACGCGGTGGACGCCATGGCGGGCATCGCCCACGACCTGAACCGGAGCCTGGAGAACATCGGCGCCCGCCGGCTGCAGACCATCCTGGCGCAGCTGCTGGACGACGTGCTGTTCGCGGCGCCGGACCCCGACGCGCCCGGCGTCGTGGTGGACCGCGCCTTCGTGGAGAAGCACCTCGCCGTCATCGCGGCGGACGAGGACGTGAGCCGCTACATCCTCTAAGCCCGCGGACGCGCGCGTCCGCCAGGAGGCCCCATGAGTCTCGGCAAGAAGGACTTCCTCTCCATCGCCGACCACACGTCGGAGGACCTGCGCCGCATCCTGGAGCTGGCCAAGGAGCAGAAGCCCCTGGCCCGCCGCCACGAGCTGCCGCACAGCCACCCCAACCGCACCCTGGCCTGCGTCTTCGCCAAGCCCAGCCTGCGCACGCGCATCAGCTTCGAGACGGCCATGATGCAGCTGGGCGGCCAGTCCCTGTTCATCACGGACAAGGAGATCGGCATGGGCAAGCGGGAGAGCGTGTACGACGTGGCCAAGGTCCTGAGCCGCTTCGTGGACGGCATCATGATCCGCTGGTTCAGCAACGACGAGGTCATCGAGCTCGCCAGGCACGCCGACGTGCCGGTGATCAACGGCCTCACCGACCTGCTGCACCCCTGCCAGGTCATGGGCGACATCCTCACGGTGGAGGAGCACCTGGGCACC
>DAOTGJ010000013.1:0-54173 GCA_035447065.1 Candidatus Krumholzibacteriia bacterium
ACAACTCCATCAACGACGCCAACGGCGACGACGTGGAGTGGATCGAACTCTACAATGCCGGCGGCGCCACGCTGGACCTCACGGGCTGGACCCTGACCGACGACGACGCGACCCACGACGCCATGGCCCTCTCCGGCACCATGGCGCCCGGCGAGGTCATGCTGGTGGTGGGCGACGAGGCCCAGTTCAACCTGCAGTACCCCGACGTGACCAACTACTTCCCCGTGTACTTCGTCGCCTCCTGGGCCCTGGGCAACGGCGGCGACGGCGTGCAGATCTTCGACGGCTCGGGCAACGTCGTCTTCGCCTTCGCCTTCGACGACGCGAGCCCCTGGCCCGAGGCCTGCGACGGCGACGGCCCCTCGCTGCTGCTCATGAACACCGGTTGCACGGACTTCAGCGACGCCGGCTGCTGGACCACCGGCGAGGACTGGGGCACCCCGGGGGTGCTGACCCAGACCGTGGGCGACGAGGAGACCAGCTTCGGCGCCTTGAAGGCCATGTTCCGCTAGCTCCCGCACCACGATGGACGCAGAAGGGACCGCCCGTGGGCGGTCCCTTTATTTCAGCTGGCGGATCCCGGGGTCAGCGCCCGGTGCCGTCGCTCTTGCTCCGGGGCTCCTTGACGCGGCCCGTATCGGCCGGCGCGGGCCGCGGCTGCGGCTGCTTCTCGGGCTGCTCGGAGCGGCGCACCTCCTTGCGGCGGACCGGCGTCTCTCCGCCGGTCTCTCGCTCGCGTCGGGAAGGCTCCTTGTACTCCGGCTCCGGCTGATCCTTCACCGGGTAGGACGGCGGCGGAGCCGATGGCGGTGCAGGCATGATGATCGGAGGCGGGTCGTTCCACACGGGATCCACGTACGGCGGGCTGCAGGTCAGCTCGCTGATGAACAGGGACCACTCGATGCCGGTGGTGGAGAGGAAGAGCAGCTCGTCGTCGCGGCAATCGCCGGTGCCGGCGCAGGCGATCCAGAACTCGCCGGTGCCCACCACCGTCTCGCCCACCAGCTTCTCGTAGTAGCCGTCGGGATCCAGATAGAGGTCGTAGGGCGGGGGCGAACGCCGCTCCATGGTGCGGAACTCGGCGCGGATCGGACGCACCCAGCCGTCGCAGCGGTCCACGTAGTCCCAGGCGGTGCAGGCGGGCGGATCCGTGGAGACGGGGGGCGGCGTGCAGCCGGCCAGCAGGAGGCCGGCGGCCAGGGCGGCGGCGGCGGCGAGGCGGTTGGCGTCCATGGGGGCTCCTCGGGGGCCGAAGGACAGGGGTCTCCTCTTCAACCGGACCCGCGGGGGATCCGTTCCCGATGGGAATCGCCCGGGGGTGGGAGCATGATGCGCCGAGGCGGGTCCAGGGTCAAATGAGACTATTTCGGATATGTATATGATTCAATGGATTACGACTCAAGATCCCACCGCGGAGGTCGATGAATAGGCTGGTTCGCCCACCATCGGCCTCGGAGGAAACTGGAATGAACAACCTCACCCTCGGCAAGAAGATCGGGCTCGGTTTCGGCATCCTGGTGCTGATCAGCGCGATCCTTGGAGGCATGAGCGTCTGGCGCATGCGGCAGGCGGAAGCCGGATCCAAGCTGCTGGCACAGGAGTACGTGCCGGAGATGGCCGTGTCGGCCCAGGTGCGCGGGGCCGCCAACCGCGTCATGTACGCCATGCGCGGCTACGGCTTCACGGAGGATGAGCGCTTCCTGGCGGAGGCCCGCGAGGAGCTCGTCGCCCTGGAAACCGGCTTGAACGCGGCCGAGGAACTTCGCGGCAAGGCCGGCCATCTGGCGAAGCTGGGCGGACAGCTCAAGGACATCGAGCAGGCCGAGCAGCACTATCGGGACCTGGTGGACCAGACCGTGGCGGCCATCGGCGCCATGGCTCAGGCCCGGGAGCTTCTGGACCGGAACGCCCAGAAGTACATGGCGCACGCCGAGGAGTATCTCGACGGCCAGCACGAGAAGTTCGAGCGCGACCTCGCCGCCGGCGCGTCGGCCGCCAAGCTGGACGAGCGCATGGGCAAGATCCTCAGCATGAGCCAGGTGGTGCGCCTGGGCAACGAGATCCGCGTGGGGACCTTCAAGTCCCAAGCCTTGCGGGAACCCGAGCTGATGATCAAGGCCGAACGCAGCTTCCCCTTGGTGGAGGCCAGGATCGGAGAGGCCAGGGCTATCACCACCCAGGCTCAGGACATGGAGATGCTGGACGAGATCGACGCCGCGGCGCGCGGCTACCGCGAGGCCATGAACACCTTCCTGTCCAGCTGGAAGACGCTGCAGGACCTGGGGGCCCAGCGTGACGCCACCGGTCGCGAGGTCATCGCCGCCTGCAAGATCCTGCAGGACGCGGCCGAGGAGCAGACCATCGCCATCTCCAGCGAGTCCGCCTCCAACCTCACCGCCGCCGTGGCCGCCACCCTTGTGGGCCTGCTGGTGGCCGTGGCCGTGGGCGTGCTGCTGGCCATCTTCCTGACGCGCTCCATCACCGCGCCCGTGCATCGGGTGATCCGGGGCATGCTGGCGGGCAGCGAGCAGGTTTCCAGCGCCGCGAGCCAGGTGTCGGCCACGAGCCAGCAGCTCGCGTCCGGCGCCAGCGAGCAGGCGGCGAGCCTGGAGGAGACCTCCGCTTCGCTGTCCATGATGTCCGACAGCGCCCGCAGCAGCGCGGAGAGCTCCGGCGACGCCAACAGCCTGACCCGCAAGGTGAAGAGCCGCGTCGAGGAGGGCCGCGACGCCATGACCGGCCTGGTGGCGGCCATGGAGAAGATCAAGAACTCGTCCGACGAGACGGCGCGCATCATCAAGACCATCGACGAGATCGCCTTCCAGACCAACCTGCTGGCGCTGAACGCGGCGGTGGAGGCCGCGCGGGCGGGCGACGCCGGCAAGGGCTTCGCCGTGGTGGCCGAGGAGGTGCGCAACCTGGCGCAGCGGAGCGCCGTGGCGGCCAAGGACACGTCGGCGCTCATCGCGGGCGCGCAGCAGAACAGCGATCTGGGCGTGCAGGCCACCGGGGAGATGTCCTCCATCCTGGCCGACGTGGTGAACGGCATCGTGGAGGTCTCCGGCCTCATCGACGAGCTGTCGCAGACGGCCGACGCCCAGGCGCGCAGCGTGTCCGAGGTTTCGTCGGCCATGAGCCAGATGGATCAGGTGACCCAGACCAACGCGGCGGGCGCCGAGGAGTCGGCCTCTGCTTCGGAGGAGCTGTCGGCGCAGGCGCAGGAGATGCAGGCGCTGGTGGAGCAGCTGGTGAGCATCGTGGGCGGGGGCGCGACGCTGCACGCCCACGGACCCTTGGCGACTCGGCTGACCGGAGGCTTCAAGCCCAAGGCCGCGTCGGCGAAGCCCCGTGCGTCCTTCAAGCCGGCGGCCAAGACCTCGACCTACGATTCCGTGGCGGATCTGGACGACCTGATCATGCTGGACGACGAGGACTCGCTGCTGGAGATCTGACAGCGGCAAGGAGTCCGAGACAACGAAGCGGCGGCGCCCGAGAGCGCCGCCGCCTCGCCATGGTACAATGTCCACGGCCTCCCGCGCGGAGGCCGGGCGCGGACCTCAACCCGGACGGACATCCCATGCGCGCGCTGATCCCCCGCTTGCTGCCCCTGACCGCAGCTCTGCTCGCCGCCGCCGCCCCGCGCGCGGCGGAGTTGGAGCTGTACGGCACCTTCGAATGCATGGGCGTGATCGTCACGGCGTCCGCCGCCGACGGCGTGCCCGCCGACGCCGTGGCGGTGCTGGACTACCGCCGCACGGGCGATCCCGTATTCCGCGAGGGCCAGCCGCCGGCGCGCGTGGCGGCGGACCGCTGGACGGGCAGCCTGTTCGGCCTGGCGCCGGGCACGGCGTACCAGGTTCGGGTGGAGTTCGTGTCGGCCGGCGGCGGCGGGCCCGTGCTCCTGGGCGAGGGCGCCACGCGCGCGGAGCCCGTCGCGCCCGCGCCTCTGCGGCGACTCTTCACGTCGCCCGACGGTTCCGGGGACGTCTGCAGCGAGGGCCAGCCCTGCGCCTTGGAACAAGCCTTGGCCGACGCCCGTCCCGGCGATGAGATCGTGCTGGCCGGCGGGACGTACCCGGTGGGCGGCCTCTCCCTTCCGCGCAGCGGCACCGCCCAGGCGCCCATCGTGCTGCGTGCGGCCGCCGGCGCCGTGCCGGTGCTGGACGCCGATGATCCCGCGGCCCGCACCTGGACCGCCGTGGGCGGCGGCGTGTACCGCACCGCGGTGGCCGCCCCGGATCCGCACGTGGTCCACGCCCAGGGCGTGCGGCTCTTCCCTTACGCGTCGCTCGCGGAGCTGCAGGGCCTGATCCACGGCGTGCCCGGCTTCTACGCCGACGGCACCGACCTCTGGGTCCGTCTGGCCCGCGACGCCGACCCCAATCCCATGCGCATGGAGATCTCCCGCTTCAACGTGGGCTTGAACCTGCAGGACCGCAGCCACGTGTGGGTGGAAGGGCTGACGTTCCGTCACTACGGACGCGGCGCGTTCGCCAAGGCGGTGTACCTGGACGGGGCGTCGGACGTGGTGATCCGCCGCTGCGCGTTCGAGGGCAACGACGTGGGCGTGGGCCTGCGCCACGCCGCGCACCGCAACGTGATCGACAGCTGCACGTTCTTCGACTCCATCGCCGACTGGCCCTGGCAGGCCGTGAAGGAGGCGGGCGGCCTGGAGGACGGCGGCGTGGTGGTGTACGCGCCCCTGGACGGCCGCGGCAACGTGATCCGCAGGAACGTGTTCCATGACGACTTCGACGGCCTGGTGATCGGCCCCGCCACCGGCGCCGCCCTCACCCACGAGACCGACGTGTACCACAACCTGATCTTCAACATGGGCGACGACGGTCTGGCCGTGGACGGCCTGGCCCGCAACGTGCGCCTCTGGGGCAACGAGATCCACGACGTGCTCACGGGCATCTCCCTGGCCCCCGCCGTGGACGGTCCCACCTACGCCCTGCGCAACGTGATCCACCGCCTGGGCTCGGGCCGCAGCGAGTTCCAGGGCACAGCCTTCAAGCTGCACAGCGGCGGCGATCCCTCCGGCCCCATGCTCCTGTTCCACAACACGGTGGACGCCTACCACGTCGGCCATCCCGCCGTGGCGGTCTTCCAGCCGGGCGCGTGGGCGGGCGTCACCGCGCGCAACAACATCTGGAGCGGCACGGCCTACGCGCTGGTGAACACCAACGCCGCCCAGCCCATGGACCTGGACCACGACGACCTCTGGACCGGCGGCGTGGGCCATCTGGTGCAGTGGGACGACGTGAACTACGACTCGGTGGTGGATTTCCACGCCGGCACGGGACAGGAGGCGGCCGGCCTGGCGGTGGATCCGCGCTTCGTGAATCCGTCGGCGGGGAACTACGCCCTGGCCGGCGACAGCGGCCTGATCGACGCGGGCGTGCTCCTGCCCGGCATCAACGACGACCACGCCGGCCCCGCCCCGGACCTGGGCGCCCTGGAGCACGACGTGGTGGGCTCCGTGGAGCCGCAGCCGGTGCTGGTGGACGCGCCCCTGCGCGCGTGGCCCAACCCGTTCCGCGACGGCACGCGCCTGAGCTGGAGCCTGGCCCAGCCGGGCCGCGTGGAGCTGGCGGTGTACGATCTGGCGGGGCGGCGCGTGGCCACCCTGCTGTCGGAGGCGCGGCCGGCGGGCGAGGGCGTGATGACTTGGGACGGACGCGACCGGCGCGGCCGGCCGACGGGGGCGGGGGTGTACTTCGTGCGGCTGCGGGAGCCGGGGCGCACCAGCACGGTGCGGCTCATCCGTATCGATTAGGAGCCTTGTCTCCGTATCCTAGGAGACATGACTCCACGTGACCTTGCGGATGGTCAGCGGCGATTTCTCCAGCGAGTCGATGATGCCGTGGGCCAGCTTGTCCGTGATGCCCTTGTGGTACAGCCGCACGGACAGGCGCGTGACCGTGGTGCCGGCGGTGTAGTCGCGGTCGATCTCGCAGTTGAGGATGGACAGGTGGGGCCGCTTGACCAGGGCGATGATGTCCGACGCTGTCACGTCGGCCGTGGCCGTCACCGTGAGGATGCGGTAGGAGTCCTTGGCGTAGGTGCGCTCGAACGCCTTCAGCGCCACCAGCCCCAGCATGGCCAGGCCCGATGCGATGGCGCCCAGCACGTACTGGCCCGCCCCGCACGCCAGCCCCACGGCCGCCGCCGTCCAGAGGCAGGCCGCGGTGGTCAGCCCCCGCACGTGGTTCCCCGATTTGAGGATCACCCCCGCGCCCAGGAAGCCGATGCCCGTGACCACCTGCGCCGCGATGCGGCCGGGGTCCGCGAAGAAGCGCGTGTTGCCGGCCTCGGTCGCCGCGCGCACGGCCTCGCTCGCCACGCGTTCCGACAGCACCATGAACGTCGCCGCCCCCATGCTCACCAGCAGGTGGGTGCGCAGACCGGCGGCGCGGCCGTGCTTGTCGCGTTCGAAACCGATGAAGCCCCCCAGCAGCGCGGCGACGGCCAGGCGCGCGAGGGCGTCGAGGGTGGGGTCCTGGATCGTGATCATCGTCATGCCTCCCGGCAAGGGGCGTGGCGGGAGAATCTACGCCGCGCCCGCATCGGCGGCAAGGGAGGATCAGAGCACGCGGCCCTCGGCCGCCAGCAGTCGCTTGCGGTGATCGGTGAAGTCCCACCACGGCCGCGCCGCGCCGCCTTCCATGAAATCCACCACCGCCAGGAACACGTCCAGCACGCAGGGGTCGTGGCGCTGGCCGGTGGCGGCGCAGAGGCGGTCGTAGAGATCCAGAGGGTCATGGCCCGGGATCTGCCGCGGGTGCTCGATGCCGAGCAGGCGCAGGTCGTCGGCGGTGGCTGGTCCCACGTTGGGCAGGGCCTCCAGGCGGGTGACGGTGGCGCGGTCGGGGTTCTTCAAGAGGTCAGCCCTCCTCCACCTCGGCCGCGAGCTTGGCCAGCACCTGGTGGTTGGCGTCGCCGGCATACTCGGCGATGCGGCGGCAGAGGTCGGCGGTGGGGAAGATCTGGCGGAAGACCACCAGGGTGCCGTCGTCCTGCGCCTGGAACTCCATCTCCGCGGTGAACGGCGGCGGGCAGGTGTGGCGCAGCACCACCCGCGAGGGCGGTGTGATCTCCTCGAAGACGGACTCGTTGGCGAAGTCCTGGCCGTCCGGCGAGTGCATGGTGAAGCGCCAGTCGCCGCCGGGCTCGAAGGCGAACTGGTGGAACGTGCAGGTGAACCCGTCGGGGCCCCACCAGCGGGCCAGGCGCGCGGGGTCGGCGAAGGCGGCGAACACGTCGGCCGGCGGCGCGGGGATGGCGCGGGAGGCGACGAGCTCGCAGTCGGAGCGGGGTGTGGTCATGGGTTCTCCTGGCGATGGCGATGGCGGTGGTGGTCAGCCGGGCAGCACGCCCATCTGCCGCAGCATGCCCAGCGAATCGGTCTGCTCCCACTCGCGGGCGATGCGGCCGTCCCGCACACGGTACATGTTGATGCCGCTCACGTCGATGGGGCGGCCGGTGGCGGGGATGCCGTGGAAGGGGCCGTCGTGGGTCACCCGCCCGCGCCAGCGGGCGGCGGCAAGATCGCCGTCGCCGGTGATCTCCGTGATCTCCACCCGCCAATCGGAAAAGGCGGCGCGCATGGCGGCCAGGAAGGCGGCCATGCCGGCGCGGTCCAGGGGCGGCTGGCCGCCCAGGGCGTAGGCGAAGTCGTCGGTGGTGAGGGCCGCGAGGGTCTCCGGATCCGCCTGGTTCCAGACGGACTCGATGTAGCGGGCGACGAGGGTCTTGGTGTCCATGGTCCGGCTCCGGGTTCAGGGGCAGAGTTCCGCACTGTAGGCGTCGAGATGATGCCCGCGCCAGCAGCGATAGGCGATCTCGTGGGAGGCCAGGCGCCAGGTCCGGTCCGCCTGGCGGCGCAGCACCATCCGGTGCCAGGCGCCGCGGCCGGAGTCGTCCAGGTAGCCGTCGGCGGCGGCTTCGATGACGGTTTCATCCGCGCCCTCGGTGCGGTTCTTGACCTCGTGGATCATGAGCTCGCGGGTGTCCAGGTCGCCGTGGAGAACCTTGACGGCGATCTCCAGGGGGCTGCCCGGCCAGGCCGCGCCGGCGGCGGCGGCGGCCGTGATGCGGGCGTTGGGGTCGGACACGTCCAGCTTGGTGGAGCTCTCGATGACGAGGCCGTCCAGGGCGAGGCGTGCGGGGGGCGCGTGCTCGGGCCGGGGAGGGCGGGAGCAGGCGGCGAGGGTGGCGAGGGCGAGGGTGAGCAGGAGGAGGCGCATGGTGCTCCTTGGGTCGGGGGGCGGGTTGGGATAGTTCGGGTACACGTGTACCCTGGACATCAGATCAGAAGAACACCCTACAACCGATCGAACACCGACCCCATCTCCGGACTGAACAGCTTGTGGTATGTCCGCGTGGCGTGCGAGTCGGTCATCCCCGCCAGGTAGTCGCACACCACCCGCTCCGGCATCTCCGCCGCCTCGAACTTACGGAGCGTGGCCGCGGGCAGCAACCGCTGCGGGTTCTCGCGCAGCACCTCGAAGAGGCGTACCACCAGCTGCTGGCCCTTGTACTCCAGGGTCTGCACCTCCGGCGACAGGATGACGCGGCGCATGACCAGCGTCTTGAAGCCCTCCAGGATGGTCGCGGCGGGCTGGGGCATGGTGGCCTGCAGGCGCAGCAGGGGGTGCGTGAAATCCGCGTTCTCCGACAGCCGCACCTCGCTCTTGAAGTACTCCACCAGCTTGCTCACCGCGTGCTTGAGGCGGCGGGTGCTGCCGCTGAAGAGGCTGGCGCGGTAGAAGTCGCGGTCGGCGTGCAGGGGCGTGTCCGGATGCTTGGCGATGAGCGCGTCGATCTCCTGCCAGTCCTTCTCGCCGATGAGGCCCAGGGCCACGGCGTCCTCGAAATCGTGGACGCCGTAGGAGATGTCGTCGGCCACGTCCATGATGGTGGTGTCGAAGGGCTTGTGGAGGGTCTTGCCGGGCTTGCCGGGGCGCGGCGTGAAGGACCGCAGCCGCGCGCGGTCGGCGGCGTCGAAGGGTTCCAGGATCCAGTCCAGCACGTCGGCCTCGGAGTCCAGCACGCACTTGGGAGGGCGCCAGGCGTCCAGGTTGGTGGCGGTGGCCTGCACGGGGGGCGGGCCGGCCAGCTCGCGGAAGAGCGCCGGGTACTTGAGCAGGCCCAGGAGGGTGCGGCGCGTGAGGTCGTAGCCGTCGTGCTCCGAGTACTCGCCCAGGCGCGCGGTGATGCGCAGGGTCTGGCCGTTGCCCTCGAAGCCGCCCCAGTCGCGCATGGAGAAATTGAGCGCCACCTCGCCGCCGTGGCCGAAGGGCGGGTGGCCGATGTCGTGGCCCAGGCACACGGCCTCGATGCCGCACTGGGAGGGGATCCACTCGGCGTAGTCGGGCTGATCGGCGTGGCGGTCGCGGAAGAGCTCGCTGATGCCGAAGCCGATCTGCGCCACCTCCAGGGAGTGGGTGAGGCGGGTGCGGTAGAAGTCGTGCTCGCCCACGCCCAGCACCTGGGTCTTGGCCTGCAGCCGACGGAAGGCGGCCGAGTGGATGATGCGCGCGCGGTCGCGCTGGAAATCGCTGTCCGGCGTGCGGGCGTTGAACGGCTTGGGCTCGCGGCCGGTGGCGGCGTAGCTGCGGCGTTGGGTCCAGGAGGTCATGAGGTCCTGTCTCATCTTTCGCGAGCGAATGGTTGCCACGTCCTGCGTCAATCAGTACAATGATCCACGAATCACTGAAAGCGCGAATGCGCCGTAGGTGGTGTTGATCGAGAGCGGTCGCGAGACCGCTCTCGTTCTATTTGGGGCTGAACCTGACACCATAGGGGTCATCTGCGGCAGCAAGGGTGTTCAGGCTCGGCAGGAGGATCTCGAGCCATGACCGTATCTGATCCGTGTCCACTTCGGATGGCATCCTGTTGGACAGCGTTTGGTTCAGCCGTGTCTGCAAGCCGTAGAGATAGACGATATAGGATACGAGATCGCAGATCTGGATGAAATGGGACTCCTTGGAATCCTTGGGCAAGGGGTCTTCGATCAGGGTGCGGATCTCCTGGCGATAGGCCGAACCGAATCTCGAGGGTATGTAGTTGAACTTCCTCACCCGTCGAGCCGTCTTCCGCATGATGCCTAGCCGCCCGGGGTCCGTGATGATCAGGAATCGGCGTTCAGGGTTCCTGGTCGGATCCAGGTCGTTCTCGATTCTCTGGATCGAATAGGTGAAGGCACGATCCAGAACGCCGTAGTCGTTCCCCGATATGTTCCGCTTGATGATGGCCACATTGATGATCCGCAACGGCAGGTGGGCGATCAACCGGCAGGCGTCGGAAACGATGCTGATCCGCTGCTCCGTAGCAAGCCCGAGAGCCCTGTACGGGCGTTTGTTCAGGAGGAGAGGGCGTGTGTGGATCTCGAACTTCACGGGTAGGCCGTAAGTATCCTTCAAGTACCTACGGAACCCGGTGCAGCGATCCACCGCCTCCTGCCAGTTCCCGTAGTGCAGATAGCATGTCGTCAGCACGAACAGGGGAGAGGAAAATTCCGGATAGCCGTCATCACCGGATTCGTCGTAGTAGGCGATATGCATCCTGGCACTCCGATGGCGTTGAGATCCGATCAGCGGATGGTTTGATCAGCTCCGCGGATTGCGGAAGCAGCCCGCCCATCATTTCACATAGGACACCCGCACCGTCGCGGTCCTCGCGCCCTGCGCCGCGCGCACGAAGTAGATGCCGCTGGGCAGGGCGCGGCCGCCGTCGTTGCGGCCGTCCCAGCGTGCGGCGGCCTCGCCGCCCATGGGGGTCACGTCCAGACGCCGGACCAGGCGGCCGGAGGCGTCGTACACGCCCACGTCCGTGCGGGCGTCGTCGCGCAGGCCGCTCAGGCGGATCTCCGTGCGCCCGTTGAACGGGTTGGGGGCCGCGGTGGCGCGGAAGGGGCGCGGGGCGTCGTCGTCCACGGCCACGGGGACCCAGATGGGGAGGTAGTCGGCCGGGGTGTCCAGGTTGCCGTCGCCGTCGCCGCAGGGGACCTGGGCCAGGAGGGGGCCGGCGTCGGCGCTGCCGTAGGCGGCCAGGGCCACCAGCAGCTCCTGGGGGCGGGTGACGGGGTAGAGGTCGTCCAGGTGGATCCAGCCCTCGAGCACCGCGCCGCGGGTCTGGGCCTGGCGGAAGGCGGGAGGGTTGTGCTGGTCGGCGTCGAACCAGCCGCTCCAGGTGTTGCTGCCTTCGGCGGCCAGGAAGGCGTCCCAGTGGATCACGAGGCCCTGTTTGAGCCAGGGGGCGAAGGTGCTGAAGGCGCCGGCGTCGGCCAGATGGATGAAGACGTCATGGGAGAGCCAGGCGGAGGTGGCATCCGTGGCCACGTAGAGCCAGGGGTCCTGCAGGTCGGTCCAGAGGGACGCGCCCGCGCAGGTGGCCATGAGATCCGCGCCGGCGTCCAGGACGCCGTCCATCACGAAGGGCGGGTCCTCGGACACGCCGCCGCCCACGGGCAGGTGCCAGTCCGCGCCGCCGTTGTTGTCCCAGGTGCCCAGGCCGTCGGTGAAGACCAGGTCCAGCACGGTGGCGTGGGAGGGCACGGCGATGTCCGCGCGCCAGGCCAGCGAGTCGGCGTTCCAGGTCATGGGCGTGTCCGTCACGCCGGTCCAGCCGTTCACGCCCCAGTGCAGCAGCGCCGTGGGGGAGCCGTCCAGCACGCGGCCGGCGGGGTCGTACCAGACCGTGGCGGGGGCGGCGGCCTGGAGCGTGTCCGGATCGGTCCAGACCACGTCCGACGGCATGGTCACGTTGCTCTCGCCCACCCACACGTGCTGGATGGGGGAGCGGGTGATGAGGCCGTTCTGGTCCTCGGCCTCAACGAAGTAGTCCAGCAGCACGTTCTCGTAGCCGGTGACCTCCACCCAGGCCTGGTCGGCGATGTGGGTGGGCAGCACGGTGAAGTCGATCTCGCCCAGGGGCCAGGGCTCGCCCTGGGGCATGGCGCGCAGGGTCATGGGCAGCGACGTCCAGGCCGACACGCCCGCGCCGCCGGCGTAGGTCTCGTTCACGGTGGTGGCGGGGTCGTTGGTCCCGTCGGTATCGGTGCGCACCTTCAGCTCGATGCGCGCCAGGCCGGACACGTCATGTACGAACGTCCACACGTGGAAGTCCGAGGGCATGGGCGCGCCCGTGCCGCCGGGGTAGCCCCACAGGGCGCCGCCGCCGGAGCCGCCGGGGTTCCAGGGCAGGCGCTGGGGCAGCCACACGGTGGGGCCCACCAGATCCTCGGCGCCTGCCAGCACCGGGTCCACCAGGTCCGTGGCCTTGTTGCAGGCCAGCGTGGCCTTGATCTCCATGTCCAGCGAGGCGCCGTAGTACATGTAGCCGCTCTCGTAGCCGGCCAGCAGGAAGTGCCAGGCGCGCTCGCCCGTGTGGGCGCCGCTCAGCGGGTCCATGACCTTGGCCGGGTCCACCGCGGGGAGCACGGCGCAGGCTGTCTCCACGCGGTTCTGGGCGGCCATGAGCACGGCCCAGTTGCGCTCGTCCTCGGCCCAGCCGGCCGGGATGTCGAAGTCGCCGGCCTGATCCACCAGGGGCCAGTTCCAGTTGATGTACTGGGGGGAGCCGAAGTCGCCGTCGGCGTTCACCCAGCCGCCGTCCTCCACGTGGACCACGTCGTGATGCGGCACGGGATGGTGGCGAAGGTAGGTGGCCACGGTCGTCGGCGTGTAGCCCTGGGCGGCGGCGGCGTGGCTGAAGCCCGGCACGTTCTGGTGGTAGTAGCTGTCGCCGCCGGACCAGGCGTTGTCGCCGTCGTGGGCGAAGAGCACAAGCATGGGGCGCGCGGGGTCGTTGGCCCAGGCCATCTGGTCGATGCCGCCGGTGCCGAACAGCCCGTACCCCTCCTCCCAGCCCATGGCGTTGGCCGCCGGCACCACCACGATGGTGTCGCCCTCGCCCGTGGCGGGATCGATGTGCACCGCGCGGTGGGGCGTGAAGCCGTAGGGGTAGGGGATCTTGAGGGTCACGCCGCGGCTGATGGTGTGGCTGGTCCAGTTCGTCTGGGCGGGGTTGACCTGGTCCGCGGGGTTGGGGGCGTCGGTGTTGTCCAGGCCCGCGTTCCAGGGGTAGTCCGCGCAGGCGCGGGCGATGTGCAGGTCCGGCACGATGCTCCACGTGACCCCCGCGTCCACCAGCGCCGGGATCAGCCGCTCGCTGAAGCACATCTCGGCGGGGAAGAAGCCCGTGCTCTGCGGACCGCCGCCCCAGGCGTCGGCATAGATCTCGCGCGCGGTCGCCAGCTCCATGCGGAAGGCCGACTCCGGCATGAGCGGCCCGATGGCGTGGTGGAAGCCCACCAGCACCGGGTCCAGACGCGGGTCGCCGGCCGTGTTCAGCCAGCCGCGGGCGGTGCGGTAGTGGCTCCACCAGCCCGATGCGTACAGCCCTCCGTTCCAGCCCGCGTCGCCCAGGCTGGTGAGGTTCTCGATGAGCGCGCCGGCGAAGCTCACCTGGGCTCCGGCCTCGGGCAGGTCGCTGATCGACGACACCGCGTCCTTGGGGTACCACTGGTAGTCGGCCACGCGGTCGGGCTTGCTGAAGATCTCCACCTCGTCGTTCTGGCTGTGGCCCAGGCTGATGGTCTCGTAGGCCAGCTCGTAGCGCCCGGGGGTCCAGGTGCTCTCCGCGGGCCAGTAGACCGGCTGGTGCATGTGCCAGAGGTAGGTGGTGTGGACGCCGGTGCCGGCGGCGGCGGCGGCGGCGAGCAGGAGGGTCAGCAGGACGGCGGTGCGCTTCATGGGGGGCATCCTTTCGTGGGGTGGAATTCTACCACACCACGACGGGCCCCACACGCAACGAGGGCCGCGGCATGAACCGCGGCCCTCGCGTTCCCCCTCACCGGAGCGGTGCGCGGGGCTAGATCTCGATGAGATCGTTCTCGTCCAGCTCGATCAGGTCCTCCACCGCCAGGGAGCTCGGCCGCCTCGCGGCCACGGGGGCCGCCGGAGCGGCCGCCTTGGCCCGCCAGGGGGAGGGGGTGGGCGCGGCGGGGGCCGATTCCGGATGGAACCCCGTCGAGGACCGTCCGCCGCGCACCACCAATTCCAACGCCCGCACCGCGTCGGCCACCTCGGCCGACTGCGCCGAGAGCGACGCGCTCACGGCCGCCGATTCCTCGGCGCTGGCCGCGTTGAGCTGCGTCACCTTGTCCAGCTGGTCCATGCCCTGGCTGATCTCGCGCAGGGATCGCGTCTGCTCCAGGTTGAGCTCGCGGAAGGCGCTCAGACGCTCCTGGACCTGGGACATCTGGTCCGAGATCTCCTGGAAGCTGGACGTCACGGTCTGGTTCACCTCCACGCCCTTGGCGGCGTGGCCGCGCGACGCCTCGATGAGCGCCGCGGTGTTCTTGGTGGCCTCACCCGCTCGCTGGGCGAGGCTGCGCACCTCTTCCGCCACCACGGCGAAGCCCTTGCCGGCCTCGCCGGCGCGGGCGGCCTCCACGGCCGCGTTCAGCGCCAGCAGGTTGGTCTGGAAGGCGATCTCGTCGATGGTCTTGAGGATGCGCTCGGTCTCGTCGCTGGACTGCTTGATGAGGTCCATGGTGCGGCTCATCTCCGTCACGGCCTGCACGCCGGAGCTCAACGCGGTGCCGGCCAGCTCGGCGGCTTCGCCCGTGCGGTCCAGGCTGCTCTTGCCGCGGTCGAAGGCGGAGTCCACCTCCTGCACGCTGGCGTTCATCTGCTCCAGCGAAGCGGCCTGCTCGCTGGAGGCCTGGGCGGTCATGTGGCTCGCCGCGGCGATCTCCGACGAGCTCTTCTCCACCTCGCGTCCGGAGCGGAACAGCCGTTGCGACACGGTCCAGAGCCTGCGGTTGATGGCGCCGGCGAGGAACCACCAGAGGATGGACGTGATCAGCAGCGAGGCGCCGAAGACCACGAACAGATGGAACCTGTTCTCCGCCGCCGCCTGCTCCACGGCGCGCTCCGCGGCCATGAACTCCTCGATGTAGCTGCCCGCGCCGATCACCCAGTCCCAGGGCTCGAAGTAGGCCAGGCTGACCACCTTCTCACGGGCCTTGGAGTCTCCGGGATTCATCCAGGGATAGCTCTGCCAGGCTATCTCGCCCGGGCCGAGCGCCGTGGCCGTGGCGATGATGTCGCGGATGAACGGACGGCCGTCGGCGTCCTTGGCGTCCAGGATGAGCTCGCCGTCGCGGGCGCCGCCCTTGGAGATCACGTAATGGCCCTGGCTGTCCAGCACGTAGACGTAGCCGGTCTCGCCCACCTTGGTGCTCATGATGGATTGGCGCAGGGCGGTGGCGCTCTCCATGGGCATGCCGAAGTAGTTCACGCCGATGATCTCGCCGCCGTGGTGGTCGCGGATGGGCTCGTAGGCCGTCAGGTACCAGCGGTCCACCACGAAGGCGCGGCCGCGGAACGTGCGTCCGGCCAGCACCTCCCGGAGTACGGGATTCGGCTTGCCGTCGGGGTTGACGGCCGGAATGAAGGTGCCCACGGCGCGCTGGCCGTCGGTCTTGAGCACGTTGGTGCTGACGCGGAGCATGTCGCCGGCGGCGTTCATGCGCTGGAAGATGGTGCAGGTTCCCCCCACCTGGTCCTGCACGCCGTCCACCACGGTCTCGCGCAGCCCGGCGTCGCGCACGCCGCGCAGGAGTTCCTCGCCGATCACCAGCGCGGGCAGGTCCACCGTGGTCTTGACCTTGGTGTATTGATTGACCGCGTCCCAGCGCACCGGGGTTCCGGGGTCGGTGTCCACGCCGCCGGCCTGCTCCAGCGCGGTGCGGGCCACGGCCAGGCCCGAGTCCACCCCGGCCTGCAGCACCTGGTGCTGCGTCTCGCAGACGGCGTAGATGCCCTGGGTGATGTGGTCCAGGTCGGCCTTGGCGATGACCTGGCATTCATCGGCGGCGGTCTCGGCCATCCGGTCGTTGGAGTACTCCACGAGTCCGCCCACCACCACCAGGGGCAGCAGGGTAAGGGCGATGCCGGCGGTCAGGAGCTTGGCCCGAAGGGATAGGTGGGTCCAGAAGGTCATGGAACCGTCTCCATGGTTGGGACGCGTGGGCGGCGCGTCGAGTGGGCGGATGGTGGCGTTCCGCCTTCCGATCCGTGTCCGATGCATCGGCACGGACTCCGGAACATTGACGGGAAAGTGCGGGCCATCACTCAACACGTTGTCGGGAATACGGTTATGCCGCGGGTTGGCAGCGTCGGAAGGTTGGGTTAATCTGGCCGGGAAAGGAGCCGCCCCATGCACGCTGCCGATGCGCTCGCCGAACTCCGAGCTGGAAACCAGCGATTCGTGACCGACGCCGCCGACCGCAAGGTGGCCGCCGATCTGGAGCACTGCCGCACCTTGGTGACGGGGCAGACGCCCCTGGCCGCGGTGCTGGGCTGCGCCGACTCGCGGGTGCCCGTGGAGGTGGTCTTCGATCAAGGGCCCGGCGATCTCTTCGTGGTGCGCGTGGCGGGCAACGTGGCCGCTCCCACCCAGATCGGCAGCCTGGAGTACGCGGTGCAGGTGCTGGGCGTGCGGCTGGTGGTGGTGCTGGGGCATTCCGACTGCGGCGCCGTGACCGCGGCCCTGGACGTGCTGGGCGGCGCGCCGTCGCTGTCGCCGCATCTGGAGACCATCGTCACGCGGATCCGGCCGTCGCTGCCCGATGCGGCCACCGCCGCCGCCGATCACGACGCCGCCCTGCGCACGGCCGTGCACGCCAACGTGAAGGCCACCGTGGCCACGGTCGTGAGCGAGTCCGATGTGCTCCGTCCTCTGGTGGACGCCGGCCAGGTGCTGGTGGCCGGCGCCCACTACGATCTCACGACCGGGCGCGTGGACTGGCTCGACGCCTGACCCCGCGGCCCCGGTCCTACCTCACCACGGTCAGCTTGCGGCTCTGGCGCTGACCTTCCGCCTGCAGCTCGAAGAAGTACGTGCCGCGGGCCGCCTCGCGGCCGGCGTCGTCGCGCCCGTCCCAGGTCAGCACGTGGGCGCCGGCGTCCAGGCGGCGGTCCGCCAGGGTGCGCACGCGGCGACCGCGGGCGTCCAGCACGGTCAGGCGCGTGTGGGCGGCCTGGGGCAGCTCGAAGCGGATGCTGCTCTCGCCCAGGCTGGGGTTGGGGCGGCTGGGCCCCATGGCGATGCGCGTGGCGCGGACCGGGCCCACCGCCGTGACGGAGGTGTCGTCCAGCAGCCAGAGGCTGGTCAACTGGCTGCCCGCGACGTCGCGGAACTCGAGCAGGAGCTCGTCGCCGGCGCTGGCGCCGTCGAAATCGGCCACGGTCACGCTCTGCAGGAAGAAGGAGCCGCCGGGGCCCTGGGCGGAGTCGCTGCTGTCCCAGAGCAGGCGGCCGGTGACCAGCTCGTGGACGGCGGCGTAGCGGCCCGTGGCCAGCAGGTGCCGCGGGGCCTGGCCGGGCGCTCCCAGGTTGAGGGTGCGCAGGTCCGTGCAGTCGGTCAGGAAATCCTGATCCGTGAACCAGAGGCGGGTCCACAGCCCGCCGCTCAGGCGGTAGGCGCCGGCGCGCACGGTGCCCTGGGTCTGGGAGTCCTCCAGCACCAGGAGCTCCGCGCCGGTCTGGGCGTCCACGTCCAGGGCGTAGGGGAAGCTGTCCGCAGGACGGAAGGCGTCCGGAGTGGCGCCCAACGGCGAGAGGTCCCCGAACGAGAAGCCGCGGAAGGATTCCAGCCCCGGCGAGAAGGGGTTGGACCAGGTGACGGCCTCCAGGCCGGCCTGGCCGTCGAAATCGGCCACGACGGCGATGGGGTCGGGGTCGGTCAGGCTCCAGGAGACGTCGGGCTGGGCGGCGGCCGGCAACGCGAAGACGACGCCAAGGAGCGTCGGAACGAGTCGGTTCACGGAGGGTCCTTCCGGAATCCGAACGCAGGCAGGACCGCAGCAAGGATAGCACGGACGGGGTGGCGCGGGGCCCGAAAACGCGCTGGTCCGCGGGCCCCCCGCCTCCTACTTCACCAGCACCGCGCGGCGCACGTCCGCGAAGCGCTCCCCCTGCACCCGCACGAAATACACCGCGCTGGGCAGGCCGCGGCCGTCCAGCGTGAAGCGGTGCTCCACGCCGCCGGCCAGGGGGCCGTCGTGCAGCACGGCCACGCGGCGGCCGGCCACGTCCACCAGCTCCACGCGCACGGTCTGGTCGCGGTCCACCGTCAGGGCGAACGCGGCGCGGGGGTTGAAGGGGTTGGGGTGCACGTCGCCCAGGAGGTGGGTGGCGCCGGCCAGGCCGGGCGCGGTCTCCACGGCGGAGGCCGCGGGCGGGTTGGCGGTGACCGAGAGGTTGTCCAGGGACACGGCGTCGTAGGCGCCGGCGCCGCCGGCGTCGTCCAGCTCCACGCGCAGGTAGAAGACGGCGCCGGGGGCCAGCGAGAGGCCGGTCACGGTGGCCTCGGGCTCGCCCACCCGCCAGGTGGGCGAGGCGTCGGCGGCGGCGCGGGTCACGGCGGCCAGGGCGGCGATGGGCGTGAAGGTCAGCAGGGACGGGTCCAGCACGGGCTCCGCGCTGGCGGCCCAGGCGAACTGCACGGACACGGCGTGGTCGCCGGCGTTGAGGTGGCCCACCTCCGACTGCACGAGCATGTCGGTGACCACCGCGCCGGTGAGGTTGCGGAAGGCGGCGATGACGCCGCCGGGGGTCAGGTCGTCGTCGCCGGGCAGCAGGGCCAGCGAGGCGCCGCTGACGCCGTCGAAGACGCCGAACACGCCGGGGGCCGCGGGCACGCCGAAGCCGCGGGCGAAGGCGGCCGTGTCCGCGGTGGCGCCGAAGGTCATGGCCGCGGCGCCGTTCAGGCCGTAGACCACGATCTCGTCGCTGTCGATCTGCCGCACGGCGGGGAAGGGCGCGAAGCCCAGGCCGCGGAAGTTGGTGAAGTCGCGCCCGGTGCGCTCCTCCACGGCGGTGACGGGGATGCCGAACTCCAGCAGGCCGCTCTCGAATGCGCCGATGTCGCAGGCCGCGCCGCCGTCGCCGTCGCCGTCCAGGCTGCGGGGGAAGCCCTCGCCGCGCTGGTCGTAGGTGAAGAGGCCGCCCACGGCGGGGTCGCCGGCGTCCAGGGCCGGACTGCCGAAGAGCAGGGGCATGGTGCGGGTGGGGCCGCCCCAGTCGCCCAGGGGCGCCAGGCGCGGGTCGGTCACGCCGGTCACGTCGCCGGGCTGGGTGAAGATGCCGGCGGGGCCGCCGCCCACCAGGTTGTGGCCGTCGGAGAGCACGGCGCCGTTCTGGTTGAAGGCCACGTCGTCCGTGGGCGAGGGGTTGCCCGCCAGGATGCAGTTGCCGGGGCGGATGAGCCCGTTGCCGGAGAACAGGGCGCCGCCCGAGGTGGTGGCCGCGTTGCCGTGGAAGGTGCACTGCTGCACGGTGATGAAGAGGCCGTAGCCGTAGAGGCCGCCGCCCTGGTTGGCCGCGTTGCCCGCGAAGGTGCTCTGGACCAGGCTCAGGGTCTGGCCGGCGAACATCGCGCCGCCGCTGGTGGCGGTGTTGCCGGAGAAGGTGGAGCCGCTCACCGACGCCACCGCGTCGGCGCGCACGGCGCCGCCGCTGGACGCCGTGTTGTCCTGGAACTCGCAGCCCACGGCGTTGAACGTGCAGCCGTTGTCCGCGTGGGCGCCGCCGCCGAAGGTGTCCGCCTCGTTGTGATGCACCAGGGAGCGGGTGAGCAGCAGCGAGGAGGCGGAGCCGTTGCCGTACAGGCCGCCGCCCTTGTTGTCGCTCACGTTGAAGCTGATCTCGGACTCGTAGGCCAGGATGCTGCCGCCGCCGTACACGGCCGCGCCGGCGCCCGTGTCCGAGGCCTGGTTGCCGGTGAGCACGCAGCGGTAGAGGTCCAGGTCGCCGAAGGTGAGCACGGCGCCGCCGTCGGCCGCGTTGCCGCCGGTCAGCGTCAGGCCGTACACGTCCACGTTCACGCCCGACGCGATCTCGAAGATGCGGGAGAGGCCGTCCGCGTCCACCGTCACGCCCAAGGCGCCGCCGTCGATGGCGACGTCGCGGTCCAGCAGGATCTGCGCGCCGCCCAGGGTGATCACGGCGCCGGCCAGAGCGGCGTCGAAGGACACGGTGTCGCCGGGCGCCGCGCAGTCCAGGGCGTAGCGCAGGGTGCCGGGCTCCAGGAGGTCGTCGGTGCGCGACACGGTGGTCTCGCAGACGAAGGCGTACTCCACGGCGCCGATGTCCGGCGCCGCGCCGTTCACGTTGCCGTCCAGCACGCGCGGGTGGCCCGCGCCGCGCTGGTCGAAGTCCAGCCCGTAGGTGTGGTCCGTGCTGGAACCGTCCAGGACCACGCTGCCGAAGTCGGGCTGCATGGTGGGGGTGGGGCCGCCGTTGTCCGCCAGGGGGCCCAGCTGCGGGTCCGTCACGCCGTCCAGGTCCGTGGCGTGCACGGCGGCCAGATCATGGTCGCCCAGGAGGTTGTGGCCCAGGGAGCTCACGCGGCCGAAGGTGGTGCCCGTGCGGGTCCGCAGGATGTCGGCGCTGCCGGCGGTGGCCGCGTTGGCGGTCAGGATGCTGCCGGCCAGGTCCGCGTCGCTGGTCAGCAGCAGGCCGCCGCCGCCCAGCTCCGCGGTGTTGCCCACCACGGTGCACTGGCGCAGCAGCAGCACGCCGTCGTGCACGGGGAAGCCGTCGCCGTGGGCCAGGGCGCCGCCGCGGGTCAGGGCGCCGTTGGCGGTCAGGGTGCACTGGACCACCTCGGCCTCGCCCAGCAGGCGCAGGGCGCCGCCCTCGTCCGTGGCGGTGTTGTCGTGGAAGGTGGAGTCGGCCAGCAGGAGCCAGTCGGCGCCGGTGAGCAGGGTGGCCACGGCGCCGCCGCGCTCGGCGTCGTTGTGGTGGAAGAGGCCGGCGCGGATCTCCAGGGTGCCCTGGTTGGCGTACACGGCGCCGCCGTCGCGGCCCGTGTTGTGGTGGAACTCGGTGCGCAGGATCTGGAGGTCGCCCAGGGAGCTCACGGCGCCGCCGTCGAAGGTGGCGGTGTTGGCGTCGAACTCGCTGTCGCTGATCACGGCGCTGGCCGTGGAGCTCAGGGACAGGCCGCCCTTCTTGCCCAGGTTGCCGCGGAACACGGTGCGCTCCACGGTCAGGGTGCCGGAGTTGTTCAGGCCGCCGGTGCCGCCGGCGCTCTCGCTCTGGTCCGCCGTGTTGTCCAGCACCTGGCTGTCGCGCAGGATCATCTCCTCGAAGTTGAAGATGGCGCCGCCGCTGGCCGTGTTGCGGGCCACCGTGGTGTTCAGGATCTCCATGATGCCGTTGCGCGAGCCGTGGTAGCCGTTGTGCAGGCCGGCGCCGCTGGACGGCCCGGTCACCGTGTTGTCCAGCACCTGGCAGCCGTCCAGGACCATGTGGCCGCCGTTGTTGTAGGCGCCCGCGCAGATGCTCGCGCCGATGGCCGCGTTGCCGGGCAGGGACGCGTTGTCGTGGATGGTCACGTCGGTGAAGGTCACCGTGCCCTCGGAGTACACGGCGCCGCCCAGGGGCACGAGACCGTCCACGGCCTCCACCACGTTGCCGTCCACCTCGCAGGTGGTCAGGGTCACCTGGGCCAGGGGCCCGAAGGCCAGGCCGCCGCCCCGCGAACCGGCGCGGTTGGCGCTCACACGGCTGCCCGTGGCGGTGAACGCCACGTCCAGGGCGCCGGCGAAGCGGAGGCCGCCGCCGTCGCTGCCGCAGGTGTTGTCGCGGATCACGGTGTCGGTCAGCGTGACGGGGCCGGTCAGCCACAGGCCGCCGCCGCTGCCGCTGGCCTGGTTGCCCGCCACCGTGCAGTCCGTCAGGGTCAGCGCGCCGGTGGCGGTGGCGTACACGGCGCCGCCGTCGCCGGCCATGACGCCGCCGGTCAGGGTCAGGCCGCGCAGCTCCAGGGTCGTGTCGTCCAGGTAGAAGTGACGCGAGGCGCCGCCGGCGTCCAGGGTGATGTCCGTGCCCAGGGCCTGGGCGTCGATGGCCAGGATGCCCGCCCCCGTGAGCTGGAACATGCCGCCGGTCAGCACGATGGTGCCGCCGGTGAGCCCGGCGGCGAAGCCGATGCGGTCGTCGGCGCCTCCCGCGGCGCTGCCGTCCACCGACACGTCCTGCGCGGCGGCGCGGACCGCCTCGCGCAGGGTGACCTGGCCGTCCAGGAACTCGTTGTCGGCCAGGGAGGTGACCAGGATGTCGGCGGCGCGCACGGCGGGCGCGGTCACGGCCAGCAGGAGCACGGCGAACAGGGCGGGGAGCAGACGGTGCGGCATGGCGGTCCTCGGAGCTGGAGATCGGGTCGGTGTCGGACAAGAGGAAACGCGACGAATACGATCCATAAGTATCTCATGAAATGCGGACGGGGCGGAACCCCCCAGGGATCCCGCCCCGCTGCTGTAACCGCCGCTGACTCAGTCCTCGATCCGCCCCTGCGGCCCCACCAGCAGCTTGGCCGACGTCCGCACCGCCTCGGTCACCGCCTCGCTCAGCCCGATCCGCTGCGACAGCTCCGCCAGCACCTCCGGCTTGGCGTTGAGCTCCGGCTTGGGCGAGCGGATGGAGCAGCAGTCGCGGTACGGTTCGATGGACGCCTCGAACACGCCGATGCGCTGGCTGAAGGCCGTGATCTCGATCTTGTCCAGCCCCACCAGCGGCCGCAGGATGGGCAGCGTCACGTCCGGGCTGATGGCGCGCAGGTTGGGCAGGGTCTGGCTGGCCACCTGGCCCACGCTGTCGCCGGTGACCAGGGCGTGGCAGCCGCGGCGGTAGGCCAGGCGCTCCGCGGTCTTCACCATGAAGCGGCGGAAGAGCACCATGTCCAGGGAATCGTCCACCGTGCCCACGGCGCGCATCTCGTAGGGCACCACCGGCACCATGGTGATCCTGAGCGGCTTGGGCGACCAGCGCGCCAGGCCCATGGCGATGCGCTCGATCTTGCCCACGTCGGCCTCCGCGAGGCTGCGTCCCACGTGGAAGTGCACGAAGTGGGGCCGGCAGCCGCGCTTCATCATCATCCACGCGGCCACGGGCGAGTCGATGCCGCCGCTCAGCAGGCACATGAGCTTGCCGCTGGCGCCGAAGGGCAGGCCGCCGCCGCCGGGCCGCTTCCGCGAGAAGATCAGGATCTCGTCCTTGAGCACCAGCACGTGGATGGTGGCCTCGGGGTCCGTGAGCCGCACGGCCAGGCCGGTGGCGTCCTGCACGGCGCCGCCCACGCGGCGGCTGATCTCCGGGGAGTCCAAGGGGAAGTCGCGGTCGCTGCGGCGGGTCTTCACCTTGAAGGAGCCCACGCCGGCCAGGTCCGCGGCGGCCTTGGCGGCGGCGGCGGCGCCCACGCGCTCCACGTCGCGCTCAGGATCGCCCGTGCGCGGCACCGTCTCGCTCACGCTCAGCCACTGGATGCCGAACACGCGCCCCAGCTTGTCGGCCACGCGCTCCGCGGCGGCGGGATCCGACAGCCGCACCAGGTAGCGGCTCTCCACGTGGTTGCAGGACAGCACGGGCTCGCCGGCCAGGGCGGCCATCATGTTGTTGCGCAGGCGGCGCTGGAACACGCCGCGGTTCTTGCCCTTGAGGGCGATCTCCGCGTAGTGGGCGCTGATCACGGGCTGGCCCGCGACGGGCTGGGGACGGTTCACGGCAGGGGCCTCCCATCGGCGTACTGAAGACCCCCCAAGGATGCCGACGCGGCCCGTCTTGTCAACAGGCCGCGCCGGAAAGTGGGGAGCGGAAGGGTCAGCGGGACAGGGTGAGCGAGCCGGTGCGCCGCACCGGCGGACCGCCGTCCAGGGGGCGGCTGGTCACCGTGTAGAAGTAGGTGCCCGACGCCAGGGGCCGTCCGTCCTCGCCGCGGCCGTCCCAGGTGCGCGAACGCGGCCCGGCGGGCGCCTCCTGCGCAGGGAAGCCGTGGACCTGTCGGCCGCGCATGTCGAACACGGCCACCTCGTCGCGGCTGGGCACCGAGGCGTTCCAGCGGATCTCCGTGCGCCCCACGAACGGGTTGGGCGCGGCGGGGCGCAGGGCCAGGCGCGGTCCGGCCAGGGTGTCGTCCACGCCGATGACCTCCACCTGCGTGAAGAGCACCCGCCCGTCCGGATCCATCTCCACCGTGCTCACGCTCTGAGGCACGGGCAGGTGGAAGGTCTGGTCGTTCTGGGTCACGAAGACGGTGGTGACGGTGCTCCAGCCCGCGCCGGCCAGACGCAGGTCCAGGGGGAACAGGTAGGGAGCGTCGCCGTCCACGGGATCCGGGCCCTGGAGCTGCTGCACGCGCACGCGCACGTGGAGGCCGTCGTCGTCCTCCATGGCCCAGCTCAGGCCCAGCTCCGGGTTGGTGGCGCGGTAGAGCCACTGGTCGAAGAACCAGTCCAGGTCCACGCGCGCCACCTGCTCGCAGAGCGCCACGAAATCATCGCTGGTGGCGTTGCCGTACGCGGTGCCGGGCTGGCTGCCCCAGCGCAGCAGGATCTGGTCGAAGAGGGAATCGCCCACCAGGTCGCGCAGCATGTGCAGCACCCAGGCGCCCTTGTAGTAGACCATGTTGGCGAAGTAGTACCAGGGGCTTCCGTTGTCCGGGGCGCGCACCAGGGGCACCGTCCACCACGTGGTGTTGGAGCGCTGGCGCATGAACGTCTCCAGGGCCGGCGCGCCGCCCACGTGCTCGGCCCAGAGGGCCTCCGCGTAGGTGGCGAAGCCCTCGTTCAGCCACGTGTGCGTCCAGTCCTCCGGGCTGACCAGGTTGCCGAACCACATGTGCGACATCTCATGCATGATGATGGTGTCGAACCAGTGGTCGCCGGTCATGAAGATGCTGCTGTAGGTGACGGCCGTGGGATGCTCCATGGCGCCGTCCCAGTCGAACAGGGCGTGCGCGTACTTCTGGTCCGGGAACGGGTAGGGGCCGAAACGCTCCTCGCAGAAGGCGAGCATGTCGTCCACCACGGAGAAGTCCTCCTCCGCCTCGTCCACCAGGTCCGGGTAGACCCAGTGGAAGATGTCGATCTCGCCGTGCTCGGACTCGTACTTGTCCGTCAGCTCCACGTACTCGCTGATGGCCACGGAGACGTGGTAGGTGGACACGGGCAGGGGCTGATCCCAGTACCAGATGGTGGTGGAGGTCTCGGGCGCGGGCGCGAAATCGGGCAGGAGCCCGGCGGGCGCCTGGTCCTTCACGTCCTCCAGGCCCAGGGGCAGCACGGGGTGGTTGGTCAACCGGCCGGTGGAGACCGCCGTGAGTCCCGCGGGCACGCGCAGGCCGCAGGAGAAGGAGGCCTTGTCCGACGGCAGGTCCTTGCACGGCCACCAGGAGCGCGCGCTCCAGGGCTCGCTGAGCGAGGTGATGAGCGTGCCGCCGTCCGGCCGCGTGCCGAACTGGAAGCCGTAGAGGCCCTCGGGCGTCGGCGAGCCGGTGTAGGAGACCGCCAGGGTCACGTCCACGCCGGGCTCCAGCAGGAAGGGGAGCACCACCTCCACCAGGTCGTCCACGTGGTGCACGGTCACGGGCTGGTACTGGGGCAGGACCACGCCCGCGGCCAGCACGGACATGCCGCTGCGGAAGTCCAGCACCACGGTGTTCATGGGGATCAGCGGCGTGAGGGTGATCAGCACCGTGCCGTCCAGCGTCTGCGTGTCGGGGTGCACGTTCAGGTCCAGGTAGTAGTGCTGCACGTCGTAGGCGGCCTGGCGGGGGTCGCCGCTGGTGGTGCCGGCCAGCGCGTCGTCGGCCTGGGCGCCGAACCGCGCCTTGCCCTCCAGGAGCCAGGAGTCCACCAGGGGCTGGCCCTGGGCGCGGTCGTGCAGACCGCACGTCAGGGATATGAACAGGCACGTCCCCCAGAGGAGGACGGATGGGGAGCGATTGGCGAGCATCGCGGGAGACCCTTTCCCTGGATTCCCCTTGAGGGAACCCCTGCTGTTGATCAGAATGTGGCCCGGTGAGGAGCATAGCATAACCCGGACCCGAGCGTGGGACCAGGGACCGGCCTCATTTTCCAACCTCGCCGCGGAGGGACCCCCCATGACGCAGATTCCCGGCTTCCAGCTCGATATCGACCGGATCCTGGACTTCGTGGACGCGGAGAGCCTGGACCGGAAGGCCCCCATGATCCAGGGCGTGGCGCGCCAGCTCGCGCGCGGGGAGGGTCCCGGGGCCGATTTCCTGGGCTGGCTGGACCTGCCGGAGACCGTGCGCGGCAAGCCGCTGGACGCGGTGCTGGACGCGGCGGAGCAGGCGCGGGCGGACAGCGGCGTGCTGGTGGTGATCGGCATCGGCGGCTCGTACCTGGGGGCGGAGGCCGGGCTGCGGGCCCTGCAGGACCGTTGCAACGGGCCGGAGGTGATCTTCGCCGGGACCAGCCTGTCGTCGTCGGTGCTGCGGCGCCAGCTCGCCCGCGTGGGCGACCGCGACGTGCGCCTCTGCGTGATCTCCAAGTCCGGCACCACCCTGGAGCCCGCGGTGGCCTTCCGCGCCTTCCGCGCCATGATGGTGGAGCGCTACGGCCGCGAGGCCGCCGCCCGGCGCATCACCGCGGTGACGGACGCGGAACGCGGCGTGCTGAAGGCCCTGGCGGACCACGAGGGCTACCGCACCTTCATCATCCCCGACGACGTGGGCGGCCGTTTCAGCGTGCTCACCCCGGTGGGCCTGCTGCCCCTGGCCTGCGCCGGCCTGGACATCCGCAAGCTCCTGGGCGGCGCCCGCGCCATGCGCGAGGCCTGCGCCACCACGGACCTGCACACCAACCCGGCCCACCTCTACGCCGCCGCCCGCAACGTGCTCTACGACGCCGGCTACACCACGGAGGTCCTGAGCTCCTTCCAGCCCGACCTGGCCGGCGTGCAGGCCTGGTGGCAGCAGCTCTTCGGCGAGAGCGAGGGCAAGGAGGGCCGCGGCATCTTCCCGTCGGCCTGCACCTTCACCACGGACCTGCACAGCCTGGGCCAGTACCTCCAGGACGGCCGGCGCGAGCTCTTCGAGACCTTCCTGACCGTGGCCGAGGACGCCCCGGAAGTGGCCGTGCCCACCGATCCCGCCCTGGACGACGACGGCCTGGCCTGGCTCGCCGGCCGCTCCCTGGACGACCTCAACCGCCAGGCCTACCTGGGCACCCGCACCGCCCACCACACCGGCGGCGTGCCGGTCATCAGCCTGGAGCTGGAGTGGCTGGACGAGGCGGTGCTGGGCGGCCTGTTCTACTTCTTCCAGAAGGCGGTGGCGGTGAGCGGGCGGCTGCTGGGGGTCAATCCGTTCGATCAGCCGGGGGTGGAGGCTTATAAGGGGGAGATGGGGCGGTTGTTGAGGGGGGAGTGACGGGGACGGAACGTGAAGTTCTGCAAGGAGTTGACAATTCGTCGCTCCGCCATGGTGGGCGATGTACCGAATCTGATATGTCACACATCAGTATGATGGCTCACGTCTTGAGATGATGGTCTGCTGTCATCTACACGTATGCCCAACCACCATCACCTGGGGAGCCGCCAAGATGCATCGTCGCCGAGCCCTCGCCGTCCTCCTGCTGCTGGTCAGCACCTCCGTCGGGGCGGTGGTGGACCCTGCCCCCGACAAGGTGGGTCTCTATTTCGATGAGACAGGGGATCGGGTCTGCGAGGAGGCCTGGGACGTGTTCACGTTCTTCTCCGCGCGCATCCTGCTGACCCATCCCACCATGGACGCCGTGGCTGGATTCGACGCCACCCTCCACAGCGCCGACGGCGAGCTGCTGTTCCTCGATCCCGCGCCCGGCCCCGGCGGCGAGATCACCGTGGACGGCAACGCCATCCACGTGCGGTTCCCCACGCCGCTGCCCACCCGGGAGGCCACCCTGCTGGCCGAGGTGGATCTGGTCTACATGGACGGAGACGAGTGCCTGTACCTGGCGGGTGTGGACGGCGCGGCGTGGCCGCGACTCCTCCTGGCCGACGGCACCGCCGTGGAGGTGGAGCCCACGTCGTTCCTGGGCAACGGGGTGGAGGCAGTCCTGGGAGTCTGCGCCACCATCATCGGCGAGCCGCTGCCGTGCGAGGTGGCGGTGGCGAACAAGAGGGTGAGCTGGGGCGGGTTGAAGGCGCGGTACCGTTAGCGGCTCGGGTCTTTCAAGCCGCCTCCAACTCCAGGAAGCCGCGTGACACCGCTCCGGATACGCGGCGCGTCCGCGGAGAGCTCCAACTCCGGCGGCAGATCCTCAGGCTGGAAGTAGAGGAAGCCGTCGGCATCGAGCCGGTTCATGTAGCAGCGCAGCCCCAGGTGATCGCGCAGGACCAGGTCGTCACGACCGTCGTCGTCCAGGTCCATGACCTCGAGGAAGTCCAGGACTCCCGGGATCTCGCCGATGCGGAACACGTTCACCGTCATGTTCACCAGCAGGGGTGCGCCGTCGGACCGGTACAGCACCGTGCGGTAGAGCGAGGTGCCGAGCTCGGGGCTGCTGATCACCAGGTCGGGCCTGTCGTCCCGGTCGTAGTCCAGGGTGGCGCTGACGTAATAGCCGCGGAGCAGCGGGGAAGCGGTCGCTGCGGACCCGGCGACAAGCACCAGAGCGAGGATGCAGGCGGCCGCGAGCTTCATCGGAAGGCCCTCTTGAGGCTGCTGGTGGTGGTCCGTTCGGCAGGGACCGGGCTTTCGAGGACGGGCTCGTAGGAGAAGATGGATGGGATGCCGGGATCGTCGTTGTAGTCGTAGATCCAGGCGGCGATGGAGTCGGTGTCGGTGGTGCCCCACCAGTTGTTGCGGACGTCGATGGGTTGGAAGCCGGTGCCCAAGCTCCCGACGGCGTAGTAGGAGCCGGGCTGGCGCAGGATGTGGTTGTCGTGGAGGTCGAAGTCTCCGCGGATGGAGTAGATGGATCCGCGGCGCTGATCGTCGCTCTGGACACCGTAGAGGATGTTGCCCGAGCCGCGGATCATGGTGGTGGAGCCTGAAGAGGCCAGCAGGGATTTACCTCCGGGACCAAGCCTGCAATCGAGCGCCTGAATGATTGACCCGGTATATGCAATGATGTGTGAGGAGTAGACGTCGCTCGTGACAATCCCGGTGACGGTTCCCTGGGTCGGTTCCCACTCGGTCTGAATCGCTTCGGCACCATAGCGGTAGTTGCATTCAGTGATGTTGTAGTCTGGGGATCTCTGGATCATTGTATGGAAGCAAGTGCTGATGAGTGGTGCGACGAAATCACAACGCTCAATGATGGTCTTGTTTCCATCAATCCAACTCCCTATTCCTATATCCTGGCAATCATGGATATAGCATTCGTATAGATAGCATTCATTTGGCGTGACTGCTGTGACACCGAGCCTTGCGTGAGCGATTTCGGCATTGATGACATTCAGAGAACCATTGCCCTCGACATAAAGAGCAGCGCCCGCATTCTCGATCGTCATATCTTGGATTTCCAAGTGAGCATCTGCGAGAAACAAGATGCAGAAAGGTCCTGTAGCATTAAAGACGTCTGGCATTTGTGCCGGGCCGATGATCGTGGCACCTATTCCAGCACCGAGTAGTGTCACTCCTTTGTCTTCGATCACCACGACAGATGAGTCCTGCCAGGCGGGGGCGATGTGTTCCACCATTCTCGACCATCGCCCGATACCGATCCGGATGGTGTCGCCATCGTCGGCCCGCAGGACCGCATCCTGGATCTCGAGGAAGTCTCCGCTGCCGTCCTTCTCCACTCGGTACTCCGTGGCGCGGCATGGTACCCAGATAGAGATTGAGAACAGGATTGTGACAAAGAATGAATGAAATATTGCCGCAATCGCTGTTGGCAGCGGAGTCTTCCTCATCATGACGTCACCTCACCAGCATCAGACGATGGGTCCGCGTGAACCCGCCAGCCTGCATCCGGACCAAGTAGACGCCGCTGCCGACCACGCTACCCTGATCGTTGCGGCCGTGCCATGGGATCAGGTGTTCACCGGCGCTGAACACCCCGTCGGCGAGCTGGATGACGCGCTGACCGCGGAGATTGTAGATCGCCAACTTGATCGGTATGGCTTCTGCAAGGGTGAAGCGGAGCTTAGTGGAAGGATTGAAGGGGTTTGGATACGGGGTCGAAAAGCCAGTAACTAGCGGGATGCTCTCTTCTTCCTCAGAGGACGCCAGCGACTTGGTGGACCGTTCAAGCATCACGGTTTCAGGAGTAAGAGCGACGATCACGGGTCTGAAGGCCAACCCGAACGCTGCACCCAGGCCGATCCATTCCTCCCCTTCGAGACTCATCCAGCCCCGCAGTCCTTCCGTGGCCGAGACCAGGCCGAAGGCGGCGCCGCCGCCCGCTCCTTCTCCGATGTGGACGCATCCGTCGGGCAAGCGAAACAGCACGTAGATGCCGCCATCGAGCGTACCATAGGAACCGCTCCACCGGAGCGGGCTCCATGCGGTACTACCGCCAACGACATCCGCTGCGACAGGAACTCCTGAAGAGGCGAAGCCGGGTCCGCTCACCTCCCCGCCGCTCACGGCCACTTCAGGATAGGTGATCGTCTCGTCGTTGCTGAACCAGTCGATGCCGATGAGGGCCTGGTCCTCCGTCAAGGGAACGAAGACGGCCACGTAGCTTGAAGACTCCACGGGGTCCATCCCGATCATAGGGATCGCGGATTCCTCACCCTGGGCCGAGGCGTGGAGGACGATCAGGAGAATGATGCTCAGCATGCGATTCATGTCGTTCCTCCTAGAAGGTGGGGCAGATCTTCGCGCGATAGGAGCTGGAGGCGGAACTGCCGGGTTGCGTCTCGGTCGAGCTGAAGACGGTGTAGGTGTAGGTGCCGACGTAGCAGGGCTGGTCTTCCAGCACGAAGACGTGGTGATAGCTCCCGTCCTGGGCACGGGTGCCGGATGAGGTGGCGCCCGCCTGGAAGGCCCAGCGGGTGACGTTGCCGAAGGAACTGGGCCCGCTCAACACGATCTTGTCCCTGGCCCACTTGCTGCTCACATCCGTATCCCATTCGAAGGTCCATTGGACCAGGCCGTTGGGCTGCAGCGTGTAGTGGCAGGACAGGCTCGCGGGGTCCACCGCGGGGTTCGTCTCGTCCTCGATCACGATGGGGGACAACGGATTGAGCTGCAAGGCATCGATCGACTCCGTCTGGTGATGACCGCCGGGCCAATCGATGTTCAAGGTGACATCGCCGGAGTAATCGCCCAGGCCGAACGTCAGGATCCGGTCGTCTTGACCGCCGCGGCCGGAGCCGCCGTTGACCCAACGGGTTTGGAGCGTCTGGTTGGTGTTCGGATCGACTGCGGACACCATCGTCCCGATCGCCGATGTGTTGTTCGCGCCGTGGGTGTTCAGGCTGATGGTCAGGTAGTTGTAGACGGGGCCCCCGCCGCCCTCGATGCCGACCGCCTTGTAGAAACAGTTCCCGCCGGAGACCGGCCGTCCCAGGAACAGATCCAGATCGCCGTCGGTCAGCTGTGTGCCGCCGGAGCTGTTGAAATCGCTGGCCACGACGCCGTCGGCCCGGCCGGCCGCGCTCAGCCCGACCACTTCCGTGACGTCAACCATAGCAAGCGAACCCGGGCTGCTCCGGTTCCATAGGAGTTGAGGCGGCTCGGTCTCATCCAGCGGGGTGAAGAGGATGTCGTCCCATCCGTCCAGATCGAAATCGAAGACCTTCACGCCCGTCGCCTGGAACTCCCTCTGGAGTGAGTACCCGGTATAGCCGCTTGCCTGGGGGTTCTTGAGGAAGACCCTCTGGTGGGAGTTGTATTCCGTCTGGATGGAAGTCACCAGATCCAGATGCCCGTCACGGTCCAGGTCTGCCCAGGCGGCTCCGCTCACGTACCAGAGCTGGGGTGCACCGAAGCGCTGTGTGAACTCCTCGGTGAAGGTGCCGTCGCCCTGGTTGATGTAGAGCTGGGCGGTTTCATAGCCGTAGTAGTCCATGATGCTGGGCACCAAGAGGTCCGGGTCGCCGTCATTGTCGATATCGGCCCAGACGGCGGACGATGTGGCCAGGACGGTTTGGGGCATGCCTTCGGCATCGCTGCTGACGTCTGTGAAGGTGCCGTCCACGGAGAGATCGTTGCGAAGCAGATAGTCCCGTTCGCTGGTCAGAGAAGTGGGCCTGGGGATGTCTCCCAACGAGCCTCCGGCGCGTGCGATGTAGAGGTCCAGGTCGTTGTCCATGTCGTAGTCGGCGCAAGAGATGGACCAGGCGGCTGTCAGGTAGGGGGCCAGATTCATGCTCGCAGGTGCGGGTTCAAAGATCCTTCCCCCGCTTGGGTCAGGCCTGTTGAAGTAGATCTGGGCGACGCCGGCGGTGCAGATCGCAAGGTCCTCGTAGCCGTCGTTGTCGAGGTCGGCAGCTATGGAGCCGCGGGTGGTGGTTATGCTCTCGAGGTCAACAACATCAGTTTGTCCGGCGAATTGTGGCGTCGTGCCTTGTTGAGAGAACGATGTACTGTATAGCTCAATTTGGTTGTCCAGCGAGCTCACAAACAGGTCCAGTGACCCGTCCCGGTCGTAGTCCAACGTCACGGCGCCGTACGGCCGTCCTGCGAAGTCCAAACCGGTCTCATTGGACACATTGAGATATTTGACGGTCGGTCCTTCGCCTTCCTGGACCACGACCTCGAACTCCCCGTAGGCTCCGAGTCCGTCGCTGCCGCGGGCATAGTATTCCACCGTGTAAGTTCCCGGCACAGCCGTAATGGTCAATGGTGGTGTGTCGTTGATGCCGTCTTCGTCCAGGTCCGGCATGGGGGTGTGATCGGAAGAACCGATAAGCTCGGAGAGATCGGCCTCGATCCAGCCGGCCTCGCCGTTCCAGAAATCCGCCTGGACGGAGATGATCTGTTCGCCCGGTTGACCGGCGAACACGGGCGAGGTCGCCGTCGCCGCCACGACGGGGGTCGCCACCGGATCGAACATGAGAAAGACGGCGTCGAGATGAGGGATCTCGACCGTCCCGGAGACCGGGATGGTCGTGAAACCGCCGCCGTCGAAGATGGTCTTGTCGTCGAAGACCACTTGATAGTAGGTCTCGCCGGCAGGGACCGTAAAATATAGGAGGGCGTCATCGCCTTGGCACCAGTGGTTGATGTTCTGCAGGACGATTCCCTGGTCGTAGGGGTAGACCCAGAGATCGTAGATTCTGTAGTTCTCTCCGATGCAGTCCCCGTAGCCTTCTTCTGAGCAATCGAGAGCATCTATGCTGAGAATCGGCAGGTGGACCGCTGGATCGGGTAAGACCGGATTGTTGGTTGGGTCGGGAGCGCCGAGCTCAAGGAGCTGTTCGGCGAGCGCTTGGATCCGCCCGGAGTTGCTCACGCCAGCGGTGGGCAGGGCACGAGGGCTGTAGTAGCCGTGATCGTACTCGTACGTTGCACCAAGAAAAGATGCATAGGAAAACCGCCGGACACGGATGTTGTCGGCCCTGAAGTACGGAAGAGCGAAGACGTCCAGTTGATTCTCGTCAGCCAGCATGCTTGTGAAGAGATTGTAGTCGTCGATCCAGTTGCCACCAGCCCAGGTGTCTCCGTCGCCGCTGTGCTCGATGCCGTCAGCGTCGCACCAGCTTCCGCGCTTGGAGAAGATGTCCTCCGCCACAACGCCATCGACATGATCGTACATGTTCGAACCGTTGGCTTCCTTGCCGTTGACATGAAGGATCTTGCCGTTCATCACGGGGTCGCTTCGGACCTGCTGGATGAAGTCCACCACCGCGCCGGCGAACTGGGCGTCATTCGAATAGGTGTCGGGTACTGCATTCCAATATCCTACGATACCGTTGTCCGCGGTATCGCCCCAGATCCCGTCGTAGGCATGACCCGGAACCTGCTGGTTCATGCGGTAGTCGGACTGCAGTAGCCAGGCAGTCTCGTAGTCCGTCATTCCTGTGGTTGAGCTGGATGCCAGGATGTTGCTGAGATACGACAGCCAGTTCAGGTTGCGGATCCTGTTGCATGGCGCTGTGGTGAATACGGCTCCAGCAAGTGCAGCGGGAGCGGTGGGGCCGTTGCCGTAGTTGAATTTGCAGACGAAGGCTCCCAGATCGCGAGCCTGGCCCCCGCTGTCCCATGTGAATTCAAGGGTGTATTCCCACAGGTCGCCGGAGACCTGCGTCCTGGTCAGCGGTAGGTCGTAGTGCTGGAAGCCTGCGTCGGTTCCTTGGGCGCCGTTCCGTGAGGCGTTGGGCAGACGAACATCGCAGGTCAAACCGAGATCGGTGACGGCGTCATGGTAGGCGCCGAGATTGATGCTGAGAACGTGATCATCTGTTGGGCCGGTGTTGTCCGGGTTGGGGTGGTTGCCCGTGATTGAGTTCACCCAGACGGGATTGAGGGTCGGAGTTGCGCTGACGACCTCGATCGACCGTGAATAGGAATAGGCGACGTACCCCCCATCCACATAGCTGAGCACCTTGTATTGGTACTCGCCGGCCGTGTGGACGGAGTCGTCCGTCCAGGAGCACAGTCCGCCGACGGGTGCGATGCCGGTGGCCACGATGCTGAATAACGTCTCGCCGGGTGCCAGCCGCTCGACCTGGTACGACTGGATGAAATCGGTAAAGTTCTCGTAGGGAATGAAGTTGGTCTTATCCCTCATGTGGTAGTGGCGATCATCGATCTCCCAGTGCAGTTCGACGGTGTCCGTACCTCCGTCGAGCCGTTGCAGCAGAACGAGCGAGGCAGGATCAGTCGTGTGGGCGTGCATCCCCTCATGGGTCCGTCCGTAGGTCATTTTCTGACTGTCGATGTTGAAGTTCGTCGCGATGACGATGTTGTAGATGACGTTGGTGATGTCGCCTTGGGTGGGAGAGATCAGATCCAAGTCCGGATCCCGCGTATCCTCAGCGAGGAAATCAGCACGCGTGTTGGCGAAGTGGAGGGGCCAACCGCTCCATTCGAACATGTTGGCCAACGGCTCGTCACTCCAGTCGTGAATCCAGATCTGATTGTTGAGATTCGCCCGGTAAGGGAATCCGTCAAAGTCCACGTCCGGTGTCTGAGCGGTAGCTACCCCGGTGAGGAGGATGGCCGTGAAGAACAAAACGCTGAAATGTAACAATCCATCAACAGGGGGGGGTGATTTCCTGCGCATCGCGCATCCTCCCGGGATAGACGAACCGCACCCAGCAAACATCATGCTGGCATGGGTTCGGATTCGTCCCGGGCGAGGGATCTTGATCATAAGGGAAATACAGAGATGTTCAAGTGAAAACGTGCGGCCGATATCGCAAATCATATTTGATATCAAAGACTTAGTGGGTTCAGTGGTGATTCTCCACCCGACCCCAATCCCAGTCGTCCCCCATGGGCCATTCCAGCGCCGCGAGCTGCGGATCCCAGAGCGCCAGGAGCCGATCGCGGAACGGCTGCAGGGCGACGGCGGCGGCCGAGGGCACCCCCTCCGCCCAGGGATCCCCGCCCGCTTCGAGCCGCGCCGACGCCCGCCGCCAGAACTCCGCGTCCGCGTGCTCCAGGCCCAGCGCCGCCCCGGCGCCGATGGTGGCGTTGTCCAGCAGCGTGGCCAGCGTCGACTCGTAGCGGTGCCGCACCGCCGCCGGCGACACGAACCCGTCCTCGGCGTCGAACACCACCGACCCGTCCGCCCGCCGCGGCACCGTCGCCGGATCCATCCCCAGCCACCCCACGTACGCCAAGGCCGTGATCCACGCGTACTCGCCGGGCCCCATCCCCGCATCGGCCAGCACCCGATGCCGTAGATCCGCAGCGCGGGCCACCGGGCCCACCACGGCGGACACGCGTCCGAAGGAGGCCATCAGCCCGGAGAGGAAGGAGGCGTCGTCGGAGGTGGGAGGGGCGGCGAAGAGGGCGTCCAGCTCCGCGCGCGAAGCGAAGAGGCGTTCCCGCGCCGCCAGGTAGACCTGCAGGCGGCCAGGGGGCACGGCGCCGTCGGCGGGGGGAACGTAGTCGGCCACGCGGCCGTGGGCGGCGGTCAGCACCTCCCAGCTCTCCTGCGCCTGCTTCACCGGCTCCAGCGCCGTGCGCAGCTTCAGCGTGGCGCCCACGCCCGTGACCACGATGGCCAGGGCCACCAGACCGCCCGCCAGGCCGCAGCCCAGGATCCAGCGCTTGCCGGCGTCGGCCATGGGCCCTCCTCCGCGGTCAGGCGCTGCGGCGGTTCTCGTCGCCGAAGAGCCGCTTGAGGGTGTCCATGCAGCGCAGGCGCTCCTCGCGCGTGTCGGCCTGCTTGAGCTGTGCCATGGAGCGGCCGGTCACCTTCTTGATGAACTGCTGCAGGCTGGCCTCCACGGCGGCGGCCACCTCCTCGGACTCCTTCTTGCGCACCCAGTCCACCTGCTTGTCCTTCAGGTCCTCCAGGTAGGCGCGGAACTCGTCCACGGTGGGGACCAGGTCCAGGTCGCGGATCCAGCCGTCGAACTCGGCCAGCTCGTCGGCCAGGATGGACTCGGCGCGGGGCAGCTCGCGGCGGCGGGCCACCAGGTTGGCCTGCACGATGTCGTCCAGGTCGTCCAGGCCGAAGAGGTAGATGCCCTGGCAGGCGCCGGCCACGTCGGGATGCACGTCGCGCGGCACGGCGATGTCCAGCAGGAACAGGCTGCGGCCTTTGCGGTGCTTGCAGGCGGCGTGGACCATGTCCGGCGTGATGACCGGCTCGGTGGCGCCGGTGGTGCTGAGCACCACGTCGGCCTCGGCCAGCTCCTCGGTGAGCGAGGCCCAGGGGCGCATGCGGGCGCGGCCCTCCTCGCCCTCGTTCAGCTCCGTCACCAGGCGCACGGCGCGCTCGGGCGAGCGGTTCACCACCGTGATGCCGCCGATGCCCTGCTGCAGGAAGTGCCGCGCCGCCAGCTCGCCGGTCTCGCCGGCGCCCACCAGCAGCGCCCGCCTCTCGCCCAGGTTGGAGAAGAACTTGCGCGCCAGCTCCACCGCCGCGAAGGCCACGCTCACCGCCCCGGCGCCGATCTTGGTGCCCGTGCGCACGCGCTTGCCCGCGCGGAAGGCGCCCTGGAAGAGGCGCATCATCACCGGGCCCAGCTCGTTGTGGGTCTTGGCGGTGCGGTAGGCGTCCTTGAGCTGCGACGCGATCTGCGGCTCGCCCAGCATCATGCTCTCCATGCCGGCGGCCACGCGGAAGAGGTGGTCGGCCACGTCGCGGCCGTGCAGGCGCAGGCCGGCCTCGCCGGCGAAGAGCTCCGGGTCCACGCCGGCGGCCCGCAGGGCGTGGGCCAGGATGTCGGCGGCGGGCGCGTGCTCCTCGGTCTCCAGGTAGATCTCGGTGCGGTTGCAGGTGCTCACCGGCACGCAGCTCACCACGCCGGGCGACGCCGCCAGGGCCGCGTGCAGGGCGATGAGCTTGTCCGTGCCCAGGTGCGCCCGCTCGCGCATCTCCGTGCTCGCATGGTGATGGTCCAGGCCCCAGAGCAGCAGGGTGGAGGAGGAGGGCGACATCATGCACCTCCCCGCAGGCTGAAGTCGTGGAAGGTGGTGAACACGTGCTGGGCGATGCCCATGAGCGCCACCACCACCACCCACGCCGTGACCGACAGGCGGCTCATGCGCCGGCCGCGCCAGCCCCAGCGGTCGTGCCCCAGCAGGCCCACGCCGTAGATGATCAGCAGGCCCCAGGACATGAGGATCTTGGGGTCGAAGGGCGTCAGGTTCATGGCCTGGTCCACCGGCAGGTGGTCGCGCAGGCGGTACATCCACAGGTGGCCCGTGGCCAGGCCCAGGAACAGCAGCGGCACGCCCAGGCGTACCGGCATCACGCTCATGCGCTCCAGCACGTCCAGGGGCGGCAGGCGCCGGAACAGCAGGCCGAAGGAGCGGCGCTGGAGCTGGCGCTCCTGCACCTGGAACAGCACCGCGTACAGGAAGCTCAGGCTGAACGACGTGTACGCCAGCAGGATCAGCGTGGCGTGCAGGGCGTAGCCGGGATCGTTCAGCAGCGGGTTGATGGTGGGGCGCGCGGTGCTGAACCCGCTGGCCAGGAACTGCAGCACGAAGGCCAGGCCCAGCACCAGGAACCCGGTCTGACGCACGCGCAGCACCTTCTCGATGACCACGTAGATGGTGGTCAGGCTCAGCGCCAGCAGCGAGGCCAGGCCCAGGGGCGTGCCCAGGGGGAAGCGGCCCAGCTCCATGGTGCGCAGCACCACCCACAGCGTATGGATGAGCATCACCACGATGGTCAGCACGCTGCCGGCGCGGTGCGCCAGCCGCCGCTCCTCGAAGAAGAACCACAGGTAGCTGCCCCACAGCAGCAGGTAGAGCAGGGGCAGCAGCACGGTGAGGAATCCCACCACGGCGGTCATCGGTGCGCCTCCAGGGTGCGGGGACGATCGGCGCCGCGGAGGTGGGCCAGGGCCGCATCGGCGGCGAGCTCGGCCTCCTTGGCGCAGTAGTTCACGGAGATGCCCTTGTACGAGCTGCCCGTCAGCAGCAGTCCGGGGAGCTCCGCCAGGCGCGCGTCCATGCGGCGCAGGCGCGCCATGTGGCCCGGCAGGTACTGGGCGATGGCGCGCGGGTGGCGGATCACCCAGTGGCGTACGGGATCGGCCTTCAGCTCCAGCAGCTCCTCCAGCTCGCCCAGGGCGATGCTGACCAGGGCGTCGTCGTCCTGCTCCAGCACGGCGGGATCGCCGGGGCCGCCGGCCATGCAGCGCAGCAGCACGTGGCCCGCGGGGGCGCGGCCGGGGAAGATGCTGCTGGTCCACAGGGCGCCCAGCAGCCGCTTCTTCTCGCGCGAGGGCACCAGGTGGCCGAAGCCCTGGAGCGGATGCCCCACGTCCTGGCGGCGGAAGCCCAAGGTGATCACGGCCATGGGGGAGTAGGGGATGGCGGCCACCTCGGCGGCCAGCTCCGCGTCCGGCAGGGCCGGGGCGGTGGCGTGGGCCGGGGCGGCGGCGATGACCGCGTGGAAGGGGCCGTCGCCGTCCACGCGCCAGAGGTCGCCGTCGCGGGCGATGGTCTGGACGGGGGCGCCGGTGCGCAGCTCGGCGCGCGGGTCGGCGCGCAGGGCGGCGGCCAGGGCGTCGATCAGATCGGCCATGCCGCCCTGGAAGGAATGCAGCACGCCGCTGGGGCCGGCGTCGGCCGCCTTCTTCCTCTGCTTGGAGATGGCGGCCAGGGCCTTGAACAGGCCGCCGTGGTCGCGCTCCAGCTCCACCATGCGGGGGAAGGCGGCGGCCAGGCTGATGCGCCGCGCGTCGCCGCCGAACACGCCCTTGACCATGGGGTCCAGGAAGATCTCCGCGAACTCGCGGCCCAGGCGGCGCACGCCGAACTCGTAGATGGTCTCGTCCTGGGCGGGATCCGCGGCGGCGTCGGCGCGGCGCGCGGGCACGAAGAGCTCGCCGGCCACGCGCAGCTTGGCGCCCACGCCCAGCAGGCCGGTCTTGAGGAACGCCGGCGGCGACGCCGGCAGCTCGTGCAGACGGCCGTCCTTGAGCAGGAAGCGGATGCGGGCCAGGTCGCTGCTGCGCACCAGGCGGTCGCGCAGGTCCAGGCGGTCCACCAGGCGCAGGGTGGCGGGCTCGTTGTCCAGGAACCCGTTGGGGCCCCACTCCAGCTGCCAGCCGTCGTCGCGGATGGTGCGCAGGTGGCCGCCGGGCTCGGCGCCGGCTTCGAACACCGTCACCTGCAGGTCCACGCCGGCGTCGCGGGCGCGGTCCAGCAGGTTCAGGGCCGTGGCCATGCCGGCCACGCCGCCGCCCGCCACCGCCACGCGCCGGGTCCCGTCAGCCGCGCGCATCGGCCACCTCCGCCGCGGGGTACGCGGAGCGCAGGAGATGATCGGTCAGCGACGCGAGCCAGCCCTCGTCCAGGTTCAGGGCCGCGCCGCGCGTGAAGTGCGTGATGCCCGCCTTCTCGGCGTCTTCCTTCAGCTCGATGTCCAGCTCGTGCAGCGTCTCGATGTGCTCGCAGGTGAAGCTCACCGGCTGCACGTGCAGGCGCTTGCAGCCCGCGGCGGCCAGGCGCGCGGTCTCCGCCGTGATCTCCGGCCCCAGCCACTTGATGGGCCCCACGCGGCTCTGGAACGCCAGCAGGGGCGCGGCGCCGCCGGGCATGCGGTCCAGCCAGGCGGCGTGGTCGGCCAGGGCCTCGCGCAGGCGGCCGTGCACCGCGCTCACCGTGGCGCGGGTCTGGGACAGGTACGGGTCGCCCGCGGCCACGAACTTCTCCGGTAGGGAGTGGGCCACGAAGACCAGGGCGCAGGCGTCCGGATCCTGCTCCGCGCGCGCCCAGGCCTCCACCGCGGGGATGGAGCCGGCGGCCAGGGCCCGGGTGAAGCCGTCCAGCAGCTCCCAGGAGGAGAGCACGTGCACCGGCGCGTCCGTATGCGCGTCGGCCAGGGCCTCCAGCACGAACTCGATGGTGCTGCCGTTGGTGGCGTCGCTGAACTGGGGATACGTGGGCACCACCAGATACTGGGCGGCGCCGGCACCGCGCAGCTCGCGCACGGTGTCCTGGGGGAACGGGTGCCAGTAGCGCATGGCGGCGCCGGGCAGCCAGGTGCGGCCGCGCGCCGACGCCAGCTCGCAGAGACGCCGCGCCTGGGCCAGCGTGGTGGCCAGCTGGGGCGAGCCGCCGCCGTGGCCGATCTGCGCGTAGCGCTCCTTCACCGCCGGGGTGCGCCGCCAGGCGATGGCGCGCGCCGCCAGCGGCGCCACCAGCCGCGGGATGGGGATGATGCGCGGGTCCGAGAACAGGTTGGTCAGGAACGGCCGCACGGCGTCGGGACCGTCCGGCCCGCCCATGCCGCAGAGGATCAGGCCCGTGGGGGCGGCGGGATCGAGCCGATCCTGAGGATAGCTCGGATGCACGTCACACCGTCCTGCTGAAGAGGGGCTTGTCCGAGTTGCGGTCCAGGTACGCGTCCAGCTCCATGCACACGTTGCGCGCGAAGTGGCGGCCCAGCTCCGTGATGCGCAGGCGGTCCGGCAGCATCTCCACGAACCCCTCGTCCTCGTAGGGCTTCATGGCCGCCAGGCCGTCGGCCAGCAGCTCGTTGGCCGGCGCGCCGAACTCCGCCGTGGTCAGGTCCCAGGGCAGCTCGTTGTTGCACATCAGGTTGAGGATGGCGCTGCGGCGCATGCGGTCGTCGGCCGACAGCTTGTGGCCGCGCACCACGGGCAGCACGCCGGCGTCCACGGTATCGCCCCACTTCTGCAGGTCCGGCACGTTCTGGGCGAAGCGGTCCGCCACGTCGCCGATGCCGCTCATGCCGAAGGCCAGCATGTGCGGCGCGGGCCGCGTGGTGTAGCCCATGAAGTTGCGGTGCAGCCGCCGCTCGCGCAGGGCCACGGACAGCTCGTCCTCGCGCTTGGCGAAGTGGTCGATGCCGATCCAGTCGTAACCGGCCGCCTCGAACATGGCGATGGTGAGCTGGAAGAGCTCGAACTTCTCGTACCCCGACACCATGTGCGTGGTGTCCACCTTCTCCTGGTTGGGCTTCACCCAGGGCACGTGGGCGTAGCTGAAGCACGCCACGCGGTCCGGCTGGTTCTCGATGATCACGCTCAGCGTCTCGGTGAACGACTCGCGCGTCTGCCCGGGCAGGCCGTAGACCAGGTCCACGTTCACGCCCTCGAACCCGGCGTCGCGGCAGCCGTGGAACACGCGCAGGGTGCGCTCCAGGCTCTGCTTCCGGCCGATGGCCACCTGCACGTCCATGGCGAAGTCCTGCACGCCCATGCTGATGCGGTTGAAGCCCAGCCCGCGCAGGAACGCGGCCTGCTCCGGGGAGCCGATGCGCGGGTCGATCTCCAGGGAGATCTCCGCCTCCGGCGCCACGTCGAAACGGTCGCGGAAGATGCCCAGGGCGCGCTCCGCCTGGGGGTTCTTCAGATAGTTGGGCGTGCCGCCGCCCCAGTGCAGCTGCACCACGCGCCGGCCGCGGCCGATCACGTCCACCACCATGTCCACCTCGCGCTCCACGCGGTCCAGGTAGCGGTCCACCGCGTCCTTGTCCCGCGAGACGATGGCGTGGCAGCCGCAGTAGTGGCAGTGCTTGGCGCAGAAGGGCAGGTGCAGGTAGAGGGAGAGCTCGTCGCCCTGGCGGGCGGCGAGCTCCTGCAGGGCCTCGCCGTAGCCGTCGGGCCCGAACCCGGAGGTCCAGACCGGAGCGGTGGGGTAGCTGGTGTAGCGTGGCCCCGACTTGTCGTGCTTCTCGAGCAGCTCGCGCGAAACGTGGACGGCCACGTCAGTCTCCCTTGCGGTAGCCCTGGACGGTCTCCACCAGGGTCTCGACGTTCTCGATGGGCGTGGGCGGCAGGATGCCGTGGCCCAGGTTGAAGACGTGGCCGGCGGCCGTGTCGCCGCGGCGGCAGATCTCCAGGGCGCGGCGGCGGATCTCCTCCTTGGTGCCGAACAGGGCGATGGGGTCCAGGTTGCCCTGCACCGGCTTGCCCAGCGTGGCGGCGGCGTCGGCCAGGTCCATGGTCCAGTCCAGGCCGAAGGCGTCGGCGTCCACCGTCTTCACGTGCTGCAGGAACGGCGCGGAGCCCTTGAGGAAGTACACGCGCGGCACGCCGGCGTCCTTCAGGCCCGTCATGATCTTCCGGATGCCGGGCAGGACCATCTCGGTGTAGTCCTGCGGGTGCAGGATGCCGCCCCAGGTGTCGAAGAGCTGCAGCGCGTCGGCGCCGGCCTCCACCTGCATGAGCATGTAGTCCAGGATCTGGTCGGCCAGCTTGTCCAGCAGCGCGCGCAGCAGGTCCGGCCGCGCGTAGAGCATGGACTTGAGGTGGAGGAAGTCCTTGGAGCCGCCGCCCTCGATCATGTAGCTGGCCAGGGTCAGCGGCGCGCCGGCGAAACCGATGAGCGGCGTCTTGCCGCCCAGCTCGCCCTTGATCATGCGCACGGCGTCGGCCACGTACCCCAGGTGCTCCCGCGAATCCACCACGCGCAGGGCCTTCACCTGCTCCTCCGTGCGGATCTCCTTCTCCATCTGCGGGCCGCCGTCGTCGAAGCGGAAGGGCGCGCCCATGGGCTCCAGCGGCACCAGGATGTCGCTGAAGAGGATGGCGGCGTCGAACCCGAAGCGGCGGATGGGCTGCAGCGTGACCTCGCAGGCCAGCTCCGGCGTCTTGCACAGGCCGATGAAGGAGGTCTTGGCGCGCACCTCGCGGTACTCGGGCAGGTAGCGGCCGGCCTGGCGCATGATCCAGATGGGACGGCGTTCGGGACGCTCGCCCTTGAGGGCGGCGAGGTACGGGAAGCCGGTGGTCGTGGTCATCGATCGTCCTTTGTCGAGGGTGGGAGCACGGGGCTCCGGAATCGCCAAAAAGCTAATCAAAGCAGGGGGTTGGTGTGTCACGGGGTCGTCATGTGGGATGAAAAGCCTGTGTTGAGACGGGAGATCAGTTGGGCCTCAAAAAGGTGGCCCCCCACCCGAGGGTGGGGGGCCGGTCGTGATTCGACGGACTCGAGTTCGTAACGGATCTGGCGTATTGGGCGAGATCGACCTAGAAAGGCGCGTCTCCCAGATCCTTGGCGTGGCACTTGTTGCACAGCGACCGCTGGTTGGTCGGGAACGTGTACGTGTACCACATGTTGGCCAGGTCGTCGGGCGTGGCGCCCTCGGCCTCGCTGGCGGGGTGGGCGTCGACCAGGAAGGTCTCGCCGAAGTCCCAGCGGCCGGAGTCGGCGAACGGCGAGGCGTGCGCGCGGTGGCAGCTGAGGCACATGACCTGGTCCGGGGAGTCCGGGCCGTCGGTGTAGTTGGCGGGATCCACGGTGTTCAGGTCCGCATCCACGTCCTCGAAGGGAACGAGGCCGCGGTAGGCGGTGGCCTGCGAGCCGCCGACCAGGTCGTCGGTGCTGACGTAGGCGTTGTAGATGCCGGCGATGGCGGAGCCCAGCTGCTCACCCGCGGGGTGCACGTGGTTGGTGTTGCCCACGGACAGCATGTCGGGGTGGCAGTTGCCGCACCAGTCGCTCATGCCGCTCTTGTACACGGTGTGCGACACGTCGTCCTCGAAGTTGTCCTCGCTGACCGAACGGCGGCTCAGACCCAGGGCCAGAGGAGCCTCGGCGGTGAAGTTGTAGCGGCCGCCCGGGTAGACCGGACCCTCGGCCGTGCCGTACAGCAGGCGGAAGTTCTGGTTGCCGTGGGGGTCGTGGCAGCTGGTGCAGGTCAGGTACGAGCTGTCGAAGTCGCCGCCGGGCGCGTTGGCCAGGGTGGCGTCCTCGGCGATGCCGTACATGGGGCTGATGGCGTTGTGGCCGTGGCTGTCGCCGGTGCTCTCGGTCGTGTGACCGTGGGCGCTCCAGCTCCAGGTGCGGGTGACCCAGTAGAAGTCGCCGCCCGCGCCGTAGCCGGCGCCGCCGGCGAACTGGCCGTAAGCGGCATGGCACTGCAGGCAGGTGTCGCTGGCGTTGCCGTTGTTGAGCAGGTACGCGTTGCCCGCGGTGTGGACGGAGTCGACGTAGTCGCCGTCCTGGCTGTTGTGCATGGTATGGCAGCCGGCACATTCGGCCACACCGGCGTCGTGGAAGGCCCACGCGGCGGTGGACAGGGCGATGGTCGCAACCATCACGGCGAGGAACTTGATGCTGTGTTTCACTGAATTGCCTCCAGCGATGTTCGATCCGCAGCACGGATCAATGGAGCGAGAGTGTTGGAGCACGAGGCTCCGGGCGGGGGCGAAGTCCTCCGCCTGACGGTCCGTCGAATCTCCTTTCTGCAGGAAAAGAATCACGACTCACCTCGGAGCGACGGGGCGGCGGGCTGCGCCCGCTCCTCGTCGTTCGTATCGAACACGTCGAACACCTGCACGCGGCCCTCGAAACCCTGGGCGACGTAGAGGCGGCCGGACGCGAAGGCCAGCGAGACCGGGTGGTAGAAGGCGCCGGGCGAGGAGCCCATGCGGCCGTACTCGGTCACGAATTCATGGTCGGCGTCGAACACCAGGACGGCGCTGCGCATGCGGTCCAGCACCATCACGGCGCCCTGGGGGCCGAAGGTCACGTCCACGGGGAACGAGAACTTGCCGGGGGTGCTGCCCACCTCGCCGAAGCTGCCCAGGCGGGCGCCGTCGGCGTCGAGCACCAGGATGTTGTGGTCCTGGCTCACGGGGATGTAGATGCGGCCGTCGGGGCCCTGGGCGGGGCGGCCGCAGACCTTGTCGGCGCCGGTCCACAGGGTGCGGCGCCAGATCTCGGAGCCGTCGGCGGCGCTGTGCTTCACCAGCAGGCCCAGGGCTGGATCCAGGCTGAGCAGGTGGCCGTCGGCCAGCAGGGCCAGGTGCTCGGGGCGCCAGCCGTCGGCGGGGCGGGCCACGGCGTAGGGCGCCGGCTCGCCGCGCAGGTCCAGGCGCAGGATGGTGCGGCTGCGCTCGCCGTCGGAATCCAGGACGAAAAAACCGCCGTCGCTGGTGGCGACGGCGTCGGCGGGGAGCGAGAGACCGGAGATGGCGCCCGTCACGAAGCGGGCGCCGCCGTGATGATGCATCACGTGGATGGCGGAGCCGGAGGCGTCGCTCACCACGAGGTCGCCGCTGAGGGCGTCCACGCTCACGGCGGTGGGACGGGGCTGGCCGTGACGGCCCTCGTCCAGCCGCAGGTTGCCCGCATACTGGAAGACCAGAGCCGCCTGCGCCGCCGTGCCCATCGCCATCAGGGCGATGCAGAATGACAGCGCCGTGACGATCGCCACGGAATTGTCATGGGGCCTGGCTGCGGTGCGGGGCATTGCTGGTCCTTCGAAAGCGTAGCTGGAAACCGGGATTAAAGTGGATGAAGAGAATCTCCAACCAATCGACCGGGAAATCATAGTACACCTGTTAGGCGTTCGTCAATACCAATGCAACATGCAATGAGATTTTTTTAACATTGTGATACTGGAATTCATTACGAACTTATAATTGCAGTATTTATAAGATGATAGATTGCCTAGCAAGGGGCCGGGAAAACCGGCCGCCTCCACGGGGGAGACGGCCGGTTCGCTGGGCATTGTGGCGTTTTTCGACAGGGGGCGTTCAGTATTTCAACGCTTCTCCCGGATCATGCCCGTGTGGCAGCGGATGCACAATTTGCTGCGCGGGTCCTCGTGCATGATCTGCGCGGTCTCCGAACCATGCGGATTGTGGCAGCTCATGCACGTCAGGGGCTGGCCCTCGCGGGTGGGGTCCAGGGTGCCCTCGCCCATGGGGTGGTCCACGTGGTCCTTCCAGGTGTGGCAGTTGAAGCACACGGCGTCGGCGGAGCGCTTGCCGGCGTCGCCGGTGACCGTCAGGTGCGGGTCATGGCACATGCTGCAGGTGCGGCCGTCCGGGTCGGGGTGCGTGAAGGTGCTGGCGGCGATGCGGTCCGCCTGCTCCTCGTGGCACTCGCCGCAGACCTTGGCCTGGACCGCGGGCATGAGCTTGGCCTGGGGGGCGCTGTGGGGCGCGTGGCAGACCGTGCAGTCGTCGTCGGCGGCGGGGGCGTGGACCTCGCCGTCGGCCAGGTCGGCGGCCAGGCCGGTGTGGCACTCCAGGCAGAGGGTGCGCCCGGCGCCGGGACGGGGGCGGCCGTCGGCCTGGTGGCAGTCGTTGCAGTCGCCGCCGTCGTAGGGGGCGTGCACCACGGGGTGGGGCAGGCCCTTGCCGGCCGACGCATGGGGGTCATGGCAGCCCGAGCAGTCCACGGCCGTGAGGTCGTAGCGCAGGTGCCTGGCCCGCAGGGCGGCGTCGGCGGGGTCGTGGCACTCGGCGCAGAGGGTGGCCGGGGCCGCCGCCAGGGCGTTGGGCACGGCGGTGCCGTGAGGGTCGTGGCAGGAGGCGCAGTCGCCGCCGGCGAAGGGCTCGTGCTGCACCTTCAAGGCCTGCTTGGCCTTCATGTCGTCGTGGCAGGAGAGGCAGAGCGCCTCCGGGGCCACGGCCAGCAGGCCGGCGTTGTCGGAGCCGTGGGGGTCGTGGCAGGCGGAGCAACGGCCCTCGCGGACCGGGGCGTGGGCCAGGTCGTGGGAGGGGTAGAGGTCCGCCAGGTCGTGGCAGTCGGCGCAGGCGGCGTCGGTGCTGCCGGCGGTCATGAGGTGCTCGCCGCGGGCCGCGTGGGCGTCGTGGCAGGCGGTGCAGTCGCCGTCCTCGAAAGGCATGTGGACCTGGGCGCCGGGCTGGGCCACGTCGTCGTGGCACATGAAGCACAGCTCCTTCTGGTCCGTGATGGGCTCGCCGCCCTCGTGGCAGCCCGCGCAGTCGCGCTCCTCGAAGGGCGGGTGGACCACCGCGCGCACCAGCGCGGGCTGGTCGGCGTGGTGGGGGTCGTGGCACGCGGCGGTGCAGTTGAGCTCCTTCAGGTCGCGGCCCAGGTGGGCGGCCTGGAGGGAGCGGCTGTCCTCGTCGTGGCAGCCGAAGCAGAGGCCCGGCTGGGAGTCCACCAGGAACGAGCCGTCGGCGCCGCCGTGGGGGTCGTGGCAGGTCAGGCAGTCCTCCTGCACGGGGGCGTGCACGGACACGGCGTCCTGGGGGGCGACCACGTCGGCGTGGCAGAGGGTGCAGAGCAGGGGCTGGGGCGCGGCCACCAGGGCGCCGCGCTCGCTGGCATGGGCGTCGTGGCAGGCGGCGCAGTCGCCGGCGGCCACGGGCGCGTGGGCCTGCCAGCCGGCGCCGCCGCTCAGGTCGTGGCAGTCCAGGCAGAGGGACTTCTGGTCCGCGCGCAGCATGGCCTCGCGGTCGTCGCCGTGGGGCGCGTGGCAGTCCAGGCAGGCGCCGTCGGCCGCGGGCGGGTGCAGGCTGCCGCCCTCGGGCCGCGTGGCCAGGGTCTTGTGGCAGTCGATGCAGAGGGCCTCGGGCTCCGCGTTGAGCAGGGACGGCCGCGGGGACTCGTGGGCCTCGTGGCAGGCCAGGCACTGGCCGCGGGCGGCCACGTCGTGGGGATGCTCGGTGGCCAGCTGCATGCGCACGTTGCGGTGGCAGTCCAGGCAGAGGGCGCCGCCCTCGGACTTCAGCAGCGACTCGGCGCCGGAGCTGTGGGGGTCGTGGCACACGGCGCAGTCGCGCTTGACCACGGGGGCGTGGCGCGTCAGGCCGGCGTCGGCGGCGGAGAGCACGTCGTCGTGGCAGTCCAGGCAGACCTGGCGGCCGTCGCTGAGCAGCAGGTGCTCGGCGTCGGCGGCGTGGGGGTCGTGGCAGGTGGAGCACTCGCCGTCGGCCGCGGGGGCGTGGCGCACGCGGCGCTCGAAGGCGGCCTCGTCGTGGCAGTCCATGCAGAGCGTGCCCTGGGGGCGCGTCAGCATGCCGGCCACCGGGCCGCCGTGGGGGGCGTGGCAGTCCGTGCAGGAGCCGTCCTCCACCGCGGGGTGGGCGTGGGCGCGGCCGGCCGTGGGGTCGTCGTGGCAGGCCAGGCAGAGGTCGTTGCCCTGCTCCGTGAGCGTCATGGCGGCGTCGGTCTCGTGGCAGGACGTGCAGTCCTTCTCGGCCACGGGCGCGTGCTGGAAGGCCTGGAGCAGGCCGGGGCCGTCGCTGCTGTGGGGGTCGTGGCAGCTCGCGCAGCCCACGAAGGAACCCTCGCCGTGGGCGCGGGTCAGCTTGGCGGCGTCGTCGTGGCAGGAGAGGCAGAGGTCGTCGCCGGGCAGGGTGAGCAGGGCGGCGTTGGGGCCGCCGTGGGTGAGGTGGCAGGCGGCGCAGCCGCCGTCGCGCAGGGGCTTGTGCACGCGCTTGCGGGTGAAGACGCCGCGGTCGTGGCAGACGAAGCAGGACTCGTCGCCGTCGGCGCTCAGCAGGTCCGCGCGGCCGGAGCCGTGGGGGTCGTGACAGCCGATGCAGCCGTCGCGGCCCAGCGGGGCGTGCTTCACGGGCTGGTCGGCGGCCTGGTCGGCGTGGCACTCGGCGCAGAGGTCGGCGCCGGGACGCTGCAGGGTGAGGCGGCCCACCACGCCGTGGGGCTTGTGGCAGGACGCGCAGTCCTCGGTGCGGAAGGGCTGATGGGCGTGGTCCTGGCGCAGCTGGCCCTTCATGTCGTCGTGGCAGTCGATGCACGACTTGCTCTTGAAGGGACCGGCGCCCAGGGCGGGCGCGGCCAGGGCCGCGGCCAGCAGGGCGGTGATCAGGGCGGTCCTACGCATTGTTCTTCTTCTCCCACTGCACCAGATGGTCGGCCACGATGGCGTCGGCGTCGGGCACGAGCTCGATGACGGCGGCGTCCTCGAGCTGACGGATGGCGTCGGTCACGGCGTTGGTGGTGCGCTGGGCGCGGTAGCGCCGCAGCACCTCGTCGCGGCACTGCTCCAGGGGCACCGGGTCGGCCCGCTCCACCTCGACGATGCGGGCCACCACCCAGCCGCCGGGCACCTCCAGGGCGTCCAGCACCAGGCCCTGGCGCACCTGCTCGGGCCGCAGGCCGATCATGCTGGGCTGCAGCCACGTGGTGGGCAGGGCCGCCACGTTGGGCAGCACCTCGGCGGTGCGGTCGGCCAGCCAGTCCATGGCCGCGCCCTGGTCCAGGCGCTGCTTGAAGGTGCGGGCGGCGTCCTCGTTCTCCAGCATCACGCTCTCCACGCGCACCCGCGGCGGCGGCGTGAGGTGGTGGATGTTCTCCTGGTAGAAGGCCTGCACCTGGTCCTCGCTCGGCTCGTCGGTGGTCACGGCCAGCACGCCCAGGGTCTCCTGGAGCACCAGGTCGCGGGTGTGGTAGGCGGCGAGGGTGCGCATCTTCTCCCGCTCCGGAATGCCTTGGCGGCGGGACTCGTAGGTCAGCAGGGCCTCGGCCAGCCAGTCCTTGAAGCACTCGTCGCGCACCTGCGCGGCGTCGGGGCGGCCGATGAGCCCGTGGAACTCCTGGAACATGAGCGTGCGCGTGAAGCTGCTCACGCGCATGGCGCCGGTGGGCGACTGGCAGAGCACGGCGCTGCTGTTGCGCAGCTCCTCCTGCACGGCGGGATCCGGCGAAGCGTAGTCCAGGGAGTGCAGCAGCTCCTCGTTCACCTTCACGTCGTACTTGGCCTTGAGGCTCTGCACGAAGGCGTCGATGGCGGCGAACTGCTTGTCCTTGCGGTCCGCCACGCCCTCCGGCACGGCCAGGGCCACGGAGTCCACCAGGGCCAGCACGCTGCGGTGGCGCACGTTCTCGCGCACCTGGTTGACGATCTTGCCGTCCTCCTCCAGGCCCAGGCGTCGACCCTCCTGGAACAGCAGCGTGTTCTGGATGAGGCGCTTGAGCACGGCATCGGGGGAGGGCAGCACCAGGGCGCCGCCGGCGGCCTGGCTCTGCATCAGGAACAGCTCCACGTCCAGGTCCCGGATGGTCACGTGCTCGCCGTTGACCACGGCCAGCAGGGTGTCGTCGTCGGCCGCAAGGGCGGCCAGGGGCAGGAGCAGGAGCAGGATGAGCGGGGCGATCAGGGCCCGGCGCTGAGTCATGGGTTGGCCTCCGTATGGATTCCGAGCTCGGCCGCCAGGCGCTGCGCCGTCCGGTGCAGCACGCCGCGGGTGGAGCGGGAGTGGACGATGCCGAACCAGCCCTCCTCGGGCCGGTCGTCTTGGTAGAGGGTGACGCAATCCAGGATCACGCCCTCGGACAGGTCCGTGAGCCGGACCGTGTACGTGAACGACGGCAGGGCCAGCCGCGGCGCCGCGGAGGCGCCGGGGTCCAGGTCCACGGCGGGGCCGATGCCAGCCGCGCCGTCGTAGGAGATGATGTCCGCGGACAGCAGCCGCGCGGGGCCCAGGGCCGCGGCCAGGGCCTGCTGGCCGGCGGCGTCCACCAGGCGCGGGTCGTGCCCCGACTCCAGCAGCAGGTGGTTCACCACGCCGGGGTCGGGCAGCGTGAAGCCGCCGTCGTCCAGCAGGGTCTGCAGCAGGGTGTGGGTGGCGGTCACGCCGTCGGCGCGCTCCAGGCCGCGCACGTGCACGGGCAGGGCGATCAGCAGGTCGTCGCCGGGCTCGGGGCGGTGGCGGGCCACGTCCAGCAGCAGGGCGGCCACCACGCGGTCCACGGCGTCGCGCCAGGCGTCGGGCTCGGTCCAGGCCTCCGGCTCCATGGCGCCGGCGCCCAGCAGGCGGCCGTCGGCGGCGTCGATGAGGCGGCCCGCGGCCAGCACGATCCCCGTGTCGAAGAGCAGGTCCACCACCACCACGCGGCGGGCGCCGGTCTCGTGGAGCACGTCGTGGAGGAAATCGCGGCCCAGGTCCAGGCCGCTGCGCACGCGGTGGCGGCGCTGCAGCTCGTCCAGGAGGCCGGGGTCCACGGCGCCCATCGCCGACGCGGCCACGGCGGCCTCGCCGGCGGCGCGCAGCTCGGCCACCGGCGCGGGCAGGAACTGGCGCGTGCGCGCATCCAGGAAGAGCAGGGGCGCCACGGGTTCGATGAGGGGGACGTAGGAGGGGATGGGCTCCCGGCGCGGAGGCGGGGCGTCGTCCTGGGCCGCGGCGGCCGCCGGCAGGCAGGCGCAGGCCAGCCACGCCGCGAGGGCGAGGCGGACGGTGCGGCGGTGTCGGCGCGCTCGCTTCACGGTCCCTCCCATCAGCCGCGGCGGCTGGAGTCGCGGCGGTCGTCGCCGCCGTCGTCGCCGCCGCCGGACAGCAGGGTGTCCAGGCCCTGGCGCACGGCCTTGCGCGACACGTCGTACTGGCTGGCCGGCTGGCCGCCGAAGAGGCTGCGCCAGAACGACGAGCCGTCGGTCTGCACCTGCGCGTTCCAGATGCGCGAGCCGGTCACGGTCTCCAGCATGCCGAAGACGACCGTCACCGAGTAGGTGCCGTTGCCGCCCAGCCGCTCCAGGCCGTACTCCTGCACGGCGCCGGTGAACACGGCGTCCACGCCCAGGCGCTCGCCCACGGCCTTGAGCTGCTCGGGGGTGAGCTCGTCGGGATCGCCCAGGCGCAGGTCGTTCCAGGCCTTGCGCACCTCGCCGGTGTCCACCACGCGGAGGCCGTCGTAGGTGAGCAGCTCGGCCAGGAAGACCGACTCCAACCGCTCCGCGGCGAAGCGGTCCGCGCTCAGGTTGCTGAACGGCGCCACGGCCACCGTGCGGATGAAGCCGAAGTCCACCTCGTCGCTCACGTAGGACACGGGGCCGGAGCCGCAGCCGCCCAGGACGGCGAGCAGCAGGGACAGGGCGATGGTCGCGGTGATCGTGGTGCGCATGGTCGTTTCCATCCTTCGCAGGGGAGGGCCGATCAGAAGGTCCAGGTGGCCCGCCACTGGGTGTTGAGCGGCGTGCTGTCCACGCCGCGGCGTCGCTGGCGCTGCAGGTCGGCGCGGCCCTCCAGCCGCAGCCGCGGGCGCGCCCGCCAGGTCATGCTCACGCCGCCGCCGGCCTGGCGGGTGTCGATGCGCGTGTCCCGGGAGTGGTTGAGCGAGAAGCGCAGGTTCAGGCTGCCGCGGTTCAGCGGCGTCCAGCTCAGCAGGTGGCGCGTGAGCCAGTGGTCCTCGGTGCGGTGCTCGAAGCGGGCCAGGCCCGAGTAGCTCAGCAGCGGGAAGATGGTCCAGCGCACGTCCAGCTCGGTGTCGTCGAAGCGCGTGAACTCGTCGCCGCCCTCGCGGTCCACCCAGCGGCTGGCCTGCCGCACATCCACCATCACGCTGGGGCGCGGACGGGTGCGCAGGGTGGTCACCGCGTACCAGGAACGGGAGGAGAGGCCGGTGTTGTCGTCGTCCACGCGGCCGTGGCCGGTCTTCTGCAGCAGGCGCAGGCCGGGCAGGGGGTCCCAGTTGACGTCCACGCCGTAGTCGTCGCCCACGCGGTGGCGCGCCAGGCTGCGGTCCAGGTCATGACGCCACGACGCGCGCAGCCAGAGCGGGCGCGACACGTCGCTGGTGGCGCTGGTGGTGATGCTGCGCGTGTCCGTGCTCTGCCGCGACGGGCTCTCCAGCGAGCTCACCGTGTAGATGGACGACAGGGTCCAGGCGTCCAGGCGCAGGGCGGCGTTGAGGCTGTGGATGGCGCCGTCCAGATCGCGGTCGGGCTGGTCGTCGCTCTCGCGTCGGGTGAGCGTGGTGTGGTAGCCCACGTCCAGGGTGGAGCTGAGGGCGTAGTCCACGGAGCCCACCAGGCGGTGGCGGCGGGTCACGGTCTCGCGGGCGCGCGCGTCCACGGCCTGGGCGTCGTAGAGCTCCACCTCGTTGATGAAGAGGTCGGCCTCGGTGGGACCCGTCTTCACGTCCACCAGCTTGAAGCGGCGCGCGGTCACGGGCTCGCTGAAGGCGAGGGTCCAGCCCTGGCGCCCGTCGGTCCATTCCGTCCACACGGCCTGGAAGACGGCGGGGGAGACCTCGGTCCAGGCGATGCCCTCGGGGTCGTCCGTGGTGAACAGCCGCCACTGCAGGAACTCGGGGAAGCGCACGATGCGGTCCGCGTACACGGCGCCGGAGCCCACGGCGGCCGCGTCGCCGAAGTCCAGCACCACGTTGCGGTAGTCGCCGCCGTACTCGCGCACCGGCGGCGTGTCGTCGCCGATGTTCAGGGCCGTGGGCGTGTCGCGGTCCAGATCCGACAGTCCGCCCAACGCCACGGGCGCCGGCTCCAGGGGATCCAGGTCCTCGGGCGTGCCGTCCTGGACCAGGCCGGTGAAGATGGGCACCAGGCGCTCGGCCTCCAGGGGATCCAGCGAGGAGATGGACTCGTGGAAGCGGTCCGTGCGCACCTCCAGCGAGGCGTGGCCGCGGCCCTCCTGCCAGGAGGTGTCGCCCAGGTAGCGCAGGCCGTGGGTGTCGCGGTCGCGGCGCACGCCGGCGGTCACGGCGTCGTCGCGCGTCAGCGAGCCGGTGTAGAGCAGCTCGCCCGCGCCGGTGTCCAGCTTCAGGCTGCCGCGCAGGGCCTTGTCGCGGTTCTCGATCCACTGGCCGGCGGCGGTGCGGCGCTCGGCGTCGGTGGCGCCGGCCCGCAGGCTGGCCAGGCCGCGGCTGAAGCTCTGCTGCACGTAGACAGAGGCGTCCACGCGGCGGTCCTTGCGGGCGCCGAAGCTGAGGCCGTCGTAGTCGCGGTCGTAGCCGTCCAGGTCGGCGCCGGCGCGGAACTGCTGGCGGCGGTAGTTCAGGCCGAGCGACGGCAGCACGGTGCGCGTGGAATACTGGGTCTCGCCCAGGGAGCTGCGGCTCTCGCTGTCCTCGTAGAGATCGCGCCAGTCGGCGCGCAGGACCAGGTACCGGCTCAGGCGCAGGGTCTGGTCCACGGACATGTCCAGGCGCAGGATGTCGGTGGTGAAGTCGGCCTCGCTGGTCAGGCCCTCGTTGTGGAGCTGCCTCACGTCCACGCGTCCGTCCAGCGCCGCGGCGGGGCCGCCCAGCGCCAGGGTCGCCGCGCACGCCAGGGCGGCGAGGCCGGCCCGGCGGAACGCTTGGGGATGGAGGGGCTTCGTCAACGGTTCGGCCTCGGAGCT
>DAOTGJ010000013.1:54273-57949 GCA_035447065.1 Candidatus Krumholzibacteriia bacterium
CCCGGCGGAACGCTTGGGGATGGAGGGGCTTCGTCAACGGTTCGGCCTCGGAGCTGGTGCGTTCAGGTCCCGGGCGGGGCTCTGGGGAACGGCTCCAAATATATAGTGAATGCCTACCAGAATGTTATTTTTTTATCTAATGAGACTGGTTCTCAACTACGCAGGTTCCGGTATGAGTTCTGATCCAGCAATTCATCTTCCAAAAGAAAATAATCGGTCAAATAGTCAGGATTAATGCTCAAGTGGTGCCTCATGGTGTCGAAAGCAGCGGCATGAAACATCATGCTCGACACCCGCATGGGGCCAGGCCCCTGGGAGCTCTGCTCCTGACCCTCCTCTGGCTGGGAACGGCCTTCGCCGGCGCGAACCCTCCCGGCCACGCGTCCCTGGACTGCGCCTCCTGCCACCTGGGCTCCGCCCGGGCGGTGGATGACCCGGGGACGGCAGACCGGAGCTGCGCCCGCTGCCACGATCCGGGTCCCGCCCCCGCCGGCTTCCACGCGGGCGGACCGGACCGCTGCACGAGCTGCCACAGCTTCCATGAGCCGGCGAACCTGAAGGCCGGGGGCACGCCGTTCGCCCACGCGGTGGGCAACGACCAGGTCACGCGCCACTGCGCCGCCTGCCACGCCGGCGCCAACGGCCCGTCCGGCCTGACCGACGGCCACCGCGCCGCCACGGCCCTCTACCACGGCCAACCGGAGCTCCTGGCCCAGCTCACGCCCTCGGAAGCCTGCCTCCTCTGCCACAGCCGCGACGACGCCGACCCGCGTCTGCTGGCCCTGGTGGACTCGCCGCCGCGGTTCCATGCCCATGCCAGCCATCCCAACGGCGCACCCGTGGCGGCGGGCGGGAACGGCGGCGGCTTCGACATCCGGCATCAGGTGGACGCCCGCCTGCCGCTGATCGACGGCAGGATGGAGTGCGCCACCTGCCACGACCTCACCGACGACCTCCCGGACCGCCTGGTGCGCTTCGACACCCCCATGGCCATGTGCCTGGGCTGTCACGAGCGCGGCCCCGGCGGCGGCGCCGGCGCCACCGTGGTGGCGTCGCGGGTGGAGGTCCCCGGTTCCGGGCGCCCCCGGGGTCTGAGTCGCTAGATTCGCCCAAACGCCCGAGACGGAAGCGGCGGTCCCCGGGCAGGGACCGCCGCTTCACTTCCTGATCCGTCCCGACGGACTACAGCGCGGCCAGCACCTTCGTCACCGCGGCCACGGTGGCGTCCAGGTCCGCGTCGGTATGGGCGGCGGACAGGAAGCCCACCTCCCAGCCCGACGGGGCCAGGTACACGCCCTCCTCCAGCAGCGCCCGGTGCATGCGGCCGTAGAGCTCCATCTTGGAGCCGTCCACCTGCGCGAAGGCCGTGGGCGCCTCCGGCTGGAACACCGTCCAGAAGAGCGAGCCCACCTGCACCACCTGGGCGGTCACGCCGGCCGCGGCGGCGGCGTCGCGCAGCCCGGCGCAGAGGCAGGCCGTGCGGCCCTCCAGCTCCTGGTAGAAGCCCTCGCGCCCCAGCTTGGTCAGGGCGGCCAGCCCCGCGGCCATGGCCACCGGGTTGCCGCTCAGGGTGCCGGCCTGGTACACGGGGCCGTTGGGCGACACGTGGTCCATGAGGTCGGTGTTGGCGGCGTACGCCCCCACGGGCATGCCCCCGCCGATGATCTTGCCGTAGGTGGCCAGGTCCGGCGTGATCCCGAAGCGCTCGATGGCCCCGCCCGCCGCCACCCGGAACCCGGTGATCACCTCGTCGAAGATGAACTTGGCGCCGTGCTTCGCCGTGAGGTCGCGGCAGGTCTGCAGCCACTCCCGGGTCTGGACCAGCAGCCCGCAGTTGGCCGGCACCGGCTCCACGATGAGCGCCGCCACCTCGTCGCCGTGGGCGGCGAAGAAGTCGCGCAGCCGCTGCTCGTCGGCCAGGGGCAGCACCACGGTGTGCTTGGAGAAGTCGGCCGGCACGCCGCCGCTGCTGGGCGTGCCGAAGGTGGCCAGGCCGCTGCCGGCCTCCACCAGCAGGTGGTCGGCATGGCCGTGGTAGCAGCCCTCGAACTTCACCACCATGTCGCGGCCGGTCGCGCCGCGCGCCAGGCGGATGGCGCTCATGACCGCCTCCGTGCCGGAGCTCACGAAGCGCACCTGGTCGAAGACCTTCACCCGCTCCAGCAGCGCCTCCGCCAGCAGCACCTCGCGCCGCGACGGCGCCCCGAAGCTGCAGCCCTCGCGCACGGCCTCCATCACGGCGGCCTCCACGTCCGGGTCCGCGTGGCCCAGGATCATGGGGCCCCAGCTCTGGCAGTAGTCGATGAAGGTGCGCCCGTCCTCGTCGGTGAAGTGCGCGCCCTTGGCGCTCCGGAAGAACACGGGGTCGCCGGGCACGGACTTGAAGGCCCGCACCGGCGAGTTCACGCCGCCGGGCAGCACCTTCTGCGCGCGGTCCCACCAGCTCGCGTTGCTCATCGGATCCACCCCTCGCGCAGGGCGTCGCGCCCGTGGTACGTGATGATCAGGTCCGCGCCCGCGCGCCGCATGGCCAGCAGGTTCTCCATCACGATGCGCTGCTCGTCCACGTAGCCCGCGGCGGCCGCCGCCTTCACCATGGAGAACTCGCCCGACACGTTGTAGACCACCACCGGGCAGAGGGTCTCCTCCTTCACCATGCGGACGACGTCCAGGTAGGCCAGCGCCGGCTTGACCATGACCATGTCGGCGCCCTCCTCCACGTCCAGCAGGGCCTCCAGCAGCGACTCGCGCGAGTTGCGGAAGTCCATCTGGTAGGTCTTGCGGTCGCCCTGGGGCGCGCTGTCGCAGGCGTCGCGGAAGGGGCCGTAGTAGGCGCTGGCGTACTTGGCGCTGTAGGCCAGGATGGCGGTGCTGGTGAAGCCGTGGTCGTCCAGCAGATCGCGGATGGCGCCCACGCGCCCGTCCATCATGTCGCTGGGGCTGACGATGTCCACGCCCGCCTCCGCGTGCACCAGCGCCATCTTGGCGAGCTGGGCCACGGAGTCGTCGTTGGTCACCACGCCGTCGTGCAGGAAGCCGCAGTGGCCGTGGTCCGTGTAGGCGCAGAGGCACACGTCGGTGATCAGGATGATCTCCTGGCCGAACCGCGCGCGCAGGGCCTTCAGGGCGCGGGGGATCACGCCGTCGGGATCCACGGCGGCGCTGCCGTGGGCGTCCTTGTGGTCCGGGATGCCGAAGAGCAGGTGCGAGGTCAGCCCCAGCGCCACGTCCGCGGCCACCTCGTCCACCAGCTTGTCCACGGTCACGTGGGTGACGCCGGGCATGCTGGGGATCTCCTCGCACACGCCCTCGCCCTCCACCACGAAGTGGGGGGTGATCAGGTGGCGGGCCGCCAGATCGGTCTCGGCCACGAGCTCGCGCATCAGCGGCGTGGCGCGCAGGCGACGGGGGCGTTGCAGCAGGTTCATGACGTCTCCTCGGGGTGGTGGATCGGGTCCAGGCCGGCGGCCAGGACCATGGCCTCCAGGGTCGGCTCGTCGGCGACGAGCGTGTCGAAGCCGGCCTCGCGCGCCGCCGCGGCGGTGGTGCCGCCGATGGCCACGCAGGGCGCGGTCGCCCCCCACGCCGCCGCGCATGCGCGCACGGCGGAGGGGCTGGCGAAGAAGATCAGGTCGTCCGCGCGCAGCGGCGCGTCGGGCAGCTCCGCGGGCGGCAC
>DAOTGJ010000013.1:58049-59348 GCA_035447065.1 Candidatus Krumholzibacteriia bacterium
CGCAGCCCGGCGTCGAAGAAGGAGCGCACGCCCTGGGGCGAGGTGAACAGGATCACGTCGGCCGCCGGCGCCGGATCCGGCACGGGCAGCCCGACGAAGCGCAGCAGCGGCAGCTCCAGCACCTCATGGCCCGCGGCCTCCAGCGCCGCGCGCCACGGCCGGCACTGCTCGGCCGTGCGGGTCAGCACGATGCGCCGCGCCGCGCCCACGGTTCAGGCTCCGCGGATCCGCGCGAAGGCCTCGTCCGCCAGCGCGCCGGCGTCGGGACCTTCCAGGGTGAAGGTCAGCGGTGCGGACTCGGGCGTGGCGCTCCAGTAGGCGGCCAGCCGGAAGCCGCCGCCCTGCCGCCGGATGTTCACGCCGAAGGGCAGCTGGCAGCCTCCGTCCAGCTTCTCCAGCAGACGGCGCTCGGCCTTCACGGGCACGGCGGCCTCCACCGTCTCCAGACGGTTGAGGAAGGACTTCAGCGGCTCCTCGTCCCGGCACTGCAGCGCCAGCATGCCCTGGGCGGGCGCGGGCACGAAGGTCTCCACGTCCAGCTCCACCACGTGCAGGTCCGAGAGGTCCAGCCCCAGCCGCGTCACGCCGGCCTTGGCCAGCAGGATGGCGTCGTACTGCCCCTCGCGCAGCTTGCGGATGCGCGTGGGCACGTTGCCCCGCAGGTCCGCGATCTCCAGGTCCGGCCGCAGCAGCTTGAGCTGCCCCTGCCGCCGCGCCGCGCTGGTCCCCACCTTGGCGCCGTCGGCCAGGGGGATGGGCTGCTCCGCGCGCGCCGCGTCCACGCTCTCCTTGCGCACCAGCAGCAGCTCCCGCGGATCCTCGCGCCCGATCAGGGCGCACACGGTCAGCCCCTCCGGCTGCTCGCTGGAGAGGTCCTTCATGGAGTGCACGGCCAGGTCCACGCGCCCGTCGAGCTGCGCGTCCTCCAGCTCCTTGGTGAAGAAGCCCTTGCCCTCGAGCTTGCTGAAGGGCACGTCGTCGATGCGGTCGCCGCGCGTCTCGATGATCACGAGCTCCGGCTCCGCGCCCAGCTCCTGCAGCAGATCGCGCACATGATGGGCCTGCCAGAGGGCCAGGTCGCTCCCACGCGTCCCGATGCGCAGGGGGCGGGGCAGTCCGGCGGGCGTGTTGGTGTCGTTCACGGGGCCTCCTCACAGGTCAACGGACAGTCCGATGTCCGCCGAAATGTAGGTCCCGAGCAGGGCTTTTGTGTCATGGAGGCGTCATATCAGAACGCCGAAACGCCGCCAATCCGTCCTTTTCATGGACCAGCCGATGACAGGCCGCGCAGAGGGTCAC
>DAOTGJ010000013.1:59448-71743 GCA_035447065.1 Candidatus Krumholzibacteriia bacterium
TGCGGTCCGGTTCCGGGAGGAGGTGTGGGGGAAGAATAGTAGAATATCGTGCCGGAATCAAGAAGAAAGTGTGCGAGACGAGTTGAATCTGTGATATCGTCCTCGCCGATCGCAATTCCATGCCGTCCCGATCGGGAGAACCCTATGCGCCGCAACATGATTCTCGTTATCAGCCTCCTCGTGCTCACCGCCCAGGCCCACGCCGGCACCGGCATCAACCTCTACGGCCTCTCCTGGCATCCGGATCGGGACGAGGTGGAGCGCTACGACTACCAGGAGACCCACCCCGGTCTCGGATTCCAGAGAGATGTGATGGTGGGCGAGCGCAGCCGCCTCGCTCTGGAGGCGGGCATCCTGGACGACTCCTCCCGCAACCTCAACTTCCACGGAGGCCTGTCCTACCGCCATCAGGCGTGGGGGCCGCTGTGGGCGGGGGCTGCGCTCTTCATCTCAGGCAGCAAGAGCGACTTCGACGGAGAGCCGGTGGGCGCGCTCCTCCCGCTGGCCACCCTGGTGACCGACCTGGGCGAGCTGAGCTGGACCTACGTTCCGGACACCAGCCGTCACCACGATTCCGGCGCCGTGCTCATGTACGCCACCCTCTTTCCTTGGGGGCGCACCCCGGCCGGTCATGGACGGGGTTCTCCGTACGATGGCCTGCGCCGCGGGCTGGAGTTCCGGCTCGATCCCTCGGACGGACTGGATCAGTTCCGTTCCGTGGCGTTCGTTTTCCGACAGGTGGATCCCGCTGCCGGCGGGTTCCGCGTGGGCATCGAGTACAGCGGTAGGATCCGAGATCGTGATCGGAGCGGAGCCGACCCGGATCCCGAATATGTTCCGGTCAATTCCGAGGAAGACTGGACCTCGAACTCCGCTTCCGTCTTCTGGGAAGCCCTCGATTTCCATGGTTCCGCCAAACGGGTCCGCGCCGTGACCGGCCTGGGCTGTTCGCTCGGCCACACCCTCATCTCCGAGTACGCAGCGGATTCGTCGGGGTATTTTAGATCCACCGTGCAGGTCGGCTGGTCCTTGGGACTCCGCGGCTCGCTGGGGGCGGAATGGAGGGTCGCGGAGGATCTGGTGCTCACGGCCGATACCTACGGCACCCTCTCTCTGCAGCGTGACGTCATCGATCAGCGGTACGAAAGCGGGCGGACCTATCGGACCGTGACCAAGGAATGGGGCATCAACGCCGTCGGGGCTTCCTTGGGGCTCGTCCTCTACTACGACTAGCCCCTAAACCTCCAACCGATACCCCACCCCATGCACCGTAACAATGTGCCTGGGCCGCCCCGGATCCTCCTCCAGGATCTTCCTCAAATTCAAAATGAAATTGTCCACCGTCCGCGTCGTGGGATACGCATCATACCCCCACACCCGGTCCAAAATCGTCCGCCGCTTCACCGGCTCCCCCGCCTTCTCGAACAGCACCCGCAGGATCAGGGCCTCCTTCTCCTTCAGGTCCACCGTCCCGGTCGGCGTCTGCACCTTCATGGCGTTCAGATCCACCTGGCACTTGCCCACCGCCAGCAGCTTGGGCGCCGACGTCTCGCGGATCCATTCCTGGCGGCGGAAGATGCCCTTGATGCGGGCCAGGAGCTCCTGGAGGTTGAAGGGCTTGGTGATGTAGTCGTCGCCGCCCATCTCCAGGCCGCGGATGCGCTCCTCGTCGCGGCCGCGGGCGGTGAGGAAGAGCACCGGCACGCGGTCGCCCTCCTCGCGGATGCGGCGGCAGAACTCGAAGCCGTCCATGCCGGGCAGCATGACGTCCAGCAGGATGAGGTTCACCCCGCCGCGCTTCCAGTAGTGCATGCCCTCCTCGGCGGTCACGGCCATGACGGGCTCGTAGCCCTCCAGCTCCAGGTTGAGCCGCAGGCCGTCGGCCAGATGCTCGTCGTCCTCGACGACCAGGATGCGCGGGTTCATGCGTCCTCCTCGCAGGCGGGCAGGTCCAGGGTGAAGGTGGAGCCGCGGCCCTCCTCGCTCTCCAGCTCGACGGCGCCGCCCATGCCCTCCACGTAGCGCCGGACAAGATACAGTCCCAGGCCGGATCCGCGCGGGCGCTTGTTCAGCGAGCCCGACGGCGCGTCCAGCCGCGTGAAGCTCTCGAAGATGCGCTGGCGGTCCTTGCGGGCGATGCCCGGGCCCTCGTCCGCCACGGACAGGCGGTGGCGCTTGCCGCGCGTCTCCAGAGCGATGGTGATGCGCGCCGGCGGGGGGCTGTACACCGCGGCGTTGCGCACCAGGTTGCGCAGGGCCAGGGAGAAGCCCTCGCGGTCGCCGCGCACGAACCGGCCCTGGGGCAGGTCCGTGGCCACGCGCGCGCCCATGCCGTCCAGCATGGGGGCCATGTCCTCCAGCACCAGCTGGGTCTCGTGGGCCAGGTCCAGCACCGCGTCGCGGTCGCGGCCCAGCTCCTCCTCGCGGCTCACGGCCAGCACCTGCTCCACCATGCCCTCCAGGCGCTCCACGTCCTCCAGCATGGTGGCGCGGATGCGGCGGGCCTTGGCCTCGTCCAGATCGGGACGGTTGAGGGTCTCCGTGTAGAGGCGCAGGCTGGCCAGGGGCGTCTTGAACTCGTGGGTGGCGCCGGCCAGGAAGAGCTCGCGGGCCTTCTTGAAGTCGCGCTCGCGGCGGAAGGCCAGCGTGAGCACGGTGGTGCCGGCGAAGAGCAGGAGCATGAAGAACGCGCCTTCTGTCATGAACATGCGGCGGCGGCGCTTGGCCTCGTGGTGGATGGCCTCGTGGACCTTCATGTCCACCTGCACGTCCCAGTCACGGCCGTTCCAGACGAAGCGCAGGTAGGGGTAGCGCTCGCCCAGCACGCTCACCGGGTCGTGGGCCACGTCGGGCACCGTGGTGATGAGGTAGGCGGCGTGGAGGCGGTCCGTGGTCAGGCGCTGCAGCATGTAGCGCTCGTAGTTCCGGCCCTCCTGGGTCATGTAGTAGACCCACCAGATCCCGATGGTGACGATCAGCGTCACCAGGATCCCGTAGACCAGTCCCAGGTTGTTCTGCAGTCGGCGCATGGCGGCTCCTCGGTGGCGCGCATGGTAGCAGGCGGGCGCCGCGGCGTCACCTGTCCCCGCCGGGCGACGTCGGCCGCCGCGGGCGTGAGCGGGCGCGGACGCGACCGCGGCGCGCAACGTCGTCCCTGCCCTGGAAAACCGCAAGATTCCGCGTTGGGCCCCTCCTTGCTATCTCCGCCGCGATGCCGTGGCCGAGGGGGCCGCGGCCCCATCCCAACGTGGAGGTACCCCATGCCGAAGTCCCATCCCATCGACGAGAGCCTGGCCCGCCTGGGCGTGGAGGAGCTGGAGGAGCGCCTGGAGTTCGCGCCCATCCTGGCCGGCGACGGCGTCGTGGGCGCCCACGACTGCTGCAGCAACTTCTGCAGCTGCGAGGTGAAGCTGCCGGAGATCGTGGACGGCAAGCCGATCCTGGGCTGATCCCGCGCGTCGGGGCGCCCTCCGTGCCGGGGGGCGCCCACCCGTCTTCCACCCGTGCCGAGGAGCATGCCGTGACCCCATCGCACCCATCGCGCAGCGCCCGGGCCTGGGCCCTGTGGAACCTGCGCGCCCTGCAGCCCCATGCCGACGCCGCCACGCTGGCGCAGCTCGAGGCCCGCCGCGAGCGCATCCGGGCCCTGGAGGAACGCGTGCTGACCCGGGGCCGCGGCGACACGGCCGGACTGCTGCGCGACGCCCGCGCCTTCTTCCAGGCCCACCCCGAGCTGCGCCGCGGGCTCGTGCTCTCGCTGCACATGGGACCGTACGGCCTGCTGCCGGCCCTGTACCTGGCGGCGGGGGTGGAGCCGTCGGTGGTGCTGGACGGCGCGGCGCTGGAACGCATCCGTCCCGACGTGGAGCGGCGGCGCGGTCAGCTGGGCCTGAGCGGGGCCATCCGCTGGATCACCACGGACCGGCCCCTGTTCGCCGTGCGCATGCTGCGCGACCTGCGCGCCGGCACGCCCGTGGTGGTCTTCCTGGACGGCAACGCCGGCGCCGGCGGCCTGCGCGCCACCCGCGACGACGGCATGCCCTATCGGCTGCCCGGCCGCACCATCCGCGTGCGCACGGGCCTGGGGCGGCTCATCCGCCGCACGGGCTGTCCGGTGCACGCCGTGTCCGTGCGCTGGCGCGACGACGGCGGCCTGGCCTGGCGCTGCGTCCGGCCGGGGGAGTGGAATCATCGCGCCACCGCGCGGCAGATCACCCGCCAGCTCTACGACTGGCTCTTCGACGAGGTGGCCCGTTCCCCGGAGCAGTGGGGCTTCTGGCCCATGCTGGCGCGCACCAGCGAGTGCTTCACCAGCGCGGCCCTGGCCGGGGGCGAAGGACCCGAGGTGCTGGCGGCGCGCCGCGCGCGGTTCGCCGGCGCTCGGGAGCGGGCCGCGACCGTGCGCGCCCGGCTGGCCGCGGGCGTGCAGGTCTGGGAGCCCGACATCCTGGCGGATCAGGAGCGCCAGCGCTTCTGGACCGCCGCCGGTCTGCGCGACGAAGACCTGACCGCCCTGCGCGACGCCGAGCCCACCCTGGACGAGCTCGCCGCCCGCCACGGCGTGGTCTGGGTGGACCACCACCTGCGCCGGCTGCATCTGCTGGGGCTGGTGGAGCTGCGGGACCCGTCGTGAACGGACGCCCCCTGGCCGACGGCCGCTGGCTCCTGGAGCACCGCGGCCGCCGCTGGACCGCGCCGGCGGATGTGGCGCGACGCTGGCTGCGCGACGGGCCGCCCGCGGGGCTGCTCGCACCGCCGCGCCGCCGCGCCCGCCGCCGGCCGCGGCTCACGCTGGCGCCGGCCCGGCTCGTGGCGTGCGCGGGACGGATCCTCGCGCCGCTCACGGCGGGACCGGCGCCGGCGCTGCTCGCCGCGGGCGGTCTGCTGGCGGTGGCGTCCGCGTGGGGACGGCCCTGCACGGCGTCCTGGCCGCAGGTCCTGGCCTGGGTGCTGGCGCTGGGCCTGCTCCATGAACTGGGCCATGCCGCCGGGCTGATCCGCGGCGGCGGCCGTCCGGGCGCCGTGGGGGTGGGGTGGGCCGTGGTGATGCCGGTGTTCTGGTGCGACGTTTCGGAGGTGGCGCTGCTGCCGCCCCGCGAGCGCGTGCGGGTCGACCTGGCGGGGCCGGCGCTCCAGCTCGGCGGCGCGGGCATCGCCACGCTGGGCGGCGCCGGCCTGGATCACGATGCGCTGATCCTGGCGGGGAGGGCCGCGGCCGCGGCGGCGCTCGTCAGCCTGCTGCCCCTGGGCCGCGGCGACGGCGGCTGGGCCCTGGCCGACGCCCTGGACCTGCCGGACCTGGCCGCGCCGCTGCCCGCCGCCGCGTCGCGCCGCCGCCGCCGCGCCGCGCGCGCCGTCCGCGCCGCGGCCGCCGCGACGCCGTGGCTGCTGCTGGGAGCCGCCCTGTGGCGGGGCCGTCGTCTCCTCCCCCTGGCGTGCACAGGCCCGCCGCTCCTGGTCGGTGCGGCGGGCCTGGCGGTGCTCCTTCTCCTGGTTCCGGCCACCCTCGCCCTGGGTCGCCGGAGCGCCGCGCTCCTCGCGGCGGATCGGCCTACTCGTCGAAGAAGTCCATGCGGTCCACGGGCATGATGATGGTGGACGCGATGTTGGACAGATGGCCGAAGATCCGTTTGTAGAAGCGCATGACCAGCACCAGGCAGACGGCGTCGCTGACCGAGAGCTCGCTGCGCGAGATGGCGGCGATGCGCTCCTCCAGGGCCACCCCCTGGGCCCGCGCCTTGTCGATGACCTTGCGGGCGCGCGCCTCGTCGCTCACGCGGAACGTCTCCGCGGTCTCCAGCATGAGGTCGCGCATGGGGTCGGCGAAGGGCTTGAGCTCGGTCTTGTAGAGGCTCAGGTCCGGGCTCTCGGGCATGAGGTCGGTGGCGGCGTCGTAGATGTTCTTGATGTAGTCGCCGATGCGCTCGGCGTCCTTCACCGCGTTCATGAAGATCAGGGCCGAGGGGATGTCCTTGGGGTCGGGCTCCAGGGCCAGGTGGGTGACCACGCTGCGGCGCACCTCGCGCTCCAGCACGTTCACGCGGCGGTCGCGGTCGTAGAGCTCGGCCTGGGCCTGGGCGTCGTCCATGCCCTCGATCAGCACGCGGTAGACGAACGTGTTCATGGACACGCAGATGTCCAGCATCTCGCCCACGCGGGCGCTGGTGCCCTGGCTCCAGTTGTCCTTGCGGAAGAGGTCGCGGATCGATCCGAACATGCTCATCGGGCACTCCTCACGACGCCGGGTTCAGGACCCGGGAGATCAACACGAACACCAGGGGCAGCAGGAAGAACACCCCCAGCATGTAGTACACGGCGACCCAGCGGTTGCGGCTGGTGCGCAGGGCCAGCAGCCGCGCCAGCCGCACGGGCACCCGCCGCAGGGGCGGGTAGGGGTAGAAGATCAGGATGCCCGTCACGTTGAAGAGCAGGTGCACCAGCGCCACGGTCACCGCGGCCGGGTTGCCCGCCAGCGAGGCCAACAGCGCCGTCACCGTGGTGCCGATGTTGGCCCCCAGCGTCACCGCCAGCGCCCCCTCCATGGGGATCAGCCCCGCGCCGATCAGCGGCACCAGCAGGCTCGTGGTGATGGACGAGCTCTGCACCAGCACGGTCACCGCGATGCCCAGCGCGATGCCCAGCAGCCCGTTGTTGGCCAGATTGCCCGCGAAGGCGCCGCGCGCGCGGCTCACCACCACGCGCCGCATCAGGCGCGTCAGCATGGTCAGCGCGAAGAACAGGGCCACCAGCGAGACCACCAGCATGCCCACGCCCGCCACCACGTCGTGCAGGTCCAGCCCGGTCTCCAGCCAGTGGGCGAAGGCCTTGGCCGCCGGCTTCACGGCCTGGTTCACCGGCGATTGGAATTCCACGCTGCCGGTGCCCACCAGATGCTCGCTCAGCCAGTGGGCCGTGCGCTCCAGGAAGTGGGTGGCCTGCTCCACGGGGAAGAGCACGCAGATGGTGAGCAGGTTGAAGAAGTCGTGCATGGTGGCGCCGGCGAAGGCGCGCCGGAACTCGGCCCGCCGCCCCATGGAGCCCATGGCCACCAGGGTGTTGGTCACCGTGGTCCCCATGTTGGCGCCCATGATGATGGGCACGGCGTTGCTCACGGTCAGGGCCCCCGCGGCCACCATCCCCACCACGATGGACGTGGTGCCGGACGAGCTCTGGATCACCGACGTGGCCAGCAGGCCGATCATCAGCCCGATCACCGGGTTGGTCGTCGACGCGATCAGGGCCTCGCTGAAGTCCTTGCCGAAGGCCTTGAAGGCCATGCCCATCAGCGCGATGGCGAAGAGGAAGACCCAGAGCAGGGCCAGCAGGAGGACCACGCGGGCGGGCGCGGGCAGATGGCGGCCCTCGGCGACGGCGGCTTTCGCCGGCAGGGTCGGATCGAGCTTGGACATGGCGTTCCCCGGTCGGAGCCCATGGCAAGGCGGGAAGGGCGGGACCCCCTCCGTCTCTCGGCAACGCCGAAGGTACCGCCTCGGCCCGGTCCGGTCAAAACGACATTGCGGAGGGCCGCTCTCCCTGCGACCATGGCGCCATCGGCGCCGGAACGGCCGGCGCCCCGACCTTTCACGGAGGTTCCCCATGAAGCGATTCGCGATCCCCGCCCTGCTGGTCCTGGCCCTGGGCGCCCTGCTCCTGGCCGGCTGCGGGACCAAGGCCGAGGCCTCCGCCTGCGCGGGCTGCGGCCATGAACTGGCCGCCAAGGACGCCGTCATGGTGGGCGGCGCCGCCTACTGCAAGGCCTGCGCCGAGAAGAAGGCCGGCGAGGCCGTCACCGCCCGCCACGACTGCGCCGGCGGCTGCGGCATGATGGACTGGCCCGAGGACCAGATGACCCAGATCGACGGCCAGTGGTACTGCAAGGGCTGCGCCGCCAACCTGCAGGGCGGCGAGTCCCACGACCACGGCGACGACGACCACGGCCACGACCACGGCTAGGCCGCCCGCTCCGAGGGGCCGCCCCGCCCGCGGGCGGCCCCGTTCCCCCTTTGCGCCCGCCCCGCCTTTGGGTTAACGTGGCGCCATGCCGCCCGCGCGGCCCCGTTCCCGACCCCTGCTTCCCGCGGCGCCGCCGCCCCAAGGAGACCCGTCCCATGGCCATCCTCAAGGTCGCCCGCATGGGCCACCCCGTTCTCCGCCAGGTCGCCGAGAAGGTGGATCCCGCCGACGTGACCGGCGACGAGATCCAGATCCTGCTCGAGGACATGCTGGAGACCATGTACGAGTACAACGGCGTGGGCCTGGCCGCCCCGCAGGTGCACGTGTCCAAGCAGGTGGCGCTGGTGGGCGGAGAGCATGACGAGGACGGCAACCCCATCGTCCGGCCGGTCATCAACCCGGAGATCACGCCCACCACGGACGTGCTCTTCGGCATGTACGAGGGCTGCCTCAGCATCCCCGGCCTGCGCGGCTGGGTGGAGCGCCCCGTGGCCATCCACGTCAAGTACCTGGACGCCGACGGGCAGACGGTGGAGCGGGACCTGGAGGGCTTCCCGGCCATCGTCTTCCAGCACGAGTGCGACCACCTGAACGGCACGCTCTTCGTGGACCGCATGAAGGACATGCGCCGCCTGGCCTTCGAGGACGAGGCCGAGCGCTTCCTGCCCGTGGACCGCATGATCGACGGACGCGACGTCTGAACACCGAAGGAGCACCCCATGCACGACACCGGAGCGCACGCGAAGATCGCGGAGGCCGTGGAGGCCTTCAACGCCCGCCGCTACGACCACGCCGCGGACCTGACCGCCGCCATGCGGGCCAGCACCGTGGGCAAGGACGAGGTCTTCTGGCTGGGCCTGCACGAGACCTGCCGCGCCTTCTCCCTGATCCTGGCCGGCGAGCTGGCCAACGCCCAGCCCCTGCTGGTGGCGGCCATGGAGAAATTGCGTAACTTCGGATTCCGCCATCAGGAGCTGGAGGTGACCAGCGTGCTGGCGGGCCTGCGGCGCGGCCTGGAGGAGACCCGCATGGTCCTGGACAAGGAGAAGCGGACCTTCGACCTGAGCCTGCTGCCCAAGCTGAAGATGACCGCCCGCGCGGACCAGAGCTGAACCGGAGCCCGTCGTGATCCCTGCCTCGCACCCCTTGACCGATGTGGCCGCCAAGGTCCACGCCGGCGAACGCCTCTCGTACGACGACGGCGTCCGCCTGGCGGAGAGCCACGACCTCCCCGTGCTGGGCCACCTGGCCCACGTGGTGCGCGAGCGCCTGCACGGCGACAAGGTCTACTTCAACATCAACCGCCACATCAATCCCACCAACGTGTGCTACGTGGGCTGCGAGCTCTGCGCCTACGCCGACGACCCCAACGCCGAGGGCACATGGTCGTACTCCCCCGAGGAGTGCGTGGAGATGGCGCGGCGCGACTTCCTGCCCGGCACCAGCGAGTTCCACATGGTGGGCGGCCTGCACCCGCGCTGGAAGTTCCCCGTCTACGTGGACATCCTCAAGGCCCTCAAGGCGGCCTTCCCCCAGGTGCACCTCAAGGCCTTCACCATGGTGGAGATCGACTTCCTGGCGAAGATCGGCAAGATGTCCGTGCCCGAGTGCATCCAGGTCCTGCGCGACGCCGGCCTGGACAGCTGCCCCGGCGGCGGCGCGGAGATCTTCGACGAAGAGGTGCGCGAGCAGATCGCCAGCAAGAAGATGAGCTCGGACCGCTGGCTGGAGGTGGCCGGCCTGGTCCACGACGCCGGCCTGAAGTCCAACTGCACCATGCTCTTCGGCCACATCGAGGAGCCCCGTCACTGGGTCGACCACCTGGTCCGCCTGCGCGAGCAGCAGGACCGCTCCGGCGGCTTCCAGTGCTTCATCCCCCTGGCCTTCCATCCCGCCGGCACCAAGTACGCCCACCTCCCGGGCCCCGACATGACCACCAAGCTCAAGGTCATCGCCCTGTCCCGCCTCATGCTGGACAACATCCCGCACGTGAAGGCCTACTGGGTCATGCTGGGCCGCGAGGTGGCCCAGGTGGCGCTCCGCTTCGGCGCCAACGACCTGGACGGCACCATCACCGACGAGCGCGTGACCCTGGCCGCGGGAGGGTCCGCCGGCAAGGGGATGTCGCTGGACGACATCCAGGCCTTCATCCGCAAGGCGGGGCTGACGCCGGTGTTGAGGGATACGTTGTACAACGAATTGACCAACGCAGTGTAGTCCGCGAGGGGCATGCAGGCGGGTCAGGGCTCAGTCGCTTCGCTCCAATTGCGCCCTGACCCGCCTGCATGCCCCTCGCGGACGCCACCGCCTTGGTCAATGTTGGGCAACGTATGGCTTCGGCATTCGCCTCGCCTGCCGTAGAGGCTTGGGGTGCCGTGCCTGGCAAGACCGGTGTTCCCCCCCCCCCCAGAGGATGCGAGCCGTCCACCCCCCCCTTCGAAGAAGCGGGGGTCGTGCCTCGGCCATCGGTGCACGGCAGCGGTATGCCACGGCCTCCCCCGAACTCCCGGTACCCTATGGTCATCGGGAACCAATCGACGAACTCCGCGGCCTTGCAGGGTGTGTCAGGGAGGTCAGGGCGCAATTGGAGCGAAGCGACTGAGCCCTGACCTCCCTGACACACCCTGCAAGGCCCCTCGGAGTTTGTTGATTTCTTACCGATAACCCACTAGGGTACCGGGAATTCAGAGGAGGTCCCGATGAACCGCGTCACCCGATGGCTCCAGTCCCGCATCCCCCTCTTCTTCGCCAACTGGCTCGCCTCCCTGGGCAGCGTGCTGGCGCTGACCGCCGTGGCGCTCCTGTTCACGGCGTTGGTGCTGCACCTGATCAACGCGGCGTCGCAGCGGCACGGCAACCCCTACATGGACATGGTCACGTTCATGGTGCTGCCGGGGCTGCTGGTGGCGGGGCTGGCGCTGGTGGCGCTGGGGGCGTGGCGGGAGCGGCGGCGCGCGGCGCACGGGGCGCCCAAGCGGGCGGCCCTGGAGGTGGGGGGCGTCGAGTTCCTGCGCAAGGCCCTGCTGGTGGGCTTCCTGGCCGTGGTGGCGCTCATCCTCTTCGGCAGCTTCAGCTACGAGGCCTACCACTTCACGGACTCGCCCGAGTTCTGCATGAAGGTCTGCCACGAGGTGATGGAGCCCGAGGGCGTGGCCTATCTGCGCTCGCCCCACGCCAACGTGGCCTGCGTGAAGTGCCACATCGGGCCGGGGGCCGACTGGTTCGTGAAGGCCAAGCTGTCCGGCCTGCGCCAGGTGGTGGCCGTGGTCACCGACGACTTCAGCCGTCCCATCCCCACCCCCGTGCACAACCTGCGTCCCGCCCGCGACACCTGCGAGCAGTGCCACTGGCCGGAGCACTTCCAGGGCTCGCGGCTCATCGTGCGCGAGCACACCGAGCGCGACGCCGCCAACACCCCCAGCGTGAGCGCCCTGGTCCTGAAGGTGGGCGGCGCCGCCAAGCCCGGCCTGGCCGCCACCGGCGTGCACTGGCACGTGGACCCCGCCAACGAGGTGCGCTACCGCACCGTGGACGAGAAGCGCGAGACCATCGTGGAGGTGGTCCAGTCCACGCCCGACGGGGAGATCCGCTACCTCAGCGGCGACGCGGAGGAGCACGGCGACGCGGGCGAGTGGCGCGTCATGGACTGCATCGACTGCCACAACCGCCCCACGCACATCTACGAGCTGCCCTACCGCGCCCTGGACGACGCCTTCACCGCCGGCCTGCTGGACCGAGACGTGCCCTGGCTGCGCGCCGAGGCCGAGCGCGCCCTCCTCGCCGTGACGCCCGCGGACGACGACCCCGCGGCCACCCGCACGGCCCTGGCCGCCTTCCTGACCGACGCCTACGGCGCCGACCACCCCGAGGCCCTGCCCGCCCTCACGGCCAAGCTCGACGCCACCACCGCCGTCCTGACCGACATCCTGGAGCGCAACGTGTTCCCCGCCATGAAGGTGGAATGGGGCACCTACCGCAGCTTCATCGGCCACATGGACGAGACCGGCGACTACGCCGACGCCGGCGGCTGCTTCCGCTGCCACGACGACGAGCACGAGTCCGACGACGGCCGCACCATCAGCCAGGACTGCGACGCCTGCCACTCCATCATCGCCGAACGAGAAACGGGGGTTGGGGAGTTGCCGGAGTTCGTGACGGCGGTGTTGAGGCGGTAGTGTCCGAGAGGGAAGCCGAGGGCCTCACCCCCCGACCGTGCTCAGCTACGCGATTCCGCGCGGTCGGGGGGTGAGGCCCTCGGCTTCCCTCTCGGACGCCACCGTCACCGCCGACACGAACTCCGGCAACTCCCCAGCCCCCGGAGAAGGTTGGTTCGACGTCGGCC
>DAOTGJ010000013.1:71843-76579 GCA_035447065.1 Candidatus Krumholzibacteriia bacterium
CAGGACATCCAGGCCGCCGCCGCCAGGTTGGAGGGCGTCGCGCATCGGACGCCGCTGGCGTCCTCGCGCCTGCTGAACGAAGCCGCCGGGTTCGAGCTGGTGTTCAAGTGCGAGAATCTGCAGCGGGTGGGGGCCTTCAAGTTCCGGGGGGCGTGGAACACGGTGGCGCAGCTCACCGACGCCGAAGCGGCGCGGGGCGTGGTGACGCACAGCAGCGGGAACCATGCGCAGGCGCTGGCGCTGGCGGCGCGGGAGCGGGGGATCGCGGCGCACATCGTCATGCCGGACAACGCGCCGGCGGTGAAGCGGGCGGCGGTGGAGGGCTACGGGGCGCGGGTGATCCCTTGCACGCCCACGCTGGCCGCGCGCGAGGCCACGGCGGCGGCGGTGCTGGCGGAGACGGGCGCGGCGTTCGTGCATCCGTACGACGACCCGCGCATCATCGCGGGGCAGGCCACCGCGTGCCGGGAGCTGCTGGAGGACGCGCCGGACCTGGACCTGGTCATCGCGCCGGTGGGGGGCGGCGGGCTGCTGTCGGGCACGTGCCTGGCGGCGCACGCCCATGACCCGGGGCTGCGCGTGATCGGCGCGGAGCCGCTGGGGGCCGACGACGCCGCGCGCTCGCTGGCCGCGGGGAGGCTCATCCCGCAGACGGGTCCCGACACCATCGCCGACGGGCTGCTCACCAGCCTCAGCGACCTCACCTTCTCCATCCTGAGCGCCCACGTGGACCGCATCGTCACCGTGCCGGACGACGCCACGCTGCGTGCGCTGCGCCTGTTCTGGGAGCGCACCAAGCTGATCATCGAGCCCAGCAGCGCCGTGGCGGTGGCGGTGGCGCTGTCGGCCGAGGTGGCGGCGCTGCGGCCGCGGCGGGTGGGCGTGATCCTGTCCGGCGGCAACGTGGAGCTGGGAGCTTTGGCGCGGCTGCTGGTGTAGGAGAGGTCCGCGGCGTATCGTGATGGCGGACCCTGACGGAGGTGCGGCTTGAAGATCATCGGCATCGTGTTGTTGACCCTGGGCCTGCTGCTGGCCGGGTGCGGCGAGGACGCGCCCACCGGCACCACGGACGATTCCTTCCGCGTGACCGTGCGCGTGACCGATCCGGACGGCGTGCCCCTGGCGGGCGTGTCCGTCAACGCGTCCAACGCCCTCTCCGCCGAAGCGACGCAGGGCAAGGCCCGCGTGAAGATCCCCTTCGGCCTGGCCGACGCCGCCGTGGTGCGCGTGCGCGTGACCGACGTGGACGGCGAACTGGTGCGCTTCCTGGTCAACGAGACCCTGCCCGCCGGTCCGTACGAGATCTCCTGGGACGGACGCGACGACGCCGGCGCCACCGTGCCCGCGGGCCTGTACTCGCTGGCCTTCGTGGCCTTCGAGGTGGGCGGCACCACGCCTGCGGTCAGCGGCTCCGCGCAGCTCTTCCTCACGCGCGAGGACACCAGCCACGTGCTGGGCGTGACGGACGCGGACGGCGAGCTGGTCCTGGACGACATCAACGTGTTCCCCGGCCTCCTGCTGCCGGGCGACCAGATCCTGGTGGACGAGAACGGCGAGGAGGCGGGCACCTTCTCCATCCTGACGGGCGCCGTGTTCCTGGCGTGGAGCGACTCCGCCGGTCCGGTGGCGAGCGTGGAGGCGGCCCTGGTGGACGGCCCCAACAGCGTGGCGATCGTCCTGGATCCGAGCCTCAAGGCGGGCCGGTCCGGCGCCGCGGTGCCCGCGCCTCAGGCCGCGCAGACGGGCCTCAAAGACGGCAGCGTGCCCTGGTCCTTCGGCACGCCCTACCCCAACCCCTTCAACTGATCCCTTCCGCAAGGCCACGCCGGGCGCCCGCGGGGTTGCGGGTTGCCCGGCGCGCTTCTATCCGTGTTCACACGCACGGATCACCCGCGACCAGGCCACCAACCCAGGAACGACACGTGGAGCCCGATACCAGCAACGACGTCCTGCCCAACGCCTGCCCATCGGACCGCTGGGCGTGCATCGAGACGTGCGACGTCAAGGAGTTCTCCCTGACCCGTCCCTGCGACGTGCGGGGCCTGCTCCACTGCCATACGGACTACGCCGACGGCGCCCACTGCCTGGAGAGCCTCATCGACACCGCGCGCGCCCTGGGCCTGGAATACCTGGGAGTCACGGACACCGTGCGCTCCGCCGACGAGCCCGACGGGCTGGACGAGGAGGCGCGCCGCTTCCAGCGCGCGGAGATCGCCCACCGCAACGCGGAGCTGAAGGACCTGGTGCTGCTGCGCGGCATCGAGATCGAGGCCGACGCCCGCGGCGATCTGCCCCTGAGCGACGACGAGCTGGCCGAGTTCGACTACGTGGTGGCCACCGTCCGCAACCACGTGCACCTCAGCTACGAGGAGCGCACCGCACGCGCCGTGCGCGTGGTGATGAACCCCTTCGTCAACGTGCTGGGGCATCCGTTCGGCGAGTGGATGACCACGGGCGGGGAGATCCCGCTGGATCTGGACGCGGTGCTGACGGCGGCGGGCAAGGCGAGGGTGGCGGTGGAGATCGACGCCAATCCCACCCACGCGGAGCTGGACTGGCGGCCCTGCAAACGGGCGCAGGAGCGGGGCGTGCTGCTGGTGGTGGCGTCGGACGCCCATCGCGCCGCGCGTCTGGCCGACTACCGCCACGGCGTGGAGCTGACGCGCAAGGCGGGCCTCTGCTGCCAGCAGATCCTCAACACCCGCCCCCTGGACTACCTCCGCGACTTCTTCCGCATGCGCTGACGGACGTCAGGCGATCGCGGGTTCCGTCAGGCGATTTCCGGCCTCTCCGGCAGATCCCCGGCGATCTGATCCAGCAGCGCGGGCAGATCCCCTTCCTCCACCTTGAAGGCCATCTCGCGCTGCGGGAAGCTCATGAGCATGGGCCCGAACTCGCAGCCGCCCAGGCAGCCGCTCTGGAACACCTTCACCGCCTGCTGCAGGCCGCGCTCCTCCACCATCTGCTTGAGGCGTTCGCGCAGCTCGGGGCCGCCGTGGCGGCCGCAGCAGGGCTTGGGGTGGCCCTCGGGGCGCACGTTGGTGCACACGAACACCACGCTCTGGTAGGGGGTCGGTCGCTTGATCATGGGGCCTTCCTCTCGTTGCGCTCGGACAGCGTGGCGGCGAGCTCCGCGATGAGCTTGCGGGCGTCGCGCTTGCGGATGCGGGTCCAGAGGGTCTGGGTCGGGGTGGTGAGGGCCACGGGGCCCTTGCCGCAGGCGCCCAGGCAGCCTGTGGGCAGCACGCGGATGCGCTTGCCCAGGCCGAGCCGGTGGACCTCGTCGCGCAGCGTGTGCCTCAGCTTGGCGCCCTTCTTGGCGCACTTGCCGTCCTTGCCGGTGCAGACCAGGAGCATGACGTCCTGGGAGAGCTGTCGTTTTTCCATGGGTGTCCGGGGGCCGGGGTGTGGGGTGGCGGTGAACAGGTGCCCATGGTACGCGCACGGGCAGGGTCCGGCATCCCAGAAAATGAAGACGGGGAGCCGCATGGCGGCTCCCCGAAAAGAAACGTGTCGGAGGAGGGAAACATCGGGGGTGGTTCCGACACGCTCCCTTGCTGTCCCGTGTCCTCGTCGGTTCTCAGGTCAGCAGGCTGCATATAACAAGCTTTGTGCCCATTTTGCGGCACGGTGAAAATATCTGTAACAAATTGTATATCAACAAGATATGGAAATCATAGAATATCGGTATGGTTCTATGGGGCGAGGGGTTCCGCGAAATGCGGCGGGTGCCGTCAAATATCGCGGTTTTCGGTTCGGCGCGGCCTCCTCAGGCCATGCTTCCGCAGACGCGACCGCAGGGTGCTGGGGTTCAGGCCCAGCACCGCGGCGGCCCCATCCGGGCCCTCGATCCGCCAGCCGGTGGCCTTGAGCACGCGGGCCAGGTGGTCCCGCTCCACGTCGGCCAGGGGTCGCAGCGCCCCTTCGGCTCCCTGGCGCCCGCGCGTGAGCAGCGGGTCGGCCAGGCGGAATTCGCCGCCGGTGGAGGTGATCACGCCGCGCTCGATCACGTTCTCCAGCTCGCGCACGTTGCCGGGCCAGTCGTAGGCCTGCAGCGCGTCCAGCACCGTGCGCGGCAGGCGCAGGGACGGGCGGCCCAGCTTGGTGACCAGGCGCTCCAGGAAGAAGCCCGTGAGGGCGGGGATGTCCTCGCGGCGTTCGCGAAGGGGCGGCACTCGCAGAGGGAACACGTTGAGCCGGTACCAGAGGTCCTCGCGGAAGCGGCCGGCGGCCACCTCCGCCTCCAGGTCGCGGTTGGTGGCGGCGATGATGCGCACGTCCACCTTCTGGGTCACGGAGCTGCCCAGCCGTTCGAACTCGCCCAGCTGGAGCACGCGCAGCAGCTTGGCCTGCAGGTCCAGGGGCAGCTCGCCCACCTCGTCCAGGAACAGGGTGCCGCCGTGGGCGATCTCGAAGCGGCCGGCGCGCCGCGTGTCGGCCCCGGTGAAGGCGCCGCGCTCATGGCCGAAGAGCTCGCTCTCGATGAGCGCCGGCGGCAGCGCCGCGCAGTTCACCGTCACCAGCGGCTGCGAGTGGCGGCGGCTCGCGCGGTGCACCGCGCGGGCGATGAGCTCCTTGCCGGTGCCGGTCTCGCCGTGGATGAGCACGGTCACGTCGGTCACCGCCACCTGCTCGGCGCGGTAGAGGGTCTCGCGCAGCACGGGGGCGGCGCCCACGATCTCGTCGTGGGCGTGGCGCAGGCTGATCTCCTCGCGCAGGACCGTGTACTCCTCCTC
>DAOTGJ010000014.1:0-75404 GCA_035447065.1 Candidatus Krumholzibacteriia bacterium
GGTGCTTGCAGTTGGGGTTGGGGCAGTGGGGCGGTTGCCAGCCGTATCGTCGTGTGTTCATGCCCGGCCTGTTGCGAGGAACAGGCCGGGCACAATTTCAGTGGCACAACTCAAGGAATGCCGGAATCGGCCGAAAGCGACGGGGTAAGGCAGGTCCTCCAACCCCGGAGCAAGCATGGCGCCGTCCACCACGGCATGGCCCCCCGGCATCACCTCGTCCGCCGTCGCGGACGCCCTCAGGCGTCTGCAGGGCGCCGGCGGCGTGCCCGTGATCGGGACGCCGCCCGAGGAGCCGGTGCTGCCCCAGCGCGAGGCCGCCTGGAGCTACGACCCCGCCGAGCAGCGCATGACCCGCCTGGATCCGGGCGTGGCCTCCCTCTTCCTCACGTCGTACCGCGAGCTGCTGGCCGAGCCCGGCCGCATGGCCCGGGCCGTGCACGCCGACGACCTGCCCGCCCTGGCGGCCCTGTTCATCTCCCCGGACGACGTGCTCGCGCAGGGCCGCGAGTTCTGGGTCCGCACGCGCGAGGGCGAGCGCCGCCTGCACGTGCGCGCCGCGCGGGTGCGCGACGCCGATGGCCGCGTGATCCGCGTGGACGGCCTGATCCGCATGGTGGAGCCCGTCCCGGCGGAGACCGGCGGCCAGGAGCGCCGCTACCAGGACCTGCTGCGCTCCCTGCGCCTCAAGCAGCTCTCCGTGGACCGCGCCAACGACGCCCTGATCTGGACCGAACCCGACGGCCGCATCATCGACTGCAACCACAGCGCCTGCCGCCTCTACGGCGCCGACCGGCTCGGGCTGCTCGCGGCCACGGTCTTCGATCTGAACCCGGCCTTCACGCCCGAGATCTGGCGCGGCCGCTGGGACGCGCTGCGCACCAGCCTGTCGGAGATGAGCGAGACCACGCACCGCCGCCTGGACGGGGAGACGTTCCCCGTCCTGGTCTCCACCAACCACCTGGAGTTCGGCGGCCGCGAGTACCACTGCACCATCATCCGCGACCTCACCGAGCAGAAGCGCCACGAGGCCGAGATCCGGCGCATGCAGGCGGAGCTCGAGGCCCGCGTGGAGGAGCGCTCCCAGGCCCTGGACGAGAGCCGCACGCGTCTTCTGGAGTCGGAGAAGATGGCGGCCCTCGGGCGCCTGGTGGCCGGCGTGACCCACGAGATCAACACGCCCGTGGGCATCGGCGTGACCGCCGCCTCCCACCTGCAGGACCTGGTGCGCAAGCTGGACGGGGCCTACGGCTCCCAGTCCATGACCCGCGCCGATTTCGAGGACTTCCTGCACGACGCCCACGAGGCCGCGGGCATGATCCTCAGCAACCTGAACAAGGCCTCGCGCCTGATCCAGGGCTTCAAGGGCGTGGCCGTGGACCAGTCCGACGACGCCCGCCGCGAGTTCGAGCTGGCCGGCTACCTGGAGGAGATCCTGCTCAGCCTGCGCCCGCGCCTCAAGCGCGCCCCGGTGCAGGTGGAGCTGGACTGCCCCGCGGGCCTGGTGGTGGACAGCTACCCCGGAGCCCTCTCCCAGGCCGTGTCCAACCTCATCATGAACTCGTTGATCCACGGGTTCGCCGAAGGCCGCTCGGGCCGCATCCGCATCGCCGCGGAGGCCGTCGGCGACGACATCCGCCTGACCTACGCCGACGACGGCGCGGGCATGACCGAGGACGTCAAGGACAAGCTCTACGAGCCCTTCTTCACCACCCGCCGCGGCCAGGGCGGCAGCGGCCTGGGCATGCACGTGGTCTACACCGCCGTGACCGGCATGCTCGACGGGCGCATCGCCTGCGAGAGCGCGCCCGGCCAGGGCGTGACCTTCCGCATCACCTTCCCCCGCACCAGGAGGCGCGACGATGTCTGATCGTCTCGACGAGCTCTTCCTGGTGGACGATCCCGTGGCCGGCGCCGACGACCTGCTCTTCGCCGAGGACACGGGCGCAGAGGCCCCGGCCCCGGCCGAGTCCCTGGAGTCGTGGAAGGTCCTCGTGGCCGACGACGACCGCGAGGTGCATTCGCTGACCAGCCTGGTGCTCTCGGACTACCGCTTCGAGGGCCGCCCGCTCCGCTTCCTCCACGCCGAGTCCGGCGCGGAGACGGTGGAGATCCTCCGCGCCAACCCCGACACGGCGCTGCTGCTGCTCGACGTGGTCATGGAGTCCGACGACGCCGGCCTCCAGGCCGTGCGCCGCATCCGCGAGGAGCTCGGGAACTCCTTCGTGCGCATCATCCTGCGCACGGGCCAGCCCGGCCAGGCCCCCGAGCAGGAAGTGGTCAACGACTACGACATCAACGACTACAAGGCCAAGACGGAGCTCACGGCCCAGAAGCTGTCCACCACGGTGACGTCGGCCCTGCGCTCCTACCGCGACATCCGCGCCATCGAGCGCCACCGCCAGGGCCTGGAGCGCATCAACGCCGTGAGCGGCGCCATGCTCACCTGCCAGGAGCCGTCGGACCTCGCCGTGCTGGCCCTGGAGTCGGCCGCCGCCCTGATCGGCGAGACCACCGCCGCCTCGGCCCGCGACGGCTACTTCCTGGTGGAGGAGGACGGCCAGACCGTGGTGCTGGCCGGGCTGGGCCGCTTCGCGGACTCGGCCGGCCACGCCGAAACCACCGAGCTGGACGACGACGAACGCTACCGCGTGCACGACGCCCTGCAGCACCGCGACCCCAACGCCGCATCCTGGGGCTACACCGCCGGCTTCGCCGCGCGCAGCGGCGCCCGCGGCCGGCTGGTGATCCACTACCCGCAGCGCCCCGAGCGCATGGCCGTGGGCCTGCTGGACGTGCTCGCCGGCCACGTGGCCGCCGCCTTCGACAACATCCATCTCAACCGGGAAGTGCTGCAGACGCAGCACGAGATGATCCTGACCCTGGGCGAGGTGGTGGAGAGCCGCTCCAAGGAGACGGCCAACCACGTCAAGCGCGTGGGCAGCTACGCCCGCGAACTGGCGGTGCTGGCCGGCCTGCCCGAGTCCGAGGCCCGCCTGCTCGAGCAGGCCGCGCCCCTGCACGACGTGGGCAAGATCGGCGTGCCCGACGCCGTGCTCATGAAGCCCGGCCGATACGACGACCGCGAGCGCCGGATCATGATGGAGCACGCCCGCATCGGCTGGGAGATCCTGCGCAATTCGCGCCGCGAGCTCTTCCGCATGGCGGCCATCGTGGCGCACGAGCACCACGAGCGCTGGGACGGCACGGGCTACCCCCGCGGCCTGGCCGGCGAGGGCATCCACGTCTACGGCCGCATCGTGGCCATCGTGGACGTGTACGACGCCCTCTCGCACGCCCGCGTCTACAAGCCGGCCCTGCCCCTGGAGCAGTGCCTGCAGATCATCCGCGAGGGACGCGGCAGCCACTTCGACCCGCGCCTGACGGACCTGTTCCTGGAGAACGTGGAGAGATTCGAGGCCATCCGCATCGCGCTGCAGGACGACGTGTCCGAGACCAGCGACGAGACCGACGTCTGCAACGTCCCGGTCTGAGATCCCCGCTACCGCAGCTCCGCCACGGCCAGGCCCAGCCCGGCCTCGTCGCGCGTGAGGAACGCGATCCGGTCGCCGCTCCAGGAGAGCACCGGCCGGATCAGCGCCACGCCGCTCGAGCCCACGTACACGCGGCTGGTCCCGGTGGTGAGGTCCACCACGATGTAGTCGAAGCCGTTGTTGCTGCGGTAGCCCAGGCGGGTGCCGTCGCCGCTGAAGGAGGGGTGCACACCGGTGGCGACGCGGAAGGCCTCGTCGGCGCCGAAGAGCATCCAGTAGACCAGGCCGTCGCCGCCCACGTAGGTCAGGCGACGGCCGGAGCGGTCCACGCGGAAATCGTGGGCTGTCTGCAGCCCGGTGGCGGGGCTGACCAGCAGCACGGGATCCTCGCCGTCGCCCTGCCAGTCCATGAACCAGGTGGCGTCCCACGTGCCCACGGCGCGGCGACCGTCGGCCGAAACGCTCAGGGCGCGCGGCGAGGAGATCCGGCCTTCGGGCAGGCCCACGCTGCCGCCCGTGAAACGGCGCAGGACCGTGGCGGGCGGCTGGCCGTCGGCCTGATCGGCGCCGGCGCGCATGAGGTGCATGCCGAAGTCGTTGAGCAGCAGGCCCTGGAAGAAGCCGATGTCGCCGCCGGCGAGGCCGAAGGGGGTGTAGGCGGCGTTGAGCCACTGGAAGCCCGTGCGGTCGGTCACGGCCACGGCCGCGGCCGTGGAGTCGGGGCGCACCTTCCAGAGGATGCTGCCCGGGGCGGCGGTGGCCAGGATCCAGGCGTCGTCCTCCGCCCAATCGGGGGGGGCGTCGTGGAAGGCCAGGGAATCGGCGGGGATGAGGCGCAGGATGCGCAGCGCGCCGTCTTCGCCGCCGGGACCCGGCTGGGGGCCGGGACCCGAGGGGTCGCCGCCGCAGCCGACCGCCAGGGCGAGCAGGGACAGCAGGCAGAGCAGGCGGCCGGTCACGTCCCTGTGCCGGGCGCCGGGGGTGCGCGCGGGATCCTTCATGCCATGAGGATCGTATCGGACCGGCGGCCGGTCAAGGCCCGAGGGGCGGTGGTGTCCGGGGTGGAAATGTCGTATGCTGAGTTCCGACCGTCGGAACGCCCTGCGTTCGCCAGTTTCTCGCCCTTCCGGCAGGAGAGTCGCATGCCGACCCGAGACCCGACCCCCTGACGCTCCGCGACCCCGCAAAGGAGGACACGCCATGCTGCCGCTGCGCAACATCCTCTGCCCGACCGATTTCAGCCATCCGTCCTACCAGGCCCTCGCATCCGCCGCCGAACTCGCCCTCCATTTCGACGCCGAACTCGTGGTGGTCACCGTCATCCCGCTCCCCAACGGCCCGCTGCCCACGGTCGACGCCTTCGGTGCGAGCGGCGCGGCGGCCCCCGAGGACGAAGCGGACCTGCGGCGCCGCACCGAGATCCGCCTGGCCGAGGCGGTCCACGAGCTGGTGCCCGACGAGATCCGCGTGCGCCTGGTGGTGGCCGCCGGCGACCCCGCCGAAGAGATCCTGGCCACCGCCGACCGCGAGAGCGCCGACGCCCTGGTCATCGCCACCCACGGCCGCACCGGCTGGCGCCGCTTCCTCTTCGGATCGGTGGCCGAACGCGTGGTGCGCCACAGCCTGTGCCCCGTGCTGACCATCCGTCAGCCGGCGGAGCACGGGGAGCCCGCGGATACCCTGGAGCACGCGGCGGGCGCCTAGGCGGGTTCTTCGTCGGCGGGGAACTCGGGGCGGAGCTGCGCCTGCCTGGTGCTGCGGGCGTGCACGTACGCGTGGGTGGCGCTCAGGAGGGCCTGGAGGTCCAGTCCCAGCGTGGCGGATCCGGCCTGGGATGCGTGGCGTTCGGCGTTCTGCAGGAGCAGCCTGGCGCCCCGCAGGTTGCCGGTCTCGGCCTTCAGATGGGCCACCGCGCACTGGATCACCGCCTGCAGGCACTCGCCGGCGGGGGAGCGGTGCCCCGCCGCGTGCCACAGACCCTCCAGCACCTCGTGGCACTCCCACCAGTATCCGTGATTGAACAGATCCACGCCGTAGAGATACTCGGGGCAGGCGGGCCAGGCGGCCTCGTCCAGCACGGTGAGTCGGGGCTCGGGACGCTCGTAGGCATAGCCCGCCGGATCCCGCAGCGGATGCGGGGTCTCGCCGGGCACGTGGCGGTAGGGGGGGAAGGGGCGGTCGGTCAGTCGGCGCGGGCCGCTCATTCAGTCCTCCAAGGTTCCGGCCAAACATAGCCCCGCGGGGCGGAGCCGCCAGGTCCCCGGTTTTTTTTCGCTGCCGACCGAACCCGGCATCCACGGCGTGCGTCTCCTCAGCACGCGAGAACACCCGACCCCCGGCCCCGGCCGCAGGAGCGCCCAAGCATGGAACTGGCCCGGATCCTGGAACACTGCCGTGACGGCGACGAGCTGGCCTGGGAGATGCTCGTCCGCCGTTACCAGTCCAGGGTCTACGCCATCGCCCGGACCTACGTGCGGGATCCCGACGAGGCCCGCGACCTGGCCCAGGACGTCTTCCTGCGCCTGTACCGCAACCTGGACGGCTGCCGCGAGGCGGAGCGCTTCCTGCCTTGGCTCATCCGCATCGCCCGCAACGCGGCGGTGGACCATCTGCGCCGCCGCAAGGCCCGGCCCCCCGCGCGCGACCTGCCCGCGGAGGAGGCCTGGGATCTGGCCCACCCCGGGCCGTCCCCGGAGGATCACAGCGAGGAGGCCTCGCGCCGCCGCCTGGTGGCCGCCGGCCTGCGTCGCCTCAGCGACATCAACCGCGAGATCATCATGCTCAAGGACATGCAGGGCCTGCCGCTGGAGGAGATCGCCGACCTGCTGGACCTGCCTCTGGGCACCGTGAAGTCGCGCTCCAGCCGCGCCCGCGTGGAGCTGGCGCAGGCCGTACGCGAGCTGATGACCCCGCCCGGAGAGGAGGCCACGGCATGAGCATGGACTGCGGACGCTGGCTGGACCTCTACGACGCCTGGCGCTCCGGCGCGCTGGACCCCGCCGCGGACCGGGCCTGCCGCGACCACCTGGCCGCCTGCCCCGAGTGCGCGGATCTGCACGCCCTGCTGTCCGCCGGTCTGGACACCCATGCCGACGCCGACCTGACCGCCGGCATCCTGGCCGCCACCAGCGGACCGCCTTGCGTGCGGGCCCGCGAGCGGCTGGGCGAGGCCCCGGGCGCCGCTCCCGACGAGCTGCTGGCCGCCCATCTGGACCACTGCCCCGACTGCGCCGGCCTGGCCGCGGTGCTGGACTGGCTGCCTGTCATCCTGGCGGACATGGCGGAGGAGGAGCCCGACGCGGCCTTCACCTTCGACGTGCTGCGCGGCACCGCCGGCGTGCGGGCCCGCCGCCGCGCCGGCGCCCTGCCGCGCCTGCGCCAGCGCCTGGGGGCCTGGTGGGAGCGTCAGGTGGCCAGGCCCCAGTTCGCCTGGGAGGCGGCCTGGGTGGCGGCCACGGTGGCGGCCCTGCTGTTCCTCACCCCCTTCGCGCCGGGGCGCGGCGCGTCCGAGCGCGCGCTGCGGGCCGTGCAGGCCGGTCCGGTGCGCGTGGAGCAGGAGGCGGACGCCCTGGTCCGCGCCGCGGGCGACGGCTGGTCGGAACTGGCCGCCGCCGCGGACGCGCGCCACCACCGCGCCGCCCCCTTCCGCGCCGACGCCCGCCGCCACGCCGGCGAGCTGGGCCGCGCCCTCTTCGACGGCGACCTCGCCGCCGCCCGCGACCGCCTGGCCGCCCTGGGCCGCGACGCCGCCGACGTCTGGACCATCTGGCGCGACCCCGACGCGCCCATCGATTCCATGCCAGGAACCCACCGGGACGCGCCGTGAACCCGCGCCCGACAACCGAGGAGAACGTCATGATGCAGCAGAACGACCCCCGCCTGTCCCAGACCTCGCCGCCGGCGTCCGCGCCCTACGTGAGCCGCCGGGACCTGCCCCTCAAGTCTCCGGCCCTGGCGGTCTTCCTCTCGCTGCTGCCGGGTCTCGGACAGGCCTACGTGGGACACTACCGCCAGGCCTTCCTCTCGGTGCTGGTCTTCGGCGCCACCATCGCCCTGCTCTCGAGCGGCGACGTGAGGGGCCTGGAGCCCCTGCTGGGCGTGTTCATCGTCTTCTTCTTCTTCTTCCAGATGATCGACGCCAGCCGCAAGGCGTCGCTCTACAACCAGTTGCTGGAGCGGGGCGAGACCATGGACCCGGTGCAGGACCTCCTGCCGGACACCGGCGGCGGCCTGGTCTTCGGCGGCGCCATGGTTCTGGTGGGCGTGCTGGCCCTGCTCCACAACGTGTTCGACGTGAGCATGGAGTGGATCGGGGACTGGTGGCCCCTGGTGCTGGTGGCCACGGGCGGCTGGCTGGTGTGGCGGGCGCGGCAGGAGAAGGCCAAGCGCGGCTGAGCCGCCGCGGGAGCGAGCGGAACGGAGGGCCTGGAGCGATCCGGGCCCTCCGTCGTTCCGTGGGGGATCAGCCGTGCCGCTCGCGCAGGATCCGGGCGGCGCGCACCATGCTGCGGAGCTTGGCCACGGCGGCCTCCTCCTCGTTCACGCAGCGGTTGGCGAAGCAGCCGAAGCCGCAGTCGGGGTTGAGGAAGATCCGTTCCGGCGCGAACCAGCGCAGGGCTTCCTCGGCCCGGGCCACGATGGCCGCGGGGTCCTCGGCGTCGTCCGTACGCGGGTTGACGCAGCCCAGGCCCAGCTCGCGGGCGCCCAGGGCCTCGCCCACCACCGCCAGCTCGCCGGCGCGCGGCGTGGCGTACTCCAGCACGAACTGGTTCACCCGCATGGCCGTGAACGCCGGCAGCAGGGCGTGGTAGTCGCCGGTGAGCAGCACCTCCTCCTGGCGGGACCAGTTGCCGCGGCACACGTGGATGCCGGTGCGCACGCCGTCGATCCCGTCCACGATGCGGTTCAGCAGCTCCGCCGCGTAGCTCAGCTCGGAACCCGCGTCACGGCGGGTCGCGAGGGTGGCTCACATGAAGGTGCGGCGGTCGCACTCCTCGCTCATGACGATCTCCGTGAGCACCGGCTCGTCGAACTGCACGAAGGCGGCGCCGGCGTCGCGCAGCTCCGTGAGCTCGTCGCGCAGGATGCGCACCACGTCGTCGGCCATCTCGGTCTTGTCGCCGTAGGCCTTGGACGTGTAGGCGCCCACCCACATGGAGCGCGTGAGCAGGTACGGCCCGGGCAGGGTCACCTTCACGGGCTTGTCGGTGAGCTGCTGCACGAAGCGCAGGTCGTCCACGGCCAGGGGCGCGCGGCGGGCCAGGCGTCCGGTGCAGGTGGGGTTGCGGATGGCCGACGCGGGCACGTCCAGCGTGTCCAGCATCTCCTCGAAGGAGCCCTTGTCCTCCACCGTGTCCAGCATCTCGGCCAGCGACATGAGGCGCGTGCCGTCCAGCTTGTCGGTGATGAAGGAGTAGAAGTTGTCGCGGCGGTGCTCGCCGTCCACCACCACGTCCACGCCGGCGTCCACCTGGTGGGCCACGCAGCGGCGCACCTCGTCGTCGGCCAGCCGGTCGAAGGCGGCGGCGTCCAGACGGCCGGCCTGCTTGTCCCGCAGGGCGCGCAGGAGCTCGCGCGAGCGGGGCCAGCTGCCGACCTGGGTCACATCGAACATGAGGGTCCTTTCGCGGCCGGACGCGCGCGGCGCCCGGCCCGGAGGAAGGTCAGACGACGGAGAGGCGCAGCTCCAGGGCGCAGGCCTTGGCCAGCGTGGCGGCCAGGGGCGATCGCGCCACCACGCCGTCCCACACGGCCCGCAGGCGCGCCTCGTCGTCGAAGGAGGAGACGAAGGCCTTGATCTGGACCGCGGCCAGGGAGGGGTCGCCCGCGGCCAACCCCAGATGGGCGGTCACGTCGTGCAGGCGGCCGCGCACGCTGAGCTCCACGTCGTCGGCCTGGAGCCCCTCGCGGCTGCAGGCCGACGCGAATCCCACCGCCAGATCCGCGGCCAGGGCCCCCAGGGCGGCCTCCAGGGCCGACGGATGGGCGTCCTGCTCCTCGAAGCTGGCGGGCTGGCCCACCGTCCACTGGAAGTTGCGGCAGTACACGCCGGCGCTGAGGTGGCCGGAGGCCCGGGCGCGCAGGCGCCACTCGTAGGCCTTGGCCTTCTCCTTGTCGCGGTCCAGGGCCGCCGCCTCGGCGGCGGCGGCCTCGCCGCTGGCCTTGCGCACGAAGAAGCGCTTCTGCGCGGGAGTCTCGCCGGGCAGCTCGCCCAGATACTCGTGCCCCACCATGCGGCACCAGGGCGGCAGGTCGTCGCACACCGTCGTCTCGACGCTGCGCATCTCCAGCACGCCGCCCTCGGGCACCTGCTGCATGTTCTCGCGGATCAGCAGGACCAGGCCGGAGCCGCAGTCCAGGTCGCCGCCGTCGAACATGTGGTCGGGAGCGAGCCCTGCGAGCTCCCGCGGATCGCGGCCGCCCACGTCAGTAGGCCACGCAGGGCGCGCCGTCGGCCAGGAACTCCACCAGGGCCGCGCCGCCGGCCGGCGTGGCGCCGTCCACCAGCATGTCCTCGGTGATGCCGCGCTTCTTGATGCAGGGGGAGCAGACCAGGATGCGGCCGCCGTTGCCCACGAACTTGTCCACCAGGTCCTTCAGGGGGGCGAAGGGGGCGCCCTCGTCGATCTTCTCGTACTCGCCCTTGACGGCGGCCCAGACCCCGTCGGCGCTCAGGAAGATCATGGTGTCCTTGTCGCTGCCCAGGGCGGCGTTGGCCACCACGAAGCCCAGGGTGGCCTTGTCGCCGTTGGTCTTGCACTCGGTGATGGTGACGCAGAACGTGTTCGACATGAGAGGTCGTCTCCTTCAGTGACGTTCAGGAGCGGGTGCGGATGAGGTAGAAGGGGGGAGCCGCGTCCACCAGCCGATGCCGCGTCAACCGGCACCAGGCAGGGATCTCGACGGGCGCGCCGGCGTCTCGGCTGGCCACCATGAGGTTGGTTCCCGGCGGCAGGTGCGTCACCACCCGCTTCAGGTCGATGATGAAATCACCGCAACCCCGGTCCACGGCGTCGTAGACCTCGTCGAACTCCCAATGTGCGGGCACTCCCGCCATGGCTCCTCCTTCGGGACGCACCGTAGGCAGCGGACCAGCCCCGGTCAAGGCGGATCTGTTCCGGGCTCAAGAAGGCCGATCCCAGGCCGAAACCATGCGGGAGGAAGCGCCTTCGTCGAAGGCGTCCCAGGTCTCGTCTCGTGGAGCGTTCCATGTCCGGCATGCGTGATCAGCGCAGAGGATTCCGCGCTTTGGCTCCGGCCCTGGCGGTCGCGATGCCGCTGGTGCTGGCCCTGGGCACGCGCCTGCTCCACATCCGCTCCGAGCCGGGAGCCTCGGGCCTGCACCTGCTGGCGGAGCTGCTGAGCATGTTCACCGGCCTGTCCGGGGCGCTCTATCTGATGATCCGGCACGGCCAGCGCCGACAGGGCGCCCACTACTGGATCGCCATCTCCCTGCTGATCCTGGCCACCATGACCGGGTTCCACGCCATGGCGGAGGAGCCCGCGGCCCGCGATCTCATGATCCGGGCGGGCCTGATCCTGAGCGGCCTGACGGCCCTGCCCGCCCTGGGCAGGCCCCAGCCCCGTCCGCTCTGGGCCGTGATGGGCACGCCGCTGGCCGCCGTGCTGGGCTGCGGCGTCTTCGCCGTGGGCATCACGCGGCCCGCTCCCGCCCTGGCGGCCGCGGCCGGTCCCTGGCTGGATGCGGCCACCCTGGTGTCCGTCGCCGCCTTCGGCCTGGTGGCCTGGCGCCTCCACCGCGACGCGCGCCGCACCGGCTTCCTGGGACTCCACTGGCTGGCGGCCTACGGCATCCTGATGGCCCTGGCGACGCTCCGCGCCCACAGCGCCTTCCCCCCGGGCCACGACTGGTTCCTGGTGACGCCGCGCCTGGCGGCCACGCTCACCCTGCTGGTCTACGCCATGATCTCCAGCGCCCGCGAGTTCAACACCCTGGGCCGCGCCGAGGAGGAGCTGCGCCGCAGCGCCGCCCGCTTCCGCGCCATCACGGAGAACACGTCGGACATCATCTTCCTGCTGGATTCCGACGGCGTCTTCACCTACATGAGCCCCGCCGCCGCCCGCGTGGCCGGCGTGAAGCCGGAGGAGCTCATCGGCCGACCGCCGGGACGCCTGACGCACGAGGACGACCGGCCCCTGATCCACGACGGCCTGGCCCGCGCCAAGGCGTCGCCGGGCGAGAGCGTGCAGGTGGGGCCCATCCGGGTGCGCCACGCCGACGGCCGCTGGATCCGGGTGGAGGGCGTGTACACCTGCCTGGACCACGATCCCGACGTGCGCGGCACCGTGATGAACTACCGCGACGTCAGCGAGCGCGAGGCCTCGCAGCGCGAGCTGGCCGACAGCCGCGAGCGTCTCTCGCACCTGATCCGCAACCTGCCCGGCCTGGTCTACCGCTGCCGTCCGGACGAGGAATTCTCCCTGGAGTACGTGAGCGACTACTCGCGTCAGATCCTGGGCTACATGCCCGAGGAGTTCCTGGACGCCGAGATCGTCTGCGCGGCCGACATCATCCATCCCGAGGACCTCGTGCGCGTGCGCACCAGCATGCGGCGCGCCGTGGACGACGGGCAGCCCATCCGCGAGGAGTACCGCGTCATCCACCGCGACGGATCCGTGCGCTGGGTCATGGAGCGCGGCGCCGGGATCTACGGCGCGAACGGCACGCTGGAGGCCGTGGAGGGCATCATCATCGACATCACGGAGCTGGTGCAGAGCCGCCGCGAGCTGCAGCGCACCAAGTTCGCCGTGGATCACGGCCTGGACGCCCTCTACTGGGTGGACCGCTGGGGCCGCATCGTGGACGTGAACGGGACCGCCTGCCACTACCTGGGCTACGAGCGCCGGGAGCTCATCGGCAAGAACCTCTGGGACATCTCGGCGGACCTGGAGGCGGAGGACTGGGCCCGCACCTGGGAGTGGGTCAAGGAGCAGGGGGCCGTGCTGGTGGAGGGCGAGCACGTGACCCGCACCGGAAGGCGCTACCCGGTGGAGATCTCGTCGCTGTTCCTGGAGTTCGGCGGCGAGCAGTTCCACTGCTGCTTCGTGCGCGACATCAGCGACCGCAAGGAGGCCGAGCGCCAGATCCAGCGCATGAACCAGGACCTGGAGCGGCGCGTGCAGGAGCGCACGGCGGCCCTGGAGGAGGCGCAGGAGAAGCTGGTGACGTCGGAGAAGATGGCGGCCCTGGGCAACCTTGTGGCCGGCGTGGCCCACGAGATCAACACGCCCCTGGGCATCGGCGTGACCGCGGCGTCGCACCTGGACCGCAAGGTGCGGGAGATGGAGGCGGTCTACCGCGAGGGCCGCATGAAGAAGTCGGACTTCGAGGCGCTGCTGGGCCTGGTGCGGGAGACGGCGGGCCTCATGCTCACCAACCTCAAGCGCGCCGCCGAGCTGGTGCAGGGGTTCAAGCAGGTGTCCGTGGACCAGTCCAGCGAGCAGCGCCGCGTCTTCGTCCTGGACGAGTACCTGCGCGAGGTGGTGCAGAGCCTGGACCCCGAGCTCAAGCGCCGCCGCCACGGCGTGGACCTGCACTGCGACCGCGGCGTGGAGGTGGACGGCTATCCCGGCGCCCTGGCGCAGGTGGTCACCAACCTGATCCTCAACTCGGTGAAGCACGGGTTCGAGGACAAGGACCAGGGCCGCATCTGGATCCACGTGGACGCCGGGACCGAGCGCATCCGCATCCTCTACAAGGACGACGGCCAGGGCATGAACGCGGAGCAGGTGCGCCGCCTCTACGAGCCCTTCTACACCACCAAGCGCGGCCGCGGCGGCAGCGGCCTGGGCATGAACATCGTCTTCAACCTGGTGACGCAGCTCCTGGGAGGCACCATCGAGTGCCAGAGCGACCTGGGGCAGGGGACGGTCTTCGTGCTGGAATTCCCGCGCATCGCGCCGCGGCGCGGCGAGGCGGGACTGGAGACGCCGCTGCCGGTGGGCGCCGGCCGCTAGGCCTCGCGTCGGACCGCGTCCACGCTCCCCACCACCACCGTGCGGATGGGCAGGCCGCCCCGGCCAAGGATCTGGCGCGCGCCGTTCCCCTCGTCCAGCAGCAGCACCGTCTCGCCCACGCCCGTGCCGGCCGTGTCCACGGCCAGCAGCTCGCGGCCGGTGCCTGCGCCGTCGGCGTCCAGAAGCTCCACCAGCAGCAGGCGGTGGCCGTCCAGACCGGGGTGGCGGATGGTGGCCGTCACGGTGCCGCGCACGCGTCCCACCATCATGAGGCGCCCTCGCCCTCGTCCAGGTGCACGTCGTCCACCAGGCCGGTCACCGCATGGTCCACCGGCACGAACGACGGGTCCAGGCTCACCGCGGCCTCCCGGCTGGCCACCCAGGCCACCAGCTGGCCGCGGCCGGCCATGCGCGTGCCGTCGGCGGCCACGAAGGCGGCGCCGCGCGGCGTGCCGAACCGATCCACGGGCTGCACCCAGAGCAGGGGCACGCCCTCCATGCCGGGCACGCTCTGGGCGGTCACCAGGGTGCCGATCACGCGTCCGAGCTGCATGTCATCCCTCCACGGTCTCGGCGCCCTCGGGGGCATGCCGGGCGCAGATGCGCAGGTGCGTGCCCTCGGCCACGATCCGGCGCACCAGGGGCTCCACCCGCGGCAGCACGCTGCGCGCGGCGGTCCAGCCGGAGTCGCCGGCGCGGGCCTGGGCCAGGTCCAGGGCCGCGGTCACGTCGGTGAGCGAGCCGGTCAGCACGGCCAGGCCGCGGCCGCCCAGGTCGTCGCCCAGGCGCAGCTCCGCCAGGTCCACCGGCACGGCCTTCAGGGCCGCGTCCAGACCCCGCAGCAGGGCGGGGGAGGAGCGCGTCTCGAACACGCCCATGGCCTCGGACTCGCGTGCTTCGGGGCGCTGCGTCAGGGCCGCGGCCAGGGCGGGGTGCGGGTCGGGCAGCAGCACGTCGTCGCGCACCTGCCCCACGGCCAGGGCCACGCGGTGGGCCTCCTCCACGCTGGCCACGCTGCCGCCCACCAGCGCCAGGTAGCGGCCGGGGTGCACCGTGCCGCAGCGCAGCAGGGCGATGGGGGAGTTCTTGAGCATGCCGTCCACCGCGAGCAGGCCGTGGGCCGTGTACTCGAACTCCAGGAGGGCCAGGGCCTGCCGCATCGCGCCCGTCATACGATCCGGAAGTGGTCCACCAGCACGCAGCGGCGCCGGCGGCTGAAGCTGAGGGGCCCGGTGAGGCCCTCGCCCGTGGGGCTGGCGATGGTGAAGCTGGTGTACCCCTCGCCGCCCTCGCCCAGGCCGCTGTAGATGGGCCCGTTCTTCACGAAGATGCTGGTGTTCATCACGCGCGCCATGCGGCTCAGGGCGTCGATGTCGCGCGAGTGCATGGCCGCGGAGTGGCCGAACCCGTGCTCCGCCTCGCGGGCCAGCTCGATGGCGCGGTCCACGTCCGGCACGCGCACCACGGGCAGCACGGGCATCATCTGCTCCGTCCACACCAGGGGATGGTCCTCGGGCACGTCGCACGCCACCAGGCGGGGGTCGCCGTCGACGGGGATGCCGGCGCGGCGCAGGATCTCGCCCGCGTTCTTGCCGATGCAGTCCTTGGCCATCACGCCGGGCCGGCGCGGCCCGCGGGTCTCGCTGAAGATCGTCGCCTCCAGCTTGCGCAGGTCCGAGCCCGAGGCCAGGTAGGCCCCCGCATCGCGCATGCCGCGCAGCAGGGCGTCGGCGGCCTCGGCCACCACGAAGACCTCCTTCTCGTCCACGCAGATGATGTTGTTGTCGAAGGAGGCGCCGCGCACGATGTGCCGCGCCGCGGCGGCGGGATCGCAGGAGGCGTCCACCACCACCGGCGGATTGCCCGGTCCCGCGCAGATGGCGCGCTTGCCGCTGCGCATGGCGGCCTTCACCACGCCGGCGCCGCCGGTCACCACCAGCAGGCGCACGCCCGGGTGGGTCATCAGCGCCTGGGCCGACTCCACCGTGGGCGCGCCCACGGCGGTCACCACGTCCTCCGGCCCGCCCGCCTCGCGGACGGCCCGGTGGATGAGCCGCACCGTCTCCATGGAGCAGCGCACGGCGCTGGGGTGCACGTTGAACACCACCGTGTTGCCCGCGGCCACCATGCCGATGGTGTTGCAGATGATGGTGCTGGTGGGATTGGTGGTGGGCGTGATGGCGCCGATGACGCCGAAGGGCGCCCACTCCGTGAGGGTGAGGCCGCGGTCGCCGCTCCAGGTCTGGGGCCGCAGCTCCTCGCAGCCCGGCGTCTTCTCCGTGACCAGGCGGTTCTTGACCACCTTGTCCTCGCAGCGGCCCAGTCCGGTCTCCTCGTGGGCCAGGCGGGCCAGGCGGTCGCCTTCGCGGCGCATGACGTCGCGGATGGCGGCGATCATGCGCTCGCGCACGGCCAGCGGCAGCTCCCCCAGGCGCACGAAGGCGCGGCGGGCGGCGGCCACGGCCGCGTCCACGTCGGCGTGGATGCCCTCGCCCGTGGGGGCGGAGGCCGCGGCCGGCGCGGCGGGCGCGGCGCCGGGGCGCAGGGTCCGCGCCAGGCGCATGGCGATGGCGTCGACCTGGGCGTCCGTCAGTCGGCTCACCGGTCATCCTCCACGATGGGTTGCGGGCGGGACGTTCAGTCGTCCCGCCCCTTCTTGTAGCGGTCCTCGCCGTCGATCTCCCAGCTGTCCACGATGGCCATGACCACCGCGTCCACCGGCTTGCCGTCGGTGGCCAGCGTCTGCCGCGCCGACGAGCCCGAGGCGTACAGCACGTACTCCCCGGGGCCCGCGCCCACGGCGTCCACGGCCACCACGGACCCGCCGGTGGGCTCGCCGTCGGGACCGCAGGCGCCCAGCAGCAGGAGCGTCAGCCCGTCCAGGCGCGGCTCCTTGCGGGTGGCGACGAGGGTGCCCAGCACCTTGGCCAGGACCATGTCAGGCCTCGACGTCCTGGCGGCCCAGCGGCACCACGAGGTCCACGTTGGCGTGCGGACGCGCGATGACGTGCACGGAGACCACCTCGCCCACGCGCGACGCGGCGGTCTGGCCCGCGTCCGTGGCGGCCTTCACCGCGGCCACGTCGCCGCGGATCACGGCGGTGCAGTAGCCCCCGCCGGTCTTCTCGTAGTTCACCAGCTCCACGCGGGCGGCCTTGACCATGGCGTCGGCGGCCTCCACCATCGCGGCGAAGCTCCGGCACTCGATCATTCCCAGGGCATCGGCCATCGTTCGTTCCTCCTGCTGAGGGTCGGGGGTCAGCTCCCGGCCGCGCGGCCCTTGAGCGCCTGCAGCGCCTGGACCGCGGCCGGCCGGGCCACGTTCACGTCCTTCTCTTCGCCTCCGATGTACACGCGGCCGAAGCTGCCGAACGCGCGCACCTCGAGGATGTTGATGCCGGCCGCCTTCTCCGCCTCGTTGGCCGCCAGCGCGGCGTAGGCCGCCGGCTCGCACTCCAGCACGAAGAGGGTCTGGCCCGACAGGATCAGGTTGCCGTGGCGCATGCGGTTGATGAGCATGCACTGGTGGTCGTCCAGATGGCGCACCACCTGGTCCGACACGATGCGCGGCGCCAGCCGCTGCTCCTCCTTCAGCCCCAGGGCGTCCAGGATGGCCTGGCCCGCCTGCCTCACGTCGGCCTGGCTGTCCGAGTGCACCTCCAGCATGCCGAAGTGCCGTTCGACGATCTGCATGCCCGGCGTCACGTGCGTGCTCTTGAGCGCGATGTCCGTGACGCGGTTGATCTCGATGCCCGGCGCGATCTCCACGAAGAGGCTGGCCTGCCCCACGCGCGGCAGGAATCCCTGGGCCACCGTCGCCTGGAAGCTGGCGAACTGGGGCTGCAGGCTGTCGATCACGCAGAACGCGCGCAGATCCACCATGGTCTAGGTCCTTTCGAAGGCGCCGCGCACGATGGCGACGCTCGAGCTGGCGCCGACGCGCGTGGCGCCGGCGCGGATCATGCGCACCGCGTCGTCGTAGGTGCGCACGCCGCCGGAGGCCTTGACCTCCAGCCCGTGGCGGCGCACCGCCGACGCCATGAGCGCCACGTCCTCCGCGGTGGCCCCGCCCTTGGCGAAGCCCGTGGACGTCTTCACGAAGTGGGCCCGCGCCTTCACCGACAGGTCGCAGGCGCGCCGCTTCTCCTCGTCGGTGAGCAGGGCCGTCTCGATGATCACCTTGCAGATGGCGCCGCCGTCGCGGCAGGCCTCGGTCACGGCGCGGATGTCGCGGAGCACCAGGTCGTCCTCGCCGGCCTTCAGGGCGCCCACGTTGATCACCATGTCGATCTCCCGCGCGCCGTCGCGGATGGCCCGGCGCGTCTCCGCGGCCTTGACCTCCGGCGCCGCGGCGCCCAGGGGGAAGCCCACCACCGTGCAGGTCAGCACGCCGCAGCCGCGCAGCCGCTCGGTCACGAAGCGCGTCCAGGTGGGGTTCACGCACACGCTCTTGAAGAGGTGCTCGCGCGCCTCGTCGCAGATCTGCGCCACCTGGTCCCGCGTGGCCTCGGGCTTGAGGATGGTGTGGTCGATGTACTTGGCGATGGCCTGGGGCAGGGGGCCCGGGGAGTCCGGGGCCTGGTCTCCGGGGATCACCGAGCCGGCGGAGGGAGCGGCCGCAGCCGCCGGGGCCGGATGGCCGCCCAGCATGCCGGCCAGACGGGTGGCGATGCGCTCCAGATCGGCCTCGCTCAGCCCGTCCACGCCGGCGGGAGCGGCCGCGGGGGCCGCCGGGGCGCCGTCGCCCTCGATCATGGCCACCCGCTTGCGGTGGCGGGGCTCGGTGCAGTCCGTGGCCAGGAAGACCTCCACGATCTGCCGGGCCAGGTGGGCGCCGATGAGGCCCGCGCCCAGGGTCAGCACGTTGGCGTCGTTGTGCTCGCGGCCGTTGCGGGCGCTGGAGAGGTCGTAGGCCATGGCCGCCCGCACCCCGCGCACCTTGTTGGCGGTCATGCAGGAGCCGATGCCCGCCCCGTCGATCATCACGCCCCGCTGGGCCTGGCCCCCGGCCACGGCCTGGGCCACCTTGCGGGCGAAGACGGGATAGTCCACAGCTTCATTGGATGAAGTACCGACGTCGTAGATCTCGTGCCCCTGCTCGCGCAACCAGGCGCTGAGGGTGGCCTTGAGCTCGAATCCGCCGTGGTCGGCGCCGATGGCGATCTTCATGGTTGGTCCCTCACCAGGTCCGGGCGTCGTCGCGCCGGTCGCGGGCGGGCCGCGGCCGGATCACCCCCTCGCCGCGCTCCAGGACGGCCTGGAGGTCGCGCACGAGGAGCCGGAAGCGGAGCAGGCCCTCCTCCGTGATCTGGAAGGAGGTCCGGGTGCGGCGGCCGTGGGGCTCCTGACGCTTGGTCAAGTAGTTGCCGGCGGCCAGCTTGCCGGTCTGGACATGGAGGTTCCCGTCGGCCAGGCCCGTGGCGCGTTTGAGCGCCATGAAGGCATGCCAACGACCGTCGGCCAGGCTGGCCAGCACGGCCAGGCGGGCAGGGGACACCAGGACCTCATCCAGATCGGCCACGCGCATGGCAGGCTCCGCTTCATGAATGCTTCACGAGCGGAAGTTATCGGCAGGATCGGGGCGGGGTCAAGCGGAAATCCGGATATCGCTTCACGTGGTGAAGTTATTCCGTCTCCCGCAACGCTTCCAGCTCTTCCCAGCGGGCATAGGTCGCGTCGAGCTCGGATTCCAGGGCTTCCAGCTCCTCGCGCACCGCGGCCACGGCGTCCCCCGCCTCCCGGTACAACTCCGGGTCGGCCAGACGGGCGTGGAGGGCGGCCCTGCGCTCCTCCAGGGCCTCCAGCTTCTCCGGCAGGGTCTCCAGCTCTCGCTCCTCCTTCCAGCGCAGCTTGCGCGGGCGGTCCGCAGCGGGACGGGGGGCCTCCTTGGGCTTGGCCTTGGGCTTGGCGTCGGCCTCGTCGGCGCCGCGGCGGGTGCGGCGCCAGTCGCTCCAGCCGCCCACGGTCTCGTGGAGCCCGTCGGGCGTGAAGACCAGGGTGCTGGTGGCCACGTGGTCCAGGAACTCGCGGTCGTGGCTGACCAGCAGCACGGTGCCGCCGTAGTCCAGCAGCAGCTCCTCCAGGAGCTCCAGGGTCTCCAGATCCAGATCGTTGGTGGGCTCGTCCAGGACCAGCAGGTTGGCGGGCTGGGTGAACAGGCGCGCCAGCAGCAGCCTGTTGCGCTCGCCGCCGGAGAGATGGGTGATGGGGGTGCGCAGGCGGTCCGGCGTGAACAGGAACTGCTTCAGGTAGCTGACGATGTGCAGGTCGCGGCCGCCGAAGCGCACGGTCTCCGGCCCGCCGGTCACGTTCTCGATGACCGATCGGCCCTCATCCAGCGCCTCGCGGTTCTGGTCGTAATAGGCCACCTGCAGGTTGGCGCCCCGTTCGGCCGTGCCGGCCCGGGGCGTCAGCTCGCCCAGGAGCAGGCGCAGCAGGGTGGTCTTGCCGCAGCCGTTGGGCCCCACCACGCCCAGCTTGTCGCCGCGCAGCACGGTGAGGTCCAGGCCGTCGATGACCGGATCCGCGCCGTAGCCGAACGTCAGCCCGCGGGCGCGGAAGACCAGCTTGCCGCCGCGCTCGCCCTCCTGGATCCCGAAGGTGGCGTTGTCCTGCTGCTCGCGTCGGGCGCGGCGTTCCTCGCGCATGGCCAGCAGGGCGCGCACGCGGCCCTCGTTGCGGGTGCGGCGCTCGCGCACGCCCTGGCGCACCCAGATCTCCTCCTGGGCCAGCTTCTTGTCGAACTCGGCCTGGCGCACGCTCTCCTCGCGCAGGGCCTCGTCGCGGCGGCGCAGGAAGGTGTCGTAGTCGCAGGTCCAGTCGCGCAGGCGGCCGCGGTCCAGCTCCAGGATGCGGCGGGCCAGGCGGCGCAGGAAGGCGCGGTCGTGGGTCACGAAGACCACCGCGCCGCGGAAGCGGCCCAGCAGCTCCTCCACGCGGTCGATGGCCTCGATGTCCAGGTGGTTGGTGGGCTCGTCCAGCAGCAGCAGGTCCGGATCGCCGGCCATGGCGCGGGCCAGCAGGGCGCGGCGCAGGGCGCCGGTGGAGAGCGAGGCCACGTCGGCGTCGGGGTCCAGACCCACCTGATCGGCGGCCTGGTCGGCCTCGTGGGTGCGGGCCGCGTCGCCGCCCAGGCCCTGCAGGACCAGGTCGCGCACGCTGCCGCTCAGCCCCGCGGGCGGGCGCTGGGGCAGCACGCCCACGCGCAGGCCCTTGGTGCGGACCACCTCGCCCGCGTCGGGGGCGCGGCCGCCGGCCAGCAGATCCAGCAGGGTGCTCTTGCCCTCGCCGTTGCGGCCCACCAGGCAGATGCGCTCGCCCTTGGCGATGCGCAGGTCCACGCCGTCGAGCAGGGCGGGGCCGCCCAGGCGCAGGGTCACGGAGCTGAAGCTGATGAGATTCATGGGCTCCTATCAACCATCGGGACGCGTCCGCGTCAAGGCGGGGGTTGTGGTGCGCGGCGCCGGTAGGGCAGAATGGCGGCCAACCCCGACCGGAGGTCTCCATGTTCCACGATGTTCCGCCCGGCCGCCACGTCTTCAGCACCGAGCACGGCCCCTGCGGCGTGGCCTGGACGGCCGCCGGCGTAGACCGGTTCGAGCTGCCGCACCGCGACGCCGCGGCGGCGGCCGCGGCCCTGGCCCGCCGCGCGCCCGACCGCCCGGACACCCCGCGTCCTCCCGCGCCGGTGCGGGATCTGGTCAAGCGGGTGCGCGCCCACCTGGCCGGCCGTCCGGACCCGTTCGCCGACGTGCCGCTGGACCTGGGATCGCGCACGCCCTTCGCCCGCGCCGTGGCCCAGGAGCTGCGCGCCGTGCCGCCGGGGTCCACGGTGACCTACGGCGAGCTGGCCGCGCGCGCCGGCTCCCCGGGCGCCGCGCGCGCCGTGGGCGGCGTCATGGCCACCAACCCCACGCCCCTGCTGGTGCCCTGCCACCGCGTGCTGCCCGGCGGCCGCGGCGCCGGCGCCTTCTCCGGGCCGGGCGGGCCGCGGCAGAAGGAGCACCTGCTGCTGGTGGAAGGCGTGGTGCTGGACCCGCAGCTGGCCGCCGCCTACGCCCACCTCACGCGCGCGGACCGCCGCCTGGGCCGGCTCATCACGCGCTACGGACCGTACGCGCCGGGCTTCGGCAGCGGCGAGGATCCGTGGGTGATCCTGGTGACCAGCATCGTGCATCAGCAGCTCTCGCTGAAGGCGGCGGGCACCATCCTGAACCGCGTGAAGGCGCTGACCCCCGGCGACGGCCCGCCCACGCCGCGCCGGATGGCCCGCCTGGACGACGACGCCCTGCGCGGCTGCGGCCTCTCGCGCGCCAAGGTGTCGTTCCTGAAGGACCTGGCGGCCCGCGTGCTGGACGGCCGCCTGGACCTGGCGTCCCTGGACACCATGAGCGACGAGGAGGCCGTGACCGCCCTGACCGCGGTGAAGGGCATCGGCACGTGGACGGCGCAGATGGCCCTCATCTTCCACCTGGGCCGCCTGGACGTGTGGCCCGTGGGCGACCTGGGCATGCGCAACGGGCTGAGGCTGCACCTGGGGCTGGACGAGGCGCCCGACGAGAAGGCCGCCGGTCCGCTGGGCGACCGCTACGCTCCGTACCGCTCGTTGGCGGCCTGGTATCTCTGGGCGTTGGTGGATGGAGAGCCGATCTGAGCCGGTGGACAGAGGCCGGATCGGGTCCGTACCCTTGGGGATATCGCCACCCGGATCTCTGCAGAGGAAAAGGGACCGACCATGACCTGCCTGCGGCTCCGATTCATGATCCTGCTGCTGCTCGCCCTCGTCGGCTGCGCCCGCCAGGCGCCGCCGCCGCTCACCACGCCGGAGCGGGTCCTCGCGTCCCGCTTCACGTCCGTGGACCTGGAGACCTTCCTGGCGCTGCCCGATGCGGAGCGCCGGGCGCGCGCCCAGGCGGCCGATTCCGACTTCAGCGCCGTGCTGCTGCACCGCACGCGCCTGGAGGAGCAGCGGCGCTTCGAGCAGTACAGCGACGGCCTGCACGGCAACACCGCCCAGTTCACGCCCAATCCCGCCGACGAGACCGTGACCGACCGTCTGATCCGGAAGCTCCACCGCGCCACCTCCGTGGATCCCAGCTTCGCGGAAGCCTGGTGGGAGCTGGGGGACGATCTCCTGCTCATCGGCGATCCCGTCCGGGCCCGCGCCGCCTTCCTCTCCGGCCTGCGCGCCGCGCCGCATGACGGCCGCCCATCGTCCCTGGAAGATCTGCCCGACGCCCTGCGCGTGGGGGCGGCCTGGGCCTGCCGCGACCAGGGCGAGCCGGAGCGGGGCCTGGCCCTGGTCCTGGACGTGCCGCCCGCGTCGGTCCATGCCCGCGAGGCGCTGCTGCTGCGCGGCCTGCTGCTGGCCGACGCCGGCCGCTTCCATGAGGCCTGGGACGTGGCCATGGCCCTGGAGGCCGCCGTCTTCCCGCACCGCAGCTACCTGCGCATGGGGTTCGGCACCACGCGGTCGGGTTACCAGCGCCGCTGGATCCAGGCCTGCGCCTGGCTGGGGCAGGGCGAGCCCGGCATGGCGCGCCACGCCCTGGGCGACCTGAACATGACCCAGGGCGACCGCCCCTTCATGCGCCGCTTCTGGGACGACGTGGGCCTGGTCTGCGAGCTGACCGGGAACGTGGACGAGGCGGCCCAGTGCTACGGCCTGGCCCTGGTGGGCGACCGCGAGCGCCTGCCCTTCGTGCCATGGGAGGCGTACAGCGTGCCTCCGATCATCGGCGGCCATCCCAGCCTGCGGCTGCCGTTCTTCACCGTGTTCGAGACCAACCGCTACGCGGGGTCGCCCTTCGCCTTCGCCGTGCAGCTCATGATCGACACGGCCAACGCGGAGGATCCCGCGCGCCGAGCCGATCTGGCCGCGCTGGCCGACGCGGCCTGGTCGCGCAACATGCGCCGCGGCGTGCGGCCCCTGGAGTCCCAGGCCCTGCGCGGCCGCACCCGCTCCTACGCCGGCGACATGGCGGGAGCGGAGGCGGATCTGCGCGAGGCCTGCGCCGCGCTCGCCGCCCGCGGCACTCCCGACGGCGAGAGCCTCATGCTCCTGGGCCTGCTGCTCCTGCAGCAGCAGCGGGCCGGCGAGGCCGCGCCCTATCTGGCCCAGGCCACCGCCGTGGACAGCACCCTGGCCGGCGCCTGGCGCGGGCTGGGCGCCGCCCTGGCCACCGCCGGCGACGGCGCCGGCGCCCTGGCCGCCATGGACCGCGCCGTGGACCTGGAGCCCGGCAACTCGTCGGGCTGGTACAACCGCGGCCTGCTCCAGGCCGGACGCGGCCGATGGGCGGAGGCGCTGGTGGACCTGGAGCTCGCCACGCGCCTGGCCCCCTGGAACCAGGACGCCCGGGACCTCCTGCAGCGCGCCGCCTCCGAGCTGCGGCGCGAGGGCCGGCAGGCGGAGCTGGCCGCCTCCGGCGCGGAGGCCGCCCGGCTGGCCGCCGCCAATCCCACCCTGGCCGCCGGCGGCGTGGACGACCGCCCCGGCGCGGTCCTGCTCGGAGGAACGCGCGGCCCCCGCGAGGCCGCGCCGCGCGTGGACTACGCGGCTCGTGCGGAGGAGCTCATCGCCGACCTCGCCGCGGCCGACGATCCCGACCTGCGCCGGCAGCTCGCCGACGCCTACCTCCACCTGGGCCGCGCGGACGAGGCCGCCGCCCTGGTGGCCCGCGCCGAGCCGTCCGCCGTGCCGCCCCTGGACGACCTGCTCATCCTCCTGCGCGCCGACCGCAGCCGCGGCGTGGCCGACCGCGCCGCCGGCCTGGTGGACCGCATGGACGACGGCTCCCTGCCCGACGACCCCGAGCTCTGGTCCCTGGTGGCCCTGACCTGCCTGGACGCCGGCCGCGATGACGCCGGCCGCCGCGCTCTGGACAAGGCCGTGGCCCTGGACCCGGCCAACGACGGGCTGCGCCTCTACCGGAACTTCCTGAGCGGGAGCGACGGCCGGTGAACCGCCTCCTCGTGGCGGGCCTGCTGCTCCTGGCGACCGTGGCCGACGCCCACGATGCGGCCGAGTTCGCGGACACCTCGCCGCGCACCCCGGACGCCGTGCGCCTGGAGCAGGTGCTCAGCGCAATGGAGTCGGGCCAGGTCCTGCGCGTGCACGCGTCCGGAGTCGTGCAGGAGGGCACGTTCGTCACCCGCGACGGCGGCGACGTGCTCCTGGACACCGTCGCGGGCCGCGTGCGCATCCCCGTGGACGGCATCCGCGGCCTCGCCGCCCACGGCCGCTTCACCGGCTGGGCCGCGCGGCGCGGCGCCGTGGGCGGCGGCATCCTGCTGGGAGCCTACGGCCTGATGCTGGGCGCTGTGATCTCCGCCGACGATGACGGCTCGGTGCCCGTCCTGGGCGCCATCGGCCTGGTGGGCGGCGCGGTGGCCGGCGGTGCGGTGGGTGGTCTGGCGGGCGCCGCGTTCCCGCGCTGGCGCGTTCTTTGGGGCGTCCTGCCCCGGGATGCGGTCGAGCCGCGGGAGGACTCCGCCGTGACCGGCGGTTTCGCCCTGGGCGCGGGCTGGTCCGCGGCTCTGGGCGGCGCCGGCGACGGCGGCCTGGCGTGGCAGGCCCAGCTCCGCATCCGCACGTCGTCGGGTCTGGCGCACGGCCTGGAGCTGATGCACGCCCGGCCGGGGCCGGCGCGGCAGGAGTATCCCAGCCCGCCCGGCGGCGCGCCGGCCTTCGAACCCGCCGCCCGCCTCACCCAGGCCGGCTGGCGGGCGGAGATGCCCCTGGTCGGCGCCGCGAGCGCCATGGCGCCGTTCCTCAGCGGCGGCGTGGGGACCTACTTCTGGCAGGACACCTACCTGGGCTACAGCCTGGGGGCCGGCCTGCGCGTGGAGCCGCGGCCGGGTCGGTCGGGCCTGGTGCTGGAGGCGCGCCGCCACGACAACCTGCAGAACCTCACCGAGACCGATCCCGCCCACTGGACGGCCACCGCCTCGCTGGCCTGGAGCTGGTAGCCGGAACGCGGCGCGCCGCCCCCGGCAGGAGGCGGCGCGCCGCGGCGGAGCCTCGCCCGTCCGCTATTCCACGCCCGCCATCTTCAGCAGGAACGCGTACATCAGCGCCGTCTCCTGATGCCTCCGGAAGCGCCCCGAGGCGCCGCCGTGGCCCGCCTCCATGTTCGTCTGGAACAGGAGCAGATGGTCGTCGGTCTTCAGAGCGCGCAGCTTGGCCGTCCACTTGGCGGGCTCCCAGTACTGCACCTGGGAATCGTGCAGGCCGGTCATGATCAGCAGGTGGGGGTACTCCTGCGCCGTCACGTTGTCGTAGGGCGAATAGCCGAGCATGTACTCGTAGGACTCGCGCTCGTTGGGGTTGCCCCATTCGTCGTACTCGAAGGTGGTCAGGGGGATGGTCTCGTCCAGCATGGTGGTGACCACGTCCACGAAGGGCACCTGGGCCACGGCGGCGTGGAAGAGGTCCGGCGCCATGTTGACCACGGCGCCCACGAGCAGGCCGCCGGCGCTGCCGCCCAGGCAGGAGAGGCGCGCGGGGGCGGCGTAGCCCTGGGCCACCAGGGCGCGGCCGCAGTCGATGAAGTCCGTGAACGTGTTCATCTTCTTGAGCAGCTTGCCGTCGTCGTACCAGCGGCGGCCCATCTCCTCGCCGCCGCGGATGTGGGCGATGGCGTAGGTGAAGCCGCGGTCCAGCAGGCTCAGGCGCGCGGAGCTGAACGACGGCTCCATGCTGGCGCCGTAGCTGCCGTAGCCGTAGAGCAGCAGCGGCGCGGTGCCGTCCACCGGGGTGTCGGTGCGGCGGACCAGGCTGACCGGCACCAGCGCGCCGTCGCGGGCGGGGATCATCAGGCGCTCGGTCACGTAGCGGGCGGGGTCGAAGTCGCCCACCACCACGTCGCGCTTGAGCAGCGTGGTCTCGCCCGTGCGCATGTCGTAGTCGTACGTGGATTCCGGCGTGGTCATGGACTCGTAGCCCAGGCGCAGCAGGTGGGAGTCGGGCTCGCGGTTGTCGGCGGTCCAGATGGCGTAGGCGGTCTCGCCCAGGTCGATCTCGCGGGACACGCCGGTGGCGCGGTCGATCACGCGCAGTCGGCGCAGGCCGTCGCGGCGCTCCAGCACGGCGATCCAGTCGTGGAAGAGCACGGCGCGCATGAAGAGCACGTCGTCGCGGTGGGGGACCACGTCCTCCCAGGCCGACGGGTCCGCCTCCGGCGCGCGCACCAGGCGGAAGTTGCGTGCGTCCTTGTTGGTGCGGATGTACCAGTGGCCGTCCAGGTGGTCCACGGCGTGCTCGTGATCGCGCTCGCGGGGCAGCAGCACGCGGGGCTCGCCCTCGGGGTGCTGCGCGTCGATGACCAGGGTCTCCGTGCTCAGGGTCTGGTCCGATTCGATGAGCACCCAGCGGCGGGACATGGTCTTGTCCAGGCCCACGTTGAAGGTCTCGTCGTTCTCCTGGAAGACCAGCGCGTCGGCGGCAGGGTCCGTGCCCAGCACGTGGCGCCACACCTGGTAGGAGCGCAGGGTCTGCGGATCCTTGCGGGTGTAGAAGAGGGTGCGGCCGTCCTCGGCCCAGACCAGGTTGGGCGTGGCGTCCTCCAGCACGTCGGGCAGCATCTCGCCCGTGCGCAGGTCCTTGAAGCGGACGGTGTAGATGCGGCGGCCCACGGCGTCTTCGGCCCAGGCCAGCACGTGGCCGTCGGAGCTCACGTCGGCGCCGGACACCTGGAAGAACCCGTGGCCGGCGGCCAGCAGGTTCACGTCCAGCATGACCTGCTCGGGGGCGTCGGGCACGTCGGCGCGGCGCACGTACACCGGGTACTCGCGGCCCTCCTCGTAGCGGCGCGAGTACCACCAGCCGCCCTCGCGCACGGGCACGCTGTCGTCATCGGGCTGGATGCGGCCCACGATCTCCTGGTAGAGGGTCTCGCGCAGGTCGGCCCAGGGGGCGGTCACGGCGTCGGCGTAGGCGTTCTCGGCCTCGAGGTAGGCGGTGACCTCCGGGTCCTCGCGCTCGCGCAGCCAGTAGTAGTCGTCGGTGCGGGTGTGGCCGAACTCCTCGAACACCACGGGCTCGATCTTGGCCACGGGCGGCGCGGGGTCGTGGGCGGCGGGGCCGCAGCCGGCAAGCTGGATCGTCAAGAGCAGGACCACCGGGGACAGGGTGCGCATGAGGTCACCTCAGGGGTTGGGGAGGCGAAGCGGAGCCGACAGTCTACCGGCGCCGGTGCGGCGGGGCAAGACGGCGTCGGCAGAACCGGACACCGTCGGCTGGGTACGCGGCCCGCGGACGCGGGTTGCGCCTCCGCCCGTGACGACGGCGGCGGCGTGCGGTAGGCTGCGGTCGCCCGCACCGTTTCCGATCCGCAGCCAAGGACGGCGTCCATGCCCCAGGTCCGCACCGGACTCGACCGGCTCCTCCACGAGGGCCACCCCCTGCTGACCGGCCGCCGCGCCGGCCTGCTCTGCCATCCGGCCAGCGTGGACGCCCGCCTGCGCCACGCCGCCGCCCTGCTCCACGCGGACCCGCGCTGGGAGCTGCGCGCCTTCTTCGGGCCGCAGCACGGGATCCGGGGCGAGACCCAGGACAACATGATCGAGTGGGAGGGCTTCCGGGATCCGGCCACGGGCCTGCCCGTGCACTCGCTGTACGGCGCGCACCGCAAGCCCACGCAGGAGATGCTGCGCGGCCTGGACGTGCTGGTGGTGGACCTGCAGGACGTGGGCGCCCGCTACTACACCTTCATCTGGACGGTGCTGCTCTGCCTGGAGGCCTGCGCGGAGGCGGGGGTGGACGTGCTGGTCCTGGACCGCCCCAACCCCCTGGGCGACGCGCGCGAGGGCAACGTGGGCGATCCCGCCTACCGCTCCTTCGTGGGCCTGGCGCCGGTGCCCATGCGCCACGGCCTGACCGTGGGGCAGATGGCGCGCTGGTGCGTGGCGCATTTTCGGCTCGACGTGGAGCTGGCGGTGCTGGGCGCGCGGGGCGGCCGCCCGTCGGACACCCATCCGGCCACGGGCCTGCCGTGGGTGCTGCCTTCGCCCAACATGCCCACCTGGGACACGGCGCTGGTCTATCCGGGCATGTGCCTGCTGGAGGGCACCAGCGCGTCCGAGGGGCGGGGCACCACGCGGCCCTTCGAGATCTTCGGGCTGCCCGGACTGGACTCCGACGCCCTCGTCGCCCGTCTGGCGGGCCGCGGCCTGCCCGGCGTCGTCTTCCGCCCCCTGCACTTCCAGCCCACCTTCCAGAAGCACGCCGGCGCGCTCTGCGGCGGCGCCCAGATCCACGTGACCGATGCGGCCTCCTTCCGCCCCGTGCGCACGGCGGTGGAGATCCTGGCGGCACTGCTGGCCCTGGCGCCGGAGACCTTCGCCTGGAACCCGCCGCCCTACGAATACGAGACGGAGAAGCTGCCCATCGACATCCTGGCCGGCGGCCCGGAGCTGCGCGAGGCCCTGGCCGCGGGCGCGGACCCCGCCGAGCTCTGCGCGGCGTGGGATGAGCAGGCCGCGGACTTCGCCCGCGACCTGGATCCGGCGGTCTTCGCCGATGACTGAGCCGCGGCCCGCCCTGGTCCTGGCCGCCGGCTACGGCACTCGCCTGCGGCCGCTGACCGACGTGCTGCCCAAGCCCCTGGCCCCGCTGCTGGGCCGGCCCCTGCTGGACCATGCGCTGGACCGGCTGGCCGCCGCCGGAGTCACGCGCGTGGCGGTGAACGCGCACCACCTGGGCGACCTCATCGCCGCGCACCTGGCGGCGCGGGCCGACGGGCCGCCCACGGTCCTCTACCCCGAGCCCGAGATCCTGGGCACCGCGGGCCCCCTGCACGCGGCGCGGGCGCTGCTGGGCGAGGGGCCGGCGTTCCTGCTCCACAACGGCGACGTGTGGTGCGACGCCGATCTGACCGCCGCCCTGGATCTGCGCCGCGCCCACGACGCCGAGGGCGTGCTCCTGCTCACGGACCTGCCGCGCGTCAACAGCGTGCGCCTGGGCGCCGACGGCCGCGTGCGCGACGTGGCCGGCCTGGCCCACGCCCCCGCCCGCGACGGCGACCGCCTGCTCACCTACACCGGCGTGGCCGTCTTCGCGCGCCGTTTCCTGGAGCGCATCCCGCCGGGCCCGAGCGGCCTGGCGCCGGCGTTGGCGGCGGCCGCCGCCGTGGGGGGGCTGCGCGGCCTGGTGATCCCCCTGCGCGCCTGGAGCGATCTGGGCACCCCGCGCTCGTACCTGGAAGCCCATGCCGAGCTCCTGGCCGTGGGGGAGCGGATCCGCGTGGCGGCGACGGCCGACGTGGACCCCGGCGCCCTGCTGGAGGGGTTCGCGGCGATCGGCGACGGCGCCCGTGTGGGACCCGGCGTGACCCTGAGCGACTGCGTGGTCCTGCCCGGCGCCGAGGTGCGCGGACCCGGCCGCCGCCATCGCGTGGTGCTGGGGCCAGGCTGGGAGATGCCCGCGTTTCCCGACGCCGCGTCGCCGCCCCCCGCGGACCTGCACGCCTGGCTGCGCGAGGCCGGCCCCTGGGATCCGGACACGGCCACGCCGCTGACCGGTCAAGCCTCGGACCGCCGCTACTGGCGCGTCCGCGGCGCCGACGGCCCGGCCGTGCTGCTGGACTCCCGCGGCGACGCCTCCGAGTTCGACCGCACGGTGGCCCTGAGCCGCGCCCTCCATGACCAGGGCCTGGGCGGCGCCGCGGTGCGCGCCGTGGCGCCGGAACGGCCCGCGGCGGTCTTCGAGGATCTGGGGGACCGGACCCTGGGGGCCGCCCTGGCCCAGGATCCCGAAGCCTGGCGCGCCCTCTACCGGGACGCCCTCGGCTGGATCCCCCGGCTCCAGGCCCGCACGGACGCCGCGGCCGAGCGGATGCCCCTGGCCTGCGACCGCACCCTGGACCGCGCCGCCCTGAGGGCGGAGAGCCGCTACTTCGCCGAGCGGTTCCTGCTCCAGGAGCGTGGGCTGCCGCCGGAGACGGTGGCGGCCCTGGACCCGGAGCTGGAGCGGCTGGCCGATGCGGTGGCCGCCCTGCCGCGCCGCCTGATCCACCGCGACTACCAGTCCACCAACATCCTGCTCCGGAGCGGAGAGGTGCGGGTGGTGGACGTGCAGGGCATGCGCCTGGGCCCGGCCGGCTACGACGCCGCTTCGCTGCTGCGCGACCCCTACGCGGATCTGGATCCCGCGCGGGTGCGGAGCCTGCTCGCGGATTGGGACGCCGGCCTGCGGGGCGATTCCCCCGCCGACGCCGCCCAGATCGTCCTGGCCGGCCTCCAGCGCTCCCTGCAGGCCCTCGGTGCCTACGGATATCTGGCCCGGATCCGCGGCAAGGCGGAGTTCCGGCGCTTCATCCCGGCGGGGCTGCGGCAGCTGCGGGCCGGGCTGATGGACACCGCCGAAGCGGGCGGGCCGCCCCTGCCGAGGCTGGAAGAGATCGTGGAGATCGAATTACAAAAGAGCAAAAGTTGAACTATTAGATAAAAAATGATAGAATGATCCCTCGACTCGAAGGACCACGACCACGCGGAGGGGGATCATGCACATGCGTCACCGAGGGCTCGGCATCCTGCTGGGCCTGCTGCTCCTGTCCGGCGCCGCCCTGGCGTCCACCAGCACCTATCCGTTGCCTGGCCTGCTGGGCTCGTACAGCGCCGAGCCGGGGCTCCATCTGCGCTCCGACGGCTTCACCCTGCCTTCCGACCTGGGCACGGTGTCCGAGGTGTTCATCGCCTGCAGCGGCGTGTACCTGCCGGGCGAGACCCGCGACGACCACGACCAGACCTACGTCTGGGAGGCGGAGCTGACCCTCTTCCTGCAGGTGGGCGAGGACCTGTTCTGGGCCGTGCTGAGCCCGGCCGAAGGCGCCTTCAACCTGCAGGCCATGTTCGTCAGTCCGGGCGGCTCGCCCGTGACCTCGGGCAGCATCGTGGGCGGGGCCGAGGTCATCGTGGACGCCGTGCTGCTGGCCACCGGCGACGACGGCCGCACCGTGGTGCGCTATCCGGCCGTGAGCCTGACCGCGGCCAGCCTGGAGGTGCACGCCAGCGTGCCCAACCAGGACACCAGCATGAGCCGGCTGAAGGCCCTCTACCGCTGAGACCATTCCTGCCGAGCCCGCGCCGCGCCCGTGACATTCGGGCGCGGCGATGCCATGATGGGGCTCCGCCGCCACCGCGCGGCGTGAAAGGAGCCCCATGACCGAGCCCGTGACCGTGCGCGTGGATTCCGAGATCGGCAGGCTGGAGGGCGTGATCGTGCACGCTCCCGGCCCCGAGATCGAGAACATGACGCCCAGCGACGCCGAGCGCGCCCTCTACAGCGACATCCTCAGCGGCAGCGTGAGCGCCTGGGAGCACGCCCAGCTCCGCGGCGTGCTGGAGAAGGTGACCAGGGTCCACCGCTTCCGCGACCTGCTGTCCGAGACCCTGGCCGACGCCACCGTGCGCGAGACCCTGGTGGAGCGCATCTGCCGCAACGAGGACGTGCCGGAGATCGCCCAGGACCTGCTGGACCTGGAGGTGCCGGAGCTGGTGCGGCAGCTCATCGAGGGCGTGGTGCTGCGCGAGGACACGCTGACGGCCTTCCTCAGCCGCGACCGCTACGCCCTGCGCCCCCTGCACAACCTCTTCTTCACCCGCGACCCGTCCATGACCGTGGGGGGCTGCGTGGTGATCGGCCGCATGGCCAACCACGTGCGCGAGCGCGAGGCGCTGATCATGGAGGCCATCTTCGACCGGCATCCCGGCTTCCGCGCCACCACGCTGAACCCGCTGAATTCGCCGGTGGCGTCGCGCGGCCTCTCGCTGGAGGGCGGCGACGTGCTGGTGGCGCGGCAGGACGTGATCGTGGTGGGCATCGGCGCACGCACCACGCCCCCGGCGGTGGACTGGCTGGTGGACCGGCTGCGGCAGCGGCGGGAGTCCCTGCACGTGATCGTGCAGGAGCTGCCGCGCGAGCCCGAATCCTTCATCCACCTGGACATGGTCTTCACCTTCCTGGACCGCGATGCGGTGATGGTCTACGAGCCCGTGATCCTCAAGCCCTCGCGTCTGCAGACGGTGCACATGCGGGTGGAAGGCGGACAGGTGGCCGCCATCGAACAGGTGGAGAACATTCCGGCCGCCCTGCGCGCGGTGGGCATGGACGTGGAGGCGGTGACCTGCGGCGGCCACACGGACCCCTGGCTCCAGGAGCGGGAGCAGTGGCACTCGGGCACCAACTTCTTCGCCATCGCGCCGGGGCAGGTGGTGGGCTACGGACGCAACGTGCGCACCGTCGAGGAGCTGGACCGGCACGGCTTCCGCGTGGTGCAGGCCGAGGACGTGGTCTCCGGCAAGGCCGACCTGTCCGACGGCAAGCGCACGGTGGTGACCATCGACGGCGAGGAGCTGGCCCGCGGCGGCGGCGGCTGCCGTTGCATGACCATGCCCGTCCGGCGCGCGCCGGTGGAGTGGTGACCGGAGCCGACCGGGAGCTGGTCCGGTCCGCGGGGCCGCTGCGCCTGGAGCGCTGGCCCCGTCGGCCCGATGATCCGCTGCGCGCCTGGGACGCCGCCGACGAGCTCCTGCTGGCCCGCCTGGACGCCGAACCGCCGGCGCCGGAGACCCGCGTCCTGCTGATCAACGACGCCTGCGGCGCCCTGGCCTGCGCCCTCCATGCCCACCGGCCGACATCCTGGGGCGACTCGGAGCTGGCCCGCCTGGCCGCCCGCGCCAACCTGGCCGCCAATGGGCTGGACCCGTCGGCGGTGACCTTCCTGCCCGGCGACGCCGCGCCCGCCGCCCCCGTGGATCTGGCGCTGATCAAGATCCCCAAGTCCCTGGACCTCTTCGCCGACCAGCTGCGGCTGCTGCGGCCCGCGCTGGCGCCCGGGGCCCTGGTGCTGGCGGGCAGCATGGTCAAGCACACGTCGGGCCGGGCGTACGCGCTGCTGGAGGAGCGCATCGGGCGCACCGTCACGGGGCGGGCGGCGAAGAAGGCGCGGCTGGCGGAGGCGGCGCCGGGGCCGGTGGCCGACGCCGCGCCGTCGCAGCCGGGCTACCGTCTGGCGGAGTTCGCCCTGGATCTGAGCGCCGCGCCCGGCGTGTTCGCCGCGGACCGCCTGGACATCGGCACCCGCGCCCTGCTGGAGCATCTGCCCCGCCGCGACGACGCGCTGCGCGCCTGCGATCTGGGCTGCGGCAACGGCGCCCTGGGGCTGGCCCTGGCGCGCGTCTGTCCGCAGGCGGCGGTGCTGTTCACGGACGAGTCGGACCGCGCCGTGGCCGCGGCGCGGGCCAACGCCGCCGCCAACGGGCTGGCGGAGCGGACGCTGGAGTTCCGGGTGGCCGACGGCCTGGAGCCGCAGCCTCCCGCGAGCCTGGACCTGATCCTCTGCAACCCGCCGTTCCACCTGGGCCACGCCGTGGAGGACCTGACGGCGCCGCGCCTCTTCGCGCAGGCGGAGCGCTGCCTGCGTCCCGGCGGCGCGATCCTGGCCGTGGGCAACCGGCATCTGGGGCATCACGCCAAGCTGGCGCGGATCTTCGGCGCGTGCGATGTGGCGGGGGAGACGAGGAAGTTCCAGGTGCTGCGGGCGACGAAGCGGGGCTGAGCATGACCCGGCCCCCGGAAGACCCGGGGGCCGGAACCCGACCGCGAGAGGTGGTGGACGCGGGCGGGTGACGAATCCTCGCCGGGGCTACCCGTCCAGGTAGGCCCCCAGCATCCAGAGCTCCTTCTCCAGATGATCGCCGATGGGGTCCAGGACCGCGGCGCTGCCCTTGTCGCCGGCGTCGTCGGCCAGGGCGCCGGCGGCGCGCACCTTGGCGTGGAAGGCCTGCAGATCGGCCCGCACGTTCTCCACCATGGCCCGCGCGCCGGGCACGCTCTCGTCCTCCTGCACCGACGCCGCCTCCAGCGCCTGGGCCAGGCTGCCCAGCGGCGCGCCGCCGATCATGAGGATGCGCTCCGCGAACTCGTCGCTCAGATCGCCGAAGCGGTCGTACAGCTCCTCGAAACGGGCATGGAGCTGATAGAAGCTCTCGCCGCGCACGCGCCAGTGGTAGTGGTGCAGCTTCTGGGCGAAGACGATGGAGTCGGCCAGCAGCTCGTTCAGGGCGCCCACCAGGGCCTTGTTCTTCTTCATGTCGATCCTCCCGGTCATGGAGTCCAGGCCCTCGGTGGGCCGTTGTCGTTTCATCTGCATTCGGAATTGCATCCTTCGTGCCAAACTTTCCTGTTAATCCAACTAATTGATATAAAACAAAATACATAGTTTTCGACTCTGGTTGGTGCCCGTGCTCAACGAAATATCGTTGACAAGCCACCGAAATAGCATAGATTCACGAAATCACGTTGGAGGTGAGCCATGGATGGACTCTTCGACGCGACCCGGGACCTCAAGGCCCTGGCGGACCTCGCCGGGCGCCCCGAGGCCATCGCCGATGTCCTGGAGCGCGCGCTCGATTCCCTCGGGCAACTCGTGCCTCATGATCTGGCTGTGGTGCTGGGGGTGGAGGAGCAGACCCTGCGGGTCCTCGCGGCCCGAGGTCCCCTGGCCGGCCAGGCCGTGAAGGATCACGCCCTGGATCTGGCCGAGCATCCCACGCTGCGCCGGGCCCTGGAGGAGCGACGGGCCCAGGTGCTGACCGAGGATCACCACGCCCACGGAGAGGGAGATCCGTACGAGGGCGTGGTCGATCTGCCCCACGGGCACTCCTGCATGGTGGTGCCCCTGTACGCGGGGGAGCGGGTCCTCGGAGCCATGACCTTCGACCGCGCGGTCTGCGGCACCTACGAGCCTCAGGCCGTGGAGCTGGCGGAGGTCTACGGCAAGATCGTCGCCTTGGCGTTCCTGTACGCCGAGCAGGCGGAGCTGCTGCGGCGGCAACGGCTGCAGCTGGAGGAACGCAGCCGCGTGTTGGAAGAGGCCGGGGGCGGCACGGACGCCATCGGGCTGCTGGAGCGCAGCCTGTCCCCGGCCATGCGGCGCCTCACGGTGCAGGCCAAGCAGGTGGCCGCCACGGACGCGCCGGTGCTCATCCGCGGCGAGACGGGCACGGGCAAGGAGGTGCTGGCGCGCGCCCTCCACCATTGGAGCGTCCGGCGGTCCGGCCCCTTCCTGCAGCTCAACTGCGCCGCCATCCCCGAGACCCTCATCGAGAGCGAGCTCTTCGGCCACGTGCGCGGCGCCTTCTCCGGCGCCGACCGCGACCGGCCGGGCCGCTTCCTCGCCGCCAACGGCGGCACCCTGCTCCTGGACGAGATCGGCGACATGCCCCTGGCCGCCCAGGCCAAGCTGCTGCGCGTGCTGCAGGAGGGGACCTTCGAGCCCGTGGGCTCCGACACGCCGGTGAAGGTGGACGTGCGCATCCTGGCGGCCACGCACCGCGACCTGGAGGAGGCCGTGCGCCAGGGCGACTTCCGCGAGGACCTCTACTACCGCCTGGACGTGTTCCCCCTGGAGGTGCCGCCACTGCGCGAGCGCGCCGAGGACGTGGAGGTCATCGCCACGGGCGTGCTGCACGCCATCGCGCGGCGCACGGGGCGCGGGCCGTGGCGCCTGTCGGACCGCGCCCTGCGCTCCCTGCGCGGCGAGGCGTGGCCCGGCAACGTGCGGCAGCTCGTGAACGTGCTGGAGCGCGCGGCCATCCTCAAGCCGGAGGGCGTGCTGGACGCTTCGGTGGTGGACGGCGGAGGGGCGAAGCGGCGGCGGCGCGTGGAGGAGTCCGCGGCCCCTGACCGCGACCTGCCCACCCTGCAGGAGATGGAGCGCCGGCACGTGCTGCGCGCCCTGGAACGCACCCAGGGCAAGATCTACGGCCCCGACGGCGCCGCCGCCCTGCTCGGCCTCAAGCCCACCACGCTGCAGAGCCGCATGCGCAAGCTGGGCGTGGAGCGGCGCGTGAGCTACCGCTAGTCCGCGCGTTGCGCATCCCGGAGGCATGTCTTAGTGTAGCGGGCGCTCGCGTGGGGGATGCGAGCCCACCCCTTGTCCCGGGCCCGCCCGGCGGGACGCTTCGCCAAGTTCCCCGCCCATCAACCAAGAGGTGTTCCATCATGACGAAGGTCGTCCTGACCCTCCTCGCCGCGCTCATGCTGGCCGGCGCCGCCTTCGCCGCCGAGTCCGAGAAGTCCGCGGACCTGGCCCTGGTCGTCAATCAGAGCGGCTACAGCGACTCCTGGGAGGGCTCCGAGCTCGGGACCCTGAACTGGACGCTGACGGCCGACATCGCCACCAAGAAGCCCCTGAGCATGAGCACGCTGTGGCAGAACCAGATCAAGCTGGCCTACGGCAAGACCCGCAACGAGCAGGTCCAGGAGAACGGCTCCAAGGACTGGGGCGACTCCGAGAAGGCCACCGACCGCGTGTTCTGGGAGTCCATGGTGCTCTTCTCCGAGGGCAACTACGTGAACCCCTACGTGGCGGTCACCTGGGAGAGCCAGTTCCACGACGCCGAGGACAACATCTTCAACCCGTCGCTGCTCGTGGAGTCGGCCGGTCTGGGCCGCACGCTGCTCAAGAACGAGCAGACCGAGGTCTTCAGCCGTCTGGGTCTGGCCTACCGCCAGCGCTTCATGAAGGGCGCCGACACGGCCACCGACGCCGGTCTGGACTGGGTCACCGACGTGAGCCACACCTTCAACGAGCAGCTCAAGGCCGTGTCCAAGCTGCGCGTGTTCCAGGCCCTGACCAGCAGCGCCGACGACGACATCCCGGCGGCCGATCCCGCCAAGGACTACTGGAAGACCACGGACATCGCCTGGGAGACCACCCTGTCGGCCAGCGTGAGCAAGTACATCCAGACCACGCTGTTCTGGGAAGTGCTGTACGACAAGGAGATCAGCACCGACGCCCGCTGGCGCGACGTGTTCGGCGTGGGTTTCAGCTATAAGTTGTTCTAGTCCGAAAAGAAGGAGTGCGTGACCGCGCGTCCGGCGTGCGGCGAGACGGAAGGGAACCCGACGATGCAGACCATCGACGTGGACAAGATCTGGACCATGATCACCGAGTTCGCCATGGACTACGGCCTGAGGCTCATCGGGGCGGTGGTGCTGCTCGTGGTGGGCCGCATCGTGGCCGGAGCCCTGCGCGGCGGCGCCAGGAAGGCGCTCAAGCGCGGCGGCACCGACGAGGCCGTGGTGGCCTTCGCGGGCAGCCTGGCCTACTGGCTGGTGATCGTGGCGGTGTGGCTGGCCGTGCTCGGCGCCTTCGGCGTGGAGACGGCGTCGCTGGTGGCGGTGCTGGGGGCCGTGGGCTTCGCCGTGGGCTTCGCCCTGCAGGGCTCGCTCAGCAACTTCGCCGCCGGCATCATGCTGCTGATCTTCCGTCCCTTCCGCATCGGCGACGTGGTGGAGGTGGCGGGCGTGCTGGGCTCCGTGCGCGAGATGGCCCTGTTCACGACCATCATCAACACGCCGGACAACATCCGGATCATCGTGCCCAACTCCAAGATCTTCGGCGACATCATCAAGAATATCACGGCCGAGGAGACCCGGCGGGTGGACATGGTGGTGGGCATCGGCTACGGCTCGGACATCGCCAAGGCCATGGAGATCATCCAGGTCCTCCTGGCGGCGGACGCGCGCGTGCTGAAGGAGCCGGAGCCGCAGATCGCGGTGGGCGAGCTGGCCGACTCCAGCGTGAACCTGCTGGTGCGGCCCTGGTCCAAGACCTCGGACTACTGGGGCGTGAAGCTGGACTTCACGCGCGCGGTGAAGGAGGCCTTCGACCGCGAGGGCATCGAGATCCCGTTCCCCCAGGTCACGATGCACAAGGGCTGAGCGCGCGGTCACGGACCGATGGGACGAGGGGCGGCTCCACGCGGGGCCGCCCCTCTCTCATGCGGGACGTCCGCGCCGCACGCCCGGCAGCAGCACCAGCAGCGACGCCGCCAGGCCGGGGAAGATGGCCTCCACGCCGCGCCAGGGCCCGCCTCCGCCCAGCAGCAGCCAGGCGCCGGCCGTGCCCGCCCCCGCGAGCATGGAGGCGGTGACCCGCCGCGCGCCCGCCACGCGGTCCGTGTGGGCCAGCACCACCGGGCCCAGCAGGGCCGGCGTGCCCAGGCTGCCCAGGTGGTGCCACAGCGTCACCACGGAGCCGGCCCAGAGCGCCATGGCCACGGCCAGGGCCGACGAGGCCAGCAGCGCCCAGCGCACGGGTCCCAGGCGTTCGTCGTCGTCGCGGCGCCAGCGGCCCCAGAGGTCGCGGCCGCCGGTGACGGCGGCCAGGAAGGCGTAGGAGTCCACGGTGGACATGATGGTGGCCAGCAGGCCGGCGGTGAACAGGCCCCGCCACAGGGGCGGCAGCGTGGCGGCGGCCAGCTCCGGGAAGGCCGTCACCGGGTCGGCCAGGTCCGGCAGCACGGCGCGGGCGTAGAGCCCGGCGGTGGTGGTCAGGAAATCGAACACGATCCAGAAGCCCACGGAGATCAGCAGGCCCGCGCGCGCCGTGCCTTCGCTGCGCGCCGCGTAGCAGCGCTGGTAGAACGACGGCTCCACCAGCGTGGCCGCCGCGATCACGTACCACACGGCCACCGCCTGGGCGCCGGCGCCTCCGTCCCACTGCAGATGCGAGGCGGGCAGCGCCGCCTGCAGCCACGCCCAGCCGCCCCACTTCATGACGCAGGCGGGCACCAGCACCAGGAACCCCGCGAACATCAGCAGGAACTGCACCTTGTCCGTGCCCACCACCGCGCGCAGGCCGCCGCGGAAGACGTAGGCGGTGCTCAGGGCCGTGCCCACGGTCACGCCCAGCCAGCGGGGCCAGCCGGTCATGACCTCCAGCAGCACGCCCAGCATGAGCACGTAGGCCGCCGGCACCGTCATCACGAACAGGGCGCCGGCGCCCAGCAGGGCGGGCGTGCGCCCGAACCGCGCCTCCAGGCGCTCCGGCAGCGTCAGCACGGCGCTGCGGCGGGCGCGGCGCGCCAGCAGCAGGGCGAAGACCACGGCGTACAGGTAGTAGGGCACGCCGAAGACCAGCCAGTTGCTCACGCCGTAGGTCCAGGCGTACTCGCCCACGCCCAGGATGCCGCCGTACCACGTGGACACGGTGGTGGCCACGAAGGCGGGCAGGGTGAGGCGGCGGCCCGCCACGATGTAGTCCGCGGCGTCCTGGGCCGGCGCGCGGAAGAGCCGCGCCACGGTGAAGACCAGGAAGGCCGCGTAGACCGCCGCGAGGATCATGACGCCTGGGCGCGCACGGTCACCAGCAGCGAGCCGGCGTCGCAGCGCAGGCGCACCGGGGGCGCGGTCACGCGGTTGCCGGCGGCGCTGGGTCCGCCCCAGTCCAGGTCCGCGCCGCGCAGAGGCCAGCGCACTCCCAGCAGGGTCACGCCCTTGACGCGGCCGCCGATGGGCGCGAGGGAGACGGTCGTACCCATGGGCAGGTCCAGGCTCCAGTTCTCCGCGGGCGGCAGGCGGCGGGTCACGCCGCGGTCGTTGACCAGCACCACGTCGCAGGCGTGGGCGAAGCGCTCGGGCAGGGCCAGGTTGGCCAGGGCGTGGTCCAGGTGGCCGCCGTCGGCGCCCAGCAGGAGCACGCGGCGGCAGCCGTCGGCCACGGCGCGGGCCACGGCCTTCTCGCCGTCGGTGGTGTCCTGGTCGGGGTCGTGCTCGAAGCGGATGTCGCGGCGGCGAGGCGGCTCGCCCAGGGTGTCGAAGTCGCCCACCACCAGGTCCGGCAGGCGGGGGAGGTGGTCGTAGGGGCGGCCGGCGCCGTCGGTGCAGACGAAGAGGTCGGCCTGCGCGAGGCAGGCCGACAGCAGGTCGTGCGGGGGCGCCGCGCCGTCGCAGAGCACCACGGCGAGGCGGCCGGGGACGGCGGGCGGCAGGGACAGGATGGCGGTCACGTCCATGATCAGAACTCCGCGTGGAGGCCGGCCAGCAGGTGGCGGCCGGCGCCGGGAATGAGCCAGCGGCCCTCATACCAGTAGCCGGTGGTCTCGTACTCGCGGTCCAGCACGTTGTTCACGCGCAGGTCCAGGCGCGTGGTCATGGACGCGGGGCCGAAGGCGCGGCCCAGGTCCAGGCCCAGCGCCACGTCCAGCAGGGCGTAGGCATCGATGGTGCGCTCCTCCAGGCCGAAGACGTCCAGGAACTGGCGGCCCACGCTGCGCAGGCGCACGCGCGAGTCCAACGCGCCGAAGTCCGACGCCAGGGTCACGCTGGCCAGGTGCTCGGGGAACAGGGGCACCGGGTTGCCGGAGAGGTCGCGCTCCTCCACGCCCACCACGTTCCAGGCGTCGTCGTAGAGGGTCTCGTAATAGGTGAAGCGGTCGAACTCGTCCCAGCTGCGCGAGGCGGCCACGGAGAGGACGTGCGCGTCGGTCAGGCGGGCGGTGAGGCCCAGCTCCACGCCGCGGTGCAGGGTGCGCTCGGCGTTGCCCTTGACCGGGAAGCCGTCGTCGTCCACGGAGCCGAAGGGCACGATCTCGTCGTCGAAGTTCATCCAGTAGCCGTTGACCGTCAGCGAGACGCGCTCCGCACGCCAGCGCAGGCCCAGCTCGTAGTCCAGGGCCTTCTCCGCGCCCACCACGGGGTCGGACCACTGCACGTAGTCCGGCTGGCCGTCGCCGTCCTCGTCGGTGGGCACGCCGTTGCGGAACAGGGGGGCCACGCCCAGGTCGTCCGGTCCCTGCCAGGTGTCGTACACCTCGCCGTCGGTGGGCTCGCGGTGCGTCACGCCCACCTGGCCGGACAGGGTGAGGCGGCCGCCCAGGGCCTGCCCGGGCACGTCCCAGGCCAGGCCGCCCTTGGGGTTGAAGAAATCGTAGCTCACCTGGTAGGCGTGGCGGTCCAGCCCGGTGAAGTTGCCCAGCTCCGCCTGGGCGAAGGCGGCGTCCTTGCGCTGGTACTGCAGGTCGGCCAGCAGGGTGAGGCCGGGCAGGACCTCGTAGGCCTCGTTGGCGTAGAGCGACCAGGCGGTCTTGTCGCCGTCGTACTCGTAGTAGTCCAGGCCGTGCGCGCGGTCGGCGTAGAGGCCGGCCACCTCCAGCACCTCGCCGTGGTGGTCGCTGTGGAAGTCGTAGACGTCGCCGCCGGCGATGAGGCGGCCGCCGCGGTGGTCCACCTGCACGTGGCTCACCAGGCCCAGCTGGTCCTTGTCCACGATCTTGCGGCGCACCAGGTCCACCTCGGCGTCGGGGTCCAGGCCCAGCGTGTGGTCCAGGTTGAAGACCGCGGCGGTCTCGCCCTCGCGCAGGTTCTCGTAGAAGCCCTCGCCGTGGATCCAGAAGGCCGACGTGCGCAGGGTCACGTTGGACGCCGCCGCGTAGGTGTGGTGCAGGGCGGCGTGGGGCTGGCGGAAGTCGTCGATGGCGTTGGCGTAGGTCTCGGGGTTGGCGCGGCGGTTCACGGCCAGGTCGTCCTCGTAGGCCGCGTTCCAGCCGTGCCGGCTGAGCTCGTGGCCGGTGGTCAGGTCCAGGCGCAGCACGTGGTCGCCCAGCAGGGCCTGGCCCTTCCAGTAGAGCCCCCAGAGCTCGCTGGCGGTGCGGTCGCGGTAGCCGTCGGACTCGATGCGGGACCAGCGCAGCGAGGACTGGAAGCGGTCGGCCAGCAGGCCGGTCTGGTAGGCGCCCATGAGCCGCCAGGTGCCGTAGGCGCCGCCCATGGCGCTCAGCTCGCCGCGGGGCTCCAGGCTCAGGCGCCGGGTCACCAGGTTCACGCTGCCGCCGATGGCCGGCGCGCCGCCGCCCATGCTGTTGGTCACGCCGCGCTGCACCTGGATGTCCTGCAGGGCCGACGCGAAGTCGGGCAGGTCCACCCAGTACACCTGGTGGTCCTCGGGGTCGTTCAGGGGAATGCCGTCGAAGGTCACGCCCACGCGCTTCTGGTCGAACCCGCGGATGTTCAGGTAGGTGTAGCCCACGCCGTTGCCGGCGTCGGAGAAGGCGTGCAGGCCCGGGGTGTCGGTCAGCAGCATGGGGATGTCCTCCACGCCGATGCGGGCCTGGAGCTCCTCGTGCGGGATGTCCGCGTGGTTCAGATGCACATCCGTCTCGTAGCGCGAGGCGGTGATCACCACATCGTCCGTGCGGTGGACCAGGGTGTCCGGCGCGGCGGGGGCGGCCGCCAGCAGCGGGAGGGGGACGAGCAGGAGGACGGCGCGCGCCAGGGCGGCGCGGAAGGTGCGGATGGTCATGACCAACCTCTCAGGGTTCGTGCGCTGCGGTCGCTCCGCGGGGCCGGCACGACAAAGGCCGGTCCCGCAGAGATGGGGCCGGCCTGGTGCGGTCGGTGGAAGGCCCGTTTCCCTACGCCGGTATGACCCGGATCAGGTGCGGAGGGTCTTTCTCAGGCGCCTCTCGACGCCACCCCTAACGGTTTCCCTGGACGATAGAGGTGACCGCCGCGGGTGTCAAGGCGCGGGCTGGCGGGCGCGGTGGGGCGGTGTTATCGTCCACCATTCGGATTCGGAACGGAGGTCCGCGATGAACGACGCACCGCTGGAACCCCGCGCCGCCGTGGTGGCCGTCGCCGCCGCGTCGCACCTGTTCGGCCGACGGCCGGAGCTCATGGACGCCCTGGCCGGCGACGCCCGCGTGCAGCGCCTGGCGGTGAACCAGCTCGTGGACCTGGATCCCACGGCCGACTGGGTGGTGCGCCGCGGCCGCCTGCGCCTGGCGGAGTTCCTGCCCGACGGCCGCGAGATGGCCCACGGGGTGCTGGAGGCCGGGTCCTGCTTCGTGACCCGCGCCCAGGCCGCATCCGACGACGACGCCCTGGCCGGCGCACCGCTGGCCCGCGACCGGGCCACCCTGATGGCCTTGGGACCCACCGAACTCTGGCGCCTGGAACCGGGCGCGCTGGGGAGGCACCATGTCCGCTGACCGCACCGCCCGCACCCCCCTGGTCCTGTGCATCCTGGATGGCGTGGGCTGGCGCACGGGTCCCGGCAGCGAGCGCGGCAACGCCGTCGCGGCGGCGCATCCCACCTTCTGGCCCGAGCTCCTGGAGCGCTATCCTCACGCCTTGCTGGCCTGCAAGGGCAACGCCGTGGGCCTGCCCGAGGGACAGATGGGCAACAGCGAGGTGGGGCATCTCACCATCGGCTCCGGCCGCATCATCGACCAGGACCTCAACCGAGTGACGCGCGCCCTGGCCGACGGCACCCTGACCGCCAAGCCCGAGTGGAACGCCATGGTGAAGCACCTGCGCGACACGGGCGGGCGCCTGCACCTGCTGGGGCTGGTGTCCGACGGCGGAGTGCACTCGCACATCGACCACCTGGAGGGGATCGTGGCCGCGGCGCGCGACGCCGGCGTGGCCGACATCTGCATCCACGCCTTCATGGACGGCCGTGACACGGACCCCGAGAGCGGCCTGGGCTTCCTGGAGCGGCTGCAGAAGAACCTGGCCCGCCTGGGCGCCGGCGAGATCGTCAGCGTGAGCGGCCGCTACTGGGCCATGGACCGCGACAAGCGCTGGGAGCGCGTGGAGCGGGCCTGGAAGATGCTGGTGCACGGCGCGGGCGAGGAGGCGTCGGACCCGGTGGAGGCCCTGCGCGCCAGCTACGCCGAGGGCGTGACCGACGAGTTCGTCACCCCCACGGTGATCACCGACGGCGACGGCCTGCCCAAGGCCACCGTGCGCGACGGCGACGCCGTGTTCTTCTGGAACTTCCGCGCGGACCGCGCCCGGGAGCTGACCTGGGCCTTCCTGCAGGACGGCTTCGACGGCTTTCCGCGCCCGATCCGTCCCCGGGTGGACTACCTCTGCATGACCGAGTACGACGAGAGCATGGACCTGCCGGTGCTGTTCCGCGCCGAGACCCACCGCAACATCCTGGCCGACGTCTTCGCCGCCCACGGCATCCGCAACCTGCGCACCGCGGAGACGGAGAAGTACGCCCACGTGACCTACTTCTTCAACGGCGGCCGCGAGGAGCCCTACCCCGGCGAGGACCGGGAGCTGGTGCCGTCGCCCAAGGTGGCCACCTACGACCAGCAGCCGGAGATGAGCGCGCCCCAGGTGGCGGACATCGTGCTGCGGGCCGTGCGGGGCGGGGAGCACCAGGTGGTGGTGGTGAACTTCGCCAACGGCGACATGGTGGGCCACACCGGCGATCTGGACGCCGCCACGGCCGCCTTCCGGACCCTGGACGGCCTGCTGGCCATGATCGTGCCCGAGGTCCTGGAGCGGGACGGCGTGATCCTCATCACCGCCGACCACGGCAACTGCGAGGAGATGATCTCGCCCGAGGGCCGGGTGCTGACCAACCACTCCCTCAACCCGGTGCCGTTCCTGGTGGTGGGGAAGGAGTTCGAGGGGCGCAAGTCGTTGGCGGACGGCGAGTTCGGCCTGAAGGACATCGCCCCGACCATGCTGGAGCTGCTGGGGCTGCCGCGGCCGGAGGAGATGAGCGGGCGCTCGATCGTCAGCGGTCGCTGAGGAATCGGTCGGAAATCAGCCATCTCTTTGCAGGATCGTTCGTTAATTTTGCGTGAGTCGATGGACTTTGCACGGACCGGGTGATACTATTCGCAGCTAACACGGAAGGTCGCCGCGTGCGGCCGCGAGCTTGCCCGTCTTCCACTCGCACATGCGCCCTTAACTTGACATGTCATGGTTCCGTGTATGCCCGTGTCCCTGCGCACTCGTCCTGTTTGCGTGAGCCAGAGTGCCCAAGCTGAGGAGTCTGTCAGCATGAAGAACTTCACCCGTGGGGCGTTCGCGCTCCTGATGGTCGTGACCCTGGCCGGCGCTGCCGCCGCGCAGATCACGGACATCGACGACATCCAGTCCTACGATCCCGTGACCGGCGCCATCACCAGCCCCTACACCGGCCAGACGGTCACGGTGGAGGGCGTCATCTACGTTCCCAAGGGCACCTACAACAGCGGTACCCACTACGTGCAGGATGCCACCGGCGGCATCCAGTTCTTCAGCAGTTCCGCCATCCCCCTGACCTATGGCGACCGCATCCAGGTGACCGGCCAGGTCGGGTCCTTCGGCGGCGAGATCCAGATCGTGCCCAGCGGCATCGTGTATCTGGGCAACGAGGCCGAGGTGGAGCCCGCGGACATGACCGTGTCCGCCCTGCTGGCCGACTACGAGAACGTGGGCAGCCTGGTGCGCACCATCGGCATCGTGACCTACAAGAGCGGCGGCACCTTCCACATCGCCGATGCCGGCGACACGCTGATCTGCTACGTGGACAGCGACACGGGCATCGACATGGGCGCCATGGCCATCGGCGACGAGTACTCCGTGGCCGGCCCCGCCGTGATCTTCAACGACGCCACCCTGGGCGTGATCATCGAGATCAAGCCCCGCCGCCAGAGCGACCTGGTGGAGGATCCCTCGGGCGACACCGTGCCCGTGGTGGAGGGCGTGAACTGCGTGGATTGGACCCCGGAGCAGAGCTCCCCGATCACCGTGCAGGCCGTGATCACCGACAACAGCGCCATCAGCAGCGCCGCCCTGTACTACCGCGACGACAGCGGCGACAGCACCGGCGTGTTCCTGAGCGTGCCCATGTCCAACGTGAGCGGCGACCTCTACGAGGGCACCATCCCCGGCGGCAACATGGGCCGTCAGATCGACTTCTACGTGTCCGCCACCGACGACGGCATGCAGACCACCACCAACCCCGGCGATGCGCCCGCGGGCTGGTACGAGGTGGCCCTGGGCTTCGAGACCATCCACGACGTGCAGTTCGTGGACGTGAACGGCACCACCGGCGACTCGTCCTTCAACGGCCGCGTGGTCAACATCCAGGGCATCGTGGTGGCCGGCACCGGCGACGCCGGCGCCGTGTCCAAGTTCACCATGCAGGACGCCAGCGACGTGTTCAGCGGCATCCTGGTCTACGAGGGCTCGGCGGCCAACTTCGTGCTCCCCGGCGACGAGGTGCAGGTGGGCGGCTACATCGACGAGTACTTCGGCCTGACCGAGATGAACCCCCACAACGGCACCGCCGTGGAGATCATCTCCTTCGAGAACGAGCTGCCCGCGCCCCTGCTGGTGGCCACGGACATCCTGCAGGACGACGGCTTCCCCGCCGCCGACGGCGACAGCAACTCCGGCGAGGCCTACGAGAGCGTGTGGGTGCAGACCCCCGTCTCCGCCGTGGTCGACACCCTGGGTTCCGCCCAGTACAACGAGTTCATGATCTCCACCACCAACACCCCGACGGACACGCTGATCGTGAACGCCATCATCGACCTGACCTACGCGCCCATCCCGGGCGACAACGTCAGCGTGGTGGGCTTCATGGACTACATCTTCGGCGAGCGCCAGCTGGTGCCCATCCGCGATGAGAACGTGTTCGTGAACCCCAACACCGCGGTGCAGGGCGGCCAGCTGCCCTCGGCCGGCGGCTTCAGCGCCATCGCGCCCAACCCGTTCAACCCGAAGACGGAGATCCGCTTCGTGATGACCCGGGACAACCTGGCGCAGCTGAACATCTACAACATCCGCGGCGAGTACGTGAAGTCGCTGGTGAACGGGCGCCTGCAGGGCGGCCAGGAGCACGTGCTGACCTGGGACGGCACCGACGCCGCCGGCCAGCAGGTGGCTTCGGGCACCTACTTCGCGCGTCTGCGCATCGGCGGCGAGGTGCTGCAGGTGCGGAAGCTTTCGCTCGTCAAGTAGGGCGACGGCGAACCGGCGCGCGAGCGCCGAACTTGACCAATCACGTCGCTCGCGCGCCGGTTCGCCGTCGCCGCGAGGGGGGTGGGAGGACACTGCGGACCCCGGGCCCTTGGCCCGGGGTCCTCGTGTTGGTGGCGTTGGCGGGGGGGTGTGGTAGGATGGGAGCCTTGCTCGTCTGATGGGAGGACGCTTGAAGAACATCGTTTTGATCGCGATCGATACGCAGCGGGCGGATCGGTTGGGGTGCTACGGGTACCATCGGGGCACGTCGCCGCGGCTGGACGGGTTGGCGGCCGCGGGGGTGGCGTTCGACGCGTGCTGGTCGGCGTCGAACTTCACGGCGCCGGCGTTCACGTCGCTGTTCACGGGGCTGTATCCCAACCATCACGGGGTGTTCCACTTCGGGGCGCAGGCCCAGGCGTCGCCGGTGCTGGACTGCCTCAAGGCCAACGGGGCGCGCACGGGCGGGGCGGTGACGTTCCGCTTCTTCAAGCGTCTGCTGGGCGGCATGTGGGGCGACCTGGAGGCCGTGACCGACGGCCGCAGCGCCGACTACGCCAAGGACCTGCCCCACGCCGTGAGCGACGCCGCCGTGGAGTGGCTGGAGCGCCACGGCCGCGGCGGCCCCTTCGCCCTCTTCCTGCACTACGACGGGCCCCACATGCCCTACCGGCTGCCCGACGCGCACGCCCACCGTTTCGGCGACGTGCCGGACGACGCCGTGCCCCAGGACCTGCGGCGCGTGTTCTTCCCGCAGGAGGTGACGGCCTTCGGGCAGCAGGAGGCCGCCGGCATGTTCCAGGTGATCGACGCCGTGGACCGCGGCCGCCGCCGCCTGGACGACGCCAGCCGCCGCTGGATCAGCGACCGCTACGACGACTCGGTCTTCTACAACGACCTGGAGGTGGGCCGCGTCCTGGACGCCCTGAAGAGCCTGCGCCTGGCCGACGACACCATCGTCTGCGTGATCAGCGACCACGGCGAGGAGCTCATGGACCACGGCCACCTGACCCACGGCGGCATCCACCTCTACGAGGAGGTGATCCGCACCGTGGCCCTGGCGCGCGGCCCGGGCCTGCCCGCCGGCCGCCGCGTGGCGCGCCCGGTGAGCCACGTGCAGCTCTGGCCCTGGCTGCTGCGCTGCGCCGGCGCGCGGCACCTGCCGGAGGCGTGGGCCGCCCGCGACCTGCTGGACGAGGACGCGGCGGAACCCGTCTACTGCGTGGGCGAGCTGAAGACCGCCGTGCGCCACGGCGGCCGCAAGCTCATCCGCCGCCGCGTGATCCCCGAGCACACGCCGGTCAAGCGGCTGCGGCTGCTGGCCAAGCTGGCCCTGCTGCGCGAATGGGGCGAGGAGGCCTACGATCTGGACCGCGATCCGCGCGAGCGGAGCAACGTGGCGGGCTCCGCGCCCTGGCGCGGGGAACTGGCCGCCGCCCTGGACCGGCATCTGAGCACGCCGGCACCGGCGCTGGCGGTATCCGGCCAGGCGGATCTCGATGACGCCGAACGCGCGCGGATCGAGAAGGAGATGAAGGATCTGGGGTATATGTAGGGCCCCGTTTTTGTCTGAAAGACGCGGAACGGCTGGCCGGCCAGCAGTTCCAGGACTTATCCTCAAATCTGAGGAGCCTCCCATGCCCCGACCGAGTTGGGACGAGTACTTCCTGGGCCTCGTAGCCGAAGTCGCCGGCCGCGCCACCTGCGACCGCGGCCGCAGCGGCTGCGTGATCACCAAGCAGAAGCGCATCGTGGCCACGGGCTACGTGGGTTCGCCCGCGGGCATCGAGCACTGCGATGAGGCGGGGCATCTGCTCAAGACCGTGGAGGACGAGAACGGCGAGCGGCGCCAGCACTGCGTGCGCACCATCCACGCGGAGCAGAACGCCATCTGCCAGGCGGCGCGCTTCGGCACGTCGCTGGAGGGGGCCACCCTCTACTGCACCATGGAGCCCTGCCGGGCCTGCGCCATGCTGATCATCAACTGCGGCATCGCGCGCGTGGTATGCGCCTACCGCTACCACGCGGCCCAGGAGACCCGGGATCTGTTCGCGGCCGCCGGGGTGGAGCTGAGCGTGGCCAGCGACGAAATCCTGCAGTATCGCGATCAGGGAGCTTGACGGAAGCAAACGCTTGTATTAAACAAGTGTTCTAGTCTGCTTCCGAAAGGCCCCGATGTCCGCACCCACCACCAAGGACCGCCTCCTCGACGAGGCCGAGAAGCTGTTCGCCCACAACGGCTTCGATGCCGTTTCGGTGCGCGACATCGCCGCGGCCGCCGAGGCGAACGCGGCCGCCATCAACTACCACTTCCAGTCCAAGGAGAACCTCTACCAGGAGGTCCTCCGCCGCCGCATCCTGCCCAAGCGGGAGCGGCTGCTGGCCATGCTGGACGAGGTGGAGGGGATGGACCAGGCCGAACGGTTGGAGGCGGTGTTCCGCGGGTTCGCCCGCGTGCACCTGGACGACGCCATCCGTCGTCCGGGCGGCGCCCTGGTCATGCTGCTGATGTCGCGGGAGCTGACGGACCCGCGGCCGGAGGTGGGGCTGGTGGTGGCGGAGCTGGTGCAGCCCATCCGGGCGCGCATGCTGGCGCTGCTCCAGCCGTTGCTGCCCGCCCTGACGCCCCGCGACCTGCAGCTGCTCATCGGCAGCCACATGGGGCAGATCGTCTATTTCGCCGTGCAGTGGAACAAGCTCCAGGCCCAGCAGGAGGCCGGCCTGCCGCCGTTCATCCCGCTGCCGGCCCTGGCGGTGGACGTGGAGACCTACGTCGGCCTGATCATCGACCATGTCACCCGCATCACCGTGGCCGGCGCCCGGGCGATGCAGGAGGAGGCGAGCGCGTGAATCCCTTCGTGCGATCCCTGGCCATCACGGCCATTCCGCTGCTGCTGGCGGGGTGCTCCCTGGCCCCGTCGTACCAGCGGCCGGCCGTGGATGTCCGCGCCGACGGTTGGGCCGCTGCGCCGGCCGAGTCGCCGGCCGACGCCATGCCCGGCGCGGAAGCCGGCTGGTGGCGGGCCTTCGGCAGCCCCGAGCTGGACGCCCTGGTGGACGAAGCCCTGGCCGCCAACCCCGACGCCGCCGCGGCGGCCGCCCGCGTGGCCGAGGCCCGCGCCACCTACGGGGGGCAGCGCTGGAACCAGCTCCCGTCGGCGGAGATCGGCGGCACGGTGACGCGCAGCAAGCGCAACCTGTCGGGCTTCGGCATCCCCCGGTCCGTGCTCAGCACCACGTACGACGTGGCCGCGAGCGCCGCCTGGGAGATCGACCTCTGGAACCGCCTGGGCGACACCAAGGCCGCGGCCCGCGCCGCCCTGCTCGCCGGCGAGGCCGACGAGCACGCCGTGCGCCAGGCCCTCACCGCCGACGTGGTGCGCGCCTGGCTCAACGTGAAGCTCCTGCGCGGTCAGCGGGACCTGGGCGCCCGCACCCTGGCCACCTACCAGAACAGCGAACGCATGGTGGCGGACCGCTACACCGCCGGCGTGCGGCCCGCCTCGGAGGTGCATCTGGCGCGGCAGAACGTGGCCGCGGCGGAGGCCTCCCTGGCGCAGACGGAGCAGGACCTGGCGGCCGCACGCCGCGCCCTGGAGCTGCTGCTGGGCCGCTATCCGTCCGGCACCGTGGGCGTGGGCGCGACGGATCTGGCCGACCTGCCCCAGCCCGCCGCCGTGCCGGCCGGCCTGCCCTCGGAGCTGCTGGAGCGCCGCCCCGACGTGGCCGCCGCCGAGCTGCGTCTGGTGGGCGCCACCGCCCGCGTGGGGGCCGCCCGCGCCGCGCTGTTCCCGCGCCTGAGCCTGAGCGGCAGCAAGGGCTGGAGCACGCCGGACGAGGCGGAGCTCTTCACCTCCGGGGCCGGCGTGTGGTCCCTGATGGGCAACCTGGCCATGCCGATCCTGAACCGCGGCGCCGTGAAGGCCCAGGCCGGCGTGGCCCAGGCCCAGAGCGAGCAGGCCGCCGCGGCCTACGTGAAGACGGTGCTGGGCGCGTTCCGCGACGTGGAGTCGGCCCTGGACGCCGACCGCCGCCAGGCCGAGCGCCTGGACGCCCTGCGCCGCAGCGTGACCCATGCCCGCCGCAGCGCCGAGGTCATCGACGAACGCTACCGCCGCGGCCTGGACACCTACCTGCAGGTGCTGGACAGCCAGCGCCGCCTGCTCCAGGCCGAGGCCGACCTCCTGCGCACCGAGAGCGCCCGCCGCGCCGCGCGCGTGAACCTGATCCAGGCCCTGGGCGGGGATTGGGACGATGATCCCGCCGCCCGCGACGTCACCCGCCACGCCTCCGCGTCGGCCAACAGCGAAGGAACCCAGCGATGAGTCTGCGACTTCCCCGGGGCCTGCTGCCCCTCCTGATCCTGGTGGTCGGCGCGGTGGGCGCCGTGGCCCTCATCAAGCTGCGTCCCGAGCCGCCCAAGCGGCCGGTGCCCAAGCACCTGCCCACGGTCAACGTGATGACGGTGACCACCGGCGCGCCGCTGGTGGAGGTGACCGGCAACGGCACGGTGGCCGCGCGCCGCCGCATCGCCGTGGTGCCGCAGGTCAACGGCATCGTGCTGAGCACGGGGCCGGGGCTGGAGACCGGCGGCGTGTTCGCCAAGGGCGATGTGCTGCTGCGGCTGGACGACAGCGACTACCGGCTGGCCGTGGAGGCCGCCCACGCCCAGGTGGCGCAGATGGAGGTGGCCCTGGCCCAGGCGGAGCAGGAGGCGGAGATCGCCCGCCGCGAGTGGGACCGCATCCGCCAGGACGATCCCGACACCCTGATCAAGCCCAACGCCCTGGTCCTGCACGGCCCGCAGCTCAAGCTGGCCCAGGCCAACCTGGAGGCCGCCCGCGCCGCGGAGGCCAAGGCGGAGCTGGACCTGGAGCGCTGCACCGTGCGCGCGCCCTTCGACGGCCGCACCCTGGACGAGAGCGTGGACGCCGGCCAGTACGTGCGCCTGGGCACGAGCGTGGCCACCATCTACGCCACCGACGTGGCCGAGGTCACCGTGCCGTTGACGGACGGCGACCTGGCCTTCTTCAGCCATCCCGACGCCGCGGGCCGCGGCGGCGCCACCGCCGAGGTGAGCGCCGAGCTGGCCGGCCGCCGCCACACCTGGAGCGGCCGCGTGGTGCGCCTGGCCGGCGCCCTGGACCCGCGCACCCGCCTGGTGGACGTGGTGGTGGCCCTGGACGACGCCTATGCGGCCACCCCGGACCGCCCCGCACTGCTGGACGGCACCTTCGTGGACGTGGTGATCCACGGCGACGTGCTGGACGGAGCCGTGGAGCTGCCCCGCGCCGCCCTGCGCGACGCCGACCGCGTGTGGCTGGTGGACGCCGACGGCCGCCTGCGCTTCCGCGACGTGACCGTGGCCCGCGCCGACCGCACCACCGCCCTGGTCACCGCCGGCCTGAACGCCGGCGAGCGCGTGATCACCAGCGGCATGGAGGTGGTGGTGGACGGCATGGAGGTGCGCATGCCCGGCCAGGGCAAGCCGGCCGGCGCCGCCGCCGGAGCGGAACGCGCCGCCGCCGCGGGAGGTGCCCAGTGAACCGGATCATCGAGTGGTTCGCCGGCAACCACGTGGCGGCCAACCTGCTGATGGTGTTCATCCTGGTGGCGGGCGCCATCTCGGCCCTGTCCATCAAGCAGGAGGTCTTCCCGCAGGTGGACCTGGACATGGTCACCATCCGCGTGCCGTATCTGGGCGCCAGCCCGGAAGAGGTGGAGGAGGGCGTCCTGCTGCGCGTGGAGGAGGCCATCCAGGGCATCGAGGGCATCAAGCGCATCAACAGCACCGCGACCGAGGGCTCGGGCGCGGTGATGGTGGAGATCGAGACCGACGCCGACCCGCGCGAGGTGCTGGACGAGGTCAAGCAGGCCGTGGACCGCATCATCACCTTCCCGGAGGAGACCGAGCAGCCGGTGATCAACCTGGCCGAGTCCACGGAGCAGGCCATCGACGTGGTGGTGTACGGCGACGTGGGCGAGCTCGCCCTCAAGGAGCTGGCCGAGCGCGTGCGCGACGACCTGCTGCTGGACCCGGAGATCACCCAGGTCAGCCTCACGGGCACGCGGCCCTACGAGATCTCCATCGAGGTGAGCGAGGAGGCGCTGCGGCGCTATGGGCTGACCTTCGACCAGGTGACCGCCGCGGTGCGGCGCGGCAGCCTGGACCTGCCGGGCGGCAGCGTGAAGACCGACGCCGGCGAGGTGCTGATCCGCACCAAGGGGCAGCGCTACACGGGCGAGGAGTTCGGACGCATCGTGGTGCTGACCGCGGCCGACGGCACGCAGGTGGCGCTGGACGACATCGCGCTGGTGCGCGACGGATTCGAGGACATCGACACGCGGTCGTCGTTCAACGGCAAGCCGGCGGCGGTGGTGTCCGTGTACCGCGTGGCGGAGCAGGGCATCCTGGACGTGACCGGCAAGGTGAAGGAGTACGTGCGCGACCACGCCGACGCCCTGCCCGACGGCGTGTCCATGGCCTACCTCAACGACCGCTCGGACATCTACCGCGGGCGCATGAACCTGATGCTGAAGAACGGCGCCATCGGCCTGGTGCTGGTGTTCCTGTGCCTGGCGCTGTTCCTGCAGCCGCGTCTGGCCTTCTGGGTGGCCATGGGCATCCCCATCTCGTTCCTGGGCGGGTTCTGGATCATTCCGGACTTCGGGGCCTCGCTCAACATGATCTCCATGTTCGCCTTCATCATCGTGCTGGGCATGGTGGTGGACGACGCCATCGTGGTGGGCGAGAACGTGTACACCTACCGGCAGCGGGGCCTGAGCCGCAAGGAGGGCGCCGTGGCCGGGACCCAGGAGGTGGGCCTGCCGGTGATCGTGGCGGTGGCCACCACGGTGATGGCGTTCCTGCCGCTGGCGCGCGTGGAAGGCATGATGGGCAAGTTCATGGGCCAGGTGCCCATCGTGGTGATCGCGGTGCTGGGCGTGAGCCTGGTGGAGTCGCTGCTGATCCTGCCGGCGCACCTGTCCACCATCCCGGCCAAGGACATCGACCGCAAGCCGGAGGGGCGGGGGATCCTGGCGCTGCAGGCGCGGTTCGCCCAGGCCTTCGAGTTCTTCATCGAGCGGTCCTACAAGCCCACGCTGGAGTACGCGGTGCACCACCGCGCCGTGGTGATCGCGGCGGCGACGGCCAGCATCCTGCTGCTGGTGGGGTTCGTGGGCGGCGGGCACATCCGCTTCACGTTCATGCCCAAGGTGGACGCCGACAACCTCATCTGCGTGATCAACATGCCCGCGGGCGTGCCGGTGGAGGAGACGGAGGCCGTGGTGAGCCAGGCTCTGGCCGGGCTGGAGAAGCTCAAGGCCGAGGTGGCGCAGACGCGGCCCGACGACGCCCCGGACGTGTTCCTGAACGCCTACGCCACCATCGGCTTCCAGCCCCGCGGCAGCGGCGGCGGACGGCCGGGCAGCACGGGCGAGACCGCCTTCGCCGGCGCCAACAAGGCCGAGGTGAACGTGGCCCTGCTGGCCAGCGAGGAGCGCGGCCTTTCCAGCAACGAGCTGGTGCAGCGCTGGCGCGAGCTGACCGGACCCATCGTCGGCGCCAAGAGCGTGGTGTTCTCCAGCAACCTGTTCCGGGGCAGCAACGCCCTGGAGATCCAGATGTCGGCGGAGGATCCGGCGGTGCTCACCGCCGCGGCCGAAGCGCTCAAGGCCGATCTGGCCGCCTACCCCGGCGTGCAGGACATCGACGACAGCTACGAGGAGGGCAAGCACGAGCTGAAGCTGGCCCTGCTGCCCGAGGCGCGCACCCTGGGCCTCACGCTGCAGGACCTGGCGCGCCAGGTGCGCCAGGGCTTCTACGGCGACGAGGCCCTGCGCATCCAGCGCGGCCGCGACGACGTGCGCGTCATGGTGCGCTACCCCCGCGAGCAGCGCCGCAGCGTGGGCGACCTGGAGAACATGCGCGTGCGCACGCCCGACGGCGCCGAGGTGCCCTTCCGCCAGGTGGCCCGCGTGGCGGGCGGCCGGGGCTACGCGGCCATCGACCGCGAGGACCGCCGCCGCGTGGTCAGCGTGCTGGCCGACGTGGACCAGAAGGTGACCAACGCCCAGGAGGTCATGGCGGACCTGCAGAAGAGCGCCCTGCCGGAGCTGCAGGCGGCGTACCCGTCCCTGCGCCTGTCCTTCGAGGGGGAGGAGCGCGACCGCATGGAGTCGCTGGGCAGCCTCAAGAAGGGCTTCATGATCTCGCTGCTGCTGATCTACGCCCTGCTGGCGGTGCTCTTCCGCAGCTACGCGCAGCCGCTGATCATCATGTCGGCCATCCCCTTCGGCCTGCTGGGGGCGGTGATGGGCCACGTGGTCATGGGCATGGACCTGAGCCTGCTGAGCATGTTCGGCGTGGTGGCCCTGACCGGCGTGGTGGTGAACGACTCGCTGATCATGGTGGACTTCATCAATCGCCACCGCGACGATGGCCACGGCGTGCGCGCCGCGGTGCTGCTGAGCGGCGTGCGGCGCTTCCGGCCCATCGTGCTCACGTCGCTGACCACCTTCGCCGGCCTCACGCCCATGCTGCTGGAGCGCAGCATGCAGGCGCGGTTCCTGATCCCGATGGCGATCAGCCTGGGCTTCGGCGTGCTCTTCGCCACGTTCATCACCCTGATCCTGGTGCCGGTGAGCTACCTGGTGCTGGAGGACCTCAAGGCCAAGCTGGCGGGGTCGAAGCAGACCAAGGAGCGGGAGCCGTTCCAGGTGGCCGCGGACGGCGCCGGGCGGTGACGCGGGTCCGGATTTGCATCTGCGCAGATATGCGACTAGATTGAGGGCCAGTTTTCACAGTCACCCCCAGCCGGGAGAAGCGACAGTGGCGAGCATGATCAACATCACCGAGGCCGCGGACGCCGCGTTCCGCAACCTCGACCTGCCGGAGGACGGGCCCAACGCGATCCGTCTGTACTTCCAGGGCTTCGGTTGAGGCGGGCCCTCCGTGGGCATGGCTCTGGATGAGCCCAAGGACGACGACGAGAAGGTGGTGGAGGCCGGCATGACCTTCGTCATGGCCCCCGACGTGGTGGGCTTCGCGCGCCAGAGCGGCGGCGTGAACATCGACTACGTGGACGACGGCTACCGCAAGGGCTACATGGTCAAGCTGGGCGCCGGCGGCGACTGTGGGAGCTGCGGGGACGGCGGCGGCGGCTGCGGGTAGACCGGCCGCGATCGGACGCGATGCGAGGGAGGACCTGCCGGGCAGGTCCTCCCTTTTTTGCTCTCCTAACGCACCAGCATGACCCGACGGGTCCTGATGCTTCCGTCCACGTTCAGGCGGGCGAAGTATGGCCCGCTGGGCAGGCCCGCGCCGCTCCACTGCACGCCATGCCGTCCCGGCTCGAACGCGGCCCGCCGCAGCGGCCGCGCCACCCGTTCCCCGTCGGCGGCGAAGATCTCCATCGTCACCGTCCCCGCCCGCTCCAGCGTGAACGCGAATTCCGTGACCGGGTTGAACGGATTGGGCGCAGCCGACAGCATCTCAGTCCCCGGCACCGCCGGCACCGCTACCGGCCCCGCCAGGAACGACCCCGCATGCTGCGCCGCGTCCACCGTGACCCACCCCGCATCCGTCCCGCGGCGGTACAGCGCCCCGTCCACGTGCACGTCCGACACGAATGCCGCCCCCGGATCCACCCCCGGCACCGCCCGCAGCGGCGCCTGCCCCGTGGACGCGGCGAACTGGTCCTCGCCCCAGCCCACGGCGTCGTAGCCGCAGAGCAGGGCGCTGTACCAGGCGTAGTCGAACATGGCCTGATCGAAGGCGCCGCCGGGCGCGCTGGTGGTCACCGCCAGCACGCCGATGCCCAGCTGGTTCCGGTACGCCTCCAGCGCCGACGCCTTGGCCCACCACGCCGCCGGATCCTGGTACGCGCCCAGGGCGATCTGGAAGCTCTCGCTGAGGTAGGCGTCGCCAGGGCCCAGCAGCGGCGCCTCGCCGGTGGGGTTGGCCACCGGATCGATCTCCGACCCGCAGGCGTGGGCCGGCACCCAGGCGTTGGCGATCACCGGCAGGCCGCGGGCGTGGGCGGCGGCCACCGCGGCGTTCTGGCGCGCGCGCGTGACCAGGAAGTCGTAGCCGAAGTCGTCCAGGAAGATCCCGTCGGCGCCGGTGGCCTGCCAGGCGTCCATGCGGGCGGTGATCTCGGCCACCGAGAGGTTCTGCGTGCTCACGCCCAGATCGATGTAGCCGTAGACCTGCGCCGTGGAGGTGGCGTGGAGCCGGGTCAGGATGGCCACGGTGTTGGCGTGGTCGGGATGGGAGGCCAGCTCCAGGCCGTCGCCCAGGACCACCACCTGGTAGGGGGCCATCTCGGCGGCGGCGGCGTTCACCTCGAAGGTGCCGTTGAGGCCCGACGGCCAGCCGTAGTAGATGAGCAGGCGGCCGGGGGCGACCGAGGCCGCGGCGGCCGTGGCGAAGGTCAGCAGCGCGGACATGACGAGGAGCAGCGTCTTCATGGGGCAGGCCTTCCGGTCCGGGGTGATGTCGTGCGCTGAGGATGCGGGAAAGGGGGGGCGAGGACGCAAGCTCGGGTCAAGGATCCTCCGTCGACCGGCGGCCGCCTCCGAGAAACTCCGCAGCCGCGGCCAGCGCGGCGGCGCGTCGCGCCAGAGCCTCCGCCGCAGGGGCGAGACCGTACTCCGGCCGCGCCAGGGTCTCCGCGTCCGCCGCCCGTTCCACTAGACCCGCCTCGACCAGCGCCCGCAACGCCAATGCCAGCGACCGCGGCGTGGCGTCCGGCAGCCGCAGCGCGAGATCGGAGAACCGCAGCCGCTGCCCCACCAGGGCGGCCAGGACAGGCAGGCTCCACTTGCGCGACGCGAGGTTCGCGTGATCGAGATCCCGGGCGGCGTCGACCACCCCGGCGCATTCCCGCGCCACGGCCTCGCCCCAGGGCGTCAGCAGGATCTCGGGGCGCAGGGGGTGCCCGTAGCCGGGATTGGTCATGACCAGGTCCAGCTCCCGGGCGGCCGCGAGGGTGCGCCGCACCGAGGGGGCGCTCGCACCCAGGGCGCCGGTCAGCGAGGCCACCCGCTCACCTCCCAGCCGACCGATCTGGGCGATCATGGGCACGAGCCAGCGGTGGTGGCAGAGGCGGACCAGGCCGTCGCAGGGGGTGCTGGCTGTTTTCGAGGCGGTCACGGGCGACCTCGCTTTCTTGGTTGCAACAAAAGTATATCTAGTATAATTTTGTTCATCCGTCAACCGATCAACCCCGACAGAAGCGAGAACCGCATGGAGAAGATCAAGACCCTGGGCTACGCCGACGGCCTGACCTGCGCCATGGAGTGCGCCGACCTGGACGCCAGCCTGACGTGGTACCAGGACGTGCTGGGCTTCCAGCTCCTCTACCGCATGGACGAGATGGCTTGGGCGGAGCTGGCCTCGCCGGTGGCGGGCGTGACCGTGGGCCTGGGCCAGGTGGAGAAGCCCCAGACCCGCGGCGGCGCCACCCTGACCTGGACCGTGGCCGACATCGACGTCACACGGGCCGCGCTGGAGGCGGACCAGGTGCGTTTCGACGGCGCGACCCAGACCATCCCCGGCATGGTGCGCCTGGCCACCTTCTTCGATCCCGACGGCAACCGCCACATGCTCGCGCAGGACCTCACCGGCGGGTCCATGTCATGAGGCGCGTCCTCTGGACCGTCGCGCTCCTGGCCTGGGCCGTCGTCGCCCACGCCGACGGCCGCATCGCCGAACTTGCCTGGCTCGAAGGCGCCTGGACCGCGAATGCCCTGGGCGGCGTGGTGGACGAGGCGTGGCTGCCCGCCGCCGGCGGTTCCATGCACGGCGTCTGCCGCGTCACCGCGGGCGATTCCCTGATCTTCAGCGAGTTCCTCCAGGTCACCGAAGAAGACGGCGAGCTGATCCTGCGCTTCGAACACTTCCGCCCCGACTACACCACCTGGGAGGGCGACGGACCGCCCATGCAGCTGCGGGTCACGGAGTCGGCGCCGGGCCGCGTGGTCTTCACCGGGGACGGCACCCTGGGCGACGGCGTCATCGCCTACACGTTGGTGGACGGAGAGCTGCGGGTGACGGTGGACGGGGTGGATGAGGAGTTTCGGTTCCGGCGGAGGTGATGGTCAGAGCATTTCGAGAGGGAAAATCCAGGGCTGGAGGGGTATGTTCCCCGCATCGCCAATCGCCATCGTTCCCACTCTCCGGAGGACCTCCATGCGACGCATCACGATTTCGATGTCGCTCCTGTTCCTGCTGGCCACCGCCGCGACCGCCACGACCCCGTCGGACTTCGCCGCCGCCCAGGCCCTGTCCGAAAGCACCGGGAAACCGCTTCTTCTGGATTTCATGGCCGACTGGTGACCGAGCTGCAAGACGTTCGCCCGTGAGGCGACCAGCGAGCCCGCCCTCGTCGACGTGCTGGAGCACGTGGTGCTTTTTCAGGTGGATTGCGAGAAGGGGGAGGGAGTGGAGCTGGAGAAACGTTTCCAGGCTCCCGCCTATCCCACCTTCATCATGCTGAATCCCGCAGGCGGTCGCATCGCCGCGTGGCTGGGCTACGACGGCGCGGAGCCCTTCGTCGCCCGGGTGGAGGCCGCCCTGACGGATCCGCGCACGCTCGAGGAGAAGCAGGCCGCCTACGATGCGGAACCCACCCTGGCATTGGCCAAGACGCTGGCCGCGGCCACAGCGGCCGCCTACGGCCTGGCGGGTTCGGTGCCTTACTACAAGAAGGCCCGCGAGCTCGATCCGGACCGGGCGGCCGACTACTCCGGGAAGATCCTGCAGAACCTGTTCTTCGGCGCCATGATGGGACAGGTCACCCTGGCGGAGATCGGTGAAGAGGCGGGACCGCTGCAGATCGCGGCCCAGGCCGAGGGCCGCCACGACGACGTGCTCTCCATCGCGAACCGGTTCACCGGACTCGCGCTGCGCCGGGATGAAGGGGAGCTGGCGGCGCCGTACCTGGAGCGCGCCATGATCTCGCTGAACGCCGTGCCGACCGAAGAGCGGCCGGAGTATGCCGGCGGTCTCGAGGTGGCCCATGCGCTGGTGGTGGAGCAGGACAAGGACAAGGCGCTGAAACTGAAGCGTGCGAGCCTGCCCGACGGCTGGCGCGACGATTCCTCGACCCTGAATTCCTTCGCCTGGTGGTGCTTCCAGAACGGGATCAACCAAGCGGAGGCCCTGGAGCTGGCCCTGCGCGGAGCGGAGCTCGCCGGCGATGACGCCTCGCGCGCCCGGGTCCTGGACACCGCCGCCGAACTGGCCTTCGCGCTGGGGGATCGGGACCAGGCCGTGGCCAGGATGGAGCAGGCCGTGGCCCTGGATCCCGAACGTGGATCGTACCGGGACAAGCTGGCCCGTTTCAGCAACGAGGAATCCGCACCCTAGGTGGCGGGTCCGAGGGAGCGAGGGGAGGTGCCGGGCCGGCGCCTCCCCTCGTCGTGTCCTGCCGATCGGGTTTCGAGTCGGAGAAAAGGTGAGGAACACGGAGCCCCGGATGCCGTAAGATCCCACCAATCCCCTCGACGATCGTCCTCAACCCTGGAGTTCCTCATGCAGCGAACCACCCTCCTCGCGGCCCTGGCGCTGCTGGTGCTGGGCGCGGGCGCGGCCCTGGCCGCCGACGGCCCCGCCGACTACGCCGCCGCCAAGGCCCTGGCCAAGGCCGAGAACAAGCCCCTGGTCCTGGACTTCATGACCGACTGGTGACCCGGCTGCAAGCAGTTCGCCCGTGAGGCGACCACCGAGCAGCCCATCCTGGACGTCCTGGACGACGTGATCCTCTTCGCCGTGGACTGCGAGAAGGGCGAGGGCCCCGACCTGGCCAAGCAGTACGGCATCCCCGGCTACCCCACCTACGTCATGCTCACCCCCGACGGCGAACGCAGCGCCGCCTGGCTGGGCTACGACGGCCCCGAGTCCTTCCACGAGAAGGTGACCGCCGGCATCGCCGACCCGCGCCCCGTGACCGCCAAGGCCGAGGCCTACGCCGCCGCGCCCACCGTGGCCCTGGCCCGCGTGCTGGCCGATGACGCCGCGGCCGCCGGCCGGCTGGACGACTCGGTGACGTACCTGCGCAAGGCGCGCGAGCTGGATCCCGCCGGCTACCCGGCCTACACGTCGGAGATCATGGGCAACATGTTCTTCGGGGCGCGCAAGGGTCAGTTCACCCTGGACGAGGTGGACGCCGAGGCGAGCCAGGCCCAGGCCATGGCCCAGATGGGCGGCCTGCACGACAAGGTCATGCTGCTGGCCATGCGCATGGCCGGCCTGGCCGCGGGCCAGGGCGAACCGGCCCGGGCCAAGCCCTACCTGGAGCGGGCCATGACCTCGCTGCAGGCGGTGCCCGCGGACGAGCTGCCCGGCTTCGCGCCGGACCTGCGCGTGGCCCACGCCCTGATCGTGGAGGGGAACAAGCCCAAGGCCCTGGAGCTGAAGCTGGCCGCCCAGCCCGAGGGCTGGCAGGACGACGCCTCGCGCCTGAACTCCGTGGCGTGGTGGTGCTTCGAGAACCAGGTGAACCAGGAGCAGGCCCTGGACTGGGCGCTGCGCGGCGCGGAGCTGGCCGCATCGGACGAGGACCGGGCCGAGATCCTGGACACCGCCGCCGAGCTCTGCCAGGCCCTGGGCAACTGCGACGAGGCCATCGCCACGATCAAGCGGGCCATCGAGCTGAACCCGGGCCGTGATTACTACAAGCGCCAGCTCGCCAAGTTCGAGGCGTCCAAGGCGGCGCAGGCAGGATAGGTCGCCGGAACGCGGAAGGGAGGGCCCGCGGGCCCTCCCTTCGTCCATCCCGCCGTCGCGGCGCGCCTCAGACGAACGCCACCACGTACGCCACCCACGCCGACGCGGTATCGCCCTCCAGGCTGGGCACGAAGATCCCGTCGGGCTCGCCGTCCTCGTCCGCACCCTCCCAGAACACCGTCACCGTGCGGAAGCCCGCCTCGGCCAGCAGGTCGCGGATCTCGGGCAGCGTCCACAGGCGCCACTCGTAGGTGAAGGCATTGTTGAGCTCGGTGCCGTCGGGGAAGCGGTAGTGGATCCTGCAGGTGTAGGCGTGGGTGATGGGGCTGAAGACGTCCTGGTCCCAGATGTAGGTGAAGCCCTCGCACTCGCGCTCCTCGAGCTGGAGCACCTGGGCTTCCGGGCCGCCGTAGATGTCCATCATCAGCATGCCGGCCTCCTTGAGCGAGGCGCGGCAGTTGCGCAGGTAGCCCAGCAGCTCCTCGCGGGCGTGGAAGCCCCACCAGGAGAAGTTGGTGGCGGCCAGCACGTCGCACTTGGGCTCCTGCACGTCGCGCACGTCGGCCTGGATGAGGGTCACGGCGTCGGCGCGGTCGCCCAGGGCGGCCAGGTGGTGCTCGCGGCCGTAATCCAGGGTGGGGCCGTCCAGGTCCACGCCCACGGCCGTGTTGTCCGGGCGCTGCTCCACCCAGGTGCGGCTCAGGTAGGCGGTGCCGCAGAAGTCCTCGCGCAGGCGGCGCGGCAGGCGGCCGAACTCGGCGCGGTACACGCGGTCGATGAACTCAACCTCCGCCTCGGGGTTCTGCACGGAGTTCTCGTAGAGCCAGTGCTTGTTGGCGGCGGCGGCGGTCAGCCCGCCCTTGGCCTTCCTGGCCTTGCTCTTGGCCTTCGGCTTGGTCTTGGTCTTGCCCATGCTGCGGTGTCCCGGGTGAACGTGAGGGCGCCGACGGGACCTCCACCGTCCCGTCGGCGCCGCGCATTGAACCACGTCCCGCCTTGGGGGACAAGGACCGATCCCGCCTAGCGCAGCACGGTGATCCGCCGCGACACGTCCTCGCGCACGCCGGGGCCGCGCACCCGCAGGCGCGCGAAGTACTGGCCGCCGGCCAGGGGACGGCCCGCGTCGTCGCGGCCGTTCCAGCCCAGCACGTGCTCGCCGGCGGCGATCTCCTCCTGCAGGACGCGCCGCACGCGCCGGCCGGCGAGGTCGTAGATCTCCAGGCTGGCCTGCGCGCGCAGAGGCACCGCGAAGCGGAACTGCGTGGAGGGGCCGGAGGTGGGGTTGGGGAAGGCGCCCGCGAACCGGACGCGGGTGCCGCCCGTCGCGGCGGGGTCGCCCACGGCGGTGGTCACGTCCTCGGGGCAGTCGGAGCAGCCGGTGCGCTGGGGATCGTGGCCGTCCATGGGCCAGGTGGAGGCGGCGGAGAGCGGCGCCGTGCCCACATCCATCACGAAGAGCTGCCGGTCCACCACCACCAGCTCGTTGCGGCCGTCCAGGTCCACGTCGCCCATGGCGGCGGCCACCTCCACCTGGTTGCCGCCGCGCAGCGCGCGCGGCCAGCCGGGTATGAGCCCGCCGAAGTTGTCCCAGCAGTAGACCTCCGTGCTGCGCGAGGGCGCCACCACGTCGCCGCTGCCGCCTTCCACCGCGCCCATGATGGGGTTGGCGAAGAGGTACCAGCCGTTGCCCGGCACCACGGGGAAGCCGCCGGCCTGGGCGCCGCTGGAATAGAGCAGGTGCACGTTCCAGTTGCGCGCGCCCACGGCGAGCTCCGGCTCGAAGGTGCCGCGGATCTGGGCCCAGGCCGCGGCGGTGAGCGCCGTGCCCGTGGGGGAGGTGAACGGGAAGCCGGGGTGATCGGCGCCCGTGTGGTCCAGCACGAAGAGCTGGCCGGCGGCGGTGGGCGCGGCGATCTCCAGGGTGCCGTCCAGGTCCAGGTCGCCCAGGGTCACCGCTGCGGACACGTCGCTGCCCAGGGCGCGGGAGAACACCGGCGAGGGCTCGTAGAGCTTGAAGGCGAACACGGAGCCGCCGGCCGCCGCCACGATCTCCGCCACGCCGTCGTCGTCGATGTCGCCGATGGCCGGCGCCGCGATCACGTCGCCCGTGAAGACGTTCCAGCCGAAGGTCTCCAGGGGCGACACGCCGCGGTAGTTGAGGAAGCCGATGTGGCCGCCCGTGCCCACCACCACCGTCCGCGGGTACGGTCCGCCCAGGGCGCCGATGGAGACGAAGGCCGGCGCGCCGGGGTCGTACTGCACCGGCCAGCCGTCGCGCGGGACGCCGCGGGGATCGAAGGCGTGCACGTCGCCGTCGCCGCCGCCGGCCACCACGGTGGGCTCGCCGTGGCTGAGCTCGCCCACCGCCACCGAGGCCACGCCCGCGGGCAGGGCGACGGGCCAGCCGGCCACCGCATCGCCGGTGTGGTGGCGGGCCTCCACCTGGCCCGCGGCGTTGCCGAACACGATCTCCAGGTCGCCGTCCTGGTCCAGGTCCACCAGCACCGGGGAGGTGACCGCCGGCATGGCCAAATCCACGGGCAGGCCCGGTTCCAGGTTGGGGTAGCCGGGGGCGCCGCGCCAGAGGGCGTCGAACTCGGCGCTGGAGTCGGTGGTCCGCACCGTCGCGGCCGGCTGCTCGTCGCGGCTGCGGTCCAGGGCGAGCTGCGGCCAGTAGCGCCAGCTCGTGGGCGCGTCGCTGAAGCGCTCCAAGGCGCTCCAGCTGGCGGGTGCGGCATCGTCGGCGCTGCTGAGCACCAGGGAGGCGCCGTCGTCGTCGCCGTACACGCCGGCGGCGAGGAAGCGGCCGGACGTCAGGGAGTACTCGATGTCGCCGCCGATGGACCACGGCGCGTCGAACTCCGGCGTGCCAAACCAGTCGATGCCGGCGTCGGTGGAGACGCGCATGGCGGGGTCGGCGAAGTTGAAGAACGCCTGGCTGTAGATCAGGACCGCGGTCGACGTGGCGAGGGAGGCGCAGATGTCGATGGCGATCTGCTCGACGCCGTCGAGCGAGGAGGTGACGCCGTAGAGGGGGCCCCAGTCCGTGGGGGCGCTGGCATAGTTGATGGCGCGGATGGAGCGCACGGCGTCGTCGAAGGTGTCCTGCAGACGCTCCGTGTACGTCCAGAGCACGTGGATCACGCCGCCGTAGCCGTAGCTGATGCGCGGCCAGGAGTACATCAGGTTGCCGCTGGAGGCGAGCGAGGCGATGCGGTAGCCGGCCGCCCAGGTCTGGCCCTGGTTCGTGGAGCGTGTGAACCAGATGTCGTCGCCGTTCCCGTCGATGCCGGAGGCCACCAGGTAGACGTAGTACGACTCGAAGCTGCGGTCGTCGATCTCCAGGCTGGGGTTGAGGAAGCTCGCGCCGGAGCCCAGGGGCACGGTGGTTGTCCAGGCGGCGGCGGCGGCGGCGGGGTCGGCGTAGGCCACTTCCACGGCGAAGCCGGAGCCGCCGTACGCCATGCAGGTCACGAACACGCGCGGCACGGAGCCGCCGGCCACGTCCAGGTCGCGCAGGCGGTGCACGCTGCCGTCGTCGGCGCCGATCTGGCCCCAGGCCTGGAAGGTGGTGCCCCCGTCCGTGGAGCGGAAGACGTCGATCCACTCGGACCAGGTGGGGTCGCCGGCGTAGTAGCCCACGGCCACGAAGACGGCGCCGTTCTCGGCGATGCCCACCTCCACCGCGGACACGTCGGGGGACTCGGTCACCACCACGTCGTCGCCGCCGATCTCGGGCGGAATCACCAGCGGCAGCGCGCGCAGGGCCAGCTCCCGGTCCCGCGGGTCCAGCCCGGCCAGGGGATCGCGGCCGTCGCGGGGGGCGGCGGGAGCCGCGGCGCCGAGGCGAGCCGGGCGCAGGAGGTCGTCGTTCACCGACGCGGCCGCCGCGTGGTTCCGCAGCTCCGGCGGCGTGGGCGGACGCTCGGCGGACGCGACGGCGGCGGCGAGCAGGAGCAGGATGACGAGGAGCGCGGGGCGCGGACCCATGGCGAGAACCTCCGAAGGATGATCCAGTGGGCGGAGCCGGAGGGGCCCCGGATACGGGAGAATTATAGTCCACGATTTGCCGAAGGCGTCTGATCCTACAATAAAAAGCCCCCCGATCCTCTCGGGGGGCTTTCGGAGCCCGGAGTCGTGCAGGAAGCTACTCCACCAGCATGATCTTCCCGGTGCGCACCTGCCCCAGGGCCTCCAGCCGCAGCACGTACACGCCCGAGGAGAGATCCCGCGGCTGCCAGTCGATGCGGTGCTCGCCCGCGGTCTGGTCCGCATCCACCAGCGCGGCCACGCGGTGGCCCAGCAGGTCGTACACGCTCAGACGGGCATGGCCGTCCGCGGACAGGGTGTAGCGCAGGCTGGTGCCCGGGTTGCAGGGGTTGGGCCACGGGTGGTCCAGGGCGATGCGCGCCGAGGGGAGGTCCGGCGCGGCGGTGGCGTCCAGGGCCAGCTCGGCGGTGGCCATGATCACCGGGGCGTAGTCGCGGTCGCCGTAGAGCGCCTGGAAGGCGTCGATCTCCGGCGTCTCGAAGCCCGCCAGATAGCCCACGAACTCCGGCACCACGCTCTGGTAGCAGGCCTCCACCACCACGCGCGAGGCCGCCGGCAGACGGTAGTGGACCACATCGGCGCCGCTGCCCTCCAGCCCCTGGTCGCGGTTGAAGTCGGGGTCGTCCAGGGCCAGGCCCGCCACGGCGATGGTCTCGTAGCCGGCCGCGGCAGAAGTCATGCCGAGGGGCGGCAGGCGGTTGTCCTTCAGCAGCTGGCCGGCGTGCAGGAGCGTGTAGGTCTGCTGGTGGTCCACGTCGCCCATGATGGCCTCGTAGATGGCCACCTGGCCGCCGTCGGTGATCAGGTCGTGATGGGGCTCGTACGGAGCATCGCGGCCCACGATGGTCCCGTCGGACTGCCAGGCGCCGGACTCGAAGACCGTGGCGCCCAGGGCGTCCTCGGCGCGCAGGTGCAGCCACAGGCGGCGCAGGGGGATGCCGGTGGGCAGCTTGTGGCCGGTGAGGTTGGTCAGCCGCACCGTCACGTCCAGACCGTCGGCCGTGGGATCGGCGGTCACGTCCAGGGCCAGGCTGTTCCGGGTCAGGTTGACCAGGGTGCGCTCGATGGTGGCGTCGAACTGGGCGGGCGTGGCGCTGAGGCCCAGCTCGTCGGCGTGGTCGCGCAGCAGGCCCAGCATGAAGGCGTTGCCGCCCACGAACCCGTGCTCCCAGTACGGCTCGTGCGTGACGGTGTGCCAGCCCGGCATGGTGGAGATGTCCACCGGCGCGGCGGAACGCGGCATGTGGCAGTCCTGGCACTCCACGCCCTGGGCGGCGTAGCTGCTGGCCTGCCATTCCAGGTACGGCGCCTGCTCGGGGAACTCGCCCACCACGTTGCCCTCGTGATCCACGAAAGGCGTGAACAGGGTGTGGCAGGTGGCGCACAGCTCCGAGTCGCCCATGTGCTCCGCCGCCACCGGAGTGAACCCCGTCTGGTTGACCATGGGGCCGGTCAGCGGGCCGGCGTAGGGCCCGAAGATCTCGTGGGCGGTCCCCACCTCGTAGCCGCCGGTGAAGCTCTCGGGGTCGCCCAGGTTGTCGGGGCGGATCTGGTGGCACAGGGTGCAGGAGACGCCGTCCTGGGCCAGGCCGCTCGCGGCCAGGTCCGCCATGGAGTAGGGCAGGGCGCCGTCGAGCTCCGCCTGGGCGTGGCCCAGGGGGGCGTGGCACGTGGTGCAGGTGTTCTCGATGACCGACTGCAGCTCCGGATGCTCCGTCACCTCGGCCGAGACCACGGCCTGCCAGAGGGGGTCACGCGCCGCGTTGGCCATCATGGTGGAGCGCCACAATGTGGCGGGGGAGATGTCCACGCCGTCCTCCACCATGACCGTGCCGCTGCCGGTGTGGCAGGCGGCGCAGTTGCCGGAGCCCGAGAAGTGGGCGGACACGTCGGTGGAGAGGGGGACGGTGGCGGAGGCGTTCGCGGACGCCAGGACCACGGCGAGGAGGATCGGTGCTCCGATGCGGATCATGGTGCGGGGCTCCTGGGTCGGGCGGATCCATGAGTCGATGTTCTGATTATCGGCCATCAATCAAATAACTTCAATAATGATTACATAGATGGCGCCTCGAAAAATCATCCGGCCCGTCCGAAGGGACGGCCGACCCCGGCTCCGCCGCTTCTCGCCGTCGTCGGCTCAGTCGAGCCGCTTGACGAAGACGTGCTTGGCGTCGCCCGGAGCGTAGAAGTCGGGGAAGACGGCCCCCGAGTCGTAGCCGTTGCGCTCGTAGAAGGCCCGCGTGGAGACGTACTGGTCGCGGCCGCTGGTCTCGGCGTAGCAGGCCAGGCCCCCATGCTCGGCGATGCGCCGCTCGGTCTGGGCGAGGATGCGCCGGCCCAACCCGGAGCCCTGCGTCGCGGGAGCCACGGCGATCCAGTACAGGTCCCAGCTCACGGTGCTGCAGGGGATCAGCCCGTAGCAGGAGTAGCCCTCCAGGCGGCCGTCGCGGTCCGCCAGGATGAACTCGTAGCCGCTGGCCAGCCCCCGGTCCAGGCGCTCCTGGACCAGCTCGGCGGCGATGGCCACCTCCTCGTCCGAGAAGAAGCCCGTGGCGGCCACCAGGTCGCGCACCGCCGCCACGTCGTCGGCGCGGACCTGCTCGCGGATCGTGAAGACTCCGGTCTCCTCCGTCATGATCTTGCTCCCTTGTGCAGTCCCTCGAAGAAGGCGCGCGCGTTGCGGCCCAACGTGCGGGTGCGGTAGCCGCCCTCCTGCACCACCAGGGTCGGCAACCCCAGCGCGCCCACGCTCAGCCCGTTCCGGTGCAGGTCCTCCGGGCTCAGGCTCCAGGTGCCCGTGGGGTCGCCCTTGGCCGTGTCCAGGCCCAGGGCCACCGCCAGCACGGCCGGCGCGAAGCCTTGGATGCGCCGCAGCGCCTGGTCCAGGGCCTCCCGGTAGCGGGCGCCGTCCACCTTCTCGGGCAGCGGCAGGTTCAGGTTGTAGCCCAGGCCGGCGCCTTCGCCCTGCTCCTCGGCGAAGCCCGAGAAGTAGGGGTAGGCGAAGCGCGGATTGCCGTGGATCGAGACGGTCAACACGTCGCTGCGTGCGTAGAAGATGTCCTGCTGGCCGTTGCCGTGGTGGTAGTCCAGGTCCAGGATCGCCACCTTGCCCAGGCGCGACAGGCGGTGGGCCGCCACGGCCGTGTTGTTGAAGTAGCAGAAGCCGCCGAAGACCCGGCGCTCGGCGTGATGGCCGGGCGGACGCACCAGGGCGTAGGCCAGGCGCCGGCCGTCGGCGATGGCTTCGGCGCCCGCCAGGGCGCAGTCCACGGCGCCCCGGGCCGCCAGGAAGGCGTTGCGGTTCAGTGGCGTGAAGGTGTCGATGCAGTAGTAGCCCGCCCGCATGGCCAGATCCGTGGGCGGACGGCTGGCGTTGCGGATGGGGAACACGTAGGGGTACACGGACTCGCCCTCCGGCAGGTCCAGGCACACCTTGCGCATGTAGGCCACGAGGGCCGGGTCGTGGACCTGGCGCACCGGCTCCAGCGAGCGGGTGCGGGGACGCAGCCGCTCGAAGAGGTCGGTCTTGTCCAGCTCGCTGACGATGCGCCCGACCCGCGCCGGGGCCTCCACGTAGCCGCGGTCCTGAACGTGGTGGATGTCGTGCTTGTCGTTGACGAACAGGGCGATGCGCTCGGCCGGCGGCGGCGCCGGCAGGGCCGGGCCGGGCTTCTCGGCCCGCACGTAGCGGGGCTCGCGCAGGGGCACCGGATCCGCTCGGAACGAGGCCACCACCTTCTCCACGTAGGCCGGCGGGCAGAGGTGGGCGTACTTGCGCTCCAGGATCGCCCGCACCGCGTTGCGCACGAAGCTCCGGCGCAGGGGGCGCTCGGGCGCCAGATCGTCGATCACCAGGTAGGGCATGCAGTCGTTCTGGTCGTCCAGGGGGGCATTGTACTCGTTGGCGACCGCGGGTCGGGCCCCGAAGGCCTCGTAGAAGCGCAGCCGGGCCCGGTTGGGCGCCAGCAGCTCCTTGTCCCCGCAATCCGCGGGCTCGTCGGGGAGGCATTCGAAGAAGATCGCGCGCACACCGGACGCGACGGCCTCCTCGCGCACCCGCTGGTAGAGCGCGCCGCCGATGCCGCGGCTGGTAAGCCGTGCGCTGGAGGCGATGTAGTCCAGATAGGCCATGCGCAGCTCGGGCACGTGCAGCACCAGGGCGAACCCCTGCACCTGACCGTCCCGGCGCTCGGCCACGTGGAGGACGGCGCGCAGGCCCTGGGCGAAGGGGTCGCGCAGCTTCTGGATCAGGCCGTCGACGTCGCGCTTGGGCGCCTCGGCGAACTGCTCCTTGAGGATCTGCTTGACCTGGCGGATGGCCTCGCGGTTGACCGGCAGGGTGTCGTCGTGGATGCGCCGGATGCGGAACACCATCGTCTCCTTCGTCGCGGGGCCTGCTCAGCGAGCGGCGGCAAGGATGTGCGCGACCGCGTCGGCGAAGGACGTGCCGGCCCTGTCCAGGGCCGCGGCGAAGCCGGCGTCCGGCGCGAGGCAGGGATTGGCGTTGACCTCGAGGATGAACGGCCGGCCTCGTGCATCGACCCGGAAGTCGACCCGAGCCCAGCCGCGCAATCCGTACAGGTCCCAGCAGGCCCGCGCCAGCCGCCCCACCTCCGCCAGCAGGGGGCCGTCCCGATCCTCGGTCGGGAAGGACCGTACCGTGTGCGTGTACTCGAACGAGTCGGGATCCCATTTGGCGGCGTAGCCCACGATCCGCGGCTTGCCTTCGGGATAGTCCGGGAAGAGGATCTCCGCCGGGGGCAGGACCGCGGGGCCTGCGGGACCTTCGAGCAGGGCGATGTTGAACTCCCGGCCCTCCACGAAGGCCTCGGCGAACCAAGGGGCTCCGGGAGCGTTCCGCCGCGCCTCCAGCAAGCGGGCCGCAGCCGCGACGCCCTCGCCCGTGACCGCCGTGTCGTCCATGCCCAGGGAAGCGTCCTCCCAGACCGACTTGACGATCCAGCGCTCACCGCCGGAGCCGCCGGCGGACGTGCCGTCGGCTTCGATCCAGGCGGGAGTGGGCAGGCCGGCCTGCAGCAGCAGACGCTTGGCCAGGGTCTTGTGGCTGGTCAGGTGGATGGCGTCGGCGGGGCAGCCGGTGAAGCGCAGCCCCCGGGCCTCCAGCAGATAGGGCACCACGGCGATCAGTCGGCCCTGGCCGCCCAGGCTCTCCACCAGGTTGAAGACGGCGTCGGGCCGCGATGCTTCCAGACGGGAGGCCAGAGCCGCCAGGTCCAGGCCGCAGGGCACCGTGGTGACCTGGTGGCCGGATCCGGCCAGGGCCGCCCGGACGGCGTCGACCTGGACGAGCACGTCGGCCTCGTCGGCGGCGGCGTCCGGCGCGACCTCGTTATGCAGGAGCGTCACATGCATGAGCGGGCCCCTTCGCGGTCGGCGATGGGATGCCGGCCCGGGCGGCCGCCGAGTCCACGATCCGGCGCACCAGCTCCACGTACGGCACGTTCTCGGCCGTGGCGATCATCGGCAGGTCCGAGTGCTCGGGGTGCATGCCCGCCAGCGGGTTGACCTCCATGATCTGGGGCCGACCGGCCTCGTCGCAGCGCACGTCCAGGCGGCCGCCGTCGCGGCAGCCCAGCAGACGCCAGGCGGCCAGGCAGATCTCCTCGCTGCGGGCCACGGCCGGGTCCTCCTGGGCGGTGACGCGGCGGTACTCCACCAGCTCCTCGCACTGCTCCTTGTTCACGTAGGTGTAGGCCCCGCTTTCGGCCTGGTCCAGGAGCACCACCTCCAACGTGCCCACCACGCGGGCCGCCTCGCCGGTGCCCGTGATCCCCACGGTGAATTCGCGGCCCGGCAGGTAGGTCTCCACCAGCACGGGCTGCCGGAACCGCTCCAGCAGGTCCAGGCAGCGGGCGCGCAGCTCGACCGGCGTGCGCAGGACCGAGCCGCCGTCGATGCCCTTGCCCGTGCCCTCGGCCAGGGGCTTGGCGAAGAGAGGGAAGGGCAGCCGGATCCCGTCGATGTCGCCGGCGGCGGCCACTTCGGCGAAGGGCGGCGTGGGCAGCCCTCCGTCCCGCAGGATCCGCTTGGTCATGCCCTTGTGCAGGGTCAGCGACATCACCAGCGGATCGCTGAAGGTGTACGGGATGCCGAACGCGTCCAGCATGGCCGGCACCTGGGCCTCGCGCCCGATGCCGGTCAGGCCCTCGGCGATGTTGAAGACCAGGTCCCAGCGGTCGCCGGCCACCAGCCGCGCCGCCAGGCTGCGGGCGTGGCCGATGCGGTCGGTCTGATGGCCCAGCCGCCGCAGGGCGTCCTCGATGGACTCGATGGTGGAGATGCGGTCGAACTCGGCCGTCTCCTCCTCGCCGTAGCCCATGGCGAGGTACTCGTCCCGCAGATCGTAGGTCAGGCCGATCCTCATCGTTCCGCCTCCTTGGCGATCCGGGCCGTCCGCGGCTTTCCGCGCGGCGGGTCCGGGTAGCGGTGCAGGGTCCCGGCGTAGCCGCGCAGCAGCAGGTCGTCCCCGTCGCGCCCCACCACCGACTCGGGCAGCAGCGGGATCTTGCCGCCGCCGCCGGGGGCGTCGATGACGTAGGTGGGCAGGGCGTAGCCGGTGGTGTGCCCCCGCAGACCGCGGATCAGGTCCAGGCCTTCCTGCACCGTGGTGCGGAAGTGGGCCGAGCCGGAGATGGGATCGCACTGGTACAGGTAGTAGGGACGCACGCGCATCATCAGCTGCCGGTGCAGCAGGTCCTTCATCACGGGCACGCTGTCGTTGACGCCCCTGAGCAGCACCATCTGCGAGCCCAAGGGGATGCCGGCGTCGGCCAGCCGGCGGCAGGCGCGCACCGTTTCCGGCGTGCACTCGTCCGGGTGGGTGAAGTGGATGCTGAGCCAGAGCGGGTGGTGCCTCCGCAGCATCTTCACCAGGGCGGGGGTGATGCGCTGGGGCATGACCACCGGCACCATGGTGCCGATGCGCACGAACTGCACGTGCGGGATCGAGCGCAGCTCGCCCAGCAGCCAGTCCAGCTTGTCGTCCGACAGGGTGAGGGGGTCTCCGCCCGACAGGAGCACGTCGCGGATCCGCGGCGTGGCCCGGATGTAGTCCAGGCCTTCCTGCAGGCGGGCCTTGTTGGGCTGCAGCTCGCCCTGGCCCACCACGCGCGAACGCGTGCAGTAGCGGCAGTAGGCCGCGCAGTGGTCGTGCACGAGGAAGAGCACCCGGTCGGGGTAGCGGTGCACCAGCCCCGGCACCGGGCTGTGCTCATCCTCGCCGAGGGGGTCGTCGGCCTCGCCGGGAGTGCGCAGGAACTCCTTCTGCACCGGCAGCATGGTCCGGCGCAGGGGCTGCTGGGGATCCCCGGGGTCGAGCAGGCTCATGTAGTACGGCGTCACGGCCATGGGCAGCAGGTCGCCGCCCTTGGCCAGGGCCCCGCGCTCCGCCTCCGAGAGCTGGATCATGCTCTCCAGGCGGTCGAGGGTGCGGACGCGGTGCCGCATCTGCCAGTGCCAGTCGTTCCAGTCCCTTGCAGAGACGCCGGCGAAATGTCGCCGGCGGAACTCGAGGGTGCGGGGACTGCTGGAGGGCAGCCGCTTCTGCAGGAAGTAGTCGGGGATGGGATCCGGGTGGTCGGAATCGTCCGCCGCGACCGGTGGCGAGGGAGGTTCGGCGGAGAGATCCGCCTCTGCCTCCTGGCCGTGGTGGGGGAACCGCGCCTCGGGCATGTTCCCCGTCTCGGGATAAGCACGCACTTGCGACCTCCTTCTTTGAGGCCGAGGGTGCCCGCGCCGGGCGTGCCGGAATGATTCCCGGGCGGCCCTGCGAGATCAGCGCCAAGGTATTCCGGTCGGGCCGTGTGTCAACTGGAGAAACGACGGGAACGGCCTTCGGGGAAAAAAAACGGGCCGCCCCGCCCCTGGCTGGGAGGGGGGGGGGCGGCCCGAGGGCTCCCGGCGCCGGGGCCTCAGCGCAGCGGCCGCTGCACCTTGCCGAAGTAGTCGTTGGTCATCCTCCGCACCATCCCCGCCAGCAGGATCAGCGCGATCAGGTTGGGCACGGACATCAGCCCCAGCGCGCTGTCCCCGAAGTTCCAGACGATCTCCAGGCTGAAGATCGCCCCCAGGAAGTGCATGACGCAGAACACCACCTTGTAGGGGGTGACCCAGCGGGTGCCGAAGAGGTAGACCACGGCGCGGTCGCCGTAGTAGCTCCAGCTGATGGCGGTGCTCAGGCCGAAGAGCAGCACGCCCACCGTCACGATGAGGTAGCCGTAGCGTCCCAGCATGGGTTCGAGCCCGCGCTGGAAGGCCGCCGCGGTCAGGGGCGAGCCGTTCTGGGCCATGTCGCCGGCGAGGGTGAGGTCCGGCAGCCCTTCGAAGGCGATGGCGCCCGCCTCCACCTCCAGGGTCCCGCTCCAGGCCGCGCCGTCGGGGCCGGAGATCTGCGGACGCCGCACCAGCGCGTGGTGCCGCACGAATCCCACGTCGGCCGTCTTGCCGTCGCGCACCTGCACCGTGCCGGTGAAGAGATGCGCGTCGGCGATGGCGCCGTTCACGCCCACCTCGCCGGCGGCGTCCACCACCGTCAGGGCGCTCTGGGCGTTCACGGGCACGGCGTCGGGCAGCCGCTCCTTCCACACCCCCGTGCTCAGGATGACCAGCCCGGTGATGGTGCAGATGATCAGCGTGTCGATGAGCGGCCCCATCATGGCCACCACGCCCTCGCGCACCGGTTCGTCGGTCTTGGCCGCCGCGTGGGCGATGGGCGCCGAGCCCTGGCCCGACTCGTTGGAGAACAGCCCCCGCTTCACGCCCCAGGTGAGCATGAAGATGAACGTGCCGCCCGCGAAGCCGCCCGCCTGCGCCGCCGGCTGGAAGGCCGACGTCACGATGGTGCCCAGCATCTCCGGGATCGTCCCGAAGTTCAGCACCAGCACCAGCAGCCCGCCCGTCACGTACAGCACGGCCATGTACGGCACCAGCTTGCTGGTCACCGCGCCGATGCGCTTGATGCCGCCCAGGATCACCGCCGCCACCAGCGACGCCAGCACCAGGCCGGAGATCCACGTGGGCACGCCCAGGTCCGCCCGCAGCTGGTCCGCCACGGTGAAGCTCTGGATCGAGTTGCCGGAGCCGAAGCTGCTGATCACCGCGCATACCGCGAAGAACGCGGCCAGCGGCTTCCACCCCTTCCCCAGCCCCTTCTCGATGTAGTACATGGGCCCGCCCGCGGCGCTGCCGTCCGGCAGGATGGTGCGGTACTTCAGGCTCAGCGTGCACTCGGCGTACTTCAGGGCCATGCCGAACACGGCCGTGACCCACATCCAGAACAGGGCGCCGGGCCCGCCGTAGTGGATGGCCGTGGCCACGCCCGCGATGTTGCCGATGCCCACCGTGGCGGACAGCGCCGTGGTCAGGGCCTGGAAGTGGGAGAGGTCGCCGTCGTGCTCCGGGTCGTCGTACTTGCCGCGGATCACGTCCAGGCTGTGCTTCAGCCGCCGCAGCTGGATGAAGCGCAGGCTGACGGTGGTGAACAGGCCGGTCACCAGCAGCAGGGCGACCATGGCGGGGAAGTCGCTGGGCCAGCCCCAGACGGTGCCGCTGAGGTTCTCGGCGAAGGTGGCGAGGTTCATGGGGGTCC
>DAOTGJ010000015.1:0-1437 GCA_035447065.1 Candidatus Krumholzibacteriia bacterium
GGCCAGCCAGGCGCCCAGCCCGGCCTCCCCCGCCGCCGCCGCCAGGTGCAGCGCGTCGGTGGTCAGCACCGCGGCGCCGGTCAGGCACCAGGGGAACGCCAGCTCGCCCGTGCCGCGCAGCCATTCCGTGAGGAACCAGCTCAGGGGGATCAGGGCCAGCGCCGCGGCCACGCCCAGGCGGCGGCGCGCCAGGCCGATCACGCCGCCCCACAGGGCCGCGTACAGCGAGGCGTAGAGCACCGCCGCGGTGGCGGAGGCGGGCACCAGGGTCCGCGAGGCGATGGGCGCCGCGTCGCCCAGGAAGTAGAGCCAGTGCAGCAGGGCGAGCTGGTGGACCGCGCCGAAAGCCCAGGCCGTCCGCCACGGCGACGGCGCCCGCAGTACCGCCCAGAAGAGCAGCGCCAGGGCCGGCACCATGAGCGGGCCGGTGTGGCGGAACGGAGGCAGGGCGGTGGCGGCCATGAGGCCGGCGCCGGCGGCCGCGAGGGTCGCCGGCGAGAGGCGCAGCGCGGCGGCGAGGCCGCGGGAGGTGGCGTGGGGTGCGGTCATGGGGCGGAACATACGCTGCCGTCACGCCGGCTGCAACAGATCCACCATGCCGTAGCGGCGGATCTTCTTGTAGAGCCCCTGGCGCGACAGCCCCAGGCGCCGCGCCGCGTCGCTCTTGCGCCCGCGGCAGGCCTCGATGGCCTTGCGGATCAGGTAGCGCTCCAGCAGCACCGTGGCCTCGTCCATGGGACGCAGCGTGCCCAGGTCCGCCGGATCGGCCGACGGATCCAGGGCCTTGCGCACGTCCAGCGACAGGTGCTCGGCCCGCAGCACGGGCTCGCGGCCGTGCAGGGCCAGCCAGCGGGCCACCTCGTTCTCCAGCTCGCGCACGTTGCCGGGCCAGCGGTAGGACTGGAGGGCGTCCAGGGCTTCGGGGGCGAGCTGCACGGACTGGGGATCCCGGCCGGCGCGGTCCAGGAACCAGGCCAGCAGCGGGGCGATGTCCTCGGGCCGGCGGCGCAGGGGCGGGATGACCAGGCGCACCACCTTGAGGCGGTAGAAGAGATCCAGGCGGAAATTGCCGGCGGCCACCTCGGCGTCCAGGTCGCGGTGGCTGGCCGCCACGAAGCGCACGTCCACCGCCCGATCCCGCAGATCGCCGATGCGCCGCAGCCGCCGCTCCTGCATCACGCGCAGCAGCTTGATCTGCAGGGCGAGCGGCATGTCGCCGATCTCGTCCAGGAAGAAGGTGCCGCCGTGGGCCGCCTCCAGCAGGCCGGTCTTCTCGCGGCCCGCGCCGGTGAAGGCGCCGGCCTTGTGGCCGAAGAGCTCGGACTCGAATAGGGTCTCCGGAAGGGCGGCGCAGTTCACGCCGATGAACGGCGCCTCCCGCCGCGCGCTCCCCTCGTGCACCGTGCGCGCCAGCACCTCCTTGCCCGTGCCGCTCTC
>DAOTGJ010000015.1:1537-71408 GCA_035447065.1 Candidatus Krumholzibacteriia bacterium
CCTCGCGCAGGGCGCCCTCGTCCGCGCCGGCGTCCACCGCCAGCACCAGGCCGATGCCCATGTTGAACACGCGGTGCATCTCCGCGGCGTCCACGTCGCCCAGCCGCGCGATGAGCGGGAAGACGGGCGGCACGTCCCAGGCGGTGGTGTCGATGCGCGCGCACAGCCCCTTGGGCACGATGCGCGGCACGTTGTCGTAGAAGCCGCCGCCGGTGATGTGGGCCAGGCCGTGCACCGCCGGACGGCCCAGGGCCTTCCACAGCGCGCGCACGGGCTCCAGGTAGCTGCGGTGGACGGCCAGCAGGGCGTCGCCCACGGTGGTGCCCAACTCGTCCAGATGCGTGTCGGCCCCGAAGCCGGCCACGTCGAAGAGCACGCGGCGGGCCAGGCTGTAGCCGTTGGTGTGCAGGCCCGTGGACGGCAGGCCCCAGAGGCGGTCGCCGGCGCGGATGGCGCTGCCGTCGATCAGGTCCTCCTCACGCACCTGGCCCACGATGCAGCCGGCCAGGTCGAACTCCCCCTCCGGGTACACGCCGGGCATCTCGGCCGTCTCGCCGCCCAGCAGGGCGCAGCCGTTCTCGCGGCAGGCCGCCGCGAAGCCCTCGAGCACCTGCTCCAGCATGCCGTCGGCCAGCTTGCCGGTGGCGAAGTAGTCCAGGAAGAACAGGGGCTCGGCGCCCTGGACCAGGATGTCGTCCACGCAGTGGTTGACCAGGTCCTGCCCCACCGTGTCGAAGCGTCCCGCCAGGGTGGCCACCTTCACCTTGGTGCCCACGCCGTCCACGCTGGCCACCAGCAGGGGCTGGCCCGGCGCGGCGCGGTAGAGGCCGCCGAAGGAGCCCAGATCGCTGAGCACGCGCTCGTCCCAGGTGGAGCGCACGGCCTGCTTGGCGCCGGCCAGGGCGCGCGTGGCCGCGTCGATGTTCACGCCGCTGTCGCTGTACTTCATGGGATCCGCCTTGGGAAAACACGCCGCACGGGGCCGCTGCGGGCGGCCGGAGGGTCGGGGTCACGTTGGGACAGGGAGGCGGCGCTGTCAACCGCGGAAGGCGGCGGGGATCAGGGGAGCTGGTGGACCTCGGTCTCCACGTGGTCCTCGGCGGGGATCTCCTTCACCGGGGCCTTCTCGATGGGCACGATGCGGGGCATGCTGGGCGAGACCGCCGGCGACCCCACCTGCTGGATCTCGCGGATGACCTGCTGCACGGCGGAGTCGGGGATCACGTCGAACTCGCCGCGGCGGTGCAGATCGCACACGGTGTCCACCACGTCCTGGCGGAACTGGGTGCCCGCGTACTTCTGCAGCTCCTGCAGGGCCACCTCCACGGGCAGGGCCTTGCGGTAGGAGCGGTCGCTGGTCATGGCGTCGAAGGCGTCGCTCACGTTCATGATGCTGGAGCCCAGGCTGATCTCGTCGCCGCGCAGGCCGTCGGGGTAGCCCTTGCCGTCCACGCGCTCGTGGTGGTGGCGCACCAGATCCACCGTGTCCGGCAGGAACTTGATCTGCTCCACGATGCGCGCGCCGATGGCAGGATGCTCCGCCAGCACGCTGAACTCCTCGTCGGTCAGACGGCCGGGCTTGCAGATGATGTCGTTGGTGATGGCGATCTTGCCGATGTCGTGGAGCAGGCCGCCGTACTCCAGCGTCTCCAGCTCCTGCGGCGACATGCCCATGGCGCGGCCGATGGTCACGCTGTACTGGGCCACGCGGTAGCTGTGGCCGTGGGTGTAGGGCTCGTCGGCCTCCAGGGTGGTGGCCAGCACGGCGATCGACGCCATGTGCGCCTCGCGCGTGTTCTTGACCGCCTTGGCGCTCAGGTAGATCACCGCGATGATGGGCAGGTAGATGCCCAGGGTCCAGGCGCCGGCCTGCATGTAGAGCAGGATGACCATGGCCGTGAACGGCAGCTCCATGAGCCCGCGCGCGCCGCCCCAGCGGAAGTCGCGGAACCAGACCTCGCGGAACGGGATGCCCCGGTCCAGGCTCATGATGGTGGTGACCATGAAGGTGTTCACCAGGCTGTAGGCCAGCAGCGAGGTGAGCAGCGGCACCAGGAAGAGCGGCGAATCGAAGGCGTCGTTCCAGGGCGCGGCCTCGTACACCAGGCCCGCCGCCGCGGCCGCGACGACCAGCATGCTGGCGTTGAAGAACACCTTGCGCGGCGGAGCCGTGCGCAGGATCAGGCCGCGGAACACGGCCGAGAGGGCTTCGGCGGTGCAGGCCACCAGGGGCCCGAAGAGCACCACCATGGAGAGGTCCAGGGTGCGCGAGGACAGCACGCGGCCGCCGCCGCGGACCTGGGCCTCGGCCATCTTGGTGTCGGCGAAGAGCAGGACGAGGAAGAAGAAGACCCAGCCCAGGGAGTCGTGGGGAGGCTCCACGCCGCGCGCCGCCAGCCACGCCAGCGTGCCCGCACCGGCGGCCAGGCTCACGGCGTAATAGGCTCGGAAAAGTCTGCGGCGCTGGCGCTCGCGGGTCTCGCTCACAACTCGTCTCCGGACGTCTCACGATAGGCGCGGCCGTCGCCGCTGCAGGGCGACGCCGATGGATTCCCTTAACCTATCGGCCCGATAGGCGCTGGACTTGAATGCAATCCGAGGGATGGGAACCGGCAACGCCCTTCACCTGCCTACCACTCCCACTTGTAGAACAGACCCATCAGGAAGTCGAGCATGTCGTCACCTCCGTTCCTTGGGGGGAACTTGCCGATCAGTGAAACACTGTGGGCAGAGGCGCTCCGCTCAACCGCACCGCTCCGCTCGGGTGGTGGGTAGGACGTTGCCGGTTCCTGAACCTCCTGGTCTGTCTAGTCCTCCTGGGCCAGGAGCTCGCCGCGGGCGTCCATGAGCTCCAGCCGCCGATTCAAGGCGTCCAGCACGGCGTAGACCGCCGCCTGCTGGGGATTGGGGCGCGTCCGGCAGAGGCCGAAGAAGCGCTCGCTGCGGCGGCCCTCCACCAGGTCCACGGCCACCACGAGCAGGGGCTCGCCGGCCGTCTCCTGGGGCCGCACGTCGGCCACGCTGAGCTGGACCACGGAGCCCAGCAGGTTCTCCAGCGCCTGGACCGCGGCCCGGGCCAGGATCTGCTGATCCATGCCGGGCTGGTTGGGGCCGGCGGCGCGGCCCTGGGCCGAGGCCTCCCCCCGCACCAGCTCCACGGTGGCGGTGAGGTTGGCGCCGGACACCATCAGCCCCAGGCCGGCGCACTCCACGCGGGCCAGGGGCGGCTCCTCCACGATCACCGCGGCGCGCGGGCCGTCGCCCACGGGGAACGGCACCGGGTCGGGCGCGCGGCGGGCGGCCGCGGGCGCGGGCTCGGGGCGCGGTTCCGGCACGGCGGCCTGAGGCGGATCCTGGGACACCGCCTCGCGCTCGGGGGGCCCATCCTCGTCCTCGTCCACGGGGTCGATGACCTGCACCACCCCGATCTTCTTGTAGTACACGTCCAGGCCGAGGCGGGCCTTGAGCAGCCCCTCCACGTCCCGGACCACGTGGCGCGGATCGCGTTCGTCCGTGGAGACCACGTGGATGCCGCTCACGTTGCCGGCGGCGTCCAGGTCGATCTTGCACTGGCGCACGGCCTGCAGCTGACAGATCCAGCGTTCCGCGTCCTGGACCCAACCATGGTGCTCGTCATGATGCTGATTCACTTGGGGGCCTCCCCGCACATCCTTGAGGCCTAAGGGGTTCGGTGGATTGAGGAATGGTAGCAGAGCCCACCGGACCGGTCCAACGAAAACCGGACGGGAGGGAAAATCCAAGTCCTGTCGCCGAACGAAGCCGGTTTCAGGGAGTCATCATGGCCGACAGCTCGGCCATGCGCGCCTCCACGCGGTCCCGCTCCAGATCCGCGAGGGCCTCCACGCTGAAGGCCTGGGGGCAGAAGCTGGCCACGGCCGTGCCCGCCACCATGGCGCGGCGGAACTCGGCGTCGGGCGCGTCGCGGTCCACGCCGCGGTCCGCGAGCCAGCCCAGGAAGCCGCCGGCGAAGGTGTCGCCGGCGCCGGTGGGGTCCACCACCTCGGGCAGGAGGATGGCGGGGACGGCCAGCACGCCGTCGGGGCCGAAGTAGAGGGCGCCGTGCTCCCCCTTCTTGATCACCACGCGCTTGGGGCCGAGCTCCGCGATGGCCGCGGCGGCCTCCTTCAAACCGGTCTCGCCGGTGAGCAGACGGGCTTCGGAATCGTTGACCAGCAGCACGTCCACGCGGGCCAGCACGGCCAGCAGGGCCTCGCGCGTGGTCTCGATCCAGAGGTTCATGGTGTCCAGCACCACCAGGCGCGGCGCATCCACGGCCTCGAGCACGTCGAGCTGCAGGGCCGGGTGGATGTTGGCCAGCAGCACGTAGGGCGACGCGGCCCAGCCGGCGGGCAGGGCGGGCTGGAAGTCGGCGAACACGCCCAGCTCCGTGGCCAGGGTGTCGCGCTCGATCATGTCCGCGTGGTAGCGGCCCGACCAGTGGAAGGTGGGCCCCTGCGCCCGCTCGATGCCGGCGATGTCCACGCCGCGGGAGGAGAGCAGGTCCAGGTCCGCCTGGCGGAAGTCGTCGCCCACCACGCCCACGGCGCGCACCGGGGCGAAGAGCCTGGCGGCCAGGGCGAAGAAGCTGGCGCTGCCCCCGAGCTGGCGCTCGCGGGTCTCGCGCACGGTGGCCACGGTGTCGTAGGCCACCGAGCCGACGACGAGGATCTCCTTGCTCATTCCTTCTCCCCCATGAAATCCGGCGCCTCCACGCCGAGAAGCTCCAGCACGTCCGCCAGCACCTTGCGCGTCGCGAGGCAGAGCTGGAGGCGCGCGCGCGTGACCTTGGGGTCGTCGCCCAGGATCATGCAGTTGTGATAGAACTGGTGGTACAGGCCGGCGATCTCCTGGGCGTACTGCGTGAGCCGGTGCGGCTCCCGCGCGGCGGCGGCGCCGGCGATGATCTCGGGCAGGCGGATGAGCTCGCCGGCCAGGGCCCACTCCTGCTCCTCGGCGAGGGCGGCCAGGCCTTCCGCCGTGACGTCGGTCTCCGCCTTGCCCGCCTCCTCCGCCTTGCGCAGCACCGAGCAGATGCGCGCGTGGGCGTACTTCACGTAGTACACAGGGTTCTCGCTGGACTGCTCGCGGGCCAGGTCCAGGTCGAAATCCAGGTGCGAGTTGGGCTTGCGCGTGAGGAAGATGTACTTGGCCACGTCGGCGCCCACGTCGTCGCCCAGGGCGTCCATGGTGACGAACTGGCCCTCGCGCTTGGACATGTCCATGGGCCGGCCGTCCTCCACGAAGTTCACCTGCTGGAGGATCTGCACCTCCAGCCAGCCGTCGGGCACGCCCAGGGCCTTCATGGCCGCCTCCATGCGCGGGATGTGGCCGTGGTGGTCGGGGCCCAGGAAGTCGATGGCGCGCTCGAAGCCGCGCTGGAACTTGTGGAAGTGGTACGCCACGTCCGCCAGGAAGTAGGTGGGGTTGCCGTCGCTGCGCACCACCACGCGGTCCTTGTCGTCCTCGAAGTCCGTGGAGCGGAACCAGAGGGCGCCTTCGCGCTCGTCCACATGGCCGCTCTGCTTGAGCTTCTCCAGCGCGCGCTCCACGCGCTTGGTCTCGTGCAGCTCCGACTCGAAGTACCAGGTGTCGAAGCGCAGGCCGAAGCGGCGGCAGGTCTGGCGCTGCCAGGTGAGGATCTTCATCAGGGCGTACTTGGAGAAGCAGCGCGCCGATTCCGCCTCGGGCAGCTGCAGCCAGTCGTCGGCGTTGCCCGCCGGCGCGGTCACGCGCTGGAAGCTCTCGTCGTTGAAGACGCCCGCCTGGGCCTGGATGGCCTTGCTGTCCAGGTTGAGCAGCTCCTCGGCCATGCGCGTGACGTAGCGGCCCTTGTAGCCGCCCTCGGGGAACTCGGCCTCGCGGCCCAGCATCTCCATGAGGCGCGCGCGCAGGGAGTAGCCCAGCAGGGTGACCTGGCGGCCGGCGTCGTTCACGTAGTACTCGGCGTGGGCGTCGTAGCCCACCGCGTCCAGCAGCTTGACCAGGGTGGAGCCGAAGGCGCCGGCGCGGGCCGAGACCACGTTGAGCGGCCCGGTGGGGTTGGCGCTGATGTACTCCACGTTGATGCGCTTGCCGCCGCCGGTGCGGATCTCCTGGATGGCACCCTGGCCCTGCCAGAGGTCCAGCAGGAGGTCGCGGGTGTGGGCGCGGGCCAGGCGGAAGTTGATGAACCCGGGCCCGGCGATCTCCACGGACTCGATGACGTCGCGGTCGAAGCTCAGCTTGGCCGCCAGCTCGCCGGCCAGCTCGCGCGGGTTGCGCTTGAGGCGCTTGGCGCAGGCCATGGCCACGTTGCTGCTCAGGTCGCCGTGGGACTTGTCGCGGGGCTTCTCCAGACCCACGTCCAGGTCGCCCTCGAAGAGTCCGTACTCCTCCAGGCACCGGAGGATCTCGCTGCGGATGAGGTCGTGGATGGTCATGCCGGGTCCGCTCCGCTCTGTTCGGGATCCGCGGCCCGGGCGCGCCGGACCAGCTCCAGGTCCGGGTGGCGCGCGGCCACGTCGTCCCTGCCGAAGTAGGCGACGTCCACCTCCAGGCGGGGGGCGTCGTTCCAGAGCCGCTCCAGCTCGTAGTACTCGCGGCTCCGGGGCTGCATCAGGTGGACCAGCAGGTCCACGAAGTCCATGAGCACCCACTGGGACTGCTCGGTGCCCTCGATGTGCAGGGGCTTCTGCTTCAGGCGGAACAGCGCCTCGCGCACGGCCTTGGTCATGGCCTCCACCTGGGGCTGCGAGCCCCCGGAGGCGATGAGGAAGAAGTCGGCCACGTCGCTGCGGCCGCGCAGGTCCAGCACCACCACGTTCTCGCCCTTGCGCTGCAGGACGGCGTGGGCGGCGGCTTCGGCGGCCAGGAACCCGGGCGCGTCGGCGCCGGCGGACCAGGATGTCTCCCTAGGATCGGTCATGGGTCTTCTCTCGTCGGGAAGGCGCTCAGTTGAGGCGTCGCAGCACGTACTCCACGGCCACGGTCAGCAGATCCTTCTGCGCGCCGGCGGCCACGGGGGCCAGGGCGTCCTTGCCCTCGTCGCCGAGGCGACGGGCCAGGTCGCGGGCGTAGTCCACGCCGCCGTTGTCCAGGACGAAGCTCTTCACGCGCGGCCACAGGGGGCGGCGCTCGCCGGGGGGCAGGGCGGCGATCTCCGCCAGCAGGGCGTCGCGCTCGGCCGGGGGCGCCTGCCGCAGGGCCGCGATCAGGGGCAGGGTGATGCGCCCCTCCTCCCAGTCCTGGCCGGTGGGCTTGCCCAGGCGGCGTTCGTCGCCCAGGTAGTCGAAGATGTCGTCGGTGATCTGGAAGACGAAGCCGATCTTGCGGCCGAACTCGCCGAAGACCTCCGTGCGCCCGGCATGCTGGGGATGGAACCCGGCGCCGATGGCGCAGGCCGACTCGATCAGCGAGGCGGTCTTGCGCTCGATGATGGTGAGGTAGGTCTCCTCGGAGATGGCCAGATCGTGCTTGGTCTCCAGCTGCATCATCTCGGCCTGGCTCATCTTGAAGGTGGTGCCGGCCAGCAGGCGCAGGGCTTCGCCCATGCCTTCCGCGGCCAACACGTCCAGGGCCTTGCTGTAGAGGTAGTCGCCCATGACCACGGCCGTGGCCACGCCCCAGGCCTCGTTGATGGACGGCAGGCCGCGGCGGGTGAGCGCCTCGTCGATGATGTCGTCGTGGAGGAGGGTGGCGGTGTGGATCATCTCCACGCAGGCCGCGGCGGCGATGGCGCCGTCGGGCACGTCGCCCTCGTGCTTGGCCGACAGCAGCAGCAGGGTGGGCCGGAAGCGCTTGCTCTTGCCGTTGCGCACGTGGGCGCACACGTCCTCGATGAGCGGGGTCTCCCCGCTCATCATGGCGTCGTACGCGGCCTCGAAGCGTTTGAGCTCGCCTCCGATGATCCGCTGGAGGGTCAGAAGCTGCACGCGCTGGCGATCAAGCAAAGACATCGGCCCTTCCTCGCAGGTCCGTCCGGTCCCAAGAACGTCCCAAAGTGCCGTCCGGAGGCCCGTCTGTCAATCCTCGTCTGATTTCGCGGATTCTTTCCGACGCACCACGGCCATGGAGACCAGGACCGAGCCAAGGTACAGGATCATGACCGGCCCGGCCATGAGCAGCTGGCTGAGCACGTCGGGCGGCGTGAGCAGGGCCGAAACGATCACGATGATCACCAGGGCGTAGCGCCACCAGGCCAGGAGCTGCCGGGGCTGCACCAGTCCCAGGACGCTGAGCATGAAGACGGCCAGGGGCAGCTCGAAGACCAGCCCGAAGGCCAGGCAGAGGCGCGACACGAACGCGAAGTAGGGGTCGATCCCGATCAGCGGCATGAGGTTCTCGGTGCCGAACGAGAGCATGAAGACGACGACCTTGGGGATCAGGATCACGTAGGCGAAGGCCACGCCGGCGTAGAACAGGCCCGTGGAGGCCACCACCAGGGGGACCACCACCCGCCGCTCCTTGTGGTAGAGCCCGGGCATGACGAAACGGTACACCCGCCAGAGGATGAACGGCACCACCACGAAGAGGCCGCAGACCGCGGCGATCTTCAGCCGGGTCATGAAGGCCTCGATGGGGCCGTGGAAGTAGACCTTCTCCCCCGCCGCCGACAGGGGCGTGATCAGCAGGTCCAGCAGGGGCGCGCTGACGAACCAGCAGCCCATGGCCGCCACCACCGCCGCGACGGCCGACTGCAGCAGGGTGTCGCGCAGCTCCTCCAGGTGATCCAGCAGCGTCATCTCGCCCTCGGGCGCCGCCGCCTCGACCACCGCGGACCGGTCCGCGGAGGCCTGGTCCAGGGGCGCCGGCGGAGGGGCCGGCAGGTCGTCCCGCTCCTCACTGTCCGTCACGGGCGTCCTCCTTCCCGTCCAGCAGGGTCCTCAGCTCCAGCATGAACTCGTCCACGTCGCGGAAGGATCGGTAGACCGAGGCGAAGCGCACGTAGGCCACCTCGTCCAGGCCGCGCAGCTCGCGCATGACCAGCTCGCCCACGGCCTGGGACGGCACCTCGCGGGCGGCGTCGCTCTCCAGGGCGCGCTCCACGCGCTCGGCCAGGGCCTCCATCTGGGCCAGGGCCACCGGGCGCTTCTCGCAGGCGCGGGCGATGCCGCGCACGATCTTGGCGCGGTCGAAGGCCACCCGCTCCCCGTCGCGCTTGACCACCAGCAGGGGATGCTGCTCCACCGCCTCGAAGGTGGTGAAGCGTTCGCCGCACTGCAGGCACTCGCGGCGGCGGCGCACGGCGCGGCCGTCGCGGGCCGCGCGGCTGTCCACCACGCGGTCGTCCTCGGCGTCGCAACGGGGGCAGCGCACGGCCTAGAGCTCCGGGTAGAGGGGGAACTCGGCCGCCAGGGCCGCCGTCTCGCCGCGCAGCTTGACCAGGGCGCCGTCGTCGCCGCGGGCCTGGACCGCGCGGTCCATGATGTCCGCGATGCGCGCCATCTCCGCCGTGCCCATGCCGCGCGTGGTCAGCGCCGGCGTGCCCAGGCGCACGCCGCTGGTCACGAAGGGGCTCTCCGTGTCGAAGGGCACCGTGTTCTTGTTGCAGGTGATTCCCACGTGCTCCAGCAGCTCCTCCATGTCCTTGCCGGTCAGGCCGCGGGCCTTGCAGTCCACCAGCAGGAGGTGGTTGTCGGTGCCGCCGCTGACCAGGCGGAAGCCCTTGGCCATCAGGCCGGCGGCCAGGGCCTGGGCGTTGTCCAGGACCTGCTGGGCGTAGGTCTTGAACTCAGGCTGCAGGCACTCGTGGAAGCACACGGCCTTGGCCGCGATGGCGTGCATGAGCGGACCGCCCTGGATGCCCGGGAAGTTCATCTTGTTCACGGCCTTGATGTGCTCGGCCTTGCAGAGCACCAGGCCGCCGCGGGGGCCGCGCAGGGTCTTGTGCGTGGTGGACGTCACCACGTCGGCGAGGGGCACCGGGCTTGGATGCACGCCCCCGGCCACCAGGCCGGCGATGTGGGCCATGTCGAAGAGGAAGACCGCGTCCACCTCGTCGGCGATGGCGCGCATGGCCGCGTAGTCCCAGGTGCGCGGGTAGGCGCTGGCGCCGCCCACCAGGACGCGCGGGCGCACCTGCTTGGCCTGATCGCGCAGGCGGTCGTAGTCGATGGTCTCCGTGCCCTCGCTCACCTCGTAGTGCACGGCCTCGAACATCAGGCCGGAGAAGTTCACCGGATGCCCGTGGGTCAGGTGGCCGCCGTGGCTCAGGCTCAGGCCCAGGATCCTGTCGCCCGGCTTGCAGAAGGCCAGGTAGGCGGTCATGTTGGCCGTGGAGCCGCTGTGGGGCTGCACGTTGGCGCGGTCGGCGCCGAAGAGCTCGCAGGCGCGCTGCTTGGCCAGCGTCTCCGCCTGGTCCACGTGCACGCAGCCCCCGTAGTAGCGCTTGCCGGGATAGCCCTCCGCGTACTTGTTGGTCAGCACGCTGCCCACGGCCTCCATCACGGCCGGGCTGGTGAAGTTCTCGCTGGCGATCATCTCCAGCTGGTCCCGCTGGCGGCCCAGCTCGGCATCCACCACGGCGGCGATCTCGGGGTCGACGCGCTTCAGGAATCCACTCATGCCGCTCTCCTCGTTGGGGCGAAGGGTCAACCCTGGTCGTGGCGGGCCAGGCTCTGCTCGATGGCGGTGATCTTGTCCACGCGGCGGGCGTGGCGCCCGCCCTCGAAGGCGCTGGCGATCCAGGCGCGGGCCATGGCCACGGCGTCGTCCGCGGCGGTGTGATCGCCGGAGAAGCAGATCACGTTGCTGTCGTTGTGGCGGCGCGTGGTGGCGGCCGCCTCCAGGCTGCAGCAGAGGGCGGCGCGCACGCCTGGCACCTTGTTGGCCGCGATGCTCACGCCGATGCCCGAGCCGCAGGCCAGCACGCCCAAGTCCGCGTCGCCGGCGGCCACCGCCAGGCCCACGGCGCGGGCGAAGTCCGGGTAGTCGGCCGACTCGGGACCGTGGCAGCCGTAGTCCTCCACCTCGTGGCCGTCGTCGGTCAGGGCGGCGGTCACGGCCAGCTTGAGCTCGTAGCCGCGATGGTCGTTGCCCACGGCGATCTTCATGGCCGGTCCTTTCGCCAGACTGAGCCCCAGGGCTCCAGGAGTCGTTCCACCTGCTCGGCCATGAGATCGTAGGCCAGCTCGGTGCCCTTGCGCCAGGGATCATCCACGTCTTCGCCGGGAAGGGCGTCGACGTCGCCGCGCAGGTCCTCCCCCGGACGGCCGAGCTTGCCCAGGCGGCCGGGGAAGTCGGGGAAGCGCTCGCGGAACCGCGCCACGTGGGCGGCGGTCATGCCCACGGCCCAGTCCGCATCGCGCAGGATCTCGTCGTCCAGACGGCGGCTGCGGTGGGCCTCCAGATTCAGGCCGCGGTCCCGGGCCTGGTCGCAGCTCCCGGCCGACGCCGGACAGCCCGGGGCGGCGTCCAGGCCGGCGGACGCCGCCTGCAGGTCCGGCCAGCGCGCCGCCGCAAGGCCCTGGGCCAGGGGGCTGCGGCACGTGTTTCCGCTGCAGAAGAAGAGCACCTTGGTCACGGCACGGGCCTTTGCGATGCGGGCCAAACGTAGCCAGGGCCGCAGGCGGCGTCAAGCCGCGGCGGCGGCCCCAAGCCTAACCGTCGTCGTCAGTTACGGACTCCCAGCCCGGGAGCGGATCCCCGGCCCCCGCCCGCAGCACCCGCGGCGGCCGCCGCGTGAGGTCCACCAGGGTGGACGGGCGTCCCGAGCCGCCCCAGGGCAGATCCGCCACCAGGTCCACGCCGCCGCCGGCCCAGGCCGCCGCGGCGTCCAGGTCCGTGGCCGGCGCCAGGCCCGCGTCGTTGGCGCTGGTGGAGGCCAGCGGGGCGCCCACAACGTCCAGCAGGCTGCGCAGCCGCGGGTCCGCCGGCACGCGCACCGCGAGGGTGGGTCCGCCGCCGGTGACCGCCGTCGGGGCCTCGGGGACCGCCGTCAGGATGAGGGTGTACGGACCGGGCCAGACCGATGCGGCCTCCGCCGCCGCCGCCTCGTCCCAGCGCACCCAGGCGCCGGCGACGTCCGCGGACGCGGCCAGCACCAGCAAGGGCTTGTCCGCGTCGCGGCCCTTCAAGGCGCGGATGCGCGCCAGCGCCGCGGGCCGGTCCAGCCGCGCATGCAGGCCCGGCAGGGTGTCGGTGGGCATGAGAACCACGCCGCCCGCGTCCAGGACGCGGGCGGCTTCTGCGGGATCCTGCGTGCGGCGCGGTGCGGTCACTCCCCCGCCATCTCCTGGCGGTGCGCGGCCAGCTTGGCCGCCACGTCGGCATCGGACAGGGCCAGGATGCGCGCCGCGAGCACCGCGGCGTTCTTGGCGCCCGAGGAGCCGATGGCCACGCCCGCCACGGGAATGCCCCCTGGCATCTGCACGATGGAGAGCAGCGCATCCATGCCCTGCAGCGCGCCGGCGGCCACGGGCACGCCGATCACCGGCTTCAGGGTCAGCGAAGCCAGCACGCCCGGCAGGTGCGCGGCCAGCCCCGCCACGCCCACCCACACCTGGACCTGGGCGGCGTCGCCCTCCTGCACGATGCGGCGCAGGCGGTCCGGCGAACGGTGCGCCGACGCCACCTCCACCCGGTACGGGATCCCGAAGCGCTCCAGCAGCGCCCCGGTGGGCTCCACCACCGGCCGGTCCGAGTCGCTGCCCATGACGATGACGACCCTGGCGTCCTTCAGCTCCACGCTCATCGCTCACTCTCCCAGGAAGGCGGCGCCGATGTCGCGCCGATGATTCATGCCCGCGAACCTCACGTCCGCCAGCAGAGCATAGGCGCGGTCGCGGGCGGCGGCCACATCCGCGCCCAGGCCCACGGCGCCCAGCACGCGTCCGCCCGCGCTCACCAGCCGGCCCCCGTCCAGGCGGGTGCCGGCGTGGATGACCCAGGCGTCCCGGCGGTCGGCCGGCAGGGCGATCTCCTCCCCCTTGGCGTAGGCGCCCGGGTAGCCCGCGGCCGCGCCCACCACCACCATGGCGGCGCGGTCCCAGCGCGTCACGGCCGCGCCCCGCCAGGCCGGAGGCGCCTCGGGATCCGGCGCCGGCAGGCCGTCCAGGTACGCGCCCAGCTCCTTGCGCGCCGCGGCCAGCAGCAGCTCGGCCAGAGGCTCGCGCAGCAGGGGCAGCACCACCTGGGTCTCCGGGTCGCCGAAGCGCGCGTTGTACTCCAGCACCATGGGACCGCGCGGCGTGAGCATCAGGCCGGCGTACACCACGCCCCGGTAGTCCACGCCACGGCGGCGCAGCTCCGCCAACGTGGGCTCGATGACGTCGCGGCCCACGCGGGCGGCCAGGTCCGCATCCAGCAGCGCGCGCCCGGCAAAGGCGCCCATGCCGCCGGTGTTGGGGCCGGTGTCGCCCTCGCCCACGCGCTTGTGATCGCGCGACGGGGCCAGCAGGGCGTAGGCCTCGCCGTCGGTCACCGCCAGCACCGAGAGCTCGGGACCGGTCAGGCACTCCTCGATCAGCACGCTGCGGCCGGCGGCGCCGAAACGGTCGGCCTCGAAGCAGTCGCGCAGATGGGCCTCGGCCTCCGCGCGCGCCGCGCACACGGCCACGCCCTTGCCCTGGGCGGCGCCGCAGGCCTTGACCACCAGCGGGAACTCCCAGCGGTCCAGGGCGGCCAGGGCCGGCGCCAGGGCCTCGTAGTGCTCGTAGCGGGCGGTGGGCACGCCCGCCGCCTCCATGATCTCCTTGGCCCAATGCTTGTCGCCCTCCAGGCGCGCGCCGTCGGCGCCGGGGCCGAACACGGGCACGCCCGCCGCGCGCACGGCGTCGGCCACGCCCGCGATGAGCGGGTCCTCGGGGCCCACCACCACCAGGTCCAGCGCCTGCGCCGCGCACCAGGCGGCCAGGGCGGCGTGATCGGCGGGATCCACGGCGGGGACGGCGGCCAGGGCCGCGGTGCCGGGGTTGCCGGGCAGGGCGTAGAGCTGGGGGGCGGGATCGGCCAGGGCGAGCTGACGCACCAGGGCGTGCTCGCGCCCGCCGGAGCCGATCACGAGGATCCGTCGCGACATGGGGACCTCCGGGTCTCGGGGCTGATGGGAGCGCATGGTACACCGCGCCCCGCGCGCGCCGCAACGGCGCGTCGTTCAGAGCTCGGCGACGATGCGCGTGCCGGCCTCGCCGCGCACGGCCGCCAGCAGGTGCTCCGGATCCGTGATGACCACCTCGCGGCCGCCGGCGTCCAGGAAGGCCAGCGCCGCTTCGATCTTGGGTCCCATGCTGCCGGCGGGGAACTCGCCGGCCGCCTGCAGCCGACGCAGCTCGGCGGCGTCCGCCAGGTCCAGGGCCGCCTGCGCCGGGGTGCCGAAGCCGCTGTACACCTTCTCCACCTGGGTGACGATGACCAGCGTATCGGCGCCCACCAGTTCCGCCAGCAGCTCGCTGGCCAGGTCCTTGTCGATCACCGCATCGATGCCCTCGATGCGTCCGCCGCCGCACGGCACCACCGGCACGCCGCCGCCGCCGCAGGCCACCACCAGGACGCCCGCCTCCAGCATGGCGCGGATCACGCCGGCCTCCATCACGCGCTGGGGCCGGGGGCTGGGCACCACGCGGCGCCAGCCGCGTCCAGCGTCCTCGCGCACCACCCAGCCGAACTCCTGCGCCACGCGCTCGGCCTGCTCGCGGTCGTAGTAGGGACCGATGGGCTTGGTGGGGTTGGCGAAGGCCGGGTCCTCGCGGTCCACCAGAACCTGGGTCACCACCGCGGCCACGGGCACGTCGAGCCCCAGCACCGTCATGGCGTTCTGCAGGTTCTGCTGGATCATGTAGCCCAGACCGCCCTGGCTGTCGGCGCCGCACACGAACAGAGGCATGGGCGGGATGCCGTAGGTGGCGAACCCCGCCTCGTTGCGCAGGAAGATGTTGCCCACCACCGGCCCGTTGCCGTGGGTCAGCACCACGCGGTGCCCCATGCCGGTGAGCTCCGCCACCTGGTTCATGGTGGTCTTGGTGATCTGGTACTGGTCCAGGTAGGTGCCCGAGGTGTCCAGGGGCACGATGGCGTTGCCCCCCAGGGCGATCACGAAGCGCCGTACGGACATCGCGTCCTCCGTGGCACAGGTGCCGGAAAGAAGGAGGGCACCGCGTGATCGCGGTGCCCCTGGGCCTCCACCGTCGTCGTCAGCCGCGCAGGTCGCGCGCCATGCGTTCCACGCGTTCCAGCGCCTTGCGGATCTGATCCTGGCTGTTGGCGTAGCTGAAGCGCAGGTAGCCCTCGCCGCAGGCCCCGAAGGCGGTGCCGCTCAGCGCCGCCACGCCGTACTCGTCCAGCAGCAGCTTCTCCAGCTCGCTGCTGCGCCGCCCCAGGCCGGACACGTTGGGGAACACGTAGAAGGCGCCCTTGGGCTCGCGGCAGCTCACGCCGTCGATGGCGTTCAGTCCGCCCACCAGCAGGTCGCGGCGCGCCTTGAACTCGGCCACCATGGCCTCCACCTCGTCCTGCGGACCGGTCAGCGCCGCCGCGCCGGCCACCTGGGTGAAGGAAGCTGTGCAGCTGTTCACATTGGTCTGCAGCTTGGCCACCGCCGCGGCCAGCTCCTTGGGCATCACGCCGTAGCCCAGCCGCCAGCCGGTCATGGCGTAGGTCTTGGAGTGCCCCTCCAGGATGCACGTGCGCTCCAGCATGCCCGGCCGCGTGATGATGGAGTCGTGCGTGCCGGTGTAGAGGATGCGCGAGTAGATCTCGTCGCTCATCACGAAGAGGTCGTGCTTCACCGCCAGGGCGGCGATGGCGTCCAGGTCCGCGCTCTCCAGCACCGAACCCGTGGGGTTCTGCGGCGAGTTGAGGATCAGCAGCTTGGTGCGCGGGGTGATGAGGGCCTCGAGGTCCTTCACGTCGAAGGTGAAGTCCTTCTCCTCCGCCAGCTTCAGGGGCACCGGCTTGGCGCCCAGGAAGTTGATCACGCTCTCGTAGATGGGGAAGCCGGGATTGGGATAGATGGCCTCGTCGCCCTCGTTCAGCAGCGCGGTCATCAGGAAGTACATGATGGGCTTGCCGCCCGGCGTGATCACCACGTTGTCGCGCCCCATGTCCACGCCGCGGGTGCGGGCGATGTGGTCCGCGAAGACCTGGCGCACCTCGGGCTTGCCGGCCGCCGGGCCGTAGTGGGTCTCGCCGGCGCGCAGGGCCTGGGCGGCGGCCTCGACGATGAACGAGGGCGTGTCGAAATCGGGCTCGCCGATCTCCAGGTGGACGATGTCCCGGCCCTGGGCCTCCAGCTCCTTGGCCCGGGCCAGCACGACGAATGCGGTCTCGGTTCCCAGACGTCCCATGCGCGTCGCGAACATCTCCACCCCTCCCTGCGCGATCGTTGCCACGAGCAGCTCCCGAAGAACCAATGGTATCCGCTGGTTCCGGGGATGTCAAAAGGCCGCTCGGGGCCCCGGACGGACCTCGATCTGGACCAGGATGCCGCTCGGCGCGCCCCCCTGTTGCGCAGGGCCCCACCACGCCGCGCAGGCCGCCGTGAGCGGTCCCAGGGACCCGCGCCATCCCACCGAGGTCTCCGCGTCGCGGTCGCCCCAATGGCTCAGCGTGACGGCCCCCGGCGCAGGCGCGGCCACGGTGACCAGGGCCAGGTCGTCCCCCCAGGCCATGCCCACCCGCAGCCGCCCCTGGCCGCCCAGCAGCGGATGGTCGCGCCCAAGCGTCAGCAGGAGCCGGCGACGGACCTCCTCGCCGCCGTCCTGGCCCCGCGCGCGCAGGCTCAGACGCCAGGCCCCCTCCGCCCCCGCGGCCTCCAGGTCCGCTCCCGCCGCCAGGTCATGGGTCCGGCGTGTGGACGACGGCGGTTCCCAGGGCTCGCGCCCCTCCCAGCCCGAGCGTGCGTCCGACCGCCAGCGGAGGCGCCAGCGGCCCTGGACGCCCGCCCCCAGGGGCAGGCCGAGGCGCAGCTCGGCCAGGGTGCGGCGGTCCTGTTCATCGGGACCGCGGTCGGGTCGCAGGGCCGAGCCACCGGCGAGCAGCAGGGCCGCACGACGCCCCTCGCGCCCCGCGCGCACCACGCGCAGAGCCCAGCCCTCTCCCGCCTCGCCGGGAATCAGGGGGCTGCGGCCGGCCGAGACGGCGCTCAGTCCCGCGTCGGCCGCCGCCCAGGCGAGCTCGCCGCGCCATCCGCCATCCGCCCGCCACGCCGCCCCGGCCTGCCAGGCGGCGGGACGACCGGGCGCGTCGGCCCAGGCCGCCTCGCTCCAGGCCTCGCCCTGGTCCCCGCGCAGGCTCGCGGCCACGGAGGCGGCGCGCCCTTCGGCCCGCTCCAGCGTCCAGAGGTCCCAGGTCAGATGCCGGCCCTTCCGACCCAACGAAACGCATCGCACGGACTCGGCGCCGGCCTCGCGGCCCAGCCCCAACCGCACGCGCCACCCATCGCCTTCGCGGACCAGCAGCGCGCCGTCCACCGGCCGCCGACGCCAGGCCGAGACGTCCCCGCCCGCCCCACCCCCCAGGGCCACCGGGGCGCCGTCGGCTCCCGGCAGGCGCGTGCGGCCGTCGCCCACCTGCAGCAGGCCGCTCGCCGACGTCGCCCGCCAGCCGCCCGCGAGGATCGCCCATCGTTCATGCACGACATGAGAGCTCCACCGCAACACGCTGCTGCTGCTTCTGTTGACATCGACAGCAATAGATCCTCCTTCGACCCCTGTCCGCAGCGACGCGCCGGAGAGTGTCCAGCGCAGGCGGGCCTCGATCCACTCCCAAGGACCCGATTCCGCCGCCTCCAGGATCTCCTCGATCCCGGCGCCCTGCTCCGCCAGGTCCTCCGGTTCCGGTGGTGCGGCATCCGCCCACGCCGGCGCGTGGAGCAGGACCGTCAGCATCAGAATCCCGCGCCGCACAGCCCCACCTCCCAGGCCCGCCAGATGCCGAGCAGCGGATGGACGCCCTGGCGCACCCGGACCACGAGGGGCCCGCGCCGCACCAGCAAGGCCCCGTAGACGACGCCGCCCGCGGTGCGCCCCCCTTCCAGGGCCGCCGTGACATGCACCCTTCGCCGTACGCCGAGCTCCAGGCCCGGGCGGCCGTCGCGATCGAGACCCCAAGCCCCCCAGAGCGCCCATGGCAGAACGTTCCGGTGCAGACGGATGCGGTCATGCGACCGCGACAGCCACGGCCGCCGCACCTCCAGCAGGTCCCAGCGGAGCGTGAGACGCCAGCCGGCGCCGAGCCCCAGGGTCGGCCTCCACGCCAGCCGACCGCCGGCGGGCCACGCCTCCCCGCGCGGCCCCGCCAGTCCCAGCTCCGCCTCCCACGAGCCCCAGCGGCCCGGCAGCGGCGCGCGCAGGCCGGACCGGTCCTCGCGCCAGGGGCCGTCGGGCGAGCCCGTCCGACGCCACCAGAGACGCCAGGAGCCGCGGCCGGCCTCGATCCCGCGCCGGCGCAGCTCCGGGACCAGATCCCAGCCGCCGACCACGGTGCGCAGCCAGGCGGACGCGAGGGCCGCGTCGTCGCCGGCGAGGAAGGCCTGGAGATCCGCGGGCGTCTCGGTCCGGTCCGCGTCCTGGGCCGGAGCCGCCGTGGCGCAGACCACGGCCAGCACCCCGACCAATCGGCGCACGGCCCGCCTCATGGCCTCTCCCGATCCAGCACCACCACGCCGGCGGCGCGGCGTCGCAGTCGGCCCTCGGCGTCGCGCACCCGCAGCAGGATCACCCGCGGTCCCGGCGGCAATCGCAGGCCCCGATCGTCGGTGCCGTCCCAGGTCAGGGCCCGCGGCCCCGGCCCCAGGGCGTCCCCGCCCAGCCGACGGACCGTGGCGCCCTCGGGACTCAGCACCCGCAGATCCCAGGAGGCCTCCTGCTCCGACAGGGCGAAGCCCAGGGCCGTGCCGCCCCCGGCCGGGATGAGCGCGGGCGACAGCGCCAACCCGCCCGCCGTCGGCGTCGATGCCGCCGCGGCGTCGGGACAGCCCGGCGTGGAGCCGAACGCCGCCGGGCTGGGCGCCCAGGACCGCTCCACGGCGCCCCGCGGCGGCACCGAGACCCTCTCCAGGCTGCGCCCCGGAGCCGGCGCCGGCCAGCCGCCGTCCCAGGCCACCCAGTCCGCCACCACGCCGTCGGGTCCGCGCAGCAGGAGACGATCCGCGTACGGCTCCCCCGTGGCCGCCGTGTTGTTCAGCACGGGCCAGCCGCCCGCCAGGACGTCGGCATGGGAGCTCGGATCCACGGCGCAGGGTTCGGGAGCGCCGCGGGCGAGGCGGGCCATGTACCAGCCCGCCAGCTCCTGGGGATCCGCGCAGAGCACGAGCCGCTCGCCGGGCACCAGCAGGCGTTCGGGCAGGGCCCGCGGGGCGCCGCCCTCGTCGGCCAGGGTCCAGCCTCCCAGATCCAGCGGCCCCTCCCCCTCGGCCCGGACCTCCACCCACTCGGGCGCGCCGGGCTCGGGCGCGGGCAGGACCTCGCGCAGGGTGAGACGGGGCACGCCCACGCGCAGGGGCGGGAGGGCGAGGCTCAGCTCCGCGCCGCCGGACACCGGGTGCAGGACGGGACGCACCAGGCCCGTATCCCGCGGCGACCAGACGCCGCGCCAGACGCCGGCCGCCCCGGACGCCAGGGCCGGCGCCGCGGCCTCCGTCAGCAGGTCGCCGGCCGCGTCGCGCAGGGCCACCAGCCCGCCCGGCCACGTCTCCTGGCCGTCGTTCTCCAGGGTCGCCGTCAGGGTGAACGGCCGCGCCGGCGCGAAGCGGCAGGGCGGCTCGGTCACGCTTTCGAGGATGCGAAGGGAGTGCAGGCGCATGTTGTAGGCGCCGGGGGTGGGTTCGGCGGCCACGGACCAGTCCGCGGCGTTGTCGTCGGTGTCGGCGCCGTCCGGCCGGCGCGCCAGCGACGCCCCGGAACCGGAACCGGGATGAGGCGCGCCCTCGAACAGCGCCGGCTCGACCAGCGCGCCGTAGCCCAGCAGGTCCAGCACCGTCTCCCCGCGGCGCAGCCGCACGGCGTCCGGACCGTTCTGCAGCCCGAGCGACGCCACCGCGTCGGCCGGACCCGCCCAGCCGCGGTCCGCGATCAGCCAGAGGCCGCGGGGCGGCAGCGTGTCCGCCTCCGCCCCGGTCCAGCGCACGGACCAGACGTCGCCCACGGCGCCGTTGGCGAATTCCAGGGCGACGCCGGCCAACGGCAGCGGCGCGTCGGCGGGATTGAACAGCTCCACGAACTCGTGGCCGCCGTCGGCGCCCTCGGGGTCGTAGAGGACCTCGTTGAGCAGCGGCGCGGCCGGGGCGCGCCACGCGACGGCGGTCAGCAGCAGGCAGAGGACGGTCGGGAACCGCGGCACGCGGGTCCGCACCTTCCGGGAGGGGATGGCGGTCGGGAGCGTGGGATCAGCTCATGCCCAGACGCCGTCGCAGGAACCATTCCAGTCCCAGCAGCGCCACGATGATCAGCAGGGCGGGCCAGGTGCTCCACGGCCGCCAGGTGGTGCGGTGGGGGTGCGACTCGGGCGCGAGGTCGGCGGCCGCCAGCGCCGCGGCCACGGCCGCCGGGCCGCCGGGGGCCTGGGCGTCGATGAGCTCCGCGCCCAACGCGTCGGCCAGCACCCGCAGGGCGCGACGGTCCTGGGTGGTCTGGCGCTCCTCCACGCTGCCGGCCGCCACCAGCACGTCCAGCGGCTCGCCGCTGGGCTCTCCCCCGTCGTCCAGCAGCTGCAGGCGGTGCACGCCGGCGGGCAGGGGCGGCAACGAGGCCGCGGCGGTGCCGGGCGTCGCGGGGTCCGGCGTCAGGGTGTAACGGAGGGCCTCGCCGCCGTCCCGCGGCGTGACCGCGAGGGTGCGCGGCGGGCTCGTCACGCCGCCGCGCATGCTGCGGCCGCGGGCCCGCACGGCGATGGGTTCGCCCTCCCGGTACACGGTGCGCTGGGCCAGCAGCGTGGCCCCCGCCAGGTCCGAGCCCTGGGCCGTCCACACCAGCACGTTGCGCAGCAGGCGGCGCAGGGGCTGGGCGGCGGCATCGTCGCTGCCGGGCGACCAGAAGGCCTGCTCCCAGAGGTCGCGGCTGCCGAGCCAGGCCAGGCGGCGGCCCTGCTCCTCCCGCACGGTCAGCACCGGAACCGGGACGGGCGCGGCCACGGCCAGCAGCACCGACGCCGAGGCGGGCGCCTCCGCCGGCGCCGCCACCGTCAACGGCGGGAGACGGGACCAGCCGCGGGCGTCGTCCGCGGGAGCGGCGGCCAGGGGGTGACGGCGGTCGGGCACCATGAGGGCGCCGCGGACGGCGCCGGCTCCGGTCGGACGCGCGGGCAGCAGACCGGCCAGGTCCGCGGGCCAGGCGCCTTCCTGGCCCGTGTCCAGCAGCAGCAGGCCCAGGCCCTCGCGCGCGGCCAGGGCCAGGCCGGTGCCGTCGGCCCAGCGGCGGGCGGCCTCCGCGTCCAGCAGCAGCACGCCGTCCCTGTCGCGCCAGGCCTCGGCATCGGCGGGGGGCGTCCAGGGGCCGTCGTCCCGGGAGCTGCGGGGGCCGTCCGGTCCCGGGTAGACCACCTCCAGCTCCAGGCGGTCCTCCGCGGCGGCGGCCTGGGCCAGAACCCGCACCAGCCAGCCGGGCCGCGTGGTCAGGGCCAGCAGACGCCTCCGTTCCGCGCGCACCTTGAGGGCCAGCACGGCCGAATTGTTCCCCAGGAAGCGCTCCCCCGCCAGAGGCGCCACCCGCACCGTGAGCTCGCGGAGGCCCGGGGCGTCGGGGCGGTCCCGGAGCTCCACGCGGAGGGTGCGGTCGTCGGGACCGGCGATGAGGGTGCGGTCGTCCACCACGGCGCCGGCGTGCTCCAGGGTCACGCGTACGCGGCGCTCGGCGTCCAGGGGCTCGCGCAGGCCGATCACGGCCTCCACCGTCACCTCGTCGCCCACGAAGGCCAGGTCGGGGGCCTGCACGTCGCGCACCGCGAGGTCGCCCGGGCCCACGGGATCGCCCACGCCGGCCAGGATCAGGTCCTCGCGGCGGCCCCCGGCGGTGGGATCGCCGGCGGTGGCGTGACCGTCGGTGATCAGAACGGTCAGGCGCGGCGCACGCGCGCCGGCCGCGCCGGCGTCGAGCAGGGCGGCCAGGTCGGTGCCCTGGGCCGCGGGGGGGACGGAGTCGTCGGGGCGGTAGGGTCGGGCGTCCTGCAGGCCGTTGCCGCGACGCTGCACGACGGCCACGTCGCGCAGGGCGGCGACGCTGTCCACGGCGGCGGCCACCGCGGCGGCGCGCTCCCAGCGGGTGCGGCGGTCGGGACCGTCGTCCTGGGCCATGCTGGCGGAGTCCTCCACCAGCACCAGCACGCTCGCGGGGATCTCCTCGATGCGTTCCATGACCAGCAGCGGCCCCGCCGCCGCCAGCAGGATCAGGATCAGGGCCGACCACCGCAGCCAGGGCAGCAGGCGTCCCACGGCGCCGCGCGCAGGCGGCACCGTCCTACGATAGTGGCGACGGGTCCAGAGACCCGCCGCCACGATCGCCAGGACCAGCAGCGGCAGCGCGGCCGTCGGCGTGGTCCACTCCAGATGCACGCTAGCCGTTCCTGATGGCCGCGTGGGCGGCCGCCAGACGCGCGATGGGCACGCGGAACGGCGAGCAGCTCACGTAGTCCAGGCCCACCCGGTGGCAGAAGTCCACCGAGCTGGGATCGCCGCCGTGCTCGCCGCAGATCCCCAGATGGATCGCCGCGTTGGCCTTGCGGCCCTTCTCCGCCGCCATGGCCACCAGCTGGCCCACGCCCGCCTGATCCAGCTGCTGGAACGGGTCGGACGGCAGGATGCCCTTGTTGACGTACTCGGGCAGGAACACGCCCGCGTCGTCGCGACTGTAGCCGAAGGTCATCTGCGTGAGGTCGTTGGTGCCGAAGCTGAAGAAGTCGGCCACGCCGGCGATCTTGTCGGCCATGAGCGCCGCGCGCGGGATCTCGATCATGGTGCCCACCTTGTAGGCCACGGTGGCGCCCAGCTCCTTCTGCACGCGGTCGGCCGTGGCCACGGCCATGTCGCGCAGCTTGGACAGCTCGGGCACCGCGCCCACCAGCGGGATCATGATCTCGGGCTTCACGTCCACGCCCTGCCCCTTCACCACGAGGGCGGCGCGGATGATGGCCTCCACCTGCGTCTCGTAGATCTCCGGGTAGGTGATGCCCAGGCGGCAGCCGCGGTGGCCCAGCATGGGGTTCAGCTCGTGCAGCGACTCGATGCGCTGCTTCAGCTTCTCCACGCTCACGCCCAGGTCGCCGGCCAGCTCGCCGATCTCCTGGGCCATCTCCGCCGTGGGCAGGAACTCGTGCAGGGGCGGATCCAGCAGGCGCACGGTGACGGGGTAGCCGTCCATGGCCGTGAAGATGCCCTCGAAGTCCTCCTGCTGCAGGGGCAGCACCTTGGCCAGGGCCTTGCGGCGGCCGGCCTCGTCCTCCGCCAGGATCATCTCGCGCATGGTGCGGATGCGGTCCTCGCCGAAGAACATGTGCTCGGTGCGACAGAGGCCGATGCCGGCGGCGCCGAACTCGCGGGCCTGCCGCGAGTCGTGGGGCGTGTCGGCGTTGGTGCGCACGCCCAGGGTGCGGCGCGCGTCGGCCCAGTCCATGATCTTCTTGAGGTTGGGATCGTCCAGGCTCGGGGCGATCAGGGGCACCAGGCCCTCGTTCACCGTGCCCAGGGTGCCGTCGATGGTCAGCATGTCGCCGGCCTTGAAGGTCTTGCCGCCGATCTCCATGGTCTCCGCCTTGGCGTTGACCACCAGGTCGCCGCAGCCGGCCACGCAGGGCTTGCCCATGCCGCGGGCCACCACCGCCGCGTGGCTGGTCATGCCGCCGCGCGAGGTGAGGATGCCCTGGGCGCTGTTCATGCCGTCGATGTCCTCGGGGCTGGTCTCGCGGCGCACCAGGATGCACCGGCGCCCCTCTCCCGCCACGCGCACGGCGTCCTCGGCGGTGAAGACCACCTCGCCCTGGGCGGCGCCCGGCGAGGCGGGCAGGCCCTTGCCCAGCACGTGGACCTCGGCCTTGGGGTCGATCTGGTCGTGCAGGAGCTGGTCCAGGTGCTCGGGATCCACGGCCAGCAGGGCAGCGTCCGGGGTCATGAGGCCCTCGGCCTCCATCTCCGCCGCGATGCGCACCGCGGCGCGGCCGGTCCGCTTGCCGTGGCGGGTCTGCAGCATCCACAGGCGGCCGTCCTGGATGGTGAACTCCACGTCCTGCATGTTGCGGTAGTGGTTCTCCAGGGTCTTGCGGATGCCGCAGAGGGTGGCGTACGCCTCGGGCATGACCTCCTCCAGGGTGGGCAGGTCGTGCACGGGGTTGCCCTCGGGCAGGCGGTCGCGGCCCTCGATGTTCAGGGCCTGCGGCGTGCGCGTGCCCGCCACCACGTCCTCGCCCTGGGCGTTGATCAGGAACTCGCCGTAGAAGAAGTTCTCGCCGCTGGAGGGGTCGCGGGTGAAGGCCACGCCGGTGGCCGAGTTCTCGCCCATGTTGCCGAAGACCATGGCCTGCACGTTCACCGCGGTGCCCATGTCGTGGGGCAGGCGGTTCAGGTTGCGGTAGCTGATGGCGCGGGGCACGTTCCAGCTCTTGAACACGGCCTCGATGCCGCCCCAGAGCTGCTCCATGGGGTCGGTGGGGAAGTCGCGGCCGGCGTGCTTCTTGACCAGGCCCTTGAAGGTGCCGATGAGCTCCTTGAGGTCCGCCACGGTCAGGTCCGTGTCCAGCTTCACGCCGCGGGCGGCCTTGATCTCGTCCAGGGCCTCCTCGAAGTGCTCGCCGTGCACGCCCATCACCACGTCGCCGTACATCTGGATGAGGCGCCGGTAGCTGTCGTAGGCGAAGCGCTCGTTGCCGCTCTTGGCGATGAGGCCCTTCACGGTCTCGTCGTTCAGGCCGATGTTCAGCACCGTGTCCATCATGCCGGGCATGGAGACCTTGGCGCCGCTGCGGCAGGAGAAGAGCAGGGGGTCCGCCGGATCGGCGTACTTCTGGCCCATGACCGCCTCCACCTTGGCGAGGGCGGCGTCCACCTGGCCGCGCAGGTCGGCGGAGATCACGGGGTTCTTCAGGTAGTCGATGCAGCAGCTCGTGGCGATGGTGAAGCCCGGCGGCACCGGCACGCCGATGAGGTTCATCTCGGCCAGGTTGGCACCCTTGCCGCCCAGCAGTTCCTTCTGGTCACCGCGACCTTCGGCTTCCTTGTTCCCGAAAAAATAGACGAGCTTGTCGGCCATTACGATTTCCTCCCTCGTTGGCCTGCCATTGCGGAGTCGGGCGGAGCCTCGGCCCCCAGACACACGGACGGCCCGGCGGGTGGCCGGGCCGTCGACGCCGAGCGGCGCTGCGGACGGCGGCCTACCGGATGATCACCAGCTTGCCAAAATAGTCATCACGGCTGGGCATTTCCACCTTGTAGATGTATACGCCCGAGGCCAGCAGTTCGCCATCGTCGTTCCGCGTGATCCACTTGATGCTGTGGCCCTCCTGCACGCCCTCGCCGCCCAGGTCCCCCACCAGGTCCCCGTCCACGGTGAAGACCTTCACGCGGCTGGAGGGAGGCAGGTTCACGAAGTTGACCTCCACCCCGTCCTCGGACTGGGAGAAGCCCCGGCTGGTGTTGCGCAGCGGGTTGGGGAACACGTAGATCTCGTCGCCGCCCCGCTCGGGCTGGGCGGCCTGGTTCACGTTGAAGCGCACCCGGTTGCCGTCGCCGCCGAAGGGAGCGTTGGGATCCCCGTCGAACCGCGCGGAAAACACCTGGTCCGACGCCAGGGACGACGGCGAGGCCAGGGCCGTGTTGCCGTAGTCGAAGGTGGTCACGGCGTAGAAGTACTGGAAGCCGTCGTACACGTTGTCGTCGAAGAACTTGACCGTGTCCGGATCGCTGAAGTCGAAGCAGGCGGCGCGCTTGTCCACGTAGCAGTTGGGCAGCTGGTAGTAGCCCGTGCCGCCGCAGTAGCCCTGGATGCAGGTCTCCGGGTTGTTCTTGTCGTAGAGGCCGATGAGCTCCATGTCGTCGGGCGAGCCGGTCTCGCTCCGCCACACGCCGTAGCCTTGGAAATCCTGGAGCTTGAGGCGGAAGGACGTCAGGCTGTCCACCACGCCCTCGCTGAAGCTGATGTCCAGGCCGAAGTCCAGATCGCGGTAGGCGGCGTCCGTGGAGGCGCGCCGCATGGTGCTGGTCAGCGACAGGGCCGAGCCCGGCACGTAGATGCCGCCGTTGTAGGAGGCGAGCGCCAGGGCGTCGTCGCCCACGGCCACGCTCTGCAGGAACTTCACCTGGAGGTTCGACGGCAGCGCGAGGCCGCCCTCCAGCCAGGTCATGCCGTCGCTGGAGGTCAGCAGGGCCTCCCCGTCCACCATGGCCACGTACATCCCCAGGGCCTGGGACCAGACGGCGGCCGGCACGAAGTCGCCGGACAGGGGCGGCTCGTCGGGATAGGTGGAGCCGGCGGGATAGACCTGATCCCAGTCCAGGCCGCCGTCCGACGTGTGGAAGATGCCCAGGTTGCTCGTGGTGGCCACCATCTCGTTGGGATCGGCGGGCGAGACGGTCAGGGAGCGCACGTCCACGAAGGTGGGCTGGTTGAGGATCTGGGTCCAACGCCAGCTCCAGTCCTCGCCGCCGTTGCGCGACTCGTACACGCCGTAGTTCTGCACGCCCACCAGCAGGCGGCCCGCGCCGGCGTCCACGATGCAGCGCACCACGGGGGGCACGGTGTCGCCCGTGGAGGTGGGGACCAGGAGGGTCTCCAGCAGGTCCACGCTGTCCAGGCCGTCGGTCGAGACGTACAGGCCGAGCTGGTTGATGGCCACGTAGAGGCGGTCGGCCGCGGTCCAGCTGAAGGTGGTCACGCGACGCTGGCTCCACCCGTCGGCGGGATCGGCGCCGGGGGCGGCGGTCACGAAGATGTCCTGGATCTGGGTGAAGTCGACGCCGCCGTTGCGGGTCAGGAACACGCCGCGGTTGCTGGTGCCCACCACGTAGGTGTTGGCGTCCACGGGCGAGAAGGCCACGGCGGTGATGCGCGTCTCGGTGCTGGCCACGTCCGGGAAGAGGTCCTCGCGCACGCGCACCCAGTCGGTGGAGGCGTCGGCCTTGTACCAGAGGCCGCGGCTCAGGCGGTCCTCCAAGGCGCAGAGGCGGCGTCCGCCGTCCAGCGGCGAGGCCGCGTAGGCCACCAGGTCCGTGTAGTTCAGGAACATGGGCAGGCCGGCGTTCTCCTGGCGCCAGGAGTCGGCCGCGGCGTCGTAGATCAGCAGGCCGCCGTTGTTGCTCAGGTTGATCTCGCCCACGATGGTGCCGGTGAACGCCAGGTTGGCGTTGTTCCACTGCATGGTCACGCGGTTCTTGACCGCGGAGCCTACGGCGCCGCCCGCGGGGGCGAAGAAGTTGAGCTGGCGGTCCACCACGTCATTGTAGAAGCCGTCCAGGGCGATGTCGAAGCCCAGCGAGTCGGCCCCGGACACCACGGCGCAGGTGGTCTGGGAGTCGTCCAGATCCGCCCACCGCACGATGGCGCCGAAGGGCGGCTCCACCTGCAGGCTCACCCGGAGCCCGTCACGGTCCGGCGAGACCAGCCGGAGCTTGTCCGCCAGGCACTCCTCGTCCGAGGTCTGGGCGGCCGCGAGGGCCGGGACCAGGGTCAGGGCGCCGAGCAGCACCACGCCGCCCAGGATCTTGCGGGGGATACCGATCACGATCGTCCGCCTTTCTCACCGCGGGTGCCGAGGCGTCCGCGGCGGAATCTCCGTTGGCGATCCCTCCGCGGGATCAGTTCAGGTCCAGTTCGAAGTGGTCCCCCAGCGCCCAGTAGAGGGCGTTGGTGATCTCCTCGTGCTCCATGCGGTAGGGGTCGAAGCCCCAGATCATGTCCGCACGGCCGCCGGGCTTGGAATCCGCGGTCTTGTAGGTGATCACGCCCATGGGCACGCCGTCCAGGTACGTACGGCCGGTGGCGGGATCGATCGACCACGCGCCGCAGATCGTCGTGAGGTTCAGCCCGTCGGGGAAGTCCGAATCGCCGTTGGCCAGATGCTGATCCGCGATCCAGTCGTAACGGGTGTAGGCCCGCCACATGGGCACCACCATGGCCGAACCGTCCTCACGCTGCTGCGGAGCCCAGTTGGTGGGCCGCGAGGTGGGGTTGGTGTCGTAGTACTCGTCGTCCCGGCCGAACGTGTAGTTGGCGCTCGGGCTGGGGATCCCCACCACGTCGAGGTCGGCGTAGTCGATCTGGGTCCAGATGGAGATGGTGTCCGGGAACGTCTGGTTGGTGACGAACTGGGTCTTGAAATCCGGGTCCAGGATGACCGCCTTGGTGCCCATGCAGTTCCGCTTGGTATGGAAGCCGCCGTCGCCGCAGGTGGACGACGAAAGCCAGAAGGTCTGCGGGATGACCAGGCTGGTCACCGCCAGCCCCAGGGAGCGGTACCCGATGGCCTCGCGGCCGCGGATGATGATGTTGTTGTCCTCGTCCTCGCGCGTGCCGAAGCTCAGGTAGCGGTTCTGGTTGCTGCAGGTGCGGGGCGCGTCGTCCGTGTCGTAGATGACCGGGTACATCCAGATGTTGCCCACGTTGCCGTTCAGGTAGTACTGGAAGTTGTTCACGGAGCCGGAGCCCGCCAGGAACAGGTTGCCCACGTTGCTCAGGTAGGTCTCCAGCCACACGAAGGCCTCGGAGCCGGTGGGGTTGAACGTGCGGCGGATGTAGGTCTCCGAGCCGCGCGCCGTGGTCCACAGCAGCGTGCGGTAGTTCACCACGTCGCGGTAGCCCCACTCCTGCTGGGTCTCGGCGTCGATCACGTCGGCCGTGGGGCTCCAGCCGCTCACGCGGCTCAGCACCGTCTCCCAGAACTGGTCGCGGAAGCGGTCCTCGTTCAGGCTCTGGGTGCCGGTGCGGTTGGGCCACAGGTTGGAGCCCTGGTCCAGCACGTCGTCGATGAGCAGCAGCGGGCTCTGGTCCGCCGGCTCGGGCACGGGCACCACGGACAGGCGCACGGTGCCGCGGGTGAGCTGGCCGGAGTTGTCCAGCACCTCCACCGTCAGCGTGTGCAGGCCGGAGTCGAAGCTGGTGATGGGCGCCTCGATGTTGGCCGAGGTGGTGCCGAACTGCACCGCCCAACCCGGATCCTCGTCGTCCGTGAGGTCCTCCACGTCCCAGCCGTAGCGGTAGCCGGTGATGATGCCGCCGTAGCCGCTGGCGTCCGCCGTCCAGCTGAACTCCAGGGGCTGGTTCTGGGCGATGTCCTGGGCCGCCACGTTCTCGCCGCCCACGCCCGTGTAGTTCTTCTCCCCCAAGAAGGTCTCGCGGATGGTGAGCTGAGGACGCTGCAGGTTGTCGATGCGGAAGTTGTGCACCGTGCCCGCGTAGGACAGGTCCAGGCTCCTGGCGCCGGCCGTGTCCTGGGCCTGCAGGGCGAAGAGGTAGTAGATGGGAGCGCCGTCGGCGGTGCTCTCCTCGAGGGTGAACGGCGTCTGACGGTCCTCGGCCTCCTGGGCGAAGGGGATCCAGTCGCTCCAGTCCGGGTCGTTGAACGTGATCAGCTCGTCCTTGAACTGGTTGTACTCGTAGGCGGTGGTGATCCAGAGGTCGTCGGCGGAGCCGGGACCGCGCGGCAGGAGCGCCTGCTTCAGCAGGTAGCGCACGCGCGTGGGCACGCCCGTCTCGAAGTCGGGATCCGAGCCCGTCCAACCCATGATGAAGGTGGGCGGCAGGCGCCTGGCCGCGGAGTAGCCGGAGCCCAGGGAGCTGGGCGTGAACAGGCGCACCGTGGGCGCCAGCGTGGTGGCCGTGAAGGTCACCATGGCCGGCGTGGGGTCCACGCCGCCGTCCTCGTCCACGGCGCGCACGAACAGCGTGTGCGGCTGGAAGAAGCGCTGCAGGCGCTCGGGCAGGATCTCATCGCCGTCGAAGCCGGAGGAATCCGCCGTGACGATGAAGGTGGAGTCCGTGGACGTGGTGAAGCGCCAGGGGTTGAGCGTGTCGCCGCTGGCCGGGTCCACGGTCAGCGTGTCCATCACGCTGATGCCGTCGGGGCCGTTGGACGACATCTTCCACTGGAAGCCCTTCACGCGGCCGTCGGGATCGTTGCCGGTCCAGAAGAACTCCACCACGATCTCGGTCTGATCCAGCACGGGCGGGCTGCCCGTGATGTGGGTCTCGGGCAGGGCGTTGATGACCGCCACGCCGCCGATGTCCGTGGACGGGGAGCACCCGTTGAGGACCGTCAGGATCAGCGCGGGCGTCAGCGCGAGCGCCACGGCCGCCAGTTTCATCGTTCGCTGCAAGGCCTACCTCCCAGCCTGCTCGGTTCGCGCGGCCCTAGGGCAGCGGCGGGTAAATCTCGGGCGTGTTGGTGACGAGCATCAGCACGTATTCCCTGCTGAACGTCGGGCTCTGGAAGCAGAAATCGTCCTCCAGCAGCCGTCCGGCGAAGCCCGTGTTCAGGGTGTTGGTGCAGAGGTTGTCGATCTTGTCCCACCAGTCCTCGCCCACGAAGGGCTCGTCCAGGTCGTGCACGCGCACGTCGTCCCAGAAGTAGTAGGCGCAGCGCTCGGCCACGTAGTCCTCCTTCGTGCCGTCGCGCGCGGCCACCTGGGCGGTGGTGGGTCCGTACTGGAGGGTCAGCAGGTCGGCCGCACGCTGGGCGACGGTCTCCGACAGGAAGTAGGGCGTCCCCATCAGGGCCTGCACGAAGGCCTCGGTGCCCTGCAGCAGGATCTGCAGCGGGGCGAACAGCGTCACCGTCATGGTCCAGACGCCGTTGTCGTCGTAGGTGCCGGCGTGCGCGGAACCCGCGCCCGTGAGCGTGTAGGTGTTCACGGAGAGGTCGTCCTCGCCGCCGCCCTCGCGGATGAGGTTGGACAGCGCATCGGCCTGGGACGTGATCTGGTAGCGGCAGGAGAGCATCCGCTCGGCGGGGTTGCCCACCGTCGGTCCGCCCGGGATCGTGCGCGGCTGGAAGAGGCGCTCGTACTCGCTGTCCTCGGCGTAGATCTGCAGATCGTACTCGAAGAAATAGCCGAGCACCGGGATGTAGTTGGAGTTGCCGGGATCCGTGAACAGCACCGAGTTCGCGGTGGGGTTCACGTAGGCCGAGCCGAAGCGCACCTGGTCCAGGGGGATCCAGTCCGGATGGGTGGCGCTCACGTCCACGGCGGAGCTGCTGCGCACGTAGAACGTGTCCACCGCGGTGTCGCAGGTCCCGTCGTAGATGATCGACGGCGTGCCGCTCTCCACCACGCGCACGCACTCCACCTCGGGGGCGAAGTTGCCGTAGAAGTCGAAGACCGAAGGCGTGAAGTCGCGCTTCTCCAGCTCGTCCACCGAGCGCATGGTGAACTCGTAGTTGAAGGAGCCCACCGGGAAGCTGATGGTGTCCGCCGCCACGCCGCGGGTCTCGTCCACCCAGCCGTTGCGGGTGGGGCTGAACTGCGACTCGAAGCGGAACAGCGAGTTGGCGCCGCCGCGGTAGAAGCCCACGGCGTCGAACTTGCCCTGGAACTCCACCTCGCGGGGCGTGAGGCCTTCCGCGGGCAGGTTGTCGATGTCGCGCAGGCGCACGTCGCGGTGGTCGTCCCAGCCCACGGCCTTGAAGGTCACGAACGAGCGCATGGGCACGCGGTCGCCGGGGCCGAAGTTCTGCCGCGCGTAGGTGCCGTCGGGCAGCTTGGCGGTCCAGTAGGGGTACGCCAGCGCGTCGTCGGTGAAGAAGGGGTCCTGGGCGAAGTCCAGGAACTCGCCCGCGTCCACGCTGCCGTCGTGGTTCACGTCATGGGCCTGGGGCTGGCCCAGCAGGTAGGTCTCGGGGTCGTAGTTGATCACGAAGTTCAGGGCCTGCTTGTCCGAGGGCACCTGCACGCCGGCCACGTCCACCGTGTTGACCAGCAGCACGTGCACGCCCTGGGCCAGGCGCTCCTCCGCGACGGCCGAACCCTCCACGCCGTTGTTGGCGAACTCCAGGCTGGTCACGCCGCCGAAGTAGCTCACCTGCCGGCCCTGGGCCGGGTTGAAGCGGCGGGGCAGCCAGCAGTCCTCGTTCACGGCGTCGCAGTCCACGTCCGTGGGCAGGCGGTACTTGTAGCCGTAGAGGCCGTCCAGGGGCGGCACGGTGTCGCGCGCGGCCAGGAGCTCGTCCGTGAACGAGGCGATGTTGGGCGTGCTGCCGTTCCAGCTCAGCACGAAGGGCTGGCCGTAACCGATGGTGTCGAAATCCGCGAACACCGTCTCGTCGGTCTGGTCCAGGCTGCCGTAGAAGCGCAGGCGGGGCTGGCCCAGGGCGTTGCTCAGGAAGTAGAGCCGCGCCGGGGTCCGGTCGAAGTCGCCGCGGTCGTCCACCGCCACGATGTGGAAGGTCATGTCGCGCGACTGGATGGAGCCCTCGTTGATCTGGAAGTCGATGACGGTGTCCGTCTGCGTGGTCCAGTGGCCGATCTCCAGCGTGGTGATGTTCTCGGCCGGGTTGAAGCGCTCGTCCTCCTCGTCGTCGTCCGTCTCCAGATCCTGCACCGTGCTGTCGGTCAGGGCCCAGACGAAGCGCTCCACGCGCCCGTCCTCGTCCGTTCCATGCCAGAACAGGTGGAAGTGGAACTGGCCGCCGCCCTCCTCCACGGGGGCGCCGGTCAGGTAGGTCTCCGGGGCCTTGTTGACGATGACGGTCTCGGGCTCGAAGGCCCGGCAGCCGGCCAGCGCCAGCAGAAGGAGAATGGCTGCCGCGAGGGTCCCCGCAACTCGACGTCGTTGGATGCGCATGATCGTGAGCGCCTTTCCTGCGTACAGTCCGATACCAAGCAACCGACAGCCGCAGAAACGGCTGCTGGGCACGGGAAACGTGGGGGTTTTTCCCGCTCACGGGTTGGGAGCGTCGCTGTGCAAATATAGGGACGCGTGAATGAGGGTGTCAACTACGACTTCTCCCCGTCCGCGCGTGCAACAGCTTGATTTTCCGGGGATTTCCGCAGGCGGCGCGGGAGCGGGAGCTCGGGGGGATAAAAAAAGAGGGAGGAGGCCGAGGCCTCCCCCCTCTCGGATGGGACGGATGAAGCTTACTTCACCAGAGCCATCTTGTTGACGACCACGTTGCTGCCGCTGCGCACCTCGTAGAAGTACACACCGGAGGCCACCTGGGCGTCACGGTCGTTGGTGCCGTTCCAGATCTCGGTACCGGAGGTGGTGGTCACCTTGCTGTCCACCAGGGTCTTCACGAGCTCACCGCGCACGTTGAAGATCTTGATCGACAGGTCGCCCGCACGCGGGATGGACCACTTGATCTCGGTCGAGGGGTTGAACGGGTTCGGGTAGTTGCTGGCCGAGAAGACCGCAGGGGCCTGCTCCACGCCGGTTCCGATGCCCTGGGGCAGGAAGCCGAAGTACAGCATGATGTCAGCCAGGACGTCCACACGAGCCGCCACCGGGCCACGGCCCAGATCGGACACGTGGTCCGACGGGGTGTACCAGTAAGCCAGATCGATGGGGAAGTACACGATCTTCGAACCGCTGGTCTCGTTGGCCACACCGGCGGCCAGGCCGCTGATGGGGTTGCCCGAGGCGTCGGTCCAGTCGGCGATCTGCACGGCAGCGCCGGCCACGCTCACGGCGTCGAACTGGTTCAGACCAGGACAGGCGCCGAAGGCGATGAAGTCGTTGTCGAACACCGTGGCGCCGCCGATGGTGTTGCCCGTCGCGCTGACGCGCGGCGCACGCTGACCACCGATGAGGCCGTTGACGTCGTTCTGGATGTAGCTGACCGAGAACCAGTTGGACACGAAGGAACCACCCGGGGCGCCGGCGGCGTTGACGAGATCGCTCACGATGCCGTCGCCGGTGGCCAGGAAGTTCTTGCCGTTGCTGAGCCAAGCGTTCAGCAGCGTGATGTCGTCCGACTTGTCGTTGGCCTGGTTGTAGGGCTGGATGCCCATGCTGCCCAGGTTGCCCAGGGAGTACAGCATGGTGGTGTAGCCGTCGATCTGGTTGATCGTGGCCTTGGCGCCCAGACCGTTGCTCACGCCCGAGGACGGAGCGTTGGTGTAGAAGATGTCGTAGTCGATGCCCTCGTAGTAGCCGAGGTTGGCCAGGGCACCCATCCACTCGTTCTCCGCACCACGGTTGCCGAAGTCGTTGTAGAACAGGATCTCCGGCTGATCACCCTGCACCGCAGAGAACATGGTCGGCAGGCCGTGGACCGTGTAGGCGGTCGGCCAGTCGAACATGGTGTACGCGGTGCCGGACTCGCCATCCTCGAACACACCGAAGCCGGACAGGTCGCCGGGCAGGGTGCTGGAGGTGACGTCCCCACCGACGTTGTCCTCGGCGTAGATGTAGTAGTGGATCACGTCGCCGGGGAAGAACAGGTCCTCATCCGGCAGGTCGAAGCTGAAGCGGTCCGCGATGACCGTACCAGAAGCGTTGAACACGCTGTCGCCGACCACCGAACCCGTCGTCGGGTGCAGGCGGAAGGGGTCGAACAGGGGGTTCGTCTTCATGGTGTAGTACAGCGACGGAGGGCCGTTCAGCACGGCGCCCGGACGGACCGGCACGACGTCGAAGGTGATCGAGTCACCGGGGACGATGCCGGGGAAGTCGGAGCCGTTGATGTCCTCGGCGCGGTCGAAGCTGATGTCGTTGGCGCCCAGGTTCACGTAATCGATCGTACCGATCGAGGGGAAGTTGTCCTGAGCGATCTCAAGCTCGCGCGTGACGATCGAAGGACCGGTGATCTCGAAGGTACGGAACGAAGCGTTGTCGAAGTACGGAGCGGGGGTGCCGTCCGTGCCCTCGAAGCCCCAGAACCAACCCAGCTCATCGATGCCGAAGCCCAGCTGGACGTGAGTCGGGAGCTGGACCAGCAGATCGGTGACTTCCTCTTCGCGACGGCCCAGGAACGGAGTGTTGCTGTAGGTCACGAAGCCGCGATCCATCCAGCCCGTCCAGGTCACGCCGTTGTCGGCGGAGGTGCGCACGTGCCACACCATGAACATGCCGTTCGCCAGAGGCAGGTGCATGTACTGGTCCCAGCCGTAGATACCACCGGCGTGGGTGTCGCCGATCCAGTTGCCCAGATCGTCGTCCCACTCGATGGCGGGCGACCACACTTCGTTCTGAGCGTGGTTCGCGGGGCCGAGGCAGCCGCCGGTGAGGTTGTGGGTGTAGCCGGAGGGACCGTAGGTGTAGGTCGTACCCAGGGTACCGCCGGTGCAGGGCACCACGACGCCGTCGTCGATGAAGGCGACCATCGGGGTGTTGTTGTCGTTGCAGGGATCGATGGTGGTCAGGCTGGGCCAGACCTTGGCGAAGTTGCCCACGCCGGTATCGATCTCGGACACGAAGTTGCTGCCACCGATGCCGGCCGAGAAGTTATCAGTCGTCGACGGCAGACCGTTGTCGCCGCTGATGCTGATGTTGTCGATCTGGCACAGACCGGCCGCGGTGGGCCAGTTGCAGTCGATGTCCGACCAGGCGCCGTCGGAGTAGCCGCGGAAGCGGATACGGACCTGGTTGCTGCCCACGCCGTACAGGTCGGCGGCGTCGACGGTGAAGTTCAGGGTCTCACCGGTGAGGCTCTGGACGGCGTCGTACGCACCCTCGGTGCTCCACGCGGCAGCACCGGTCTGGTAGTACTGGACCTCCAGGAAATCGAAGCCCGGCTCGGAATCGACGTTGGCGTCGAACGTCACGGTGACGTTCGTCGACAGGCCGTTGTCCGCGACGGTGCCGTACCACACCAGGTTTTCCTTGTAGTTGTTCCCGTAACCCTCGGAGGTGTCGCCACCGGGGCAGGGAGGCAGGTACTCACCGCACCAGGCAGCGGCGCTGCCGTCGGGCGAGTTGAAGGTGCTGACCTGCCACTTCGAGAAGGGCGAGGTCGTGATGTCGACGCCCACCCAGCCCTGCATGTCCGGCAGAGTCGGGTTGACGGCGTTCTGGAACTTGCCTTCGGCAGTACCCGGGCCACCGTACAGGTAGACCGTGTCGGCCTTGGCCGCGCCACTGTGGTCGTTGCTGGTCAGCACGCTCTGGTAAGCGGCATCAGCATAGTGCACGCGACGAGCGTCCATGGACGTCGAAGCGAAGGCGGCCGAGGCCACCACCAACAGGGCCATGCTAACGAGAGTGACTTTCCTCATACTTTCCCCCCATCGCTGAACGAGTCAATCAATGGTGCAGGTGAAAGTTCGTCTAAGACCACGAATCGGTCAGAGACACCAACAGAGCAGGCAGAGCGCTTTCGCGGCCGTCCGCGGAGGATCGCATTCAGGGAACGTCTCCACAGCGGACGTTGACTTGTGACTCGCGTGTCAAGCAAGAGTGTCAAGTTAAAGGGACTTACTTGAAGAGTGGAGTCGGGCTCAACGTCATGGTGGAAAGGTTCTGCCCTTGAGTCGCACCCCTGAGACTACCGAAAACGGACCCCGGAGTCAATAGGATCTGTCAAAAATAATCGGACCTCCCGGCGGAGGTCCGATTTTGGATCTCGTTGTCCTACAGAGCTTTTCCGCTCATCCTGTCAAATGATCAGCAGGTGCGACGGCGCCGAAGTCCGCAAAGCCCGCGAAGAGTCCCTGGACTTCCCCGAGGAACCTCCGCCGACGGTCCCTCAGGTCCGGATCCTCGGCGTTCACGCGCACCGCATCGAAGAAGGCGTCGATGGCCGGGCCCAGCGCCGACAAGCGGCGGAAGACCTCCGTCCGCCTTCCCGCAGCCAGGTCGGCCTCCAGATGGGGGGCGGCCTCCAGGATGCTGTCGCGCAGCGCCCTCTCCTCCGCTTCGGGCAGATCGGCGAAGGCGCCGGCGTTCTCCCCGCTGCGCCAGCGTTCGCGGCAGGCTCCCAGGGCGGAGGCCGGCAGGACCTCCCCCTCCAGGATGTTGGAGCAACGCTTGAATCCCTGGGCCAGCAGCAGGAAGTCCTCCTGCTCCCGGAAGCCGTCCAGGGCCTCGGCCCAGCCGCGGGCGGCGGTGGGATCCGCGGCGTGGAGCGGCAGCGTGGCCCGCACGGACTCCAGGCTCAGGCCGCCGGCGGTCAGGGCGCCCTCCAGGCGGGTGCGCACGAAGTCCAGGAGCTCGGCCACGGCGGCCTCGCGGCGCCCGGCGTCGGCCAGGTGGGCGTAGCCCGCGGCCGCCCGGGTGAACAGGGCCTCCAGATCCACGCTCGCCTGGGCATCCAGCAGGATGCGCAGCAGGGCCAAGGCGTGGCGGCGCAGGGCATAGGGATCCTTGGCGCCGGTGGGCGCGAAGCCGGCCAGCCAGCAGCCGGCCAGGGTGTCGGAGCGCTCCGCGGCCGAGAGCACCGCGGCCTCGCGTACGGCAGGCAGGCCGTCGGCGGCGGAGCGGGGCCGGTGGAACTCCTCCAGGATGCGGCAGACCCCCGCGCTCTCCCCCGCCTCCGCGGCGTAACGGGCGGCGATGATGCCCTCCAGCTTGGTGAACTCCTTGCCGTCCTTGATCATCTCGGTGACCAGGTCGAAGCGGGCGATGACCGCCGCGCGGGCCAGATCCGCCGGCAGCGCCCCGCCCTCCCCCAGCCCGTTCTCCCACAGCCACCCGGCCAGGGCGGCGGCGCGCCGCACCTTCTCGCCCACGGAGCCGTAGCCCTCCAGCCAGGTCACGGAATCCAGGCCCGCCGTATGCTGATCCGGGGTCTGCTTCTGGTCGAAGCGCCAGTAGAAGAGCGCGTCGCTGAGCCGGGCGCGGAGCACCCGCTCGTTGCCGTGGCGCACGTTGGCCAGGGCCGTGCCGTCGCCGTCGCGCACGGCGAGGAAGCAGGGCAGCAGCCCGCCGCCCTCGCGCCCCACGGCGAAGTAGCGCTGGTGGGCCTTGAGGGCCGTCACGATGACCTCGTCGGGCAGGGCGAAGTACGATTCCTCGAACCCGCCCACGAACGGCGTGGGATGCTCGCAGAGGTGCACCACCTCGGTCATGAGCTCGTCGTCGCGGATCCAGATGCCGCCGGGCAGGTCGGCCACCAGGGCCGCGATCCCCGCCTCGATCACGGCGCGGCGCTCCTGCTGGTCCACGATCACGCCCACGCCCCGCAGGGCGTCCTCGTAGGCCTCGGCGGACGCGAGCTCCACGCGCCGGGAATCGGCCAGGGTGCGGTGGCCGCGGGTCGTGCGGCCGGCCGGCACGCCGGCCACCGCCACGGGCACCACGGCGTCGCCCAGGAGGGCCGCCACCCACTGGACGGGACGGGCGTACTCGGTGTCCGCGGTCCCCCAGCGCATGACCTTGGGGAACGGGATGCCCAGGAGGAGGGCCGGAAGCGCCTCGGCCAGGACCTCGGCCGCCGGGCGGCCGGGCACGGTCTTGCGGGCGCCCAGGAAGCGGCCGCCCTTCTCGTCCTCCACCTCGAAGGCCTGGGCCAGGTCCACGTCGTTCTTGCGGGCGAAGCCCTCGGCGGCCTTGGTGGGGTTGCCGTCGGCGTCGTAGCAGACCTGCAGCGGCGGTCCCTTGAGCTCCACCACGCGGTCCGCCTGGCGAACCTGCAGGGCGTCGATGCGCACCGCGAGACGCCGCGGCGACGCCAGCACGCGCAGGCCCTCGTGCGCCAGCTCGGCCTCGGCCAGCAGGGCGGCCACGCCGCGCTGCACGTGGTCGATCTCCACGGGCTGGAAGCGGGCCGGCAGCTCGTCGGTCCCCACCTCCAGCAGGAAGGGCAGGCGGGCGGCGATGTCAGTCATGGTCGGCCTCCTGGGTGCGCAGCAGGGGGAAGCCCATGGCCTCGCGGGAGTCCACGTAGGCCTTGGCCACGGCCCGCGCGAGCTGCCGCACGCGCTTGATGTAGCCCGTGCGCTCGGTCACGGAGATGGCTCCGCGGGCCTCGAGCACGTTGAAGAGGTGGCTGCACTTGATGACGGCGTCGTAGCCGGGGTAGACCAGGCCGGCGGCGATGAGGGCGTTGGCCTCGGCCTCCTTCTCCTCGAAGTGCCGACGGTACATCTCCACGTCGGCGTGCTCGAAGTTGAAGGCGCTGAACTCGCGCTCGAACTGCCCCATCACGTCGCCCCAGGTCAGCCCGCCGCCCCACACCAGGTCCTTCACGTGCTCGCAGCCCTGGATGTACATGGCCAGGCGCAGCAGGCCGTAGGTCAGCTCCACGGACACGGGGCTCAGGCGGAAGCCGCCCACCTGCTGGAAGTAGGTGAACTGGGAGATCTCCATGCCGTCGATCCACACCTCCCAGCCCAGGCCGCTGGCGCCGAGGGTGGGCGACTCCCAGTCGTCCTCCACGAAGCGGATGTCGTGCTCGCGCGGCTCGATGCCGATGGCCCGCAGGGAGTCCAGGTAGAGCTGCTGCGAATCGCCGGGGTTCGGCTTCAGCAGCACCTGGTACTGGAGGAACTGCTGCACGCGGTTGGGATTCTCGCCGTAGCGGCCGTCCTTGGGCCGGCGGCTGGGCTCCACGTAGGCCACCTTCCAGGGCTCCGGCCCGAGGCAGCGCAGGAACGTGGCGGGGTTGAACGTGCCCGCCCCCACCTCCGAGTTGTACGGCTGCACCACCACGCAGCCCTGGTCGCTCCAGAACTGCTGCAGGCGGGCGATCATGTCCTGATAGGCGATCATCTCGGTTCGTCCTTCCGGTCCGCGGGATCCGCGGCCTGGGCCGCCGGCGGCCGCAGCAGCTCCAGGGCCGCGGGCAGCCGGTACGTGGGAACGTGGTACGCCAGGAAGCCGTGGAGGTGGATGCCCACCTCGCGCCGCAGCGACGGCTCCGCGCCGACCTGGGCGTAGGCCGCGGCCTCGCCCGCCGATACGCCCCGCAGGACCCCCAGGGCCGCACGCGAGAGGGGGCGTCCGCCCGCGCCGTGCCCTTCCGCGGCGCAGCGGCGGCAGACCACGCCGCCCGCGGCGCCACAGAAGCGGGCCCCGCCCGCGTCGTCCGGCGCCACATCGTCGCCGCACTGGGCGCAGCCGCCGATCTCCGGCGTCACCCCGTGCAGGTCCAGGAGATTCAGCTCCAGGGCGTAGAAAAGCCCGGCGTCGCCGGGTGAGGACGATGATAGCATCCCCAGGAAATTCCGGCAAAGCGGGAACACGCGGCCGTCGCGCTCGCCGCCTGGCCGGCAGCGGTCCAGCAGCTCCAGGGCCGCCAGCAGATAGGCCGTGCGCTCCAGGCCGGGATCCGCGGCGGCGGGATCCAGCAGCACCTGCCCGCCCTTGAGGTACTGGAGCTCGCGGTCCGGCCGCAGGCTGAACTCCGCATTGACCAAGCGACCCGGCTGCACCAGCGGACGCAGCACCGAGCGCTCGTTGCGGGCCCCCTTGGCGATGAGCCGCACGAAGCCGTGCTCCGCGGTGACCGTCGAGGCGATGACGCTGGTCTCCCCCGTGGGCCAGGTGCGCAGCACCACGGCGTCCGCCGACGCCGCGGGGCGCGGCAGGACCGTCATCCCGCGATCCCGCTCAGCAGCAGCGTGGCCATGCCCAGGTAGATGACGATGGCGGTCACGTCGTTGAAGGTGGTGATGAAGGGGCCGGTGGCCAGGGCGGGATCCACGCCCACGCGGTGCAGCATCAGCGGGATCGTGGTGCCCACGCAGGCCGCGAAGATCGTGACCGTGACCATGGACAGGGCCAGCACCGCCGCCAGCTCCCAGTTGCCCACCAGGAGCATGGACACGGCGAAGAGCGCGGAGGCGATGAGCCCGCCCGTCATCAGCGACGTCACCAGCTCGCGCAGCAGGTAGCGCCCCACCTGGTACACGTTCACCTCGCCGGTGGCCAGACCGCGCACGATGACCGACGACGTCTGGATGCCCGTGTTGCCGCCCATGGCCATGATGGCCGGGATGAAGAACGACAGGGCCACCGCGCTGCGCAGCGTGCCCTCGAAATGCTCCAGGAGGATCACGCTCCCCAGCTGGCCGCAGAGCGCCACGAGCAGCCAGGGCAGCCGCGCCCGCGCCACCTTGAACGGCGACGTCTCGCCCAGCTCCTCGCTGGTGCCGGCCATCTGGGCGATGTCCTCGGTGGCCTCCTCCTCCAGCACGTCGTGCACGTCGTCGGCGTGGATCACGCCCACCATGCGGTCGGCGTCGTCCACCACCGGCAGCGTGATCAGCTCGTGGGTGCGCACGAACTGGGCCACCTGCTCCTGGTCCAGCTCGGGCGTCACGTGGTGGGGGTCCTGCTCCATGACCTCGGCCACCGACCGCGACCAGGGCTGCATGAGCATCTCCACCAGGGGCAGGCGCCCCACCAGACGGCCTTCGGGATCGGTCACGTAGATGAAGTGCAGGGCCGCGCGGTCCTCGGGATCCAGGGCGCGCACCGCCTCGACGGCCTGCAGGCAGCTGGCCGTGTCCGGCACGGCCAGGAACTCCTTGCCCATGAGGCCGCCGGCGGACTCCGGGTCGTACCGGAGGAGCTCGGCCACCTCGTGCCGCTCCTCCTCCTCCATGGCGGCCAGGATCTCCTGGGCCTGCTCCGGCGGCATCTCGCCCATGACGTCGGCGGCCTCGTCCGACGGCATCTCCTCCAGCAGGTCGGCGATGGCGTCCACGCTCAGCAGCTGCACCACCGCGTCCACGCTGCGGCGGTCGATCTCGGCGAGCACCTCGGACGCCAGCTCCAGGGGCAGCAGCTGGATCACGCGCGCGGTGTCGTCCACGCTCAGGGGGCGCACGATCTCGGACAGGTCGCCGGGCGTCAGCTCCGCCGCGAGCGCCGCCAGCTCGTCCCCATGGTCCCCGTGCAGGAGCTCCTCGAAACGCACGCTGTACTCGTGCCACTGGGCGCTGAGGTTCGCGGGATCCAGGAAGGGATCGTCCTGCACGGGCTCCAGGTCCGGGCGCAGCTCGTCATGCATCGTCGGGTCCTCCGATCCTGCTGTCCGCGGCGCGACAGAGCCGGTCCAGGGCGCGCACCTGCGGGGCGGAGGCCACGGCCCCGCCCGAGATGATCAGGCGGATCCCCTCCTCCACGGTCATGTCCAGCTCGCGGGCGTCCTCCCGCGGCAGCAGCAGCAGGAAACCCGAGGTGGGGTTGGGCGTGGTGGGCAGGAACACGTGCAGAAGCCCCGCGTCTGGCTCCTCCCGCGTCACGAACCCCAGGGCCCACAGCCCCGGACGCGGATACTCGAAGAGCACCACCTTCTGGAAGGCCTGGCGGTTGTCGCTGAGGATCACCTCCGCGATCTGCTTCACCGCCGTGAAGATGCCCTTGACGATGGGGATGCGGTTGAAGAGCCGCTCCACCAGATTGAAGAAGGCCACGCCGATCAGGTTGCGCGACACCAGGCCCACGGTCACGATCAGCAGCACGCTCAGGACCACGCCCAGCGCCGTGACCAGCACGTCCGGCAGCGTTTCCACGGGGGGGTAGCGCTCCAGCAGCGGCCGCAGGGCGCCGTCCACCAGCAGGTACAGCCGCCAGGCGATCCAGCCCGTCACCGCCAGCGGGGTGATGGAGAGCAGCCCGGTCAGGAAATGCTGGCGGAGGCGCTTCACGCGTCGGCCTCCGCACCGGCGGCGCCGTTGCGCCTCGCTCCCGGCAGCGGCTCCGGCGAAGTCAGCCGCACCTGCAGGATCCGCTGGTCCGCCACCTCGTCCACCACCACGTTCAGGCCGGCGATCTCCACGGCGTCGCCCTTGGCCGGCACCTTGCCGGCGGCCTCGTACACCAGGCCGGCCAGGGTCTCGCTGCCCTCCTCCAGCGGCAGCTCCACGCCCAGAACCTCCTGCAGATCGTCCAGGTCGATCTTGGGATCCACGCGCAGGGAGCGGTCGTCCAGCCACTCGAAGAGGCTCTCCTCCTCGTCGAACTCGTCCTCGATCTCGCCCACGATCTCCTCGAGCACGTCCTCCAGCGTGACCAGGCCCGCCGTGCCGCCGTACTCGTCGATGACCACGGCCATGTGGATGCGGTTGGAGCGGAACTCGTCCAGCACCTCGTCCAGCTTCTTGCTCTCGGGGATGAAGTACGCGGGACGCGCCAGCTCGCCCAGGGTGCGCGAGCGGGCCAGGCCGCCGTCGGACTCCACCAGGCTCAGCAGGTCCTTGGCGTAGAGCAGGCCGGTGATGCGGTCCACGCCGCCCTCGTGCAGCGGGATGCGCGAGTGGCGGCACTCCACCACCGCGCGCAGGGATTCGCCCACGGTCTGGGCGGCGTCCAGGGAGATCATGTCGATGCGGGGCACCATGATCTCCTTCACCATCGTCTCGTGGAAGCCGAAGATGGAGCGGATCATCTCGCGCTCCTCCTCCTCCAGGCTCAGATCGGCGTCGTCCTGCATGATCTGGCGGATCTCGCCGGTGCTCAGGTGAGGCATGGCCTCGGCGCTCCAGCCCGTGTCCTGATCGCCCTTCTCGCCGCGCACCACCAGCGCCGACCAGGGCGTGAGCAGCCAGTGCATGGCGATGGACGGAGGTCCGAGCGCCCGCATGGTGTCCAGCGGATCCCGCGACGCGAGGTTCTTCACCGCGGTGCCGACCAACGACCAGAGGACCGCCACGGCCAGGGCGCAGAGCAGGTGCACGCGAAGCAGGTCCGCGTCGGCCCAGCGCAGGGCCGCGGCGCGGGTCAGGGCGGCGGCGGCGATCACGGTCGCCAGGAGGTACCAGGACCCCAGGCTCACGATGTAGCGGCGCGGCTGCGCCAGGGCGCGCTGCACCGCGCCCGGCTGGGCCTCCGGCTCCAGCAGGCCGTTGCGCGCCAGCCCCGTCACGCGGAAGAACGCGGTGAGCAGGGCCAGCATGGCCATGGCCAGGGCGAAGCCCACGCCCGTCAGCACCAGCAGCAGGGTTCCCGGCGTCATCTCACGCGTCCTCCTCGTCACGCATGGGGTGGCGGCGTCCGCAGGTCTCCAGCAGCTCGGTCTCCCGCGCCCGCATGGCCAGGCGCTGCCCGGCGTCCTCGTGGTCCCAGCCCAGCAGATGCAGCAGCCCGTGGGCGGTCAGCATGGCCACCTCGTCCTCGGGGTGCCAGCCGCGCTCCGCGCAGCGCTCCGCGATGAAGCCCGGCGCCATCACGATCTGGCCCGCGCTCGGCTCGTCGCCGTCCAGCGGGTCCAGCCAGAGGTCGCACCAGGCTCCGGCCTCGTCGCGCGCCAGGTCCGGCGCGCCCGTGCCCTCCTCCAGCAGATCCGAGAACGAGAGCACGTCCGTCACGGCGTCCTTGCCGCGGTAGGCGCCGTTGAGGCGCCGCATCTCCGCGTCGTCCACGGTCACCAGCTCGACGCGCCAGCCGGCGCGCCCCACGGCCGCGGCCAGCCGGTCCTGATCCGCCTGGAGGACCTCGCTCCACTCCGGCGCGGCGCCCCTGCGGACGCGGGTCAGGATCACGACCGCTCCTCGGCGTCGGCGTTGTGCTCCCGCTGGCCGGGATACGCGATGCGCGCGTGGTGGATGCTGGTCAGCAACGGGATGAAGGCCTCGCGGATGGAGGCCAGGTCCCGCAGCGTGAGGCCGCACTCGTCCAGCTCGCCGGAGAGCATGCGGTCGTCGGTGATCTGCTTGACCATCTCGCGGATGCGCGCGGGCGTGGGCTTGGCCAGGGAGCGCGTGGCCGCTTCCACCGCGTCGGCCAGCATGAGGATGGCCGTCTCGCGGCTCTGGGGACGCGGGCCCGGATAGCGGAAGTCGTCCACCTTCACCGTCTCGTTGGACGGGTCCTCCAGGGCCTTGTGGTAGAAGTACTTCATCACCATGGTGCCGTGGTGCTCGGGGATGAAGTCGATGACCGCCTGCGGCAGCCTCCACCTGCGACCCAGCTCGATGCCCTCCTTCACGTGGGCCCCCACCACCAGGGCGCTCATGCTCGGGCTGAGCTCGTCGTGGCGGTTGCGCCCGCCGCCCTGGTTCTCCACGAAGTACTCGGGCTTGGTCATCTTGCCGATGTCGTGGAACAGGGCGCCCACCCGCGTCAGCAGCGAGTTGGCGTGGATGGCGCGCGCCGCGTGCTCCGCGAGCTGGCCCACCACCTGGGAGTGGTGGAAGGTGCCCTGGCATTCCAGCGCCATGCGCTTGAGCAGCGGGTGGTTCAGGTCCGAAAGCTCCAGGAGGGTCAGGTCGCTGGACACGCCCACCAGGGGCTCCACCAGCGGCAGCAGGAACAGCGCCAGCGCAACCGATGCCACCGGCGACAGCAGCGCCACCAGCAGCTCGTTCCAGAGTCGTCCGTCCAGCCGGCCGCTCTCCAGCTCCAGCAGCGCCACCAGCAGCAGCCCCAGACCCGCCAGCACGGCGATGGCCTGGTAGAACTGGTCGCGCTGGCGGATGCGGCGCACCAGCGTCACCGCCGTCACGCCCAGCAGCAGCAGCGCCAGCCAGGGCAGCGGCTGCATCTCGGGCGCGAAGCCCGCCAGCGCCGCCGCCAGGATCACCACGGGATAGCCCACGCGATCGCGGAAGAGCGCGGTGGCCAGCACCGCCAGCCAGACCAGCGGCACCGCGAACACGCCGAGGGTGGGCTGGGCCAGGGCCACCGACGCGCCCACCAGGAAGAGGGCCAGACTCGCCGTGAGGCAGATCAGGCGCCGCTTGTCCGTGAGCGCCGAGGGCACGTGGATGAAGAGCACCACGCCGCAGAGCAGGAGCATGGCCGTGACCAGGACCACGCGGGCCACCGTGCGCACCAGGAGCTCCTTGGGCGCCATGTCCCCGGTGCGGGCGTCCATCAGCCCCTCCAGGGTCCGCAGGGCCAGCGCATCCTCCTCCGTGACCCGCTCGCCGCGGTCCACCAGGCGCTCGCCACGCAGGTACTCCTTCACGCTCGGGACCGACTGGCGGGCGGCCAGGCGGCGGGCGCGCGTCATCTCGGCGTCGTAGGCCAGGTTGGGCGTCACCAGGGGACGCAGCAGGCGTCCGGCCAGGTCCAGCTCCAGGGAGTCCATGCCCGCCACGCTCAGCTCGTCGCGCAGGCGGTCCCCCAGCTCGTCCTGACGCACCAGCAGGTCCGCGTCCACCTCGGACTCGCGGCCGTCGTGCAGCACGTGCACCTTGCGGTAGTTGCCCGGGGGCAGGTCGTCCACCACGCCCTGGGCGTAGATGGCCGTCAGGGCCATTCCGGCGTTGGTGAAAAGGGCGCCGGGATCCGGCAGGGCGGCCAGGCGCACCAGGTCCCTGGGTGCGATCTGAGGATAGCGCAGGGCCAGGATCTCGCGGCGGTCCGCCGCGCTGAGGGCCGCCAGGCCCGCCAGCTCGGACTGGGCCCTGCCCAGCGAGGTCAGCTTCTCGCGCACCACGTCCTCCGAGGCGCCGAGCTGCTGCACCACCGGCGGCTCCACCAGCACGCGCTGGAGCTGCCGCATCTCGATGTCCTGCTCGGGCAGCGGCGCCTCGAAGTCGAAGGGCGCGCGGATCTCGGTCTCCGCGATGGCGCCCGCCGCCGGGAAATCCGATTTCGTCGACCGCACCACCGGGAAGGTCAGCACGTGCGCCGCCACCAGCAGCACCAGGGCGATCAGCGGCGGCAGCCACCAGCGCCCCTCGGGCCGGCGCTCGAGCGCGGGGCCACCGCGCCGCTTCCCACGCTTGGGCTGCGGCCGCGGCCGGATCCGGGACGGCATGGTCGGCAGGGCCCACCTCATGATGCGACCTCGTCCTGCGGCGCGCCCGGCCCCCGCCGCGCCGCCGCCGTCGCGTCGTCGTAGTCGTCGAAGGCCGCGATGATGCGGCGCACCAGCGGATGGCGCACCACGTCGCGCCGCCGCAGCTCCATGAAGGCCACGCCGTCGGTCCCGGCCAGGATGTCGCGCACGGCCACCAGGCCGCTCGTCCGGTCGCCGTCCAGGTCGATCTGGGTCACGTCGCCCGTGATCACGGCCTTGCTCTGGTGGCCCAGCCGCGTCAGGAACATCTTCATCTGCCCCAGGGTGGTGTTCTGGGCCTCGTCCAGGATCACGAAGGCCTGGTTCAGCGTGCGGCCGCGCATGTACGCCAGCGGCGCGGCCTCGATGACGCCGCTGGCCATGAAGCGCTGGATCCGGCTGGCGCCGATGGTGTCCGCCAGGGCGTCGTACAGCGGGCGCAGATAGGGGTCGATCTTCTCCTGCAGGTCGCCGGGCAGGAAGCCCAGCTGCTCTCCCGCCTCCACGGCCGGACGCACCAGGATCACGCGCTCCACCAGCCCGCGCCGCAGGTAGTCCATGGCCAGCACCACGGCCAGGTAGGTCTTGCCCGTGCCGGCCGGTCCCACCGCGAAGACCACGTCGTGTCCGCGGATGGCGTCCACGTACTCGGCCTGGCCCTCGGTGCGGGTGCGGATGGCCCGCCGGTCCGCGGCGGAGTAGAACAGGGGTTCGTCCCCGCCGGTGGGCGCGGCCGAGACCGCGCCCTCGTCGGCCCGGTCCAGCACGTACGCCACCGTCACCGAGTCCAGCGTGCGGTCGCGCCGCGCCAGATCGATGAGCCGCAGCACCGCCGTGGCCAGGCGGTCCGCCTGGTCCGCGGGCCCGCGCAGCACCATGGACTCGCCGCGCACCGTCACGGTGCCGTCGAACCGGTCCTGCAGCAGGCCCAGGTTGGAGTCGTTCCAGCCCAGCAGCGCGAACTGGTCCACGCCCTCCAGGGAGATCGCCAGCTCCTCCGGCCCGCGGCGTTCGATGCGTTCGTCCGCCTGGGACATCAGCCCTCCTCGCGGGGCACGATGGCCAGGCCCAGCTCCTCGAGCTGCGCCGGGGCGATGGGACCGGGCGATTCGTCCAGCGGGGACGAAGCCAGGTGAGTCTTGGGGAACGCGATCACGTCGCGCAACGACGCGCTGCCCGTCAGCAGCATGACCAGCCGGTCCAGGCCCAGCGCGATGCCGCCGTGGGGCGGCGCCCCGTACTCCAGCGCCTCAAGGAAGAAGCCGAACTTGGCGTCGCTCTCCTCCTTGGGCATGCCCACCACGCGGAAGATGGCCTCCTGCAGGTCGCGCCGATGCACGCGGATGCTGCCGGATCCCAGCTCCACGCCGTTGCACACCAGGTCGTAGAGCTGGCCGTGGCAGGCGCCGGGGTCGCTTTCGAGCAGGGGCAGCGTCTCGGCGTCGGGCATGGTGAACATGTGGTGGCAGGCGGTCCAGGAGCCGTCGTCGTTCTGCTCGAAGAGCGGGAAGCTGCGCACCCAGGAGAAGGCCCAGGCCCCCTGCGGGATCCAGCCCTCCTGCGCGGCCAGGGCCAGGCGCACCTGACCCAGCGGCTCCAGCACCTGCTTGGGCGCCCCAGCGCCGAACAGCACCAGGTCTCCCTCGCGCAGGCCCAACCGCTCGCGCATGGCGGTCTGGAAGGCCTCGCCGAAGAACTTGCTCGCGCCCCCGTCGAACCCGTCGGCCGTCACCTTGGCGAAGGCCAGCCCGCCGGCGCCGTGGCGCTTGGCCAGGTCCTCCAGCTCGGTGATCTGCTTGCGGCTGTAGCCAGCCAGGCCCGGCGCCACCAGGCAGCGCACCAGGCCGCCGGTCTCCGCCGCCTTCTCGAACACGCCGAAGCCGCAGCCCGCGGCCAGGTCCGTCAGGTCCTGCATGGGGTGGCCGAAGCGCAGGTCCGGCTTGTCCGAGCCGTAGAGGTTCATCGCCTCGGCGTAGCTCATGCGCGGGAACGGCGTGGGCAGCTCCAGGCCCGCCGCCTCGCGGAAGATGGCGGCCACCATGCCCTCCACCACGGCGAAGATCTCCTCCTCCGTGGGGAAGCTCATCTCCAGATCGATCTGCGTGTGCTCGGGCTGACGGTCCTTGCGCAGGTCCTCGTCGCGCAGGCAGCGCGGGAGCTGGAAGTAGCGGTCCACGCCGCTCACCATCAGGATCTGCTTGTAGAGCTGCGGCGACTGGGGCAGCGCGTAGAACTGGCCCGGATGCACGCGGCTGGGCACCACGTAGTCGCGGGCGCCTTCGGGCGTGGTGCGGATCAGCAGGGGCGTCTCCACCTCCAGAAAGTCCTGGTCCGACAGGAAGCGCCGCGCCGCCTGCGCCGCACGGTGGCGCAGCTCCAGGTTGCCCAGCATGGCGGGCCGGCGCAGGTCCACGTAGCGGTACTTCAGGCGCATCTCATCGGACACCTGGGCGGCCTGCTCCATCTGGAAGGGCAGCGGTCGGCAGGCGTTGAGCACCTCCACGCCGTCGGCCTCGATCTCCACGGCGCCGGTGGCCATGTCCGTGTTCACCATGCCCTCGGGGCGCGGCCGCACGCGGCCGGTCACCGCCACCACGGACTCCAGCTTCACCTGGCCGGCCAGCTGGGGCAGGTCGCCGTTCTCGAAGACGCACTGCACCACGCCGTAGCGGTCGCGCAGGTCGATGAAGGTCACGCCGCCCATGTCGCGGATCTTGGCGGCCCAGCCGGCCACCTTCACGCTCTCGCCCACCAGGCCGGCGTGCACGCCGCCGCAGCGGTGGGTGCGCAGCTTGTTGTTCTGACTCACGGTTGCAGGACCTCCTCCACCGCGTCGGCCAGCGACGCGGCGGCTACGGCGTTCTGGACGCCGGTGGCTAGGATCTTCATCTGGAACGTGCCGGTCGACACCTCGTCGTCGCCGGCGATCAGGACCACGCGGGCGCCGCGCGTCACGGCCCCCTTCATCTGGGCCTTGGCCCCGCGTCCGGTGGTGTCCACCTCCACGCGCCACGCCGCGCGCAGCGCGTCGACGTGGCGCAGGGCGAAGGACTGAGCCGCGTCGCCCAGGCACACCACCAGCACGTCCACCTCGGTCTGGCGGCTGCGCTGGGGGTCCACCGGCTCGGGCCACAGGTGCTGGATGAGCCGCTCGACGCCGATGGAGAATCCCACCGACGGCGTGGCCGGCCCGCCGCACTGCTCGATCAGCCCGTCGTAGCGCCCGCCGCCGCACAGGGCGCTCTGGCGCGTGTCCTGCCGGGCGGAGATCTCGAAGGTGGTGCGCGTGTAGTAGTCCAGCCCGCGCACCAGGGTCGGATCTGCCTCGTAGTTCACGCCCAGGCCGTCCAGCGCCCCCAGCATGGCCGCGTGGTGGTCGCGGCAGGCCGGGCAGACGGCCTGGTCGATGGGCTCGAACTCCCGCATCAGCGCGCGGCAGCCCTCCTCCTTGCAGTCGAACAGCCGCAGGGCGTTGGTCTCCATCCGCGCCTGGCACGTCGCGCAGAACTCGCCGCGCCGCTCCCGGGCCCAGGCGCGCAGCTTCTCCACGTAGGCGGGACGGCAGTCCGGACACCCGATGGTGTTGACCTGCGTCAGCAGGTTCTCCGCCCCCACGCTCTCGCACACGGCCAGGGCGGTGCGGATCACCTCGGCGTCCAGCACGGGGCTGGGCGAGCCCACGGCCTCCACGCCCACCTGATGGAACTGGCGGTAGCGTCCGGCCTGGGGACGGTCGTATCGGAACATGGGACCCATGTAGTAGAACTTGAGGGTGCCGGGCTGACGCGTCAGACCGTTCTCCAGGTACGCGCGCACAACCGAGGCCGTGGCTTCGGGCCGCAGCGTGAGCCGCTCGCCGCCCTTGGTCTCGAAGGAGTACATCTCCTTGTCCACGATGTCGGTCCCCTCGCCCACCGAGCGCACGAAGAGATCCGAAGGCTCGATCAGCGGCGTGCGGATCTCGCCGAACCCGTACCGGGCCAGCACGGCGCGCCAGCGCTCCTCGCACCAGAGCCAGCGCTCCATCTCCTCCAGCATCACGTCGCGCGTGCCGCGGGGGCGGCGGTAGCGGATCTCCATGGCTACGGTCCCTCCTGCATCCTCAGCGGGGCTCCAGCGGTACGCGTTCCCCGTTCCGGCCCGAGGCGCCGGCCCCGAGCACCACCAGCACCTGTTCCGGCGCCACGCCCACCAGGCGGCATTCGCCGGGCAGGAGCACCGCGGGCGGCAACGTATGCGACCCCGGACGCAGTCCCGTCAAGGCGACGGTCACCGACACGTCGGCCAGCGACAGCGACGCCACCTGGTCCCGGGGGCCCTCCACGGTCACCGAGACCACCGGCGGGAAGGCGTCGGCCGAAGGCTGATCGGCGTCCAGCAGGGGCACCACCGGCACGTGTTCCAGGGTGCGGCGCTCGGCCTCGACCACGTCGGCCTGCAGCGCCACGAACTCCGGGACCAGGCGCAGATGCTCACCCGGCGCCCTGACCCGGCGTTCCACGGGCTGTCCGCGGCGGGCCCGGCGCAGGTCCAGAGGCTCGGTGTCCAGGGAGTCGGGCAGCTGCATGAGGCGACGCGGTCCGCTCACCGTCACGACCGCGGGCTCGGCGCGTACGCGGCCCAGCAGCAGCTTGCCCTCGGGCACCTCGCCGCTCAGGGCCGGGCGCACCGGCACCGCCACCGAGTCCACCGCGTCCACGTAGAGCAGCAGACGCGTGGGCTGCAGCACCTCCACGTTGGACAGCGAGGACCGTACGTCGTTGGCCGTCAGGTCCCGCTGCCACAGGCCGCCCACGTTCACGTCCTGCAGATCCACCCTCACCTCGCCCGGGGCGCGCCCCAGGTAGCGCTGGCGGAAGAACTGGAGCTTGGTGCCCTGGGCGCGGACCTTCACCGCCTCCGGCCACACGTTGCCGTCCAGGGTGGCCCCCTCCGGCACGCCGTCCAGGACCAGCGGCAGGGTCACCTCGCGCTCCATCTGCCGGCTCGACGCCACCTGCATCCAGATGAGCGTGGCCGCGAAGACGCACAGGATCTTCAGGACGTGCCGATTCACGTGCGGGCTCCCCCGTGCCTGCGGCCGCGGCCGGTCAGGGCAAGTTCAGGGTCTGTCCGACCGCCAGGCGGTCGGAGTCCATGTGGTTCCGATCCAGGATCTCCCGGACCGTGGTGCCGTGGCGCCGTGCCAGCTCCCAGAGGTTGTCCCCGTTGCGCACCGCATACCAGGTGGTCCAGCCCTGGACCGCCGCGCCCTCGCCCCCGCGCCGGGCCGCGACGTAGTCCGCAACCCCGTCGCGGATCACCGCGGCGATGGCCCGCCGCCCCCGCGGCGTGGACAGCAGCGCGAGGTCGTCCGGGTTGGTCATGTAGGCCGCCTCCACCAGCGCCGAAGGCATGGCCAGCGACTGAAGGACGTGGAAGTCGTCCTGCTTGACCTTCCGCGCCTCCAAGGTATCAGATCGGCGCGCCGCGGCCAGGATCCGTTCCGCCAGGTCGCGGCTGCGGTCCGCCACGCTCACCCGACGCAGGTCCATCAGGATGGGCAGCACGTCCGGGTCCGCCGCCGCCGCCGGGTCCAGCCCGAGCACGCGGGCCGCCTGGCGGTCGTCCTCCAGCAGACGCTCCTCCCGCTCCCCGCTCCCCGCTTCCGCCAGGAAGTAGGCCACCAGGCCGCGCAGGTCCGCACGATCCGCCGTGTTGGCGTGGATGGAGACGAAGAGGTCCGCCCCCGCCGATTCCGCCAGCCGCACGCGGTCGGCGAGCTTCAGGGTGCGGTCGTCGTCGCGCGTCAGCTCCGCCTTCAGCCCGGGCTCCTCGTCCAGCAGCCGGGCCAGCTCGCGGGCGATGTCCAGGGTCAGATCCTTCTCCCGCAGCCCGTCGCGGATCGCGCCCGGATCCTGCCCGCCGTGCCCGGCGTCCACCATCACCACCAGGGTCTCCGGCTCCGCGGGGGCCGCCACGGCCCCGGGCCCCGGCTTCGGCGACGACGTCGGCACGGGAGCGGGCCGCACGTCCACCACGATGCGGTCCGGGCGTCCGTCGGCCGCCGGCAAGGCGAAGTGGCGGAAGGCCGTCCCGGTCGCCAGCGCCAGTTCCAGCACGGCATCGCCGCCGGCCTGCCGCCGCGTCGCAACGAGCACGCGTCCGTCGTCCAACCGGTCCGCGCCCTCGTCGGCGAAGATGGACCCGGGCAACGTCACCGTCAGCACGTCTGCGTGCCGCTCGGCCAGGTAGGCCGTCGGCCCGGACAGGTCCACCACGATGCGTGTCTTCTCGGGCCCGCTCCAGGTCCGCACCTGCTGGATCAACGCGGCCGCGGCGCCCTGCGCCAGCAGCAGCACCACGAGCCCCGCCGCGGTCAGCGGCAGGCGCCCGGTCCGGCGCGATGGCGAGGGGGAAGACGGCCTCATGCCCATGGAACGCTCCTTCGGGGGGAGCCGCCCCCCGTCGCTGCGCGGCACCTTAGCACAGGCGACCGGCCGCGGCCAGCACCGGAACCGCCGGCCGCCGTGCGGCCCGCGGCTCCTTCCGAGGGGCTGCGGGGATCAGCGGAGGGCGTAGTTGTCCAGCACGTAGGGCAGCGGATTCACGTGGCGGCTCTGCACGTGCACCTCGTAGTGCAGGTGGGGCGCCGTGGAGCGGCCCGTGTTCCCGGACAGGGCGATGGTCTGTCCGCGGCGCACCTTCTGCCCCGTCTTCACACGCCACTCGCTCAGGTGGGCGTACACGGTGGACAGGCCGTTGCCGTGATCCACGCGCACCATCAGGCCGTAGCCGCGGTCGCGCTTCAGGGCCGTGACCACCCCGTCGGCCGTGGCCCGCACCTGGGTGCCGGTCGGCACGGAGTAGTCCACGCCGTGATGGAAGCGCTTCACGTTGGTGAAGGGGTCGTGGCGATAGCCGTAGCCGCTGCTCAGCCAACCCGTGTCCACGGGCCGGATGGAGGGCAGATGATCCAGGGTCTGTTCGCGTCGCACCAGCGTGTCCAGCAGGGCCTGATAGCCCTCGTGCTGGATGCGGGCCTGCCGCAGGATGGTGTCGATGTCCCGGTCCAGAGCCACCGCGAAGCGCCCGTCGCCGGGCGTCTCCTGGGACGCGCGCCCCACCAGGCCGCGCCCCCCCACGCCCGCCTCGCGCACGTCGGGATCCATGGGGTCCAGCCCCATGGCCACCGAGACCAGCTCCTGCAGGCGGTAGGACTCGGCCAGGTTCTCGCGCAGCATGGCCACCTTGGACCCCAGGTGCTCCACCTGGCGGGCCAGCTCGGCGTTCTCCTGCTGCAGACGGGAGCCGCCCGGTTTCCAACTCGTGCCCTCGCTCAGACCCACCACATAGAAGACCGCCAGCAGCACCGTGCCCAGGGCCGCGGTCCCCACCAGGCCCAGCAGCCAGGTCGGCACGTTGAGCTCCCGGGACTGCTCGTGGTCGTCGGGGAGGTACAGGAAGCGGAAGGTCTTGCGCACGGTCGCGGTCCTCACGTATCGGTCCGATCAGGGGGCCGGGCGGATCCGGCCAAGATACCGGCTCCGCCCGACCTGTCAATGTTCTCCCTATCGGACGTCAGGCGTAGTCTTTGAGGATTTCCTTCCCCGCCGACTGCCGCATCTTGCGCAGCGCCTTCTCCTTGATCTGGCGGATGCGCTCCCGGGTCAATCCCAGCTGCTGTCCGATGGCCTCCAGGGTCATCGCCTCGTCGTCCTCCAGCCCGTAGTAGAGGCTGATGATCACGGCCTCCCGGTCCGACAGGGCTTCGAGGCTCCGGCGCACGTCCTCCCGCATCACGCGGTCGTAGAGCCGGGCTTCGGGGCCGGGCTGATGGTCGGCCGCCAGCGTTTCCACCAGGGGCCTGTCGCCCGTCCCTTGGTCGTCGAGCCCCACCTCGGCGCCGCCAAGCGCAAGCACACGGCGGACTTCCGAGACCTCCAGCCCCGTCTCACGAGCCAGTTGGAGGGAGTTGGGGTTCTCGATCCCCTCGCTCTGCAGCAAGGATCGGGCCCGGTTGATCTTCAACAGCAGGGCGGTCTGGTTCTGAGGCAGCCGCACCAGCCGGGAATGGTCCAGAAGGGCCTGCAGGATCGACTGGCGGATCCACCAGACCGCGTACGAGATGAACTTGAAGCCGCGCGTCTCATCGAAGCGGCCCGCGGCCTTGAGCAGGCCGATGTTCCCCTCGTTGATCAGGTCGGCCAGGGTCAGCCCCTGGTGCAGGTAGCGTTTGGCCACGGTCACCACGAACCGCAGGTTCGCGTTGACCAGGGTCTTCAGCGCGTCCTGGTCCCCTTCGCGGATGCGGCGGGCCAGGTCGGCCTCCTGCTCGCGGGTGAGCAGCGAGAACCGGTTGATCTCCCGGAAGTACACTTCCAGGGACTTCTCATGGGTCGGGGGCAGGATGGCGTTCCTCTTTGCCATGGTGCTCTCCGTTCGCCGTGCGGGGGGCGTCACCGGCTAAGGTTGCCCTGGAAGGCGCCGATCGAGGTCAGCCCTTCCCCGTCCCGTTTCCGGACCCGAGCCTCAGGTAGGACTGCTGTCCTCCCGACTCGAGCAGCAGGGTGACGGCGTCGGGGCTCTCGCCCAGCTCGATGCGGATCGCCGCGAAAGCCTCGGCGTCCGCGACCGGGCGCTCCCCGATCGCGAGGATGACGTCCCCCACCCGGACCCCCGCCAGCGCGGCGGGTCCGTCGGGGACCACCTCGACCACCATCACGCCCCGGTCGGTCTCCGTTCCGAAGACCTCGCGGAGCCTGGTGACGCGCGGATCGTCGCCGACCGCCGACGCCAGGCTCATGCCGAGCCAGGCGTCCGCACGGTTCCGGTCCCGGGATTGGTCGGCCGGCGCTTCCGCCGGAACGACCTGGACCATGATCCGCCGTCCCTCACGCTGGACCCGGCACGGTTGGGGTGCGCCGAGATCCGCGATGCTCACAAGGAAATCCAACGTTTCGGCGTCCGCGATCTCACGGCCGCCCAGTTCGATGATCACGTCGCCGGCCCGCAGGTCCGCGGCGGCGGCCGGCGAGTCGGGCTCCACGGCCTCGACGCGTGCTCCCGCCGGCACCCCGTCCACGCGGTGGTCCGCCGTGCGCACGCCCAGCCAGCCGCGGATCACGCGGCCGTGCTGCGCCAGGGACTCCAGCACCCGGCGCGCGTAGTTGGACGGGATCGCGAAGCCGATCCCCTGCCCGGCCCGGTTCACGGCCGTGTTCACCCCGATGACCCGGCCGGCGATGTCCAGCAGCGGCCCGCCGCTGTTGCCGAAGTTGATGGCCGCGTCGGTCTGCAGGAAGTTCTGGAAGCGCGGCGCCCCGCCGTGGATGGCCAGGTCCCGCCGCCCCTTGGCGCTCACCACGCCGATGGTCAGGCTGCCGGCCAGGTTGCCGAACGGGTTGCCCACCGCCACGGCCCAGTCCCCCACGCGGATCTCGTCGGAATCCGCGAAGGTCAGCGGCCGCGGCAGCTCGTCCGCCGCCACCAGCAGCAGGGCCAGGTCGCTGGCGGGATCGGCCCCGACCAGGCTGGCCTCGCGGTCCCGGTCCTCGCCGGGGAAGCGCACGGTGATCGCGTCGGCCCGGTCGATGACGTGGTTGTTGGTCAGGATGTGCCCCTGACCGGTCACCAGGAAGCCCGTGCCGGAGCCGTGGCCGCCGAAGGGGGAGCCGCCCTGATCGTCCTCGGGGAAATAGCGGCGGTAGAGCTCCTCCATGGGGCCCAGGTCCTGCCCGCCGCCGGTCACCCCGCGATCCACGCGGATGCTCACCACCGACGGCCCGGCGTCGCGGGCCACGCGCACGAAGGGGGAATCCGGGGCGGGTCCGCGCTCCACCCGCACGAGATCCTCGGCGCGCACGCCGACGGCCGTCGCCGCCGCCAGCAGCAGCGCGAGAGCCTGGATCCCGAGGATGGTCTGGAACCGTCGCATGTTCCCTCCTGAAACGGGTGCCGGCGCCTCATGGCGCAGCAACGACCTTCACCTGTCAGGGGGAAAGCGGAAGAGGGGCGGGGCGCCCCCGGCTCCCTGGGGAGGAGCCGGGCGTCGCAGGGACTGGAAAGACCTTACCAGAGGTGAAAGATGAGCGTCAAGCCCTTTCTTCGGGCTCGTCCTCCTCGTCGTCGGCCTCGGCCTCCACCCCGTCCATGGGTCGTCGGGGCCAAGCGTCGTCGTCCTCTTCATCCGCGTCGGACATCTCGGACCACTCCGCATCCTCCACCGCCCGCGTGGGCGGCATGTCCCCCGCGGCCGCCTCGTGCTCGTCGGGCTCATCGTGGGCGAAGCCGGCTGCCGCGGCGCCGCCGGCGGCCGCGGCAGCCTTGGCCTCGGCCTTGATGGTCTCGATCTCGCGCTTCTTGGCCTCCAGGTCCTTCTCCAGCTTGCGGACCTGGGCCACCAGGCCCTCCAGCACCGCGTCGCCGGTCAGATCCGTGCGGCCCTCCTGGGCTGCCGTGTAGACGTGGCTGCCGATCTCGCTGAACTGGCGCTCGATCTCACGGCTGAGCCCGAAGATGTCGTAGCGGCGCGAGCCCACCTTGGCCAGCTCGTTGGTCTTCTCCGCCGCGGTGCCGTACAGCGACACCAGGTTCTTCTTCACGTCCTCCCACAGCGACATCGCGGTCCTCCTCCGACGGTGAGCCCGGCGCGGGCCGAAATCCCTTGCCGTTCGTTCGACATTCCTATACTAACTGACGGCCATGAGCAAGCCGTCGTCAGCCACCATCCTGTTCGTCTCCGACACCCACTTCCATCTGGTCCCCCGACCGGAGGAACGCGGTCGCCTGGAGCGCTTCCTGCTGCTGCTCGACGCCGCCCGCGCCGCCGACGAGATCGTCCTGCTCGGCGACATCTTCGACTTCTGGATCGACTACCCCCATTTCCGCATGCGCGGCTTCGAGGAGATCCTCCAGGCCCTGGACCGCCTGCGCGACGCGGGGAAAACCCTCCACTTCGTGGGCGGCAACCACGACATCTGGGCCGCGGGCTACCTCCACGAGCGCTACGGCACCAGCCCCCACGGCGGTCCCCTGGAGCTGGAGCGCGACGGCAGGATCCTGCGCCTGGTCCACGGCGACGGCCTGCTGGTACGCGATTGGGTGTACTCGAGTTTCCGCTGGCTCGTGCGCCAGCCGGCGGGGATCGCCCTGGCGAAGGGCCTGCATCCGGAGCTGCTGTACCGCTTCTGCTGCTGGCTCAGCGGCACCAGCCGCGCTGCGCACCGCGACGAGCGGGCCCTCATCGAGCGGCGCGCCGGCGAACTCCTGCGCCGCGGCGGCCACGCGTGGGACCTGCAGCTCATGGGCCACGTGCACCACCCGTTCATCCTGGAACACGAAGGCCGCCGGATGGCGGCCCTCGGCAGCTGGTTCGACATGGAGAGCTTCGGCCTCTGGCGCGACGGCGCCTTCAGCCTCCACGACTTCCGCGACCCCTTCCCCCTCTAGCCCTCGTTTCCGAAGAGGAACCGCACGGTGAACCGGTGCGCCGGGTCCAGGTCGTTCTTCATGTCCTCGAACGCGTAGTCCACCTCCAGCTCGCCGCGCCGGAAGCCGGCGCCGAAGGTCAGCCCCTGGGACTCGTAGTTGATCTTGCTGCCCATGCGCAGCGACAGGGCCGGCGCCACGTGGAACTCGGCGCCCACGTGGGCCTTGTTGTTGCCGTCGTTGGGGAAGATCACGTCGCCGGTCAGAGCCAGGCGGTTGGCCAGGATGCCCTGCTGCGCCTCCCATGACATGCCCAGGCGCGCCGCGGTGGGCAGCTTGTACGGCACCGCGTCCAAGGTCAGGTCCGAACCCAGATTGGTCACCGAGGCGCCGAACCACAACCCCTCCACCAACGCCTTGTGCGCCAGGAACACGTCGTAGGCCAGGCCGCTGCCGCCGTAGATGTCGATCTCCTCGTGCAGGAGCTTCACGCCCACGCCCAGGGCCAGGCGCTCGTTCACCTGCCTGCTGTACGTCACGCCCACGGCCACCTGGTAGGGGTTGAACGTGCCCTCGGCCACGCCCACGTTGTCCTCGCTGTAGCGGTTCATGTCGTCGGAATAGAACCCCGAGAACAGCAGGCCGATCACGCCCTTGCCCGTGCGGTGGGCCAGGGCCGCCGCCTCGCGGTCGAAGAGGCCGAAGCTCCGCTGATGCTGCAGCAGCAGGTCCGTGCCGTGGTCCTCGAACGCCAGCTTGGCCGGGTTCCAGTACACGCCCGCCGCGCCGTGGGTGGCCGCCACGCCGGCGCCGCCCATGGCCACCTCGCGCGCGCCCACGCCCATGCGCAGGGAAAGGAAGCCCGCCTCGCCGGGGGTGCCCGCGGCGGCCGCCCCGGCGGCCAGGAGGGCCATGGCCAGGATCAGTGAACGGATGATGCGATTCATGCCTCGTTCCTTTCGCGCGGCCGGTCGACCGCCGCGCTGCTGGGGGTTGCCCTCAGAGTATCGTTCCGATCCGCGTCTTCATCAACGTTCGATCGCCGCGGGGATCACCTGCACCTGCTCCCCCGCCGCCGTGCGCGCCCGCACACGGCAGAGGTACGGCCCGCTCACGGCGCCGCTCAGATCCAGCGACGACTGCACCGGCTGGCCGGCGAAGGCCGTCGCAGGCGCGCCGCGGGCCACCTCCTCGCCCTCCAGGTTGTAGACGGTCACGACCATCTCGCCGTCGCCGGCGAGGACCGCCCGCACCGTCAGCCGCCCGTCGCGCACGGGGTTGGGCGACACGGCAAGGCTGCCGTCCACGAAGATCCCGCCGTCGCCCGGCTCCTCCCCGCCCGACGGCGCCTGGAACGCCCGCGTCGCCGCGCCGCCCCACATGGGCCAAACGCTCTGGGCGCTTTCCGTCCCCGGCACCGACCACGCCGTCAGCCTCGACCGTGCCGTGGTCCCGTTCTCGCCGCCCTCGGTGTCGGGTGCGGTCAGCCGCGCCATGCTGCCGACCGCGACGATCTCCAGGCCCGGCAGCCCATCCAGATCCATGGCCAGCGGCGACCCCGCGGCCTCGCCGGGTCCGGCCAGCGGCCAGCCGGCCACCTCGTCGCCGTCCTCATGGGCCAGGAAGAGCCGACCGTCGCGGGCGGTGAAAAGGGTGAAGGTCTCGCCCTCCTGGCGCCAGCTCAGGGCCGAAGGGTTGCGTGCCGGATCGTCGGTGCGCACGGTGCTGACGGGGATCAGCGGCCACCCGGTCAGAGGAGCCCCCGTCGCCCCGGCGCGCATGAAGACGCCGTCCGAGAGATAGCCACCGCCCGGGGCGATGGTGGAGCGGACCGGGCGATTGACGTCCCAAGGCGTGGCCTCCGCACCGGGAGCAGCCAGGACGCAGCCGCCATCCGTCAGGGGCAGCAGAAAACCCTGGTCGGTCGCCAAGGCGGCCGCCGCACCCCCATGGCCCGCGAAGGAATTCGGTCCGGTCGGGCTGAAGCTCGTGCCGGGAGAATAGATCAACGACCGGTCCTCGAATTCGAGAAAGTGCGGAGCGTAGAGAGCATCGGCCAGCCAAAGCGGGACGGGCTGTCCCGGGGCCGCCCTCCAGAAGCTGCCGGTACCGCGGATCTCGAGATCCGCCGCGGCGCCCCCGTCCCAGGCACGATACAGGGCCAAGCCCAGGTCCCCCTCCGCGTCGGCCAACCACTCCAGGGCGACGATCACGTGCTCCGCTTCCGCACCATCGGGCAGCGCCGCCGCCGGCACGAGAAGAGGTGTGCCTCGGGTCACCGCGCCCGGATACCAGGTCCTCGCCGCCAGCCCGTAGCTGGCCGCCAGCCCGTCCCCGTCACGCAGCTCGGACCCGTCGCCACGGAACACGTAGATGCCGCCGGGCGCCGTGAGCACGATCTCGTTGTCCCCGTCGCCGTCCACGTCGCCCGCCGCAGGAGGCCCGCCCCACGTCACGTGGGTCCCCAGGCTGTCGGTGCCGGTGGCGAGATGGCCGGGAGCGTCGCCGCCCGCCACCAGAGGCGTCAGGTCGTGCCGCCAGGCGAACACGCGGCCCATGCGGTCGGCGGCCACGATCTCCAGGGTGCCGTCCGGCGGAGAGTCCAGGTCCACGGCCAGCAAGTGGCTGCCCGCCAGATCCACGCCGGGCAGGTCCAGGTCCGCGGTCTTCGTGGCGCCGTCCGGTCCGTCGGCCACGCGGCGGCAGCGGAAGGTCATGCGTTCACGGTAGAGGATCACCGTGGGATCCTCGGGAATGGGCGAGACCGCGTAGGCGGAGTCCACCACCACCGGCGAGATCTCGTCGATCAGGATGCCCGTGGGCACGCCGGCGGCGGTGTCCGTGTTCGGGTCGGTGTCGGGGCCGAAGCGGGCGTTGCCCTCGGCGCGGAAGCTGTCGTCGTCGCCGCCCAGGAGCCAGGGAGTGCCGCGGCGCACGTCCAGATCCTGGATGCCGTCGGCCTCCTCCACGTCCACGGACTTCCGCCGAGGATCGGCGTTGAAGATGTTGCTGGGCGAGAGCAGGCCCCCGCGGACCACGCCCTCGTCGATGTGCCAGATGTAGAGGCCGCTGCCCGCGCCCTTCACCCCGGCGGCTCGCGCCGAATTGTCGCTCATGTAGAAGTCCCATTCGGCGCCGGCGTAGCTCTCGTCGCCGTGCACGGCGGGATCGAAGACGGAATCGATGATCCAGCCGCTCCCCGTCCAGACCCAGGGCGAATAGGTGGGGTCGTCCAGGCGGTAGAAGTCCGGGATGCCGTTGCCGTTCACGTCGTCGGCCCAGCTGAAGATGCCGTTGCCGTCGGGGTCCTGGCGCCGGTACTCCAGCAGCCAGTACTCGCTGGGGCCGATCTCCACGCGCGCCAGCGTGGAGTCTGCGGCGGGCGCTTCGATGGGGAACAGCGAGTACGTGCCGTCCGCGTCCGGGTCCACCTCGTAGGGAGCCACCCAGCCCATCAGCATGCGGTTGAAGGCGCAGGGTTCGGCGGGCACCAGGCCACCGGCCGTGAACAGGCCGTAGCCCATGAGGCCGAACTGGCCGATGCCCTGGCTGTCCGGAAAGCCCGAGGGCGTGAAGTCGCTCAGCGACAGCATGCCGAGGCGCAGCCCCACCTCGAAGCAGTACACGCCCAGCGACCCGAAGTAGCCGCCGGCGCCGCCCGCCGGATCCTGATACTCGGTCTCCGGCAGGATGAGCACCTGGTTCACCACCACGGGCTGGCCGCCCAGATCCAGATCCGCCGTGGGCAGCCAGGGCTCCGGCAGGATCTCCTCGTCGCGGGCGTCCAGGAAGTCGTCGGGGCCCAGGTAGCTGCTGTAGATCTGCTCCGGCGAATTCCCCAGGATGTCGGTCTCCTCGCCGGCGCCGGCGTGGATCAGGATCAGGGTGTCGTAGAGGGAGAAGTCCACGTCGGCGTCCACGGCCGCCACCACGTCGCGGGCCAGGATCATCTTCTGCTCGCCCTCCTCGGGGTGGTTCCCGTAGAAGGCCATGGTCTGGGGCAGGTTCACGGGCTCAGGGTGCACGGTCACGCGCAGGTCGAAGGCGCCGCCGCTCACCGCATCGAAGTAGCTGCGCACGTCGTCCAGCAGGTGGGTGAAGTAGACGGCGTCGTGGGCGCCGTAGAGGATCTCGGTCTGGGCCGCCGGGGGGAAATCGCCGGGAACCTCGCCATGCCGACCGAACAGGAGGCTATCGGCGAAGTCGCAGGTGACCGCCAGGACGTTCAGATGCGCCGGAGCCTTGACGCCGGTCATGCGCTCACGCTGGACGACGTCCGGCGCCGTCTGGCTCAGAAGGCGGTGGGCGGCGTCCCGGGACGTGGGAACGGGTAGACGGGCGACCTCGGCGGCGAACGCCGCGCCGACGCCGAGCACCATGAGCGCCAGAAACGCGAGGAGCCCCGCCAGGGCGGAGCGACGGGATGGGGTCACGGGACAAGCGATGTTCATGGGCCAGGGACCTCGTCGGTGGAAACCCGCGGGACAGGGCGGCGTAGAAGGCGGTATCCTAGGCGATGGCTGCCGCGAGCGTCAATTCCGCGGCGGAGAAAACGGTGGGACCCGGGAGTCGACGTCGCTACCCCTGATCAGCTCTGTCGTCCCCAGGTCCCACCGTCGTACGTTGGCGATCTTCGCCGGGTCTTGCGGCTTCCCGTTCCCTCGTGGTGCCAACCTCTTCAAGAGCGGACCCCACGACCCGGCCAGCGATGGGGGGAACCATCGACCAACGTCACACCGTCATCGTTGCTTGGAAGACCCTCCCTTGGACCTGCTGCCCGACGAGCTCCCGCTCGATGAACGCGATCCGGACGAGCTCCCGCTCGCGCTGCCGCTTCCGGACGAAGAGCTGCGCGGCTGCACCGCGGACCCGCCGCTGCGCGACGAGCCCGAGGTCGTGCGCTCGGAGCGCACGGTGCTCGAGGTCTCCTTGGTGGACCGGGTGCGGGGCGTCTCCGCGCTCGATCCATCGCTGCGCGACCCGCTGGAGCGGGTGCGATCGGTCTTGGAACCGCCGTTCGAGGTGTCCGGCCGCGGCGCGGGCTTGACCGCACGTTCGCCGGTGCCCGAGGAGCCGCTGTTGCTGCGCCCCCCCTGCCAGATGCGCGAGCCCTTGCTCCTGGGCTCCACGGGCCGCACCACGGTGTTGTCGTTGCGGTTGCGGGTGTCGGGCCGCGTCACGCGCTCGTCCTTGGTGGCGGCGCCGCCCGTCGGCGTGCGGGTCGTGCGCACCCGGGACTCGTCACCACGGACGGCGGAGCCGCTGCCGATGGTGGAAGGGTAGCGCGTCCTGTCAACGCGGATGCCCGTGCGCGGCGTCTTGTCGCTCCGCTCGCCCAGATCGGCACGGGGCTGCTTGGCGCGGCTCACGTCGCGGAAAGCCGCGCCGGACTGGGCTTCGGACGTGCGCCGGTCGCCCTTGGACACGGGGCCGCGGTCGTTCAGGGCCGCCAGCATGTTCTGGGTGGGACGCGGGCTCTTGCCCAGCGTCTCCGGGTGCCTGTACGCCGCGCCCTCATCGGCCAGGCGCTTGTAGCTGTCGGCCTTGCCCAGGGGGCGGTGGAGCCGGTCGCCGTCCTTGTAGCGGACCCAGACATCGCCGGACCAGTACGGCGAGTAGTTCCAGACGTAGCAGTCGAAGCCCCAGCTGTAGCTGTATCGCGGCCAAGCGTACCAAGGGCGGTACCAGTAGTTCACCCACGGGCGCATGGTCCAGGGATCCACGTAGTAGTACACGGGGTAGCTGTACAGCGGGTAGTACCCGTAGTCCCGATACCACTGGTTGCCCCAGCCGTAGTCGTGGTGGATCTCCACCACGCAGGTGTCGCGGTAGGGCTCGGGCTGATCCTCGTGGCACTGGCCGCAGAGGAAGCGGGGATGGTCCACGCGACGGCCCACGTACCAGCTGGTGGAGCTGGCGGCCACGAAGGTCTCGGCGTCCTCCAGACCGGTGATGGCGAAGTTGACGTCGTTCATGGCCAGGTAGGGATCGCCGGCCACGTAGTAGGCGCGCGCCGTCTCCTCGCGCTCGTGGTGGAAGTCGATGTCCAGGCCGCGCAGATCGAAGGGGTACGCCGAGACCAGGGCCTCCACGTACTCCACGCCGTCCACGTCGGCCGCGCGCAGACGCGCGGCTCCGGCGTTGGGCACGCTGTAGGTGTGGTGCCCGAACACGAAGCCGTCGTCGTAACGGCTGCGGGGCCAAAGCACCGAGACCTCACCCTCGGCGTCGATGCGGTAGATCACGACGTAGGCATCCCCGTTGGTCTCGAAATGGACCCGCACGGACTCGCCTCGGGAGTACACTTCGTCGTCGTCCCGATCGTGCCAGACGTTCACGCGCAGGGGCTGCTGCTCGTAGCCCTGCCAGCCGTCGGCCACGGCCTTGTCCAGGTCGGGGGTGGCGTGCTGCGCACGCGCGGTGACGACGCCCAGCAGCAGGGCCGAGGCCAGCAGCAGGAGCGTCACGCCCACGCGGGCCGCGGCGCCGCGGCCCTCGCTCGGCAGGGTGGTGGTGGATTTCGTTCGCCTGCGATCCATGATGTACCTCCTCGCGATCCGGGCGGCGGCTAGAGCCGCACCAGCTCGGGGCGCTCGTCCGAGCTTCCACGACGCTCGGGCGTCACGCTCAGCTCGGGGTTGTCTTCGTCGATCTGGTAGGCCCAGTCGATGCGGACGCCTTCGGACGTGATCTGCATGACCTCGAACTTGGCGAAATGGACGCCGTTCTGGCTGATCATCATGATGTAGCTGTGACCTTCGATCAGCTCGGCGCGTCCCGCGTTGGAATAGCCGTCGCGGGGAGCGTAGTCCACCCACTCCAGAGCGATGGTGCCCCAGTCCTGCAGCAGCGCATGGTCCGCGGCGATGACCCAGGGCACGCCCGCTCCGTCGATCTCCACGGAGATGTCGGCGTCGGGGTCGTTCCAGGCCACGGCCGTGCTGCTCAGGTCGCCGAAATCGAAACCGGAAGCGGCGGCCAGGGGCCCGAGACGATCGTAAACCCAGGCGCCCTCGCCCTGGGGACGCGGCGTGTCGGGCACCGTCTCGTAGCTCAGGTTGCTCTCGTTGCCGGCCTCGTCGTAGGCCAGGACGGCGTAGTAGTAGGTCTGCCCGTTGACCACGTCGGTGTCGTCGAAGAAGTGGCTGAAGTCGTCGAACCAGTTCTCGTTCCAGCCGATGGTGCCGATCCGGTAATAGGGGCCGTACTCGGGGTCCGTTCCCTCGTGTCGGTAGATGTCGTAGCCGACGAGATCGGCCTCGTCGAGGTCGTTCCAGAGCACGGTGACCACGCCGTCGCCGGTGACGCTCATCACGCCCGTGGGGACGGCCGGGGCCTGGGTATCCACGTGGGGCGACGTGGCGTCGTCGCTCTCGCACCCGCTCAAGGTCAGCAGCGCGCCGACGGTCAGGACGAGCAGGATCAGGACCCATCGCGTCCGGTGTATGGCTTGGCTCAAGGCATTCATCGGTCACCTCCTCGGTGGTGGCTCGGAGCCGGCATAACGCACATGTCGTGCCAGAGGCCGCGACCGTCTGGCACACATCCATACCCATTGTCAGACAATATGTTAGAGAGAGCAGCAAGCCGCTGCGATGGCCGTCGCACCTGGGGAGTGTCCCCCCTGAGCCTCAGGCCCATCTCCAAAAGAGGACGGGTGTACGGGAATGACATCCCTGCGAAACGATCGAGGCCGACGACGGATCCCGTCGTCGGCCTCGCGAAGGAAAGAACCTTCAGCCCAGGAGTTGCTGATTTCCGCTTCCGAGTCTCGCCCCTTCAGAAGCGGCCGGTCCTTTCTTCGGAACTGGTGTGTCGGACATCGGAGGGGGAACGGACTCACTGCTTTCGGCACCCGGGTCAGGCTGGGATCTGGACCCCACCTCCAGATCGGTCCGGCCCGGGTCGACTTGTTGAAAACACCTCATCCAGCCGGTTGACGATGAGGATGTGAGCCCGAACTCCCCTTCCGATTTCTTGTCCTTGCTCGGAGTGCCGAGAGATGTCACTTGGTCCCTGCGACGTCCTCTTGCTTTCTCCTGAATCTCCATAAGGCAACCATCGTGCCACACGCCGCCACGGCCGCATAAATAACTTATCTCATTGAATGACAGACGGTTACACTGACGCCGATCGAAATCTCCAGCGCCGCTGGAGCGACGAACATGAAAATCACGCAATAGAGAAACGACGGAAAAACTTAACCCGTTGATTAACAACGGGTTGTACTATTAAAAAAATTAATAGCGGAATAGGGCGACGTTACGCCGCGGGGTCGATGTCGTAGAGGCGGATCTTCTTGAGCAGGCTGGGGTAGCTGATCCCCAACAGGCGGGCCGCATGGCTCTTGTTGCCGCCGGTGGCGGTCAGGGCCTGGGTGATCTCGCGGGATTCCACGGCCTGAATGGTCTCGCGCAGCGGCTGCACGGGCAGGCCGCTATCGCGGTCCAGGGCCCGACCGGCCACTCGGGGAGGCAGGTAATCCAGCCGCAGCATGCTGTCGCCGTTGGCCAGGACGATGGCCCGGTTCAAGGCCTTCTCCAACTCGCGGACGTTGCCGGGCCAGTCGTAGCGCATGAGGGCGTCCAGGAAGGCGGCCGTCATGCCCGGAGGATCCATGTCGGTGCCCTTCACGTAGCGCTCGATGAAGTACGGCGCCAGCAGGGCGATGTCATCGGTGCGGTCGCGCAGGGGCGGAACCTGGATGGGGAAATCGGCCAGGCGGTAATACAGGTCCTCGAGGAAGTCGCCCTGATCCACCTTCTCCCGCAGGTCGCCCTTGGTGGCGCAGACGATGCGCACGTCCACCCGGCGCTCCTCGTTGGAGCCCACGGGACGCACCAGCTTGGTGTCCAGGAAGTGCAGGAGCTTGCCCTGCATGCTCATGGGCAGCTTGCCGATCTCGTCCAGGAACACGGTCCCGCCCTCGGCCTCGGCCAGCAGGCCCTTCTTGTCCGCGTAGGCTCCGGTGAAGCTGCCCTTCATGTGACCGAAGAGCTCGCTTTCCATGAGGGTCTCGGGAATGGCCGCGCAATTGATGGACAGGAACTTCTTGCGCCGCCGATCGCTCAGGGCATGGATCGAGTAGGCCAGAAGACCCTTGCCCGTTCCGGTCTCGCCGTGCACCAGGACCGTGAGGTCGCTGGGCGCCACGCGGGCCACCAGGCCCAGCATCTCCAGCATCCGCTCGTTGCCGGTGATGATGTTGTCGAAGCAGTCGATCCGCTCCTGGACCTTGACCAGGGCCCGGCCGCGGGTCTCCTCGAAGGCGAAGCGGCGGTCCGTCAAGGCGAGCGCGAGGAAGCCCATGGAGGTGGACAGCAGCTCCAGGGAGGGCTTGAGGCTCTTGCCTTCCGGCGCTTCGGCCGCGAGGCCCAGGCCCAGGACGCCGCGCAGGTTCCCCTGCATGGCCACGGGCACGAGCAGGCAGCTGCGCACGGCCACGGCGAGATGGGGCACGTGGCGCACGAGGTCGTGATCGGCATGGAGGCGGGAGACCAGCACAGGGCCCGTGCCGCGCTCCGCACCGTAGCCCTGCACGTACCAGGCCGTGGCGTCGGCTGCGATCTCATCGGAAAGCTCCACGCTCGCGGCCACCTTCGGGGAGCCGTCGGGTTCGTTCAGGGCGATGAAGCCGCAGTCGGCGCCCGTGCGGGCCAGAGCCGAGCGCAGGACGGGCACCAGATCCAGGTCCGGAGTGTCCTTGCCGCGGACGTAGTCGGAGATGCTGCTCACGGCGTGCACATGGGCGTCGAGGCCCTCCACGCCGCCGATGACGCCGGATTCGATGCGCTGGCGGAGGTCCGCTGCGATGCGCTGCAGGCGGCTGTCCGGATTGACGCCGGCCACGCGCTCGATCTCGCAGACCGTCAGCATGGCCTCATCCAGGTGGCCCAGGCGCAGCAGCACCTCGGTCAGACCCACCTGCAGGCGGGCGAAGAGATCGTCGCTGCTGCGGGCCTGGTCCGACTCGAGCGCCTCGTTCAGGAGGCGACGCAGGGTCAGGAGGGTCTCCTCCCCCGCGGTGTCCAGCATGGAGTCCAGGTAGCCGAGGATGGCCTCGCAGACCTGGCCCGGCAGATTCTGGGACTGGAAGACGGTCACGGCCTCGCGGAAGTGCTCCTCGGCCTCCTCCGGGCGGTCCAGGGCCAGGAGGGCCGCGCCCAGGGTCTCGTGACAGAAGCCGATCTCGTAGATCTCGCCGCAGCTCTGGCAGACGGCCAGGGCCGCCTCGGCGGACTCCACGGCCTTCTCCCAATCGCCCTGCTTCAGATAGGCGCCGGCACAGCGACGCAGGAGCTCGCCTTCGAGGTCCGTCACGGTGCCCAGGTCGCGGGTCTTCTCCAGGCCACGGCCGTAGTTGTAGAGCGCGCGGTCGTAGTCGCCGCGCTGCATGAGCACGTCGCCCAGGTACTCGTCGGCGATGGTGGATTCGCGCAGGAAGCCGGCCTGATCGGCGAGGTGCTTGCCCTCCAGGACGAGCTCCTCCGCACGGACCAGGTGGCCGTCCAGCATCTCCAGCTGTCCCAGGGCCAGATTGACCTTGGCCTGGCGGTCCACGTCGCCCAGGCTGCGGGCCATGCGCAGGCACTTCTCCAGGCTGACGCGGGCCTCCCCGTGCCGCTCGGCCTTGCGCAGGATGATGCCTTCGTTCAGGAAGAGGCGCGCCAGCAGGTGGGTGGCGCCGTGGGCGTTGGCCATGCGGATGGACTTGGCCTGGTGGTCCAGGGCCCGCTCCCAGCGGCAGGCGTTCTTCTGCAGCAGAGCCAGGTTGTTGTAGAGGATGGCCATGCCGAGCTTGTCGTCGATCCGGCGGTAGGTGGCCAGGGCGTCGTTGTAGAACTCTTCAGCCTTGTCCAGCCGACCGAGACGGTGGTGGCAGACGCCCATGGTGACCTGGAGGTTGGCGACCTCCTTGTGGTCATCGGTGACGGCGAGGACCGCGAAGGCGTGCTTGGCGATGCGGAGCGCCTCGGCGTATTGGCTGCGGAACGTGGCCAGGCAGGCCTGGCGGCCCAGGATGGGGGCCAGCTCCCGCTGCCTGTCGTCGGGATCGTCGAAGAAGGCCTGCTCCAGCAGCGAGAACGCCTGGCCGAGCAGATCCTCGGTCAGGACGAGATCGCCGATGTTGAGGGCCGCGTCCATGCTCTTGCGCAGGACCCGCAGGTTGCGGATCGGCTCGCGGGTCAGGGGCAGGGAGGCGTCGAGGAGCTTCTGGTAGTAGTCCAGGGCGGAAGAGAAGGCGGACGCTTCGTAGTGGAGATCGCCGATTTCCCGCAGACGCACGGCTCCTTCCGCATCGACCGGCCCGGAGGCGCGTCGACGCTCGGAAGGCTGCTGGCGATTCATCTTCTCTCGATCCATCGACATTGTCCCCCGGCGAGAAGGCGGGCAATTCGATCCGATGATTCCACGTCAGATCACGATAGCTTCAGCGTCCGGTTTCCTTTCCAATCAACGACGGCGACCAGGCTCGACGACCTACTGGATCCAGATGATCTGGCCCTGCAGGGCGAGCTGGTTGAGGAGCATCAGGATGGTGGCCGGCAGCGAGACGTCGCCCGCTTCGCTGGTCACAGGCGGCGCGGCGTTGCCGCGGTTGCCGGTGATGCCGTCATCCGGATCCCCGAAGCCGATGAGGACATCCATGCTCCCCGCGAGGTCGAGGGCGACGAAGTTTCCGTGCGCATCCTCGGCCGTGACCGTGACGTTGGCCTGCTGGTTCGGCTGGTCCGCCGAGGCGGTCCCCGCGGCGAAGGTCAGCAGCATCGCCATGGTGATGAGTGCAAGGTTCTTCTTCATGATTCCACCCCATCGAGAAGATCACTGGCCGGCTGCGACCGGTGCTCCTCCGTCGCACGGAGGGCGACCGCGGTCCTCAGCTCATTCATGAGAGTACGGAATCTCCCGTCTCCTGTCAACTCCCCTCCCCCCCGCCGCGGCCCGGCGGCTGGGTCTGCAAGTCGTAGCGGGTGATCTTCTTGTAGAGGTTGCTGCGCTGCATGCC
>DAOTGJ010000016.1:0-70765 GCA_035447065.1 Candidatus Krumholzibacteriia bacterium
GCCATCGGAGGCGCCGGCCACGAGCAGACTCGCGCCCTGGGTGGCCGGGCATGAGCAGCGACTCCGACTGCACCCACGAGGCCCTGCAAGAGCTCGTGCGGCTCATGCGCCGCATGACGGGGCAGGTTGAGCGCCTTGTGGCCTTGGTCGATGCACCCGAGCCCCTGGACCTGGACGATCCCCAGGCATGCGCCGCGCCCATGCAGGCCGCGTACCATGCAGGCCTCGCGGGCGAGTCGCCCCCATGGGATGAAGGTGGCGATGATGGCTCCTGACGTTCACCACCACTGGTTCCGCACCGAATGCGACATCATCAGCAACCCCAAGCTGAGGCTGCTCACCGACACGATGCAGCTGCGCTTCTTCTGGTGTCTCGCGCTCCACGCACAAGGCAAGCTCGTGGGGGTGCCCGTCGAGCGCCTGGCCTTCGCTCTTCGGCTCACGTCCGAAGACGTGACGGAGACTCTTGAAGCCCTCATGGCGGCCGAGCTGCTGCTCCCCGACCGGACTCCCAAGGGGTGGGCCAAGTACCAGAAGCTGAGCGACCACAGCACCGGGCGGGTTCGGAAGCACCGCGCCAAGAAGAGGGCCGAGCAAGCGAAACGGGATGAAACCGTTTCACCCTGTTCCGGAAACGAACACAGGACAGGACAGAACAGGACAGAACAGAACAGGACGGGGGGAAGCTCCCCGCCCTCCCCTGTTGCGACAGAGCCCCAGCGTGTGATGCTCGAGTCCATGGCCAGCGAGCGCGGCACGTCCCTGCCCGAAGTCCTCTCGGCCCTCGGTCTCCAGGGTCCCATCCTGGCCGAACACGTCACCCGCGTGCGCGCCCACCTCGAGGCCAGCCCCAGGGCGACCCCCGAGGACGCCCAGCGTGCCGCCAGGCGGGCCCACATCGACGCGGCCTGGTCTCAGGCCCTCCCCCTGCTCCGCGACGCCCAGGGGCTTGCCAAGCACCTGGCCGGCCTCGAGGACGACGGCGCCCGGCACGCCCTGGTCCTGCGGTCCTCGGACTGGCTGTCCAAGCAGCTGGGCGGGGAACGCCAGGCCCACGAGGCGATGCGCCTGGCGACCGGAGCGCCGGCCGATGAGATCCCCACGCTGACCGTCGAGACAATCCCCGCCGTGTGGCGGGCAGCGAACATCGACCACCGGCGCCCCTCCCCCATCAGGGCGAGCGAGGCACCCGTGGGCGACACCAGCCGCGCGCCGGCGGGGGCAACCTCGTGGCGGCCGCGCGGCAACGGGAACCCGAATTGAGGCCCCGGCCCGACGTGCTGCAGTCCGTCGTGGCTGCACATCGGAGCTCGAAGGCCTCGAGGCCCGGGCAGGTTGCCGGTCTCCCCGCGCGGGGGCCCTGGCCTACCTGGCCGGATGAGCGGACCGCCGGGGGGCGTCACCCCTCGGTGCCCGCGAACCGTCGAACGATCGCCGCGAGGCGCCGGGCCGACGTGCTGCAGTCCGTCGTGGCTGCACATCGGATCCGGCAGGCCTCGGAGCCCGGCCCCCTCTCGGGCCGGATGAGCGGGCCTCCGGGGGCGTCACCCCACGGAGCCAGCGCCGAACCGAAGAACCGCACCGAGGTGCGTTCCCCGTGGGGGTGCGATCCGTCGCGGCCGCGCCGAGGGGACCGGGCACATCGGCAACCGAAAGGGATGAGCACATGCGCCACCGGCTCCTGACCGGCGACAAGGACCTGGGCCCGAAGTGCTTCAACCCGGGCACCCAGGCGGCCATCGCCTCGAGGCCCCACACCCTCCCGCGTATGTCCGACGTGGAGAGGCAGCGGGTCGCAGCCGTCGAGCACCTGTTCGGCCGCGTCACGGCCCTGCGGGATCAATGCATCGCCGGCGGGCACACGGCCGCCGACTTCCGGCAGGCTCTCATGGAGATCCTGTAGAGGGAAGGCAGGCATGCAGACCATGAAACCCACGGGCACGCTCTACCGCTCCGCCTCGCTGCTGCGCACCAGCGCCGGCGATCGGACCGTGGAGCTGTCCTTTGCCAGCGCTGCACCTGTGCCGCGTCCCTGGGGCCTCGAGGTCCTGAAGGTGACGCCCGAGGCCGTCCGTCTGGGCAGGATCCAGACCGAGGGCCCCGTCCTGATCGACCACGACACGAGCAGGATGGTGGGCAAGGTGCAGAGCTGCTGGCTCGAGGGCGAACGCGCCAGGGCCTCGGTCCGGTTCGGAACGTCCACGCTCGCCCAGGAAGCCTGGGACGACGTGCAGGGCGGCATCCGCACCGGCGTGAGCTTCGGCTACATCGTCCACGCCATGGAAGAGATCACGGGCCCCAGCGACCAGGAGCGCACGTTCCTGGTGACGGACTGGGAGCCTATCGAAATCACGCTGGCCACGATTCCCGCGGATGTCTCCGTGGGGGTGAACCGATCGCTGGCCGCACCTCGTGAAGGAGTCACGATGGAGACCAACAGCACCAACAACACCAAGCCGAACGACGGCGCCGCCGCCGAGCGCGCACGCACCACCGGCATCCTCGAGCTGGCCGCCAAGCGCGGGGAGCACGAGCTCGCGCAGCGGTACATCTCCGAGGGCCGCAGCGTCAGCGACTTCCAGCGCGCCCTGTTCGATCGCATGGACACGATGAACCAGCCCCCCCTGCCCCGCGCCACGCTGGGCCTCAGCCCCCGCGACGTGGAGCGCTTCAGCGTCCTGCGCGCCATCAAGGCCCTGGCCTACCCCACCGAGCGCCGCGTCCAGGAGGAGGCCGCCCACGAGCGGGAGGTGAGCCGTGCCTACGCCGAGCGTGCCGGCCGCGCCCCTCGCGGCCTGTTCGTTCCGCACGAGGTGATGCGCCGGGACATCACCAAGGCCGGATCCGGCGGCAACCTGGTGGGCACCGACCACCTGGCCGGGGACTTCATCGGCATGCTGCGGGCCAAGACCGTGGCGCTGAAGCTGGGCCGGCTGCTGGCCGGCCTGCGGGGTGACGTGGCCATCCCTCGGCAGGCGTCGGGCGCGGCCGCGTCCTGGGTCGCCGAGGGCGACGACGTGCCCGAGCAGGCGGCCGTCTTCGACCAGGTGACCATGAGCCCCAAGTCCTGCGGCGCCTTCTCGGTGGTGTCGCGCAAGATGCTGCTGCAGTCCTCCCCGGACGCGGACATGCTCGTGCAAGAGGACCTGGCCACGGCCGTGGGCCACGCCATCGACGCGGCCGCCATCAACGGCTCGGGGTCGGGCAGCACGCCGCGCGGTATCCTGCAGACCACCGGCGTCGGCCTGGTTCCGATCGGGGACAACGGCGGCATCCCCACCTGGCCGCACATCGTGGACCTCGAGTCGGCCGTGGCCACGGCCGACGCGGACGTGCCGTCCATGGCCTACCTCACCACGCCGGGCATCCGGGGCCACTTCAAGACCAAGCCCAAGGTGGACGGCCAGGCCGTCTTCTGCTGGGAGAACCCGGTCACCATGGGCGCCGGGGGCGTGGGGGGCGCCGTGCAGAATGACGGCATGCTCAACGGCTACCCGGCCTTCGTGAGCAACCAGGTGCCCCGGACGCTGGACAAGGGCACGAGCGTGGGGGTGTGCCACGCCATCATCCACGGCGACTTCTCGAGCCTGGTGGTGGGCCTGTGGGACGGCGTGGACATCACCCTCGATCCCTTCACCTCCGCGACCAAGGGCGCGCTGCGCGTCGTCGTCTTCCAGGATGCCGACATCGTGCTGCGTCACCCGGAGAGCTTCGCGGTCGTGGTGGACGCCATCCCCGCCTAGGAACGTGCTCGCCTAGGCCGGGTGCGTGATTCCCGGCTGGTCCCTGGGATCACGCGCGCCCCTCGCTCACTGCCGTCTGCCTGGTGGGTCGGTCGGCAGCTCTCCTTGGAGCGAGGGGCGCACCCCACCCGTTCACCCGAGGTGAACGACGAGACGAGCTGGACCGGGAGGACAGGCCAATTCATCAATCTCGCCGGATTGACATTTAATCATCTGGCCGTGCTGCGCGGGCCAGTACATGCCCAGCACAGATAAGCTGGAACGCGATTCCGAGCACCGCAACGCGAGAGCGCAGGAGCCAGAAGCCGCCAAATAGCCTTATAGTGGCCGCCAGAGGCCCGGGTCCTTCCCAAAGGGGCCTCTTGCGGGTGACGTGACGCCCGCCCGCTGTCTACAGAAGTGGACACAGCTTGGTTGCACACAGGACGATTCATCATGCCCACAAACACTACAATTGATCATCTACCCCGTTCACCTCGGGTGAACGACGAGCCGAACCGGGCCTCGAGCGAGGGGCTGAGCATCCGGAAATACGCCGCCCACAGGCGCGCCCTCGGCCTGCCCGGGGCGAGTAAATGGTCGGTGCAGAAGGCGCTGCGGGATGGCCGCATCTCCAGGAACGAGGCCGGGAAAATCGACCCCGCCACAGCTGACCGGGAATGGGAGATGAACACCGATCCGTCGTGGGGTGGAGTCCGCGGGCCCGGTGAAGGTCATGGAGAGGCGCTGGCGGCGCCAGAGCTCAGGCTGATCCAAGGCGGGGACGACAGTTCCACCCTCTCCCGTGCTCGAGCCGAGCACGAGACCTACAAGGCGAAGCTGGCGCAGTTGAACTTCGAGCGCGAGGCCGGCAGCCTGGTGCGGAAGGGTGCGATGGAGCGGGAGTACTTCACCCAGGCCAGGCGGCTGCGGGATGCCGTTCTCTCCGTTCCGGACCGCATGGATTCGATCGTTGCAGCTGAAAGCGACCCCCGCAAGGTCAGAGAGCTGCTCCAGCAGGCCCTGGAGGATGCACTGCAGGGACTACGTTACGACACGGATGCCTACTCAGCAGATTGATCCACACCGCTCTCAGGCTTCGAGATCGCCCGCTTCACCTTCGACGGGAGCACGAACAGGTATTCGGCGAGAGCAAAAGCGAAGTCCACGCAGCGCTTGGCATCTAGTTCACCGGGGGGCTGCCGATCCCTGTCTGCATGCCTTTGGCCGTTGGCGTCCAGACGCACGTCATGAGCCCAGTCCCCCATCTCTTGAGTCAGCAAGTGATCTTTAACTGCCTGATTAATACGGGGATAGAGCTTCCCGTCCGCATATCCACGCTCCTTTAGCATCTGGTCTATAGCCGAGCAAGCGACCATGATGCAAGCAGAAGGAGCCTTCAAAGCCAGCAGGGCCTCCCGTAGGTACCTAGCTGCGTCAGGTGGAATAGAAGGATCGATGGTTCTGATCTGGGGGTACATCTCGATTGAGCCCTGTGACTTTTCCAGCAGCACACACCCAGCACATGATGTGCACGAGAAAACACGCCAGTACCGGAATTCGTACAAATCCTCGGGAAACGACTCCTCGACGATCACCCCTGTTCGTATCACCGATTCTTGATGCATGGTGGGTCTCGCAATGCCGCACCTTGGGCAATTATCAAGGATCAGCATCTCGCCTCTAAGTTTCATGGCCCTCCCTTGTGTCCCCCGCGTGTCCCCGAGAAAGAGAAAGGGCCTACGGCACCGCCGTAAGCCCTTGTCTTGCTTGGTACGCCGCCAGGGAATCGAACCCCGAACCTACTGATTAAGAGTCAGTTGCTCTGCCAATTGAGCTAGCGGCGCACCGATCCGGATGTGGTGCGGCGCGGGAAGCGGTGCTACCTTCCCGAACCGGGACCGCAACCTAGCACCGCGTATCGGCCCTGTCAAGGAAACGGGGCCGGTTTCCGACCACCGGAAGGACGCCCCCATGCTCGATCTGGCCGCCCGCAAGCGCCGCGCCCGCCACGTGGTCCGCATCCTCGCCGAGACCTACCCCGACAGCCGCTGCAGCCTGGACCACGACGGGCCCTTCCAGCTCCTGATCGCCACCATCCTCAGCGCCCAGTGCACGGACGCGCGGGTGAACATGGTCACGCCGGACCTCTTCGCGGCCTACCCCTCCCCCGCGGCCTTCGCCGACGCGCCGCTGGAGGACATCGAGGAGGCCATCCGCACCACGGGGTTCTTCCGGCAGAAGGCCAAGTCCATCCGGAGCTGCTGCATCGACCTGGTGGAGAAGCACGGCGGCGAGCTGCCCACCACCATGGACGAGCTGACCGCCCTGGCGGGCGTGGGGCGCAAGACGGCCAACGTGGTGCTGGGGGTGGCCCTGGGCGAGCCCGACGGCGTGGTGGTGGACACCCACGTGGGTCGCATCGCCACCAAGCTGGGTCTGAGCGACCATGGGCCCAAGGAAGCGGTGAAGATCGAGCGCGATCTGAACGCCTGCGTGCCGCGCAAGGACTGGGTGAGCCTGGGGCACCGGCTCATCGACCACGGCCGCGCCGTGTGCAAGGCCCGCAAGCCCGACTGCGACGCCTGCGTGCTCTACCGCCACTGCGAAACGCGGGCCTGACGGTTCAGCGCAGGAGCTCCAGCTTGCGGGTGCGGAGCTCGTCGCCCAGGCGCAGCCTCACCAGGTAGACGCCCGACGGCACCGCCCGGCCCGCCTCGTCCCGACCATCCCACACCACCACGTGCTCCCCCGCCGTGCGCGGACCGCGCCAGGGCGCGGCCACACGGCGGCCGGCGGCGTCCAGGATCTCCAGGCGAACGTCGCCCGGCCGCGTCAGGGCGAAGGGCAGGCTCACCTGAGGGTTGAAGGGGTTGGGGTACGGCCGGTCCAGGCGCAGGGCCGACGGCGGCGCCGCGGGATCCGGCGCGGGCTCCGTGCCCACCTGGACGCACGGCGGCGGCAGCTCCAGCAGGCCCAGCGGACCGGCGGCGGTCAGGATGCCCGCATCGCCCAGGGCCGCGCCGGAGGCCGCGCCCGCGCCCGCCTGGCCCAGCAGCACCGGCGCTCCGGCGGCGGGAAGGTCGTAGACGGCCAGGTCGGCGCCGGCCGCCCAGAGGCGGTCGCCCAGGGGCAGGAGGACCGCGGCGTCATCGGGCAGCCACACGCTGTCCAGGAGCTGGAAGGCGCCCTGCTCCAGACCGGCCAGGCGCACCAGCAGACCGCCGCCCAGGGCGGCCCAGGTGCGGCCGGCATCGTCACGCGCCAGGGCCGTGAACTCCGCGCCCACGATGTGGTCCACGGCCAGCACCGGCCGCAGGGGTTCGCTCAGGTCGAAGAGGTCGCAGAACTCCAGGCCGGCCACCACGGCCGTGGCGGCCGTCGGGTCGTGCAGGATCGCGGCCGGGGCTCCGGGCAGGTAGGTGGCGTAGCCGGGCACCGGCGCCGAGGGCTCCTCCAGCGACCAGCAGAGCCAGCGGTCGGTGACGGCGGCGTCGGTGGCGCGCACCAGCACGTCCAGGATGCGGCCGCGGAAGGCCACGGCGGCGGGCACGCCGGGCAGCGTGAAGGTGCCGATCAGGGCGGGGGCGTCGGGGTCGGCCACGTCCACCAGGTGCACGCCGCCGGCGTCCACCCCCACGGCGGCCAGGCCGCCGGACAGGGCCAGGCACGACGGCGCGCCGGGCAGGCCGAAGGTGGCCCGTCGCAGCAGCGGATCCGTGTTCAGCAGCCAGAGGTCCGTGCCCGCGGCGGTGCGCACCGCGGCGGCCGCGCGCGCGCCGGCGCGGGCCACGGCGGTCACGGCGTCGTCCGCGGCGTCGGGCGCGAGGGCGGCCATGGGCGACGGCGATGCGGCGGCGCCGGGCGCCAGGACCACGAGCTCCTGGCCGCGCCCCACGTAGATGCGGCCGCGGGCCGCGGCCAGGGTCTCGCCGCGCAGGGCCAGCGCCGCCAGCGGCGCCCCGTCGGCGGCGTCGAGCAGGGACAGGCCCTCCATGCCGCCCTGGGCGTCGGTGCGCAGCAGCGCGTTCAGGCCGTCCACGCGCGCCACGCGGCTCCAGCCCGGCACGGCGGGCACGGCGTGGCGCAGGGCGGGCTGCGCGGGATCGGCCAGATCCAGGGTCCAGAGGCCGTCGGCCCCCGCGAGCACCGCGTCGTCGCCGTGGAGCAGCACGTCGCGAAGCAGGCCGCCGGCGTTCCAGGTGGCCAGGGGAACAGGCGTGGCGGGGTCTGTGAGATCCAGGAGCTGCAGGTTGGGTTCGGCGGGCCCGGCCACCGCCAGCAGGCCCGGGCGCAGGTCCAGGGCGGCGGCCGGATGCGGCACCTGGCGCACGTCCACGGCGGCCGGCGTCGCGGGGTCCGCGGCGTCCACGGTCACCAGCCACGACGCGGGCGGCGACGCGCCGGCGTCGACGCAGAGGGCGTAGAGACGATGCCCCAGCCAGGCGGCGTCCACCGGACGGCCGGGAAGGCTCAGGACACCGCCGGCATCGGCCAAGGTGTCGGCGGTGCGCGTCAGCAGACGCAGCCGACCGGGATCGGCCAGGAGCGCGGCCACGAGCGTGTCCGCGGGCGCCAGCGCCACGGGCGCCCCGTCCAGGGTCAGGGCGTCGCGCAGGTAGGGGCGATCCGCGTCGGCCAGGTCGTAGAGCTTCACGGCGCCGGTGGCGAGGCCGGCCAGCAGCTGCTCGCCGGCCGCCGCCAGGGCGGTCACCGCGCCGGCCTGGGCGCGCACCTCGGTCACGCGGGGCGCGCCGGTCCAGTCGGCACAAGCGGCGCGGACGGAGCCGGGCGACAGCAGCAGGACGACGAGCAGCGGGCTCAGGCGGCGGACCATGGACACCTCCGGTTGCGACCGTCTCAGCATACGGCACGCGGCGCGCCGGCGCACCTCCCCGGACGACGAAGGGGCGCTCCCATCGGGAACGCCCCTTCCGGAACTCACCGCCGCACGGATCAGAACGGCAGGTCGTCGTCGTCGTTGGGCATGGGGGGCTCGCCGCCGAAGGGATCGCCCTGGCCGCCCTGGCTCTGCTGGGCCTGGCGCCGCTGGCCGCCGCCCTGGTAGCCGTCGCCGCCGCCCTGGTAGTTGCCGCCGCCGCCCTGGCCGTCGCCGGGCCGGCCGAGCATCTGCATGGTCTGGGCCACGATCTCGGTGGTGTACTTCTTCTGGCCGTTCTGGTCCTCCCACTCGCGGGTCTGGATGCGGCCCTCGATGTAGACCTGCTTGCCCTTCTGGAGGTACTGGCCGCAGATCTCGCCCAGGCGGCCCCACGCCACGACGCGGTGCCACTCGGTGCGCTCCTGCTTCTCGCCGTTGCGGTCGCTCCACTGGTCGGTGGTGGCCACCGTGAAGTTGCACACCGCGGTGTTGCTCTGGGTGTAGCGCATCTCGGGATCGCGCCCGAGGTTGCCCAGGATGATGGCCTTGTTGACGCTCGCCATGGAAACTCCTCCCGTTGCGGCACTGCCGCGATCCTCGCCAATCCGAGGTCGGACCGGCCGCGGACGGCCCACTCTAGCCCACCGGGGGCGACGTGTCATCCGTCCAAGAAAACGGCCCTCCGAAGAGGGCCGGGGCCTCCGCTGCACGGAGGCGATTCAGTGGGGTGGATGATGGGATTCGAACCCACGACCACCTGGACCACAACCAGGGGCTCTGCCAACTGAGCTACATCCACCACCGGAATCTGGCGCGCCTGGCAGGATTCGAACCTGCGACCGCCGGATTAGAAGTCCGATGCTCTGTCCAACTGAGCTACAGGCGCGACTTCCATCGATCCGGGCCGCACGCCCTGAGGCGCGGGACCGCAATGATGGGAGACGGCGCCCTCGCTGTCAAGGCCCCTCAGGGGCCTCGGCGTCGGATGGTCGGGGCGGCGAGATTCGAACTCGCGACCCCCTGCTCCCAAAGCAGGTGCGCTACCGGACTGCGCCACGCCCCGACCCAGGGCTTCGTTCCTCCACGGCGTCGCGGGACCGGGTCCCCCGCGGCGTTGCCGACCTCGGCTCCGCACCGCGAACGGCAAGGAGCGGGCCGACCTCTCCTCCGCGGCGGAGAACGGCCGGGGAAGGCCGGATTCCCCCGCATCGCGGAGTCCGGGGAAGCTAGAGGGCGTCCGCCGCGGTGTCAACCGTGCGGGACGCGCCTCCGTCGACCGTCAGCGGGCGTAGACCCGGGCCGCCGCGGCCAGCAGCCGCCGCATGGCGCGGCCCCGATGGCTGAGGGCGTTCTTCTCCTCGGGCCCCATCTCCGCCAGGGTGCGGTCGCTCTCCAGCGGGCGGAACACGGGATCGTACCCGAAGCCGCGACCGCCCCGCGGCGTGCGCACGATCTCCCCCAGCACGCGGCCCTCGGCCGCGAGCTCGCACCACACCGGCGCGTTGACGGCGCGGCCGGGCGCCGCGGCGGGCAGGCCGGCGGGCGCGATCCGGGTGGGTTCGACGGCGTCGGCCGGACCACGGGCGGTCCAGATCCGCACGTCGGGCAGGCGCAGGGCCTGCGGGTCGGCGCCTGCGGGCCGGCCGCCGTGCCGCACGTCGGCGGTCAGTTCCTCCAGCACGGCGCGGCGCCGGTCCTGGTCCACGCCCGGCGTGACCACCGGCGCGCGCCGTTCGGCCAGGTACTGATCCCACACGGCGCGGCGGTCCCGCAGGCCGTTCCAGTAGGCGTGCTCGGCGGCGGCGTCGGCCAGGTGGATGGTGCGGCGGAAGGGATCGTGGACCCAGCGCAGGCGCGTCTCGGGCCCGGGCGCCGCCGCGGCGTCCAGCCCGCTGTCTTCAGGCCGCGGGTCCACCCAGACGGCGGCGGTGAGGAAGCGGGCGCCGCGGCTGCCGTCGGGTACGTGGCGCATCATCTCCGAGAGCAGCTCGCAGTTGGCGCGGTAGTCCGCGGCGGGTCCGGCGAAGCGCGCGGCGAACACGTCGGGCAGGCCGCCCAGGGCGTCCACCTGCAGGGCCGTGTCGTCGGCCACGCTGATCTCGCCGGTGTAGGCGGCGGTGGCCATGGCCTTGCGCGCCGCGTTGCCCAGGCAGGTGGTGCCGTCCTCGATCACCTCGGGCAGGCCGGGGTAGTCCGCCGCCGAGCGCACCTCGAAGGGCAGCCCCGCGCTCAGCTCCGCCAGCTCGCGCACCTTGTCCTTGTTGCGGCTGGCCAGCACCAGGACCCGCTTGCCCATGCTCAGGCCTCCAGGCACTGGCGCTGCAGCTTGGTCAGGTGGCCGATGCCGCCGGTGGCCAGCTCCACCATGGCGTCCAGCTGCTCGCGGCTGAAGGGCGCGCCCTCGGCGGTGCCCTGGATCTCGATGATGCCGCCGTTCTCCGCCATGACCACGTTCATGTCCGTGCCGGCGCGGGAGTCCTCGGAGTAGTCCAGGTCGATGACCACCCGTCCGTCGATCACGCCCAGGCTCACCGCCGCCACCAGCGAGCGCATGGGGTGGCGCTTGAGGTTGAGGCGGCTCAGGGCGTCGTAGAGGGCCACGGCGGCGCCGGTGATGCTGGCGCAGCGCGTGCCGCCGTCGGCCTGGATCACATCGCAGTCCAGGGTCACGGAGATCTCGCCAAGGGCGTTGAGGTCCGTCACCGCCCGCAGGCTGCGGCCGATGAGGCGTTGGATCTCCATGGTGCGCCCGCCCTGCCCGCTGGCGTTGGCGGCCTCGCGGCGCGTGCGCTCGCCGGTGGCGCGGGGCAGCATGCCGTACTCGGCGGTCACCCAGCCCTGGCCGCTGCCGCGCAGCCAGCCCGGCACGCCGTGGGCGATGCTCGCCGTGCAGATCACCTTGGTGCGTCCGGTCTCGATGAGCACCGAGCCCTCGGCGTGGGGCAGGTAGTCGCGGGTCATGCGCACCGGGCGCAGCTGGGTGGCGGTCCGTCCATCGCTGCGGTCGCTCACGGGGTCTCCTCCCGGCCCAGGGACAGGTGTCCGTCCCAGTGGGCCTCGTTCACGTTCACGGTCTGCACGTCGTCGATGGGACGGCCCAGGAACCGGGCGCCCACCTCGCGGAACTTCCAGGGGATGTCGCTCAGCCAGAACTCCATGGTTCCGGGACCGGCGTCGGGGTCGCGGGACAGGCCTCGTTCCTGCAGGAGCGCGGCGGCGGCGGCGGCCAGGGTCTCGGCCGAATCCACGAGCGCCACGTCGGGCCCCATGAAACGGCCGATGACGTCCTTCAGCAAGGGATAGTGGGTGCAGCCCAGGATCAGCGTGTCCACGCCGGCGCCGCGCAGGGGCTCCAGCTCCTCGGCCACGGACAGGCGCGTGATGGGATGCTCGATCATCCCCTCCTCCACCAGCGGCACGAACAGGGGGCAGGGCCGCGCCAGCACCCGCGTGGACGCGATGCTGCGGCCCAGCAGCTCCTGGTAGCGTCCGCTGTTCACGGTGCCGCGCGTGGCGATCACGCCCACGGGCCCGCCGCGCGTGCACGCCAACGCCGCCTGCACGCCGGGCTCGATCACGCCCAGCACCGGCACCGGCAGGATCTTCTTCAGGTGCTCCAGGGCGAATGCCGACGCCGTGTTGCAGGCCACCACCACCAGCTTCACGCCGCGGTTCACGAGGAACGCGGCGTCCTGGGCCGCGAAGGCCTGCACGGTGCGTTCGCCCTTGGTGCCGTAGGGCACGCGGGCCGTGTCGCCGAAATACAGCAGATCCTCCGCCGGCAGACGCCGATGGAGCTCGCGCAGGACGGTCAGCCCGCCCATCCCGGAATCGAAGACGCCGATGGGTCCCACGTCACTCCCACCGCGCCGGCACCAGGGGGCGGTCGCAGCGCACGTGTCCGGCCAGGGTCTCGGTCTGGCGGCCGTCCACCAGCAGGCCCACGCTGCGGATCTCGGGGAAGTTGACGGCGATGGTGCGCAGCAGCACGCGCAGGGTGGCCTGCTCGGCCGCCACGCCGCCGGGATGGCCGGAGACCAGACGGGAGTTGAAGTCCAGCACGATGCGTCCCTGGTCGACGTCATGGAACACGGACTGCAGCCGCGTGCCGGAAGGGAAGACGCGCACGGCGCCATTGGGCAGGTCGGCCGCGAGCAGCGCGTCCAGCACGGCGCGCAGATCCTCGTCCAGACGATCGCGCGTGGGGATGGGACGCTCCTCGGCCAGCAGGGCGCGCCCGTCGGCCCGCAGGTGATAGATCAGCACGGAGCGGGTGCCGGCCAGCTCGGCGTCGGCGTCCACGGCCGCAGCGGGCAGCAGCAGGCCCGTTTCGCCGCTGCCGCGGCTCACGTACCAGCCCAGGAACCCGGCGGCGCAGCCCAGCAGCAGCAGCAGCACGCTGAACGTGGTCCAGAAGACGCGGCCCGCGCCGCGTTCGCGTCGGCGACCGGTGCCGGTCATCGCTCCTCCTCCACGGCCGGCGCCAGCCCCAGGCGCTCCGCCACCGAGGCGCGGTAGGCCTTGACCGCATTGGCCAGCGCCGCCGCCAGACGCCGGCGGTCGCTGCCGCCGGACAGCAGATCCTCGTCCTCGGCGTTGCTCAGGAGGCCGACCTCCACCAGAACCGCCGGCATGTCCACGCCGCGCAGCACCGGCAGGTCGGCCCGGTCCAGATCGCGCACGGTCTGCCCCGCGTCCAGGCTCAGACGGGTCAGAACGGTCTCGCCGAGAAGGGCGCTCTCGGTCAGATGCTGCTGCTGCACGGTCTCCCAGTCCGGGAAGTCGCCGCTGCCGCCGGCCGCATCCCGCGGCAGGACCCAGGCCGTGGCGCCGCGGCGGGATCCCGCGAACCAGCCCCCGGCGTGCAGGCTGAGGAAGACGTCGCCGCGGGCGGTGTTGGCGCGCTCGGCGCGTTCGTCGGCGCCCCGGGCGTCGTCGCCGCCGCGGGTGAGCACCACCTGGAAGCCCGCGTTCTCCAGCAGGTCCCGCACGTCGCGCGCGAGGTCCAGCATCAGGTCCTTCTCGCGCCGGGCCGACGAGACCACCACGCCGTTGTCGTCGCCGCCGTGACCGGGATCGAGCACCACGCGCCGCACCTCGCGCGGCGGCTGGACAAGGCTCGCGGGCGTGCCCATGCTGCGCTCGCCGCGCACCGGCGGCGCCGGCAGCCCCGAGGCCGCTTCGGCCAGGTCGATCACGATGGTGCGCCCGCCGTTCTCGCTCGACGTGACGGCGTCCGAGGTCAGGGGCAGCACCGACACCTCCAGCACCGCGCGCCCGTCCTCCTGTCGCGCCCGCACGGAGCGAACCAGGCCGTGCCCCCCAACGCCTTCGGCCAAGCTGCGCTCCAGCACGCCGCCGCGCAGGGTCAGCAGCAGCCGGTCGCTGGCGGGCCGCTCCAACGACCAACGCAGCGCCTGCGAGCAACCCACCTTGAGCAGGGTGCTGCGGCCGTGGGTCTCCACGCGCAGGGAGGTGACGTTGGCGCGGCCTCCCCCCACGGTCAGCGTGGCGGAGCCGGGATCCCAGGACACGCCCTCCCCGGTCAGGGCCGCGAGCACGCGCTCGCCGGCGGTCACCGGGATCCAGAGATCGCCGTCCTGGGCGTAGGGAGGCGTGGGCAGCAGCACGTCGCGCGCGTCCAGCCGTACCAACCGGCTGCCGTGGGTGAAGACGGCCTCGCGCCCGCCCACGCTCAGGCGCAGGCTCATGCCGGCGTCCCGCCAGAAGCGGCCGGCCCGCACCAACGAGGCCATGTCCGCCGCCGACAGGTAAGGCACCGCGGCGCCGTCGCAGAGCCGTCGGCCCTCCAGGGTGAGCTGGCGGCGCTCGCCGCCGGCGAACACCACGCGCACCTCCTCCACGCCGGCTCCGGGGTTCCAGGCCGTCGGCGGCGGCGCGGGTGTCTGGGCGGCGACGGGCACGCCGGCCATCCACGACAGCAGCACCATCGCCAGCAGCAGCGTCCGTGCGATGCGCACCGTCATCCCCGTCCCATCTCCCGCCGGATCCGCATGTCCGAGTCGCGCTTGGCCTGCGACTGCCGCTTGTCGTGCAGCTTCTTGCCGCGCGCGAGCCCCAGCTCCAGCTTGGCGATGCCCTTCTTGAAGTAGATCGACAGAGGCACCAGCGTCAGCCCCTTCTCCTCCAGCTTGGGCCGGATCTTGCGGATCTCGCGCCGGTTCAGCAGCAGCTTGCGCCGACGGAAGGGCTCGTGGTTCTGCTGATTGGCCATCTCGTAGGGGCCGATGTGCGTCTTGACCAGCCACGCCTCGCCCTCGCGGATCTCCGCGTAGGAGTCACCCAGGTTCACGCGCCCGGCACGCAGCGCCTTCACCTCGCTGCCGAGCAGCACGAGCCCGGCCTCCCAACGGTCGAGGATCTCGAACTCGTGGAAGGCCTTCTTGTTCTTGGCGATGCTCTTGATCCCGCTGGGGGCGGCCTTCTTGGCCGACTTGGCTGCCATCGTACCTCTCCGCTAGGAGCGCCCGCAAACCGATCTGCGAAACTAGCATCCGGCCTGCGGGGGCAGAAGAAAAAAAACCTCGGTCGCCGGTTGACAGGGCGGAGGGGTCGGGCTAGTTTGGTGCGCCTGCGGGGCAACGGGCCATGGTCCACCGCTCCAGCACGAATGGCGCCCGGGTGGCGGAATTGGTAGACGCGCTACGTTCAGGTCGTAGTGGGGAATTCCTCGTGGGAGTTCGAGTCTCCCCTCGGGCACCAGCCGATTAAATGACACCGCTAGCGGTGTCATTTTTTCGTTGTGCCGCTGAGATTGTCCCTGGCCTAGATCAAGCAATGGGTCGGGCATGGAGACACGAGAGCCTGGCTGGAAGCCGCCCCACTGCCCCAACCCCAATTGCAAGTTCCATAAGGACTTGCTCGAAGGCTGGCGTTTCAAGCGCAAGGGCTACTTCCTGCGACGCACCCGCCCCCACCGTATCCGACGGTTCACATGCCTGGAATGTGGACGAACCTTCAGTAGTCAGACCTTCTCGACGACGTACTGGCAGAAGCGTCCTGACCTCGACGTTCGAATCCTGATGATGACCGTCGGCTGCATGGCCAACCGACAGATCGCCCGCGCCCTGAATGCGGCACCATCCACCATCGACAGGCATATCTCCAGGCTCGGCCGCCATTGCATGCTGCTCCACATGCGACTGCTGAAAGGCAAGCCCTCGCCAGCAGAGGTCGCCTTCGATGGGTTCGAGACCTTCGAGCTTAGCCAATACCACCCATTTCACCACAACATCGCCGTGGAACCTGCAAACGGATTCCTCCTCTACCACACCGACAGCCCGATGCGTCGGAAGGGGCGCATGACCGAGGCTCAAAAGCGTCGACGTGCGCAACTCGAAGCCGACTTTGGCCGGCCTGATCCCAAGGCTGTCCAGAAAGGTATCCACGACCTTCTCGAATTCGTGACCCGTGGTCGAAAGTGGAGCATCGGGCGTAGCGACCAGCATCCGGCCTACCAGCGGGCGATCCGAACGCTACCGTGCCGCTTACACCACGAAACCACTTCAAGCACCGCCCGACGCGACCGCCACAACCCCCTATGGGAAATCAACTTGACCGACCTCATGATCAGACACAGCGTGGCAGCCCACAAGCGGGAGACGATCGCCTGGGTCAAACGACGACAGAGCTCCTCGGAGCGGCTGTCGATCTTCATGGTATGGCGGAATCTGATGAAAAGGCGCTGGGAGAAGGGCAAGGCGGTATCTTCCGGAATGCTCAAAGGCGTGACCGACAGGATCTGGTCCCCTTTCGATGTCCTCAGGCGCCGGCTTTTCCGTACTCGGATCCACCTCCCAGCGACATGGGATCGCTACTATCGTCGTATGGTCATGACCATCGGGCTCGGGCCGCAACGGCACCACTCTCTGACCTACGCCTTCTGATTCCCACCGTCACCGAATCCCCCCCTCCCCAGGCCTCGCCCGAAAACCAGGGACAATTTCAGAGGCACAACCATCGCTTCAGAACGGTATCGAAATGCCGATGACACCCCAAACACAACCCCCGCCCCATCCCAGGTGGTGTCCATGCGCTGGATCGAGATCGATCTGACCGGCTTCCTCGACGACGACTCCCGCAGGCTGCTCTCCGCGGTCCGCGATCGCCAGCGCGAGCTGCCCCGGCTTCAGCGCGACGCCGGCCTCGGTTCGGCCCAGGTGGTACGATTCCTGGCCGAGCAGGGAGAGCGGCTCTTCGGCGTGGTCCGCGGCAGGACCGACGCCGCCCTCGATCTCGCCGGCGACGAACCCCTGGGCCTCCACGTGGTGACCGAGGATCTGGACCTGCCCTGGACCTGCCTGCACGACGGGCTCCGCTTCCTGCTGGAGCGCATGGCCATCACCGCCTCGGCTTCCGCGCGCTCGGAGCAGACCGCGCCCTGGGTCCGGCGTCGCCGGGATTCGGACTTCGCCGCCGCCGCCCTCGGACCCGACGCTCCGGCCGATGTGGCCCGGCGCTTCCGTCCCGACGGCTGCGCCGAGCCCGAGATCCTCTACGTGGCGGCCGCCGACGCCGCCCAGGCCCGCAGCCGCGAGGAGCAGGCCGCCCTGGAGAAGGCCCTGGACCAGGTCCACGATGGCGTGCGCCTGGGACGCCTGAAGACGCCGGCCAGCACGCCCAGCCCGTCGCTGCTGCTCAAGCGTGCGGTCTCCGTGCAGGGCTTCCATTACGCCGCCAGCACCGTGCACCCGGCCCCGGACGAGGCCGGCGTGCCCGCCGCCGATCTGGGGGCATGGCAGGACGTCGCCGAGGTCGGCGACGAGCTCGAGGTGGTGGGCGTGGACCCGGTGGATGCGCTGCTGGATACCTTGTCCGAACGGGCCGAGACGGCCCCGCTGCCGCTGCCGGCGGCCGTGGCGGTGGCCGCGGCGCCCGCCTGGCGGTTCGACGACGGCCATCTGCGTCCGGAGGACCTGCAGGGCCTGCAGGCCGTGCCGGCGCTGGTCGTGTCCAACTCCTACCTGAGCCTGTCGGCGCTGGGGAGCCGCTTCCTGGCGGCCGGGGCGAGCACGTTCGTGGGCACCCAGGCGCTGGTGACCGCGGGGGACGCCCGGGATTTCGCCGCCGACTTCTACACGGCCCTGGGCCGTGGCCGCGGAGCGGCCGCCGCGCTGCGGGAAGCGTCCCTGGCGGCGCGGGAGCGTCGCGGCGCCGATCATCCGCTGTGGCTGAGCTACGGCCTGCTGGGCGCCGGCGACCTGGCCCTACAATACCTCTAGGCCCTCCGCCAACCGCTCCACGCCGGCCTCCACGTGGGCCAGCACCGCGGCGATCTCCGCGGGCGTGATGGCATCCTGATGGATTCCCGCAACGCAGACGCAGGTGCGACGCCCGGCGGCGGCCAGACGGCGCGCCGCCGCCAACGCCAGCGGCCCCTCCTTGTGACCCGGAACCACCGCGAGCTCCTCGCAGGCCTCCCCCGCGGTCCCTCCCGCCGGCGAGACCGTGGCCACCGCGCCCACGTGGGCGTCGCCGCCGCCGATGCGCAGCACCAGGTCGCGGCCTTGCTCCGTCAGATGCAGCCACACCGCGGCGCGGCCCGCGCCCACCTCGAGGCGCCGGTCCGCAGGATCGCGGGACAGGTCCTGGATCTCGATCTCCATGCCCCCTTGATACCTCGGGGCGCGCCCGCATGCAACCTTCACGGCCGCGGTGCGTTTCTCTTGTGTTTGCCGTGTCCTTGGGTCACAGTGAAACGTTCAGGCAGTGCACCCGCCGCGCGACCCAAGCCACCTCGCACGGGAGAACCATGGCCCAGGATTCCACAGGCGCGACGGTCCGACCTGGCGACGTCGGGGGCGGGAGTCTGCATTGGCTCCATCTCCTGGCGGCCCTGGGCGTGCTCGCCCTGTGCCTGTTCGCATCCGTGGACGCCGGGCGGGTCAAGCCCAACGACGGCAGCGTTTGGCTCCTGGGCCGTCAGGACGTGACCGTCCTGGAGGCCCCTCCCCGCGGCGACGGTTCGGCCAACCTGCTGCGCCCCGGCGACGTGATCCTCGGCATCGACCACACCCTGGTCAACTCCCCTCAGGACGCCGCCCGCATCCTCAGCCGTCAGGCCGTGGGCTCCGAGGTGATCTACCTTGTGGATCGCGACGGCCGCCCCCTGGAGCTGCCCATCGTGCTCACGGGGTTCCGCGCCGCCGACAACTTCTACGCCTACTACGCCGTGATGGCCGTGGTCTACTGGGTCATCGGACTCATGGTCTACCTGCGGGGCCGCGACCTGCTCTCGGCGCGCCTGTTCTTCCGGCTCTGCCTGCTGTTCGCCGTGTTCTTCATGACCAACCTGAACCGTTCGAGCTACTTCTGGGGCGACATCATCACCCAGAACGCCGGCGCCCTCGCGCGCTTCCTGCTGCCCGCCATCTTCCTCCACTTCTTCCTGGTCTTCCCGGAGAAGAAGTACCACGTGGCGCGCCATCCCTGGCTCGAGCCCGCGCTGTACGTGCTGCCGGCGGTCTTCTACGTGCAGTTCACCCTGGACCAGTTCTTCGGCGCCCACGCCCCGCGCATCTACAACACGCGCTGGCTGATCCTGGGCCTCTACTTCACCGCCGGCGTGCTGGCCCTGCTGCACAGCTACGTGCAGCTACGCGACCCCCTGCAGCGCCAGCGGCTGCGCATCATCACCCTGGGCACGCTGGTGGGCGTGGTGCCGTTTCTGATCCTCACGGTGCTGCCCGGCGAGCGCTTCGGGGCGACGGTGGCCTTCGCGGGCATCGCGCCCATGATCACGGTGCCGGTGTCCTTCGGGTACGGGATCGTGCGCTACCGCGTGATCGACATCGAGGTCCTGCTGCGGCGCAGCTTCCTCTACACGTTCCTCTCCGTGGGCCTGTTCATCGTCTACCTGGGGCTGGTGCTCGGGCTGGGGGCGGCGGTGCTGCGGCTGAGCGGGCAGACCAGCCAGATCGCCACGGCGGCGGCCATCCTGCTGGCGGCGGCGGTGCTCTGGCCCGCGCGCGTGCACCTGCAGGGGCAGCTCGACTCCCGCTTCTTCCGCAGCCGCGGCAACCTGGCCGTGGCCATGCGCGAGTTCAGCCAGGACATCCCGCGGCTGATCCAGTTCGACCAGCTGGTGGACCGCATCGGCACGCGGCTCTGCGCGCTGCTGGACCTGCCCAAGGTGGCCGTCTACCGGCCCGAGCAGGAGGACGGGCGCACCGTGTGGCGGCTGGCGGGCGCCGCCAGGCTGGAGCTCCCCCCCGCGGCGGCCACGGCGGCGGACCACCTGCCCCCCTGCCCCGAGCGCATCGACCTGGAGGCCACGGCCAAGCGGCTGGAGCAGTTCAACGAGCCCTACTGGATCGAGCGCTCCGGCAGCCGCCTCTCCCTGCGCGCCGCGGCCACCCGCGAGCAGGCGGAGCTGCTCAAGCGCCTGCAGGAGCGCGACGACCTGGCCCGCGCGGGCCTGGCCCTGCTGGTGCCCATGCTGGCCCAGGGTCGTCTGGTGGGCGTGTTCGCCCTGCCGCCCAAGCGCGGCGACGACGACTTCCAGATCCAGGACCTGGAGCTCCTGTCCATGGTGGCCGGCCAGATGGCGCTCCAGATGGAGAACAGCCGCCTCTACGACGAGGAGCTCAAGAAGCAGAAGCTGGAGGAGCAGCTGGCCCTGGCCCGCTCCATCCAGAGCCGCCTGCTGCCGGCGCGCATCCCCTCCATCGGCGGCCTGGACCTGGCGGCGGTCAACATCACCAGCGCCGAGGTCAGCGGCGACTACTACGACCTCTTCCTGCGCGACGACGGCCGCCTGGTCATCATCATCAGCGACGTGTGCGGCAAGGGCATCCCCGCCAGCCTGCTGGCGTCGAGCCTCCAGGCCGCCCTGCGCGCCCACTGCCAGGGCGGCGAGCCCCTGGCCCGCATCATGGAGCGCGTGAACCTCTATCTGCACGAGAACACGGAGCCGTCGCACTTCGCCACGCTGTTCCTGGCCCTGTACGACCCCGCCGACCGCAGCCTGCGCTACAGCTCGGGCGGGCACAACGCGCCCATCCTGCGCCGGGCCGACGGCCGCTGCGAGCTGCTGGAGAAGGGCGGGCTGCCCATCGGCGCCTTCGACTTCAGCGAGTACGAGGAGGGCCTGGTGCGCTGCGAGCCCGGCGACGTGGTCTTCCTGTACACGGACGGCCTCACCGAGTCCCTCAGCCCCGACGGCGAGGAGTTCGGCACCGACCGCGTGGAGGCCCTGCTGCGCGACGGCCGGGAGCTCTCCGCCGAGGAGCTGCTGCGGACCATGCACCGGGAGCTGGTGCTGTTCTGCAAGCGCCCCGACGCCGACGACGACGTGACCCTGGTCTCCCTGAAGATCCTGGACGCGGCGGCCGACGGCGCCGGGCGCCGGGAAGACGCCCTCGCGGGCAACCTGGAGGCCGGTTCCGCGTAGGGAACCGGTCGCCCGCCCGCGTCATGAAGGATTCGGAGCACGATCATGAAGCGATCCCTCATCCTCGTCCCCCTGCTGGTCGGCGCCGTGGCCGTGGCCCTGCTGGTCTTCGGGGGCGGCGGTCGCGAGTACACCACCGCCTCCGGCGAGGCCTACGCCTCGTTCCAGGAGGGGTACCAGCACTACATCGCCATGCAGATCGCGGCCGCGGAATCGGCGCTGACCCGCGCCGTGGCCGCGGACGGCGACTTCGCCATGGCCCGGGCCCTGCTGGCCGCCAACTACGCGCGCCAGGGCCGCAAGGAGGACGTGGATCTCCAGGCCCATCTGGCCGACAGCCTGGCCGCCCTGCTGCCCAACGACGTGGAGCGGGTCAAGGTCCAGATCCAGCTCGCGACCCTGAAGGAGGGCGAGGCGGCCAAGCTGGATTCGCTGGTGGGCTACCTGCGGGCCGAGGAGCCCGACAACGTGGACGTGCTCTACATCCAGGCCAGCATCCTGCACGCGCAGCGCGATCCCGAGGCGCGCGGCGTGCTGCGGCGCATCGTGGAGCTGGAGCCCAACTACGCCCCGGCCTACAACCTCCTGGGCTACCTGGACGCCCGCGACGGCGACTACGAGGCCGCCCTGGCCAACCTGCAGAAGTACGCCTACCTGGCGCCGGACCTGGCCAACCCCCACGACTCCCTGGGCGAGATCCTGGGCTACATGGGCGAGTACGAGCAGGCCGAACGCGAGTACGCCCGGGCCCTGACCATCGATCCCGACTTCCACTTCTCCCTGCTGGGACTGGCGAACGTGTACCTGGAGCAGGGCATGCTGGAGAAGGGCCGCGGCATCCTGGAGAAGCTGCGCGGCGTGGTGGCGGGCTCGCGCATCGAGCTGCAGATCGACCAGCTCGAGATCCGCACCGCCTACACCTGGGGCGACGAGGCCGGATCCCTGGCCCTGATGCGCGCCTACGTGGCGAAGCACCCCGACGACTTCCTCACCGGCTTCTACGACGCCCTGATGCTGGTGCTGGACGGCGACCAGCCGGCCGGCGACGAGGCCCTGGCCGCCTTCATGGAGAAGGCCCGCGAGCGCGTGGGCAAGACGGGCGACGCGCGGGCGATCCGCCGCATCGAGGCCATGCCCCTGCAGTACGACGCCCTGGCCGCGTCGGTGGCCGGCGACCACTTCACCGCCGCCGAGGCCTGGGCCGCCTTCGCCGCCAGCTACGACGACGAGGAGGTGGCGCCCCACGAGCTGTGGTGGGTGCGCTGGCGCGAGGGCCGGGAGCGCCTGATGGCCGCCCAGCCCCGCCGGGCCCTGGAGCTGGCCATGATGGTGCTGGAGTCCAACCCCAACCGCATCCCGGCCCTGCTGCTGGCCGCGGAGGCCGCCCTGGACCTGGACGAGCGCACCATGGCCCGCCAGGCCCTGAACCAGGCCGCCCCCCTGCTGGCCCGCGCCGACGCCGGCCTGCCCGCGCAGCAGCGGGCCCGCGACCTTCAGGCCCGGCTGGACGCCTCCGCCTCCTGACCGTCCCGCCGCTCCCCCCAACGCAGAAGCCCGGCCGCGAGGCCGGGCTTCCGTCGTTCAGGACCCGTGCGTGGGGCCTACACCTCGTTGAAGAAGTAGGGCCGCAGGCACTGGATGATCTTGTCGTAGGTGTCCGGGTAGAGGGCCCACACCGACGCCGCCACCGAGCTCAGCAGGCTGTTGCCGTCCTGGGGCGTGAAGCAGAAGCCGGTGATCTCCGTGCCGTCCTCGGACACGTGGATGCCGTTGTACGGGATCACGGTCTGGTTGAGGATGCGGCCGTAGAAGCCGTGGTCGCGCCCGAAGGAGAAGATGGAGTTGGCCGTCTTCTTGTAGCTCATGGCGATGCGGTCGTTCTCCTCGCAGCGCTGCATGAGCTCCGCGTGGGTGACCGGCTTGCGCACCTTCAGGTGGAACTGGAGGGTGTGCATGAGGTTGGTGTTCAGCTTGATGGCCGACGAGAAGAGCTTCAGGTCGTGACCCATGGTGTTGAACAGGTGCCAGGCGTCGCGGGCGTGGTGGGTGCCGAACTTGGCGTCGCCGTGGCTGCCCACCTCGGGGCTGGGCAGGAACTTGGTGTCCTGGCTGATGTCGTTGGAGCGGCGGATGCAGACGAAGCGGCCCTCCACCAGGTTGTCCGCGCCCTCGTCGCCGAAGCCCAGGGTCTTGATGATCACCGACAGGTTGTGCGTGTTGCAGCTCACCACCTGGAGGTACTTGTCCGACGCGTGGTCCAGGACCTCGTCGTTGATGCCGCGGGCGTACTGCTTGCCGAAGCCGAACTCGCTGCCCTGGGCGATGAAGAGGTCCGTGCTGTCCTCGTACTTGGAGTACCAGCGCTCCTTCATGTCGTTGCCCATGGGGGTGCAGTCGATGATGATGCGGGCCTGCTCCATGGCCTGCTCCGTCTCCACGTCCACCTGCATGCCCAGCTCCTTGAAGCCGTCGATGCGGTCGGCGTCGCTCACCATCTTGGCGCCGCGCCGCACGAGGTCCTGCACCTTGGAGCGGTCGGTCACCAGGGGCGAGTTCTTGTGGAACAGGACCTCGTCGATCCCGAGCTGGTCCTTGAAATGGCAGAGGAGCCCGATGAGGGGCTCGCCGATGGTACCGGTGCCCATGACCAGGACGTTCTTGGGGCCGTGCATGATTCCTCCCATATGGATGGCTTCCGGAGTCGGGCCGGGGCGATGCCGCCGACGCCCGCGCACCCGTCCAGGGTACCACGGGCCCCGAAGGGCGGTCACCCCTATTCGTGGGGCAGCCGCTCCCGGGCGCTGACGAAGAACTTGCCCACCGGGTAGTGGACGAAGTTGCTGACGCGGCTGGTGTAGACGCAGGCCACGTCGCGGATCTGGCCGCCGAAGCGGCTGGCGGCGCGGCCCTCGCGGAACAGCGAGCCCCAGCCGGGATTCTGCACTCCCGCGATGCGCCGCTGCAGGATGGAGCGGCGCGCCAGGCTGGCCTTGAGGTACTGGTCCAGGTCCTCCAGGGTCTGGGCGTGGTCGCCGGCGTCGCCGGTCAGGCGTTCGCGCTCGCGGTGCAGGTCCTCCAGGGTGTCCTCCAGGTCCTCCAGCTCCAGGATGGCCGGGCGCACCTGCTGCGCCGCCACGATCTCCTTCTCCAGCTCCGGCACGATCATGGCCGTGCGCCAGCCCACGCTCTTCTTGCTGCGCAGGATGTCGCCGTAGGTGTGGTCGCCGAAGTAGAGGATCTCGTCGCCGATGGCCTCCAGCTTGGACTCCAGGAAGAAGGCGTCGCCCCCGGTGTAGGCGCGGCCGGTGTTGCCCGGCAGGCCGCGCACGCCCTCGGGCGGCAGGGCCTGGCCCTTGCCCTTGGCCACGAAGAAGCCCGGCTTGCGCGCGCTGCAGATGATCAGGTCGAAGAGCCGCCACCAGTCCTTGTCCAGGATGTGGCTCATGACCGCGCCCGTGTACTCCGGCTCGCTGTTGGTCAGCAGGAAGAGGCGGCGGCCGTCCTCCCGGAAGCGGCGCAGCGTGTCGCCCAGCAGAGGGTCGGGCTCGAAGTAGCGGTCCAGGTCCGCCATGATGCGGCGCTTGAGGCTGCCGTCGCGGTGGATGGCGTCGATGCACTCGCGGATGTCGTCGAAGAGGGTGCGGTAGCTGGTGCGGATCAGCTCGGGCTGCTCGTCCTTCAGGGCCACCAGGGCCGTGTAGAGGGAGCCCTCGGGCAGGTCGAACAGGGTGTCCACCACGCGGTAGCGGTCCGCGCCCAGGCGGATGCGGCCGCGCTTGTAGGCGGCGCGCCGCTCGTCGCGGTCCAGCAGGCGGCCGCCGTGGCGCACGCGGGCCACGTAGCCGTAGGCGTCCATCTTCAGGATGTTGCCCAGGCGCTTGTCCACCACCAGGCCTCGGATCACGGCCGTGCGGTCGTAGGGCACGCGCCGCAGCTCCTCCGGATAGCCCTTGGCGATGAGGTTCTCCACCGCCATGGCGAAGCAGAGGCTTTCGAACTCCTCGTCGCGGTAGAGGGCCAGGGTGTGGTCCATGTCGAAGCCGATGGCCGCGATGGCGCTCAGCCGCAGGTTGCGGTTGGCGTAGACGCGCCGATGCGCGGGGAGTCCGTCGCTCCACGCGGGGGCCGGGGATGTCTCCATGCAGGGGGCCTCCGTCAGGTCGTCGGCGCGAGAACGGAAGGGTTCCACTCGTCGCGCCAGGACAGCTCGCCGTCGAAGGCGCGGGCCTCGGGGAAGAGGTCGCGCGCCCGGCGGCGCCAGCTCTTGGCGTTGTCGGTGAAGCCCAGCATCTCAAGGATCCCGCTGCCGCGCAACCACGCGGTGACGTTGCGCTCGTCCAGGGTGACCGCCCGCAGGTAGTAGCCCAGGGCCCGGCGGTGCTCTCCGGCGGCGGCGGCGCAGGCGGCGCGGCCGCTCCAGGCGTGGGAGTACTCGGGGTCCTGGTCCAGGGCGGCCAGGAAGCGCTCGCGGGCCGACGGCAGATCGCCGGCCAGCAGGGCCAGCTCGCCCTGGTAGCGCAGGGGCCAGAGCCAGCGCCAGCGGTCGTCGCGGGCGTGGCCGGGAGCGGAGGCCAGGCAGTCGCGCAGGTCGTTCTCGGCCAGGGTGCGCAGGCTGGCGGCCCGGGACTCGGTCAGGCTCAGCGGCGCGGCGCCCTCCAGGTGGCGCACGATGGCCACGGCGCGCCGGAACAGCAGCGACGGTTCGCCGGGGAAGATCTCCAGGGCGCTGCGCACGGTGTCCAGGGCGCGCTGGGTGTCGCCGGCGGCGATCCAGGAGGCGCTGGCCAGGCCGGCCAGCTCGGGGCCGTAGCTCAGCTCCTTGACCTGGGCGGGCGCCATGCCCTCGATGATGGACCAGGCCTTGCCCAGCTGCTCCACGTGCTTGGTCAGGCCCGACGCCGGCAGCACCTCGTCCTCCAGCACGGGCATGGACTCGGTGAGCAGACGGTAGGCGAAATAGGGCTCGTAGGGGTACTCGTGCCAGGCGTCGCGCAGCAGACGCCGGTTGCGGTCCTGGCGGGCCGACACGCGGGCCGCGTCGCCCGGATCGTGGCGGATGCTCAGACGCGACGGCAGCACCTGCATGTCGCGCGAGGCGGCCCAGTTCTCCAGGGCGATCTCCACGGTGTCGTGCACGGGGTAGCAGTAGCGCACGTAGGGGTGGTTGCGGAACAGGCGCACCTGCTGCTGCAGGCTGCCGCCCTCCCCCTCGCTCACGCAGAAGCGGTAGCCGGCGGCGCGCTCGTCCGTCAGCAGGCGCTGCAGCTCCACGGGGCGCACGGGCTGCAGGCGCTCGTCGGCGTCCAGGACCAGGATCCAGTCGCTGCTGGCGGCCTCGATGACGGCGTTGCGGGCGGCGGCGAAGTCGTCGCGCCACGGCACGTCCAGCACCTTGGCGCCGTAGCCCTCGGCGATGAGGCGGGTGTTGTCCTCGGAGCCGGTGTCGCCCACGACGATCTCGTCCACGATGGCCAGCGCGGACTTGATGGTCTGACCGATGGTGGCTTCCTCGTCACGCGCGATGATGCAGAGGCTGACGGTCTTACGCTTCATGGATCGAGCACATCCGCGGTCGAATGATTGGGTCGTTCGAGGTTCGTTCGGGTGTATGATCGACCGTGTTCGTATCGGGTTGAGCCTCAATCCGGCAGGAAAATCGGCCGTCCGGCGACCGCGTCTTGCCTGCGCTCCGACGATGGGTCAAGATGGAGCCGACCCATCGACCTCAATTGTAACCTTCCATCAAAAGGCACCCATGAACACGCCGCAGGACCCCTTCCGCCGCCCCTCCGACCGCCTGGCCCGCGCCGGCCTGGACGATCTGGAACGCCTGCCCGTGTGGGCCCTCCTGGACAACGTGCGCAGCGTGGGGAACGTGGGCTCCATGTTCCGCACCGCCGACGCCGCCGGCCTGGCGGGCCTGTACCTGGCCGGGGTGACCGCCACCCCGCCGCGGCCGGACATGGAGAAGACGGCTCTGGGCGCCACCGAGACGGTGCCCTGGGACTACTGGCCGGACCCGGTGGCCTGCGTCCGCGCCCTCCAGGCCCGCGGCGTGACGGTGGCGGCGGTGGAGCAGACCCCCGCGGCGACGGACCTGGAGGCCTGGGCCATGCCCTTCCCCTGCTGCTTCGTGGTGGGGCACGAGGTGCGGGGCGTCACGCCCGAGGTGCTCGAGGCCGTGGACGCGCACGTGGAGATCCCCATGCACGGAGCCAAGCGCTCGCTGAACGTGGCGGTGAGCTTCGGGGTGGTGGCCTTCGCGGCGCGGGCCCGCTGGCGGCGCACCCGCTGAACCCGAGGCGGGCTCAGCCGGCGGCGGAGGGACCGGCCGGGCGACGGTCCAGGGCCGCCTGCAGGGCGTGGGACAGGGCGTCCACGCGCCGGCGCAAGAGCCGTCGGGAGCGGACCACCACGCCCGAGTTGTGGTACTGGTAGATCACGCGGGCGCGGTAGCGGCGTCCGCGCACGCGGCGGCCCGCCAGCAGGCGCGCCAGATACACCGCCGACAGCTGCCAGTTCAGGAAGCAGAAGCGCAGATAGCTGACGTCCCCCTCGGAGATCGACCGCAGGTAGCGGCCGCCGTCCACCAGCCGCGCCACCGCCAGCTCCTGCAGGGGGCGGCTGGGTGCGGCGGCCGGCGCGTCGTCCGCGCGCCAGCAGTCGTAGAAGGTGCCGGTCCCGGTGTCCGTGCGCAGGTCCCGCACGATGTTCACGAGCTGGAGACCCGTGCCCAGATCCACCGCCGAAGGGCCTCGCTCCGGGTCGGCGGCGGCGGGTCCGTAGAGCCGGTCCAGCATCTCCCCCACCACGCCGGCCACCACGTAGCAGTACGCCAGCAGGTCGTCCCGGCGGTCCAGGGCCAGCACGCCGCCGGCCGCGTCACGACGCGCCAGGAAGCCCGCCATGCCGTCCGCCATGACGCCCGCGCAGGCTCCGATGGCCTCGCGCTGGGGCGCCGGCAGGTCCCGCACCTCGGCGAGCAGATCGTCCAGACGGTCCAGCAGCCGCCTTTCCGCGGCCGAGGCGACGGCGGCCACCGGCGCCAGGGCGGCGCGGTCCGCGGCGCCGCACGCCAGGCCGGAACGGATCGCCTCGATGGCGAGGATGCGGCGGGGCGTCGGCACGTTGTGGGCGTCCTCGCAGGTGTCCAAGGCGCGCAGGAGCAGGTAGGCCAGGCTCACCGCATGCCGCTGCTCGCGGTCCAGGACGCCCACGGTCAGGCCGAAGGTGCGGGACACCGCACCCAGCTGATCGCTCACCGATCTCCGGCACGAGGTGGTCACCGCCGCTCCTCCCTCACGCCGTGCGCCAGCGCCGTCCCAGCAGCCCGTGGGGCTCCACGCCCAAGGCCTCGAACTCGCCCACCACGCGGTTGACCAGGCGGGCCTTCTCGGCCTGGGGCAGGAAGGCGCTCTTGAAGCCGTCCAGCACGATCTTGGCGAGCTGGGGGGTGCTCAGGTCGTAGTGCTCCACCGCCAGCTCGTACTCGCGGGTCACGGTGGTGTTGGAGACCAGGCGGTTGTCCGTGTTGAGGGTGACGCGCAGGCCCTCCTCCAGGAAGCGGCTGATGGGGTGGTCGGCCCAGGTGTGGATGGCGCGGGTCTGCATGTTGCTGGCCAGGCACATCTCCACGGGGATGCGGCGGTCGTTCACCCACTGCATGAGCTCCGGATCCTCCGCCAGATGCGTGCCGTGGCCGATGCGGTTGGCGCCGCACTGGTGCACCGCCTGGTGGATGGACTCGGGCCCGAAGGCCTCGCCCGCGTGGATGGTGACCGGCAGGTTGTGGTTGCGCACGTGGTAGAAGGCCTGCAGGTGGTCCTTGGCGGGGAAGTCCTTCTCCGCGCCGGCCAGGTCGAAGGCCACCACGCCGCGGCCCTTCCAGCGCACGGCCAGGTGGGCCAGTTCCAGGGACTTCTCCGGCGAGATGTGGCGGATGCCGCAGACGATCTGCCCGCTGACCACGCCGTAGCGGTGGCGCGCGCGGTCCAGCCCGCGCTGCACGGCGGCCACGATGGCGTCCAGCCCCAGCCCCTGCACCGTGTGCAGCATGGGCGAGTAGCGCACCTCCAGGTAGCGCACGTTCTCGTGGTGGGCGTCCTCGGCCAGCTCGAACGCGATGCGCTCCAGGTCCTCCTCCTTCTGCATGATCTGCAGGGTCACGTCGAAGACCTTGAGGTAGTCCACCAGCGACTCGCAGGTCTCGCTCACGCGGCAGACGGCCAGCACGTCGTCCAGGGTCTCGAAACCCAGGGGCAGGCGGTCGCGGCGGACCAGCTCCAGCACCGTCTCCGGCCGCAGCGATCCGTCCAGGTGCACGTGGAGGTCGATCTTGGGGAACGCGCGCAGCATGGCGGCGTCGGGACGCGGGTCCAGGGCCATGGCCTGTCCTCCGGGACGTCGAGGGCGGGGGATAGAAAGAATCCTGAGCCTGACCGGAGTCAGGCTCAGGATATCCTTCTGCCGATGCGGGCGAGGCTTCCGCGGTCCGAAAGGCGACTCATCTTCGGGCCGGATCGCCGCGCTCCGCAGTCACGAGTCACGTCTGCTTGGGACCGCATCGACATTGGCATCAGGCGTTAAGCCTTCCGCGCATCATGATACGACAATCGCCAGGGCGATGCAAGACGCCAAGCCCCGGGTTGGACTTCGCTTCGGCGCTGGCGTATATTCTACAGGCCCATGTTCCAGGATCCCCAGCGAGAAAGGGTTGCGGTTCCATGCACAAGTCCAAGCACGTGCTTCTTCACGCCCTCCTGGCCCTGCTGCTCGTCCTCGGCGTCGGCGGCGCGGTCCAGGCCCAGGACGATGAGCTGGTCAGCGGCGACGAGCTCGAGGAGTTCATGGACGAGGCGGGCAGCGATTCGACGGGCGTCGACATCGACGCCGCCGTGGCCGTGTTCACCGCCCGCAAGCACCCTTCCCTCCTCGCGGTCAGCGTGTCCGGCGAGCACATGATCCCGCTGAACGTGCTCAAGGAGCTGGTCTACGACATCAACGACCTCAAGAAGGCCGCCTTCGGCATGGGCCTGGGCGTGCGCGCCTACGTGCTGGACGGGCTGGCCCTCTCGGTGCACGGCCGCACCACCACCATCGGCTTCGTGGACGACAAGCCCGAGGCCATGGCGCCCATCAACGCGCTGCTGGACGAGCACACCCAGCTCACGCCCGACGCCGGCATCAAGATGGACGGCATCACCGTGGCGGTCACCGCGTACATCGGCAAGCAGGTCATGCCCGAGTCGCACTTCAACCCCTACTTCAGCGGCGCCTTCCTCTACTACGACTGGGCCGTGACCACCGACGGCCGCGACGGCGGGGTGCTGTCCTACCAGGGCACGCTGCTGGAGGGCAGCGATCCCGGCGTGGGCATCGGCTTCGGCACCGAGTACGCGCTGAGCGACAAGCTGCTGCTGGACGTGGGGCTCATGTGGAACTTCGTGCTCACGGGCGACGAGGTGAAGTTCGTGAACTTCGAGTCCACCAACAAGAGCCAGTACTGGACCAACACCCAGTGGTGGGGGCTGTCGGTGGGGCTCGTGCTGGGCCTCTGATCCGACGGACATGCGGATGCGGGAAGGGCGGCTCCGAGGAGCCGCCCTTCTGCGTTCCAGGGATCGGATCCGGTTCAGCGCCGAGGCTCCAGCAGGGCGTACCAGAGCAGGTCGGTCAAGGGCAGGACCGGGCGATGGTCGCCCGCCGCCAGCAACGCGTCGCGGATCTGCCCCAGGCAGCCGGGGTTGGACGTGACCACGAGCTGCGCGCCCGTCGCCGCCAGGTGCGCGGCCTTGCGCCGGCCCATGGCCTGCGACAGCTCCGGATACGCCAGGGCGTAGCCGCCTCCGCTGCCGCAGCAGACATCCGCTTCCTCGGGTTCCAGCCGCACCAGGCCGGGCACCGCGTCCAGCAGGGCCCGCGGCGCCGCGTGGATGCCACGGCCGTGGAGGGCGTGGCAGGGGTCGTGGTAGACCACGCGCAGGGACACCTCGCGCCGGAAGCGGGGGGGCGACGCGGCCAGGAGCTCCGCCGCGTCGGCGACGGCGCCGCCCGCGGGATGATCGCTGCGGACCAGCTCCAGACCGCAGCCGGCGGCCTCCACCACCCAGGGTCCCGCGGGCGTCGGCAGGGCGCGGCGGCGGTCGGCGGCCGCCTGCGGCCGGCCGGCATGGGCGTCCAGCGCCCCGCAGCACTGATCCGCAACGGGCGTCTCCACCCGCCACCCCAGGGCCGTGAGCAGGTCCGCGGTGCGGCGCTGAGCGGGACCGAGCAGGCCCCGGTTGGCGCAGCCGGGGAACAGGGTGGCTGGGCCGCGGTCCCGGTCGGGGGACGGCAGGCGGGCGTCGCGAGGGGTGGCCCGGCCCGTCAGGCCGTCGAGCAAGGCGACGAGAGCCGCGTCGGACGCGGGCGACGCCGGACGGCTGCCCAGCAGACGAGCCGGCGACGCCAGGGGACCCTGGTCCAGACGGAGGCGCCAGTCCGGACCGGCGAGACCGCGGACCGCTGTCTCGGCCAAGGTCCCGACCCGCCCCAGCAGCGGCATGCGCTCCGGCGTGATGCGGTGGGCCAGCGGAGCGCCCACGGCGCCGGCGGCGCGTCCCATCGCCTGGGCGGCCTCCAGCAGGTCGGCCGTCACGCCGCTGGGGCAGGCGGTCTCGCAGGCGCGGCAGCCCAGGCACCGCGCCATGGCGTCGGCCGCGGCCGGCGCCGGCGCGGCGTCGGCGGCCAGAGCATCGCCCAGCAGCAGCAGGCGCCCCCGGGGCGAATGGGTCTCGTCGCCTGTGGCCAGGTAGGTGGCGCAGTGGGGCAGGCAGAGGCCGCACTGCACGCAGGCGCGCAGCAGGGGCTCCAGGCGCGAACGCAGGGCATCCCCGCCGGTCACGCGAGGTCCTCCCCCGCGAAGGCGGCTCGGATGCGCTGGAAGACGGCACCCGGCTCCGGGCCCAGGGCAGGAGGCTCCGGCGCGTTCGGTTCCGACGGCACGCCGCGCGGACGCAGCCCCACGCCCACCGCCCGCACGGGGCCCAGGGCCCCGCCGGCGGCCGACACCAGGCGCGGCAGGTCCAGGCCGGCCACGTTCTTCACCACGGGGCGGCCGGCATGGTAGGCGCGGCCGTCCAGGGTCTCCGCGTGGATCTGGAGCACGGCGTCGCGCAGGGTGCGGTCGCGGGCCAGGGCGTCGGACAAGGGGAGCGTGTCGGCGCCGTCGGCGCAGGGGACGTCCAGACCGGCGCCGGCGGCGGCGGCACGCAGCTCGCCCAGGGTGACGTGGGCCGGAGCCGCGGCGTGGAGGCTGGCGCGGTCCACGGTCACGCCCTCGGGCGCGGGCGGCGACGCGGCCAGGCCCGGGCCGGGGGGCAGGAGCTTGCCCGGATTGCAGAGGCCGCGGGGATCCAGGGCGCGCTTGATTCCGCGCATGAGGTCCAGGGCCACGGGATGGAGCTGGCGCGCCACCACGTGCAGCTTCTCCACCCCCACGCCGTGCTCGCCGGTCACGGTGCCGTCCAGGGCCAGGGCCGCGGCCATGATGGCGTCGGCGGCGGCGTGGGCGCGGGCGGTCGAGCCGGGATCGCGGGCGTCGTACATCACCCCCGGGTGGAGGTTGCCGTCGCCGGCATGCAGGGCGGTGGCGATGCGCACGCCGTGGGCGCGGCCGGCCTCCCCCACCGCGCGCACCATGGCGGGCAGGCGGCCCACGGGCACGGCCACGTCCATGGTCACATAGTTGGGCGAGAGACGCCCCACGGCGCCGAAGGCGCGCTTGCGGCAGCGCCAGAGGGCCAGGCGTTCGGCCTCGTCGCGGGCGGGGATCACCTCGGCGCCGGCGGCGCGCAGGAGCGCGGCGGCGCGGTCGGCGTCGCGGCGCACGGCGGCGTCCGTGCCCGAGAATTCCACGATGAGGGCCGCGGCGGCATCGGTGCGGAAGCCGAAGGCGAAGGCCTCCTCCACGAGCTGCAGCATGGCGCCGTCCACGGCCTCCAGGGCGGCGGGGAGCAGGCCGTCGCCCAGCAGGGTCAGCACGCCGTCGGCGGCGGCCTCCAGGCTGGACAGGTAGACCAGCAGGGTGGCGTGGTCGGGTTCGCGGGGGGTGACGGTCAGCTCCGCGGCGGTGATCAGACCCAGGGTGCCCTCGCTGCCCACCAGCAGGGGGGTGAGATCCCAACCGTCGCCGCGGCTGTCCCAGGTGTTCCCCTGCGGGTCGATCCAGCGCAGGGCGCGCACGTGCCGCACGGTGGTGCCCACCTTGAGGCAGTGGGGGCCGCCGGCGTTCTCGGCGATGTTGCCGCCCAGGGTGGAGACCTCCTGGCTGCTGGGATCGGGGGCGAACGCGCCGCCGCGGCGGGCCAGGGCGCGGTCCAGGGAGGCGTTGGGAACGCCCGCGCCGGCGCGGACCCAGGGGCGGGCGGGGTCGTCGGCGCCCTCCAGCTCCAGGAGGCGGGCGCCGGAGACGACCACGGCGCCCTCCTGGGGCAACGCGCCGCCCGAGAGGCCGGAGCCGGCGCCACGGGCGGTGAAGGGCACGCCGTGGCGCGCGCAGAGGGCCACCACGGCGGCGGCCTGCGCGTGGGTGCGCGGCAGGGCCACGGCCAGGGGGCGGCCCAGTTCCAGGTGGGAGGCGTCGCGGGCGTAGACGCGGCGGGCGGCGGGGTCGGCCAGGCAGCCGTCGGGGCCGAGCAGAGCCCGCAGCCCAGCCACCAGGGCGGCGCCGTCAGCCATGATTCAGGTCCGCGGCCAGGGCCTGCAGCGCCAGGGCCAGGGCCGGGTCCTTGGAGGCCAGATGGGCCCAGGCGACAGGACCCTCGCCGGCGGCCATCAGGGCCGCGGCGCCCTCAACGTCGGCCGTGGCCGTGGGCCCCGCGAGGAAGGCGCCGAGCAGGCGGCCACCCTCCCGCTCCGCCACGAGCTTGGCGCAGGAGCCGTCGCGTTCGCCCAGGGCGGCGGCCACGTCCCAACCGCGGGCGGCGGCCTCCTCCGCGTCCAGTCCCACCGCGGCGGCCTGCAGGGGCTCCGGCAAATGCCGCGGCAGGTGGTCCCAGGCCGGCGGCGGCGCGGGTTCCCCGACGGCGGCGGCCACGGCCGCGCGTCCCTCGGCCCGCGCCGTGCGCTCGGTGGTGGGCGTGCCGGTCAGTCCGCCCACGGCCCAGAGGCCCGGCACGGCGGTCAGGCCGCAGGGATCGGTCTGCAAGCGGCCGCGGCGGTCGCGGACGACCGGCAGGCCGTCCAGGCCCAGATCCTCCGAGGCGGCGCGGCGGCCCACGGCCAGCATAGCGCAGGCGGCGGCGAGCTCCACGGCGACGCTGCCGGGGCCCCGCAGCGTGGCCGCCACGCCCGGGCCGTCGGCCCGCAGCGAGACCAGACGGGTGCGCGGGCGCACGTCCACCTCCCGCACCTGCAGGCGACGCGTCAGGTGGGCGGCCAGATCGGCGTCCAGACCGGGCAGCAGGCGAGCGGTGCGGCAGGCCAGGATCACGCGGGCGCCGGCCTCGCGCCAGCGCAGGGCGGCGGCCACGCCGGCCGGTCCGCCGCCGGCCACCAGCACGGTGGGCGGCACCGGCGTCGGAACGGGCGCGTCGGCGGCCAACAGGCCGGGCAAGGCGTCCGGGACGTCGTTGGGCCGGTGGGGACGGTCGCCCGCGGCCAGGATCACGTGGGCGGCGCGCCAACGGCGGCGGACGCCGTCGGCCTGCTCCCCCGTCACGACGCCGGGCCCGTCCAGGCGTCCGTGGGCCGCCGCGACGGACACCCCGGGCAGGGGCAGGCGATGGATCGGGTGCCGGGGGTCGCGCTCCAGCAGCACGACGTCCAGGCCGCGGTTCGCGGCCTCGGCGGCGGCGGCGAGTCCGGCGGGGCCGGCGCCGATCACCAGGATGTCGCAGCGGTGCTCGATCACGGGGTCTCCTCGGGTGGGCGTCGGACGGCGTCGTGACGATCTTCGCGGCATCATAGGCGCCGCCGCGGCGGGGCGCCAGTCCCGCGCGGTTGACGCCGGGGGGCGGAAGGGGCATCGTCCCGGGATCGCCGCCGCCCGACGGCGCCATCTTCAACCGGAGGCCCGCCATGGTCCACGCCGCCTCGCGCAGCTACCGCTTCACGGTGCTGCTGTTCGCCAGCCTGCTCACCTTCGGCAGCTACTTCGCCTACGACATCATCGGCGCCCTGGCGCCCTCGCTGGTGGACGACCTGGGCGCCGGCCGCGGCACCATCGGCTCCTTCTACACGGCGTACAGCGTGGCGGCCATCCTGGCGGTGTTCGGCGGCGGATTCCTGATCGACCGCCTGGGCACGCGACGCTCCAGCATGCTCTTCTCGCTGCTGGTGCTGGCCGGCGCGGTGGTGGTGGCGTCGGCCAAGAGCATCCCCATGGTCATGGCCGGCCGCTTCCTCTTCGGCGCGGGGGCCGAGCCCCTGGTGGTGGCCCAGAGCGCGATCCTGGCGCGGTGGTTCAAGAACAAGGAGATGGCCCTGGCCTTCGGCTTGGCCCTGACGGTGTCGCGGCTGGGCACGCTGTTCGCGTTCAACACCGGCGAGCTCATCGCCGAGATCTACGGCGGCTACCACGCCGGCCTGTGGGCCGCGGTGCTGTTCTGCGGCATCTCCCTGGCGGGCAACGCGGTGTACGTGGTGCTGGACCGCAAGGGCGAGCGCGAGCTGCCGGACCTGCAGGAGTCCGGCTCCGAGGACAAGATCACCTTCGGCGACATCGCCAAGCTCAAACCCAGCTTCTGGTACGTGACCATGCTGTGCGTGCTGTTCTACTCGGCGGTGTTCCCGTTCACGGCCCTGAGCACGGACTTCTTCGTGGACAAGTGGGGCGTGGCGCGCGTGGCGGAGACCAGCGGCGGCTTCCTGACCCGCGTGTTCTCCAGCTTCCTGCACATGTTCGAGACGGCGGGCGGGCTGTCCAGCATCATCATCTTCGCGTCGATGATCTTCGCGCCCTTCGCCGGGCACCTTGTGGACCGCGTGGGCAAGCGCGCCACGCTCATGGTGTGGGGCTCGCTGCTGATGATCCCCGCCTACCTGCTGCTGGGCCTGACCGACCTCTACCCCGTGGGGCCGCTGATCCTGCTGGGCGCCGCGTTCGTGCTGGTGCCGGCGGCCATGTGGCCGGCCATCCCCCTGGTGGTGAAGGACGAGCACACGGGAACCGCCTTCGGGCTCTGCACCGCGGTGCAGAACATCGGTCTGGCCCTCTTCCCCTGGCTCAACGGCCTGCTGCGCGACGCCACGGAGGACTACACCGCCAGCATGCTCATGTTCGCGGGCCTGGGCGTGCTGGGCGTGGTGTTCGCGGTGCTGCTCAAGCGTTCGGACCGCGACGTGGGCGGCGCCCTGGAGCGTGGAAGCGCCTGACCGCGCGCCGCGCCGGGGCCGGCATTGACTGCCGGGCGGGTCCTTGATTATGTTGGCACGCAACTGCGAAAACGTTTCGCGGGCCGCTGCGGTCCGCCATTCCCGCCGCACTGCGACGTTCAACCGAGAGGCAGGAGGATCATGAAGATTGCCGTCTGCGTGAAACAGGTGCCCGATTCGGAGACCCGGATCAACCTGTCGAGCCCCGCGCCGGAGCTGGACCGGTCCGGCTTCACCCGGGTGCTCAACCCCTACGACGCCTTCGCCGTGGAAGAGGCCGTGCGCATCAAGGAACGGCTGGGCGACGGCTGCGAGGTGACGGCCATCACCATCGGCGGCGATCAGGTCCTGGAGACCCTCAAGAAGGACTGCCTGGCCGTGGGCTGCGACAAGGCCATCCGCGTCAACGAGCCCGCCCTGGCCGCGGCCGAGCCCATGCAGATCGCCAAGGTCCTGGCGGCGGTGCTCAAGCGCGACGGCTACGACCTGATCCTCACCGGCAAGCAGGCCATCGACGACGACAGCGCCCAGGTGGGCCCCATGCTGGCCGAGTACCTGGACTGCGCCCAGGCCTGCGTGGTGACCGCTCTGGAGCTGGGCGACGGCACCTTCACGGCCACGCGCGAGATCGAGGGCGGCGCCGAGGTGGTGGCGGGCTCCCTGCCCGCGGTGATCACCTGCCAGAAGGGCCTGAACGAGCCCCGCCTGCCCAGCCTGCCCAACATCATGAAGGCCGGCATGAAGCCCCAGGAGACCCTGACCTGCGCCGACCTGGGCCTGGAGGTCCCGGCGGCCCTGTCCACCGTGGCCGCCTACGTGCCGCCCGCGCCGCGGGACGCCTGCACGCTGGTGCAGAACGACGATCCCGCCGCCGCCGCCAAGGAGCTCGTGCGCCTGCTGCGCGAAGAAGCCAAGGTCATCTGAGGAGGAACCGACATGCCGAACATCGCAGTCTTCATCGAGCAGCGGGACGGGGCGGTCAAGAAGGTCGCCTGGCAGATGATCAGCAAGGCCCGCGCGCTCTGCGACGCCGCCGGCGGCGAGGTCTGGGCCGTGCTGCTGGGCGAGGCCGACGCCGCCCCCGCCGGCGCCCACGGCGCCCACAAGGTCTTCCAGGCCAAGGGCGACGCCTTCGCCGCCTACAACAGCGAGGGCTGGAGCCGCGCCCTGGCCGCCTTCTGCACCGCGAACTCGCCCGACCTGCTGCTGCTGGGCGCCACCGCCATGGGCAAGGACCTGGCCCCGCGCCTGGCCGCCCGCCTGGACGCCGCCTGCGTCAGCGACAGCGTGGACCTGAGCTGGGACGGCGGCTTCGTGATCCGCCGCCCCATGTTCGCCGGCAAGTGCTACGCCGACGTGAAGGTGGCCTCGGCCACCGCCGTGGTGGGCGTGCGGCCCAACGCCTTCGCCCTCAACGCCGGCGACGGCGCCGCGGCGGCCGTGGAGGCCTTCGACCCCGGCCTGGACGGCTTCACGCCCAAGGCCTCCGTGGTGGAGACCAAGCAGGCCGGCGGCAAGACCGTGGAGCTGACCGAGGCGGAGATCGTGGTCTCGGGCGGCCGCGGCCTGAAGGAAGCCGACAACTACCAGCTCATCCGCGACCTGGCCCAGACCATGGGCGCCGCGGCCGGCGCCAGCCGCGCCATCGTGGACGCGGGCTGGGTGCCCCACAGCCACCAGGTGGGCCAGACGGGCAAGACCGTCAGCCCCAACCTGTACGTGGCCATCGGCATCAGCGGAGCCATCCAGCACCTGGCGGGCATGAGCTCCTCCAAGTGCATCGTGGCCATCAACAAGGACCCCAACGCCCCCATCTTCAAGGCGGCGGACTACGGCATCGTGGCCGACCTGTTCGACGTGGTGGGGCCCTTCCGCGAGGCCTTGGCGGCCCTGGACTGAGGCCGGCTCGACCCTGCCACCCGACGGGGCGGAGCGCGTGCGTTCCGCCCCGTCGCTTTCATCCCGGATTCACATTTTCGGTGTATCATGGTGGGATGAACGCCCCCCTGAGACTGCTGATCCTCCGCCACGGGAAGGCCGAGCCTCACCGCTCCCCCGACTTCCTGCGCGGCCTCATGCCCAAGGGCGTGCGCCGCACCCAGGACGTGGCGGCCCGCGCCGCGGAGCTGGGTCTCTGGCCCGAGCGCGTGGTCACCAGCCCCGCCCCGCGGGCCCTGGACACCGCCGCCGTGGCCGCGGAGATGCTGGACCTGGATCCCGGCCTCCTGCGCCGCGACCCGGACCTCTACGACTGCTGGGCCCCCCCTGCCCTCTGGAACGTGGTGCGCCGCCACGGCGGCAGCGTGCGCACGCTGCTGCTCTGCGGCCACAACCCCGGCCTGAGCGAGCTGGCCGCCTGGCTCTGCCCCGACGTGCGCACCGCCCTGCCCAAGAGCTCCCTGACCGTGCTGGAGTGGGACGTGGACGGCTGGGACGCGGTGCGTCCCGGACGCGCCCGCCTGCGCCACTTCCTCCGCCCCCACAAGGGCGGAGTCCTGGACCTGGGCGCCGCCGCGCCCGCCGAGGAGTGACATGCCGCGCGAAGGCTTCCCCCTGGACGACGACCTCTTCATCCCCAAGGAGCTGAGCTGGCTGGCCTTCAACGCCCGCCTGCTGCAGGAGGCCGACGATCCGGACGTGCCGCCCCTGGAGCGGCTGAAGTTCCTGGGCATCTACTCCAACAACCTGGACGAGTTCTACCGCGTGCGCGTGGCCACCCTGCGCCGGCTGGCGCGCCTGGGCCGCAAGAGCCGCGGCCTGATCCGCCACGACCCGGCGGAGGTGCTGGAACGCGTGCAGGCCGAGGCCCGCCGTCAGGCCGACCGCTTCAACGCCCTGTACGGCCGGATCCTGGAGGACCTGGCCACCCACGGCATCCACGTGGTGGACGAGTCGGGACTGTCCAAGGCCCAGGCCGAGTTCGTGACCGCCTACTTCCGGGACAAGGTGCGGCACCGCATCAACCCCATCCTGCTGACCAAGACCACGGCCCTGCGCCCTCTGCAGGACCGCTCCATCTACCTGGCCGTGCGGCTGGAGGACTCGACGGGCGAGAAGCCGCCCCTGGACATCCTGATGGAGATGCCCACGGACGTGCTGCCCCGCTTCGTGATCCTGCCGGACCGCAAGCAGGATCGCTGCGTGATCTACCTGGACGACGTGATCCGCGCCAACCTGCACGAGATCTTCGCCATGTTCCCCCACGACGTGCGCCGCGCCTGGATGGTCAAGTTCTCCCGCGACGCCGACCTGGACCTGGACGACGACATCCAGGAGAGCTACATGGCGCGCATCACGCGCAGCCTCAAGAAGCGCGGCCACAGCTCCACGGTGCGCTTCGTGCACGACGCCACCATGCCGTCGGACCTGCTGGACGTGCTGCTGGAGAAGCTGGAGATCCCCCGCGACGACTCCGTGCATCCCGGCGCCCGCTACCACAACCGCTCGGACCTGGTGAAATTCCCGGACCTGGGCGTGCCGGGGCTGACCTACGCCCCCATCGCGCCCATCCCCCACCCGGACCTGCCCGCGGGGCGCAGCGGCTTCGAGGCCATGGCGGAGCGCGACATCCTGCTCCATTTCCCCTACCACCCCTACGACCACGTGCTGGACGTGCTGCGCGAGGCGGCCCTGGACGCCCGCGTCACCTCCATCCAGATCGCCCTCTACCGCGTGGCGCGGCACTCGGCGGTGGTCAACGCCCTGATCAACGCCCTGCGCAACGGCAAGGAGGTGACGGTGGTCATGGAGCTGCAGGCGCGGTTCGACGAGGAGGCCAACCTCCACTGGACCGAGCGCCTGCGCGAGGAGGGGGCGCGCGTGTTCGTGGACGTGCCGGGCCTGAAGGTGCACGCCAAGGCCTGCCTGATCACGCGCCTGGAGCGCCGCCGGATGCGCCGCTACGCCATGATCGGCACGGGCAACTACAACGAGGACACGGCGCGCTTCTACTCGGACCTCACGCTGATGACCGCGGACCCGGACCTGACCGACGAGGTCGCGCACATGTTCGACCTCATCCGCCGCCCCTACCAGGCGTCGGCGTTCCGGCACCTGGTGGTCTCGCCCTACAACGCGCGCGAGGAGTTCACCCGCCGCGTGGAGCGCGAGATCGCCCTGGGCCCCCGCGGCCGCCTGGACGTGAAGCTCAACAACCTGAGCGACGACCTCATGGTGGCCAAGCTCTACGAGGCGTCGCGCGCCGGCGTGCCCGTGCGGCTGCTGGTGCGCGGCATGTTCTCGGTGCGGCCGGGGATCGCGGGCGTGAGCGAGAACATCCGCGCCGGCGGGCTCATCGACCGCTATCTGGAGCACGCGCGCATCATCGTGTTCGGCAACGACGGCGATCCCGAGGTCTGGATCGGCTCTGCGGACTGGCTGCCGCGCAACTTCGAGAAACGCATCGAGGTGATGGTGCCGATCCGCGAGCCGCGCCTCCGCGACCTCCTGCTCGCCCTCTTCGACCTGCACGACGCCGACACGGTGAAGACCCGCGTGCTCGACGCCGATCTGCGCAACTCCTACCGCGAGCCGCGCAAGCCGCGCGTGCGGGCCCAGGAGGCCACCTACCGCCTGCTGCGCGCCTGCGGAAAGGACGCCACGTGACGCCCGGAACCCCCTTCGCCGCCCTGGACGTGGGCTCCAACGCCATCCGGCTGCTCTTCGCGCGCGCCTTCCGCAACGGCGACGCCGTGGTCACCGTGAAGGAGTCCATGATCCGCATGCCCCTGCGCCTGGGCGAGGACGTGTTCCGCGACGGACGCATCGGCGACCGCACGGCCGAACGGCTGCTGGACACCATGCGCGCCTTCGCCCTGCTGGTGCGGGCCTACGGTCCCGCGGCCTGCCGCGCCTGCGCCACGTCGGCCATGCGCCAGGCGGCGAACGGCGAGGAGCTGGCCGCGGCCATCCGCCGCGAGTCGGGGCTGGAGTTGGAGCTCATCGACGGCACGGAGGAGGCCAAGATCCTCTACGCCAACCACCTGTCCGTGCTCCTGCCCGAGGGGCAGGCGGCCCTCTTCGTGGACGTGGGCGGCGGCAGCACGGAGATCACGGTGATCCGCGACCACGTGGTGCTGGCCCAGCGCTCCTTCGCCATCGGCTCCGTGCGCCTGCTCAACGGCCGCGTGCCCGATGAGGAGTGGGACGAGCTCCGGCATTGGCTCAAGACGCGCGCCCGGCCCCACGGTCCCCTGCAGGCGGTGGGCAGCGGCGGCAACATCAACAAGATCTTCAACCTCACGGGCCTGAAGAAGGGCCAGCCGGTGTCCTACCCGCTGATCAAGCACGTGGCCCTGACCATCGAGCCGTACGGGATGGAGGAGCGCATCCGCCTGCTGGGCCTGCGGCCCGACCGGGCCGACGTGATCCTGCCCGCGGCGCGCATCTACCTGGCGGTCATGAAGTGGTCGCGCGCGCAGCTCATGCACGTGCCGCAGGTGGGGCTGGCCGACGGCCTGGTGCAGGAGATGGCGCGGGCCCATCTGCCGGGCTGAGCGGCGCGGCCGGCGGCGGCAAAAAGGAACGGGGCTCCCCAGGCGGGGAGCCCCGTTCGCGTCGTGGACGTCCGCCGACGCCGTCGCTCAGCGCCCCTCCTCGGGGGGCAGGGTGCGCACGGGGCGGAAACCGAGACGGCCGTGGGCCCAGAAGGCGTCGTAGCCGCCGCGGTTGGCGCTGCGGCACATCATGGCGAAGTCGAGGGCGGAACCGCCGCGCACGATGGCCGCGGACGGGAGGACCTTGGCGGCCAGGTTCAGGTCCGCGGGCGGCGCCTGCTCCCACCGCGTGGCCCGGGTGAGCTCCTGGGCGTCCAGGCGCATCACGTAGGGATCGGTCACGGGGCCCTCGGGATAGGTGTCCCAGCCGTCGGCGCACCACTCCCAGGCGTTGCCGTGCATGTCGTAGAGGCCCCAGCCGCTGGGCAGCTTGCGGGCCACGTCGTGCATGGCGCCGTCGCAGTGCCAGCCCACCAGCTGCAGGTTGGGGTCGTCGCAGATGGGGTTGACCACGGGGCCGGAGCTGAAGGCGTCGGTCTCGCCCGCGCGCGCCGCGTACTCCCACTCGGCCTCCGTGGGCAGGCGGTAGCCCTCCACGGCATAGGGGTCGGCACCCGTCGGCAGCCAGGTGTCGTGGTCGTAGGCCAGGGCCAGGCCCCCCTGCAGGTTCAGCCAGTCGCAGTAGGCCGCGGCGCCGAACCAGTTCATGCCGGTGGCGGGCTGGCTGGGCACGGCCGTGGCCAGGCTGTCCACGACCGTGCGGACGGTCAGGTTGCCCAGGGTGGGATGGAGCAGGGGCACGCGGCCCGACCCCAGGTTGTCGAACAGCGTGACGATGGTGTCCATCCGCACCGTGAAGGAGTCCACGGTGAAGAAGGTGGTGTCGGGATTCAGGAAGAGCGAGTCCCAGCGGGCGTGGCCCTGGTCCAGGGCCCAGGCCGCCAGGTTGGCGTAGCTCAGGGCGGTGACCTCGCGCGCGGCGATCATGTAGTCGTTGGTGAGGGTGACCTCGTGGGCGTCCTCGTCGGACTGGCGGCCCCACTCGTCCGCGGGCGAGCCCATGCTGAAGGTGCCGGCGGGCACGTACTCGAAGCCGGCGGGCAGGTCCACGTCCACCACGAAGCCGGCGCTGAAGGTCAGCTCGTCGCCGAACACGGTGCCGGCCTGACGGGTGGGTCCGGTGTTGAGCCAGCCCGCGGGGGCGGACCAGGTGATCTCGTAGCGGCCGGCGTCCACGTCGGCGAGGACGGCGGTGCCCACGCCCTGGAGCACCAGGCCTTCGCTGCCGCGGAGGGTCCAGGCCGCGCCGGCGGCGTCGGCGTCGCCCTCCAGCACCACGGTGCTGGGCACGTTCTCGCGGTACTCGCCGCTGACCACGCCCGGCTCTTCGCCCACTTCCACGGCCACGGTGTGCGGCCAGGGGCGCACCCAGCCCTCCACGGCCGACCAGGTCAGCTCGTAGGAGCCGGGAGCCAGGTTCCCCAGCTCCCGCGTGCCGACGCCCTGGGCGTGGTAGCCGTCGGGACCGGTGAGCGTCCAGGGGGTGGCCAACGTCGCGGGAGCGGTCAGCACGTCCAGCCGGGCGCCGCCCGGGGCGGCGGGGCCCTCGTCCCGACCGCAGCCGCCGAGACCGGACAGGGACAGGACGATGACGGCGGCAAGGACGGCCCAGGGAGTCTTTCGGGACATGATCGACCTCGCGAGGGGGTTGGGACCATGGGACAGGCAACAGGAGGCGGGCCGGTCCGGCCGACCCGCGCATCTGTCACGTATAATAGGGATTGGCCGCGCGACGCGTCAAGGCGAGGGTCACCCGACCAGGCGCTGGCGGGCGGCCGTCACGGCCGCGTCGGCCTCGTCCACGAGCTGGGTCAGGATCTCGCGCATGGGCTGCGTCTTGTGCACCAGGCCCACGGACTGGCCCGCCATGAGCGATCCCTTCTCGATGTTGCCGTCCACGGCGCCCTCGCGCAACGAGCCCACCCAGTACTCCTCCACCTTGTACTGGGCGTCCTGACGGCTGATCTCGCCCTTGGCCAGCTTCTCCAGCAGCTCGAGCTGGAGCTCGCCGAAGCGGTCCATGGCCTGGTTCTTCAGGGCGCGCACGGCCACCACCGGCAGGCGCGAGCTGTACTGGGGGGTGCTGATGGCCTCGCGGGCGCGGGCGCGGATGAAGGCTTCCTTGAACTTGGGATGGGCCTGGCACTCGTCCGCCACCACGAACCGCGTGCCGAGCTGGGCGCCCGCAGCGCCCATGAGCACCAGGTGGCCGATCATGCCCCCGTGGGCGATGCCGCCCGCCACGAAGATGGGCAGCTGCGCCGCGTACGGGATGAGGATGTCCTGCAGCAGCACCGCGGTGGACACGTGGCCGATGTGGCCGCCCGCCTCGCTCCCCTCCAGGACCAGGGCGTCGGCCCCGTAGTTGATCATGCGCTCGGCGATGGACGCCGTGGATGCGAAGCACACCACCTTGGCGCCGCTGGCCTTGGCCTGCTCCACGTCGCTCTGGCGCGGGATGGAGCCGGCGAAGACGATGTGGCTCATCTTCTTCTCGCAGCAGATGTCCAGGTGCGCCTTGTAGTTGGGGGCGATCACGATGATGTTCGCGGCGAAGGGGCGCTCCGTCAGGCCGCGGGTCTCGTCGATGGCCGCGGCGAACAGCTCCGGCGGCATGTTGCCGCCGGCCAGCGAGGCGAAGCCCCCCATGTTGCTGACCGTGGAGACCAGCTTGGGGTCCGAGATCCAGGTCATGGCGCCGCACATGATGGGCAGCTCGCAGCCCAGGAACTCCTGGCCGCGGCCCCAGAGGGCGTTCAGGGCGGGGGTGGATCGTACGGGAGCATAGGTCGCCATGGTTGCCTCGCTTTCTTCGTCCAACGGAGCGACCCCGCCGGGGCCGGCGGGGTCGTCGCATGATGGGGGCGATCCGCCGGGATTGCAAGACCGGAGCGGGCGGACCCTCAATCGGCGAGCTGGCGCTCCACCAGCTCCACCAGGTCCAGGGCGGCCAGGGTCTCGCCGCGGTCCGTCTCCTTGATCCCGTCGCCCAGCATGGTCAGGCAGAAGGGGCAGGCCGACGCCACCTCGCGGGCGCCGGTGCCCGCGGCCTCGGCCACGCGGTTCTGGTTGATGCGCTCGCCCAGGGTCTCCTCCATGAACATGCGGGCGCCGCCGGCGCCGCAGCAGAAGCCGTCGCGGCGGCTGCGCGCCATCTCCACGCGCTCCAGGCCCAGGGCGTCCACGATCTCCCGCGGCGCGTCGTAGATGCCGTTGTGGCGGCCCAGGTAGCAGGAGTCGTGGTAGGTGACCTTGGAGGCGGCGTCGCGTCGCACCTTGAGGCGGCCGTCGGCCAGCAGCTCCGCCAGGAGCTGGGTGTGGTGGATGACCTCCACGCCCGTCAGCTCGAACTGGGGGTACTCGTTGGCGATCATGTTGAAGCAGTGGGGGCAGGCGGTGACCACCTTGCCCACCTGGTACTTCCGGAACGTGGCCACGTTCTGCTGGGCCTGCATCTCGAAGAGGTACTCGTGGCCCATGCGCCGCGCCGGGTCGCCGCAGCAGCCCTCCTCCTTGCCCAGCACGGCGAAGCTCACGCCCGCCTTGGTCATGAGGCGGCAGAGGGCGCGCAGCACGTCCTTGTTCCGCTCGTCGTAGGCCCCGGCGCAGCCCACGAAGAGCAGGTAGTCGGCGCGGCCGGTCTCGTAGAGGCGCGGCACCTCCAGCTCGCCGATCCAGTCCTCCCGCGCGCCGCTGGAGGCGTTCCACGGGTTGGAGTTGGTCTCCAGGCCGCGCACGGCGTTGGCCAGGGCCGGCTCCATGCTGGCCTCGGTCATCATCAGGTAGCGGCGCTGGTCGATGACGTGGTTCACGTGCTCGATGGCCACCGGGCACACGGTCTGGCAGTAGCCGCAGGTGGTGCAGGCCCAGAGCACGTCGGGATCGATGACGCCGCCCGCCATCAGCGGCCGCTCGATGGCCGCCGCCGCCGCCGCCGCCTCCTGCGCACGTCCGGCCGCCTTCAGCTTGCCGACGCTCTGCAGCTCCCCGGCGATGGAGTACAGGTGGTCCCGTTCCGCCACGATCAGCTCCCGCGGCTTCAGGGGCTTGCCCGTGGTGGCGGTGGGGCAGTGCACGGTGCAGCGGCCGCACTCGGTGCAGGAGTACATGTCCAGGATGCGCCGCCAGGAGAAGTCCTCCACCTTGCCCACGCCGAAGGTCTCGCGCCCCTCGAACTCCATGCGCGCGGGCGAGGCCGGCGCGCCCAGCTTCATGGTGAACACGCTGGGCAGGGCCGTGATCACGTGGAAGTGCTTGCCGAAGGGCAGGAAGTTCAGGAACGCCAGCACCAGCACGATGTGACCCCAGAACATGGCCGCATGCCAGCCGTGGACCGTGGCCTCCGGCAGGCCGGCGAAGGCGCCGGAGACGGCCGTGGACACGTAGGCCCAGCCGCGCTCGGGGTGGTGGGGCTCCAGGGCGAAGAGGGCGGCGTCGCCCAGCAGGTCCGTGAGCATGAGCGCGGCGATCCACAGCAGGATCAGCACGCCCTCCAGGTTGAGGTGCAGCCGCTCGGGCCGCAGCACCAGGCGCCGGTAGAGGCCGGTGAGGATGGCCGCCAGCACCACCACCACGAAGGTGTCCTTCAGCGCCATGTACAGCCCGCCCAGGACGCCGGGCAGGAGCTGGAAGTCTGCGTCGAAGCCGCGGCCGATCAGGGTCACGGTGCGCAGCGACACGGCCAGGAAGCCGAAGAAGATGGCCGCGTGCATCCAGCCGGCCGCCGGCTCCCACAGCAGCCGCTCCTGCCCGAACCCCACCACGAGCAGCCGCCGCAGGCGTTCCCAGGGCCGATCCAGCCGGTTCTCCGGCTCCGCGGCCCGCAGCAGCCACAGGCGCTTGGCGATGGTGTCGGCGAAGAGCGCCAGGGCGGCCAGGAGGATGGCGGTCATCAGCACGGGATTCATGGCGGCTCCTCATCGGGGTGGCACGGACTCCTTGGTCGAAGATTAACAACCGCTTGGCGGCCTGGGAACCCAGAATTTCCCCCCGTCTCCCGCGCGCTGGACAAGCCCCGGCACGCGACTTAGACTGGCCCCTGGATCCGTCCCCAGAACCCCGCCGCGGCCCCGTCGCGGCCGTCGCCAAGGAGGCTGCATGGGCCACGACATCGGTCCCGTCTCTCCCGGTCCGGAGCTCGACGCCGTCATCCTGCGCGTGCTGCAGGGCATGCGCCGCATCGCGGTGGTGGGCATCTCGGACAATCCCGAGCGCGCCAGCCACGGCATCGCCCGCTTCCTGGCGGGCCAGGGCTTCGAGGTGGTGGGCGTGAATCCCGTCCTGGACGCGTTTCCCGGGGTCAAGATCTACCCGTCCCTGGCCGATATTCCCGGGACCGTGGACGTGGTGGACGTGTTCCGCCGCAGCGACGCCGTGCCCGGGATCGTGGACGCCGCCATCGCGCGCGGCGACGGCGCGGTTTGGCTGCAGGAGGGCGTCAGCCACCCGGAAGCCGAGGACCGCGCCCGCGCGGCCGGCCTGGACGTCGTGGCCGACCGCTGCATCTACAAGGACTGGCTGCGCCTGATGAACGCCTGAGGGGCGTCATCGCCTCTTTCATCGAACCAAGGAGTCTTGCATGAGCCGCATCTGCATGATCGGGACCGGATACGTCGGTCTCGTCTCGGGGGCCTGCCTGGCCGACTTCGGCCACGAGGTCTGGTGCGTGGACATCAACGAGAAGCGCATCGCCGAGCTGCACGAGAACATCATGCCAATCTACGAGCCCGGGCTGGAGCAGCTCGTGGCCAAGAACGTGGCCGGCAAGCGCCTGTTCTTCACCACGTCGCTGACCGAGGCCATGAAGGCCACCGACGTGATCTTCATCGCCGTGCAGACGCCCATGGCGGACACGGGCGAGGCCAACCTGGAGTACGTGCTGAACGTGGCCCGCGAGATCGGCGAGGCCATGGACCGCTACACCGTGGTGGTGACCAAGAGCACGGTGCCTGTGGGCACGTCGCGCAAGGTCAAGGAGGCCATCCTGGCGGCCCAGCCCGAGCCGGTGCCCTTCGACATGGCCAGCAACCCCGAGTTCCTGCGCGAGGGCTCGAGCATCGAGGACTTCATGCGGCCGGACCGCGTGGTCATCGGCACGGAGAGCGAGAAGGCCAAGCAGATCATGAGCGACATCTACCGGCCGCTCTACCTGCTGGAGACGCCCATCGTGCACACGGACATCGAGACGTCCGAGCTCATCAAGTACGCCAGCAACGCGTTCCTGGCCGTGAAGATCTCCTACATCAACGAGCTGGCCACGCTGGCCGACGCCGTGGGCGCCAACATCGGCATGGTGGCCAAGGCCATGGGCCTGGACAAGCGCATCGGCTCCAAGTTCCTGCACGCGGGCCTGGGCTACGGCGGCTCCTGCCTGCCCAAGGACACCAACGCCATCGTGCACATCGCCGAGACGGCGGGGACCGACATGACCATCGTGCGCGCGGCCATCGGCGTGAACGCCGGCCTGCCGGACGTCGCCATGGCCAAGGCGCGGGAACTGACGCCGGACCTGAAGGGCAGGACCGTGGCCCTGCTCGGCCTGAGCTTCAAGCCCAACACCGACGACATCCGCGACGCCCCGAGCCGCGGGCTGGTGCAGCGCCTGCAGGCCGCGGGCGCCACCCTGCGCGTGCACGACCCCGTGGCCGCGGCCAACTTCCGCGAGGTCCACCCCGAGCTGATGTACTGCGACGGCCCCTACCACGCCTGCGAGGGCGCGGATCTGGCCATCCTGGTCACCGAGTGGAACGAGTACCGCCAGCTGGACCTGCAGCGCCTGGGCGGGCTGATGAAGGGAAAGGTCTTCCTGGACTGCCGCAACGTGTACACCAGCAGGATGATGGCGGACGCCGGCTTCCGGTACCGCAGCTTCGGCCGTCCCGACCGCGCCTGAGCGGCATGCACGACGGCCACCGGACGCCCGCCGGCGTCCCCCGCTACGACCTGACCACCCCGCTGATCCCCTGCCGGGACGAGATCCTGGCAGGGGTCGAGCGTCTGCTGGCCGGCGGCCGCTTCATCCTGGGCGAGGAGGTGGCCGCCCTGGAGACGGAGATGGCCGCCGCCTGCGGCGCGGCCGCGGCCGTGGGCGTGGCCTCGGGCTCGGACGCCCTGCTGCTGGCCCTGCAGCTGGCCGGCGTGGGGCCCGGCGTGGAGGTGGTGACCACGCCGTTCACCTTCGCGGCCACCGTGGAGGCCATCGTCCGCCTGGGGGGCGTGCCGGTCTTCGCGGACATCGATCCCCTGACCCTGAACCTGGACCCGGGCCTGGCCGCGGCGGCCGTGGGCGGGCACACCGGCGCCCTGCTCCCCGTGCATCTCTTCGGCATCCCCTGCGCCATGGAGCCGCTGCTGGAGCTGGCCGCGAGCCACGGCGTGCCCCTGATCGAGGACCTCTGCCAGGCCTTCGGGACCTGGGCGGGCGGACGCCCCTGCGGCTCCTTCGGCCGGATGGGCGCCCTGAGCTTCTACCCCACCAAGAACCTGCCCGGCTGGGGCGACGGCGGCCTGATCCTCTGCCGCGACGAGGCCGACGCCGCAGCCCTCCGCCGCCTGCGCAACCACGGCGCCGTGACCCTGGGCGACCGCGTGCTCCCCGGCTGGAACAGCCGGCTGGACGAGCTGCAGGCCCTGGTCATCCGCATCCGCCTGGGCCGCTTCCACGACGAGCAGGCCGACCGCCTGCGCGCCGCCGCCATCTACGACGATCTGATCCCCGCGGACTTCCGGCCCACGCCCCCGCCGCCGGCCAGCGGCACGCGCTGGTCGCGTCATCAGTACTGGATTCGCTGCCCGGACCGTGGCAGACTCCAGGCGCGCCTGGCGGAGCACGGCGTGGAGACGGGCGTGTACTACGACCCGCCCCTGCACCGCACCGAGCTGGCGCAGTTCTGCCGCTGCGCGGGGCCCCTGCCCCACGCCGAGCGGGCGGGCGCGGAGATCCTGGCCCTGCCCATCCATCCGGCCCTGGCCGACGACGACGCCGCACGGATCGGTTCCCTGGTCCGCGACGTCCTGGCCGGCCGCTGACCACGGACGTCGACGGGAGACGAGCTTGAAGAGCGAGGCCACCTTCACCCTGGGCACCCTGGACGGACGCCTGAACCGGGCGCAGACCCAGCACGTCATCGCCCAGCTCCAGGCCACCCATCCGCGGGCCATCTTCGACATGGTGACCGTGACGGACCCCGTCTCCAACCGCCGCTCGGCGTCGGAGCTGTTCAACGTCTCCTCCCCCTCGGAGGTGGACGTGCTCGTCATGCGCCTGCGCGACGGCGAGTACCAGATCCTGGACGTGGGCGCCGAGGACCTGGCCCACACCCTGCCCGACGACGTGGAGATCGCCGCGGTCCTGCCCCGCGCCACCCCGTTCGACGCCCTGCTGCACAAGAAGGGGATCATCGCCGACGACCTCCCCGAGCACACCCGCGTGGGCGTGCTCAGCCTGCGCTCCCAGGCCCAGATCGCGGCGCTGTGGCCCCACCTCACGCCCAAGCTCATCTACGGCGGCACGGTGAAGGCCTTGGACGCCTACCTCCAGAACGACGAGGTGGACGCCCTGGTCATCCCCGCCGCCTCCGCCGAGCGCCTCGGCGTGCAGGATCTTGTGTCGGAGATCTTCTTCCCGGAGATGATGCTGCCGGGCGCCGGCCAGGGCACCATCGCCCTGCTCTGCCGGCGCGGCGACGTGGAGGTGCTGGAGGCCTGCCAGGCCGTGCACAACGAGCTGAGCTGCCAGGAGATGCTGGGCGAGCTGGCCTTCCGCGAGCGCATCTGCTCGGATCAGGACTGCCCCGTGGGCGTGCTGGCCCAGGCCACCGAGGAGGAGCTGGTGCTGACCGGGGCGGTGGGGTCGCCCAGCGGGCTCTCGCAGGACCAGGCCGTGATCCGCGGCTCCGGCGCGGAGGCCGTGGTGCTGGGCCAGCGCCTGGCCGAGCGCCTGCTGCTGAGCACCACCAGCCTGGTGGACCTGCTGGAGGCCGACTTCCCCGACGGCCTGCCCGACGCCGACGACGGCGACGATGACGACGGCGCGGCCGATCTGGATGACGATCCCGACGACGAGCTGCCCGAGGACGATCCCATGGACGACTACGCGGAGCCGCTGGACTACTGACGAGCCGCCGCGATCGCCGCCGACGACCCGCGCGGGGCCGCTCCTAGGCGGCCCCGCCGCCGTTCAGGCCGGCGGCCACGGCGGCGGCGGCGAAGGGGTCGTCCATCTGCGCCGTGCCCACCTGCACGGCCACGGCCCCCACGGCGAAGAAGCGCAACGCGTCCTCCGCGGTGCGGATCCCCCCCACGCCGATGACCGGCACGCCGGTCTCCAGCACGATCTCGTCCACCTTGGCCAAGGCCACCGGCAGGATGCCCGGACCGCTGTAGCCGCCGCGTCGACGGGGCAGCACCGGCTTGCCCGTGCGCAGGTCCACGTCCATGCCCACCAGCGTGTTCACGGCGGTCACGGCGTGGGCGCCCCCCGCGGCGGCGGCGGCGGCCAGGGGGGCGATGCGCGCGGAGTTGGGCGTGAGCTTGGCGGTGAGCAGACGCTCCCCGATCTCGGCGGCGGCGGCCTCGGTGCAGGCGCGGACCGTGTCCGGGTCGCGTCCGAAGTCCACGCCCCCCTTGGCCACGTTGGGGCAGCTCAGATTGAGCTCCACGCCGTGCCAGCCCGGCACGTCCAACGCCGCGGCCCGCAGCCGCCGGGTCATGACGCCGAACTCGTCCGGCCGCGTGCCCGCCAGGCTCACCACGAAGGGCGTGCCGGCGCCCGCCAGGCGCGGCACCACGTCGTCCAGGAAGCGGTCCAGGCCCACGTTCTCCAGCCCGATGGAGTTCAGCGCCCCGTGCACGGTGCCCCACACGCGCGGCGGCGGATTGCCGCGGCGCGGCGCGGGCGTGACCGTCTTGGTGACCACGGCGCCCAGGCCCGCGAAGGGGCCTGCCCCGCGGGCGTCGCGGATGTCGGCGCCGTCCAGGCCATAGCCGAAACAGCCCGACGCGGTCCAGATGCGGCCGGGCAGGGTGCGCGGCCCCAGGGTGACCGGCGAAGCGGGGTCGAAGGGGAGCCAGGCGGGCAGGGCGGTCACGCGGGGTCCTCCTCGGGGAGCAGGCGGGTCGGGGCGTCGTAGGCCTGGGCGGCGGCCGCGGGGGCCAGGCCGAAGCGGTCCCAGTCCACAGCGTCCGCGGGCAGCACCGGACCGTCCTTGCAGACCAGGCGCCAGGGACCGTCGTGCGGCGTCGGCGCCACGCAGCCGCGGCATACGCCGTAGCCGCACCCCATGCGCTCCTCCAGGGACACGTGGCAGGGCCAGCCTCGCTCCGCGGCGAAGCGGGCGGCGGCGGCCAGCAGCGGCACCGGCCCGCAGGCCAGCACCACGTGGTCCGCCCCGGACTGCGCCGTGAGACCGCGCGCGAGCTCCACCACGTTGCCCTGGACCGCCGTGCGGCCTGCGGGCACGTCCCGCAGGGCGTCCACGCTCACGCGCCAGGGCGAGGGAAGCAGGGGCCAGGGCGCGTCCGCGCCGTCGCGCGCGCCGAAGCACGGCACGTCCTGGGCGCGGCCGTGGACCCGGTGCCACCAATGCAGCGGGGGCAGACCCACGCCGCCGGCCAGCAGCAGGCGCGGGCGATCGTCCTGCGGGGCCGGGAAGGCCGTGCCCAGGGGCGTGAGCACGCGGACCTGGGCCTGCGGCGGCAGGTCGGCCAGCAGGCGGGTGCCGCGACCCACCACCTTGTAGAGCAGGCTGAGACGGTCGCCGTCGGCCTCCAGGATGGAGAGCGGACGCGAGAGGGTCATGGCCGACTCGCCGGCGAGGTTCAGCATGCAGAACTGTCCGGGGGACGCGGGCGCGGGCGCCTCCAGATGCAGGTCCAGGCGCAGCATGGACGCGGACACGCGGGCCTGGGCGGCCACGCGGCCTTCCAGACGCAGCGGGGCGCTGAGGGCGGGATCCGTCACGCGAGCCTCCTCGGGCGTCAGCCGGACAGGAGGCCGGCGTTGCGGTTGCGTTCCAGCTTGCGCAGGCGCCAGAACGAGCGGCGCCCGTCCGTGGGAGCCAGGAGGTCCGCCGCGGGCTGCGGACGGTCCGGCGCGGTCATGCCGGGCCCCGGCTCCCCGGGGACCGGGGCGGCGTCGGGATTGGCCGCGGCCAGGAGGGCCGCCTCCCGCTCCCGCTCCCGCAGGACCGCGTAGAGGTCCACCTGTCCGCCTTCGCTGAGGACCAGGGCCTGGGGCGAATCGGGATGCTCGACCAGCAGACGGTCCGCGTAGACCGCGGCGGAATCGGGAAGATCCAGGCGGTCGCGGTACACGGTGACCGCTCCGTAGAGGCTGCGCACCACGGCCAGGCTGTCGGCGTCCTCGGCCGCCACCACCTCCAGGTAGCGGTCCAGGGCGAGGCGGGGACGACCCAGGCTGAAGAGCAGCGTGTTGGCCTGGTCCAGCTGCAGGTCCGACCTCTGCTCGCCCGTGGCGCCGTCCAGCCGCTGCTCGTTGCTCATGTAGGTGGAGAGGTCCCTGTCCAGGCGCTTGACCGTGTCCGGATCCTCCAGCACGCGCCCCCCGCGCGCCGCGATGCGGAACTGCTCCGCCGCCTTCTCCAGGTCCCACCGTTCCAGGTAGAGCCGGCCCAGGATCTCTCCCGACTGGAAGGACACGTCGCCGCGGTTCCAGGCGTCGGGCATGGTGCTCAGGGTGGAGAGGGCGGCGTCGGCGTCGCCCGCGGCGAGCTGGAGCTCGGCGCGGGCCACGGCCACCAGGCCTTCGCCTTCGTAGAGGGCGGCGTCGGAGCCCAGGTCCGACAGCAGGGAATCGGCCTGGGCGGTGCGGTCCAGGCGGATCAGACAGCGCGCACGCAGCAGGCGGGCCCGGAAGTCGTCCTCCCGCTCGCGGCAGCGCGGGGCGGCGGCCTCGAGGCGCCGCGCGGCCTCCGCGTAGTCTCCCCGTCGCCAGAGGGCCTGGCCCAGGTCCAGGCCCACCTCCCCGGCGCGCTCGTCGTCGGGATGGGTGTCCACGAAGGCGGCGTAGCTCTCGCTGGCCGTCTCCCAACGCTCCAGGGCGAAGGCGTTCTCGCCGCGCACGCGCAGGGCCTCCGCCTGGAAGCGGCTCTCGGGGAAGCGGTCGCGGAGCTGCTCCAGGTAGTCGTTGGAGCGGTCCACGTTGCCGTTGAACATGTGGTTGGCGGCCTGCAGGAAGAGGGCCTCCTCCGCGTACGGCGTGGCCGGGAAGTTGGTGAACAGCAGATCGAGCTGCTCGATGGAAGCGTTGTACTCCTGCAGCCGGTGATGGCTCTTGCCCATGAGGAAGAGGCAGTCGTCGCTCAGGGAGTGGCCCGGGTAGTTCTCCAGGAGCTTGCGGCACTTCTGGATGGTGCGGCGGTAGTCCTCCGCCTGCACGTTGGTGGCCTTGGTCACGTCGTCGCCGGTCTTGATGCGCTCCTCGCGCACGTGCTCCGCGTCGGAGAAGGCCTTCTCGGCGTTGTAGTACGTGTTGAAGCGGGCGCAGCCGGACAGGCCGGCCAGCAGCAGGGCGGCGATGGCCAGCTCCGGCAGCCGCAGGGGCCGCCGCAGGAGGCACGGGGTGATCCGCGCACGGGGCATGGAGATCGGTCCTTCCCAGGGGTGGGTGCGGGGCGCCGCGGCGGGCGCCCCGTCCATTCTACGGCATCAGTCCCCGTCGCGCCAGGTCAGCCGGCCGCGCAGGAACGTGGCCTTGACGCGCCCGGTGAGCGTGGCGCCCAGGTACGGGGAGTTGCGGCTCTTGGTGCGCAGGTGGTCGGGGCCCACGCGCCAGGTCTCGTCCGGATCCAGCAGGACGAAGTCGGCCTCGCCGCCCTCCTCCAGCCGGCCCGCGGGCAGGTGGTAGATGTCCGCGGCGTTCTCGGTCATGCGCGCCACCAGGGCGCCCAGGTCCAGCTTGCCCTCCCGCACGAGGAAGGTGTTGCAGACCGCGAAGCTGGTCTCCAGGCCCACCACGCCGAAGGGCGCCTGGTCGAACATGAGCTCCTTCTCCATGGACGTGTGGGGCGCGTGGTCCGTGGCCACGCAGTCCAGCACGCCGTCCACCAGGCCCTGGGTCACGGCCTCGATGTCCGTCTCCTCGCGCAGGGGCGGGTTCATCTTGGCGTGGGTGGAGAAGTCGCCGCAGCGCGAATGGTCCAGCGACAGGTGGTGCGGCGTGACCTCGGCGGTCACGTTCACGCCCTCCTCCTTGGCGCGGCGGATGATCTCCACGGCGCCGCGGGTGGACACGTGGGCCACGTGCAGGTGGCCCCCGGTGGCCTTGGCCAGCTCGCAGTCGCGGTAGACCATGCTGTCCTCGGCCGTGCGCGGGATGCCGGCCAGGCCCAGCTTGGTGGACCAGTAGCCCGCGTGCATGACGCCGGAGCCGGACAGGGTGCAGTCCTCGGCGTGGGACGTGACCGTCACGCCCAGGCGCCTGGCGTACTGCAGGGCGTAGTTCATGAGCTTGCCGTGCATGACCGGCTTGCCGTCGTCGGTGAAGCCCACGGCGCCGGCGCGGATCAGGTCGCCGAACTCCGTGAGGGCCTCGCCCTGCAGGCCGCGGCTGATGGCGCCGGTGGGGAACACGCGGCAGAGGTCGGCCTCGGCCGCGCGGTCGATGATGTAGCGCACCATGGCCGCCGTATCCACCGGCGGCGAGGTGTTGGGCATGGTCACCACGCTGGTGAAGCCGCCGCACGCCGCGGCCTTCACGCCCGTGGCCACGGTCTCCTTCTCCTCCTGGCCGGGCTCGCGGAAGTGCACGTGCACGTCCACGAAGCCGGGGGCGCAGACCTGGCCCTGGCCGTCGAGCACGGGGATGTCCTCGCGCGTGGGCGCCCCCACGCCCAGGCCCTCCACGCGGCCCTTCTTGATGTGCAGGAAGCCCGCGCGCTTGGACAGCTTGCCGCCCCGGCAGAGCTTCACGTTGGTCACCAGGTACTCCGCCGGGATGCGGTTCCAGTTGAACTCCATGGGTCTGTTTCCTTCCCCGCCGTCAGTCGCCGGCGCGCAGATTGCCCGGGTCGCCGCCCGACAGCAGGTAGATGACGGCCATGCGGACCGCCACGCCGTTGGTCACCTGTTCCAGGATGACCTGGCGCGGCCCGTCCGCCACCTCGGAGCTGATCTCCACCTCGCGGTTCATCGGCCCCGGATGCATGACGAAGCAGGAATCCTTGGTGCGGCGCATGACGTCCGCCGTCACCCCGTACATCAGGTGGTACTCGCGGTTCCCGGGAAAGACCATCTGGCTCTGCCGCTCCAGCTGGATGCGCAGCACGTTGATCACGTCGGCGTCGGCCACGGCCTTGAGCAGGTCCAGCTCCACGTCGGCGCCCAGCTTGGCCATGGCCCCCGGCACCATCGTCGGCGGGCCGCACACGGTCACCTTGGCGCCCAGCTTGGTCAGGCCGTAGATGTTGGAGCGGGCCACGCGCGAGTGGGAGATGTCGCCCACGATGGTGACCTTCTTGCCCTCCAGGTTCCCCAGCCGCTGCCGCATGGTCATGATGTCCAGCAGGCCCTGGGTGGGATGCTCGTGGGCGCCGTCGCCGGCGTTGATCACCGAGGCCTTCAGCACCCGCCCCAGGTACGCCGCGGCGCCCGGCGAGCTGTGGCGCATGACGATCATGTCCACCTTCATGGCCTGGATGTTCTCGGCCGTGTCGCGCAGGGTCTCGCCCTTCTTGAGCGAGCTGGTGGACGCGTCGAAGTTGACGATGTCCGCCGAGAGGCGCTTCTCCGCCAGCTCGAAGCTGATGCGCGTGCGCGTGCTGGGCTCGAAGAACAGGTTCACCACCGTCTTGCCCCGCATGATGGGCACCTTGCGCACCGGCCGGTCGAAGACGGAGCGGAAGGCGTCGGCCGTGTCCAGGATGGTCAGGATCTGCTCCCGACTCAGGTCCTCCAGGCCGATGAGGTCCTTGCCGAACATGCTCATCCGTCCACCACCTCGCCCACGATGACCTCCTCGCGGCCGTCGAACTCCTGCACCTTCACCTTGATGATCTCGGCCTTGCTGGTGGGCACGTTCTTGCCCACGAAGTCCGGCCGGATGGGCAGCTCGCGGTGCCCGCGGTCGATGAGCACCGCCAGGCGGATGGCGCGCGGGCGCCCCCACTCCATGATGGCGTCCAGGGCGGCGCGCACCGTGCGGCCGGTGTAGAGCACGTCGTCCACCAGGATGACCTCCTTGTCGGTCACGTCCATGGGCATGTCCGTGGTGGACACGCGCGGGGCGGGGCCGATGGTGGACAGGTCGTCGCGGTAGAAGGTGATGTCGATGGCGCCCAGGGGCACGCTGACGTCCTCGAAGCGCTCGATGGACTCGGCGATGGCCTTCGCCAGGGGCACGCCGCGCCGCTGCACGCCCAGCAGCACCAGGTCGTCGGCGCCCTTGTTGGCCTCCACGATCTCGTGGGCGATGCGGCGCAGGGCCCGGCGCACCTCGGCGCCGTCCAGGATGACGTTCTTCTCGACGAAGGACATGGGATGCTCCTTGCGGGGGCGGGCGCCGGGCAGAAAAAAACGGCATCGCGCGGTGCGCGCGTGCCGTGGCTGTTCCCGGACCGCCTCCTTTTGGACCTCTCGGGGTCGCATTAAAAGGGCTGGTTGACGGAAGGGAAGGTAGCAGGTGGACGGCGCCGGATCAAGGCCGGCGCCGGATCAGCGGCCGGTGCCGCCGCCGGACTCCAGATCCCGCAGGCGGACGCGGGCGCGGGCGCCCCAGTCGTCGTCGCCGTGGCGCTGCAGGAAGGCCCTCCAGGCGGCGCGGGCCTCGGCCGTGCGGCCGTCGGCGCCCAGGGCGCTGGCGCGGGAGAAGGCGGCCTCGGTGTGGTCGGGCCGACGGGCCAGCAGGCGGTCGAACTCCGCCACGGCCTCCGCGAAGCGGGCCTGGTGGAAGAGGGACTGGCCGTAGGCCAGGGCCACGTCGGCGTCGTCGGGGTCGCGGTCGCGCAGGGGCAGGAGCATGGCCTCGGCGTCCTCGTAGCGCCCCCGCCGCAGCCAGACCAGAGCCAGGTTGTACTGGGCGTCGCGGAAGTCGGGATCCACGGTCAGGGCCTGGTGGAAGGCCTCCTCCGCCGTGCGCAGGCGGCCCAGGCGCAGGGCCTCCACGCCCTGGTTGTAGGGCGCCATGGCGTCGCGGCGGGTCTCGGCGCGGCGCCACTCGTCCTCGTCGAACTCCAGGACCACCGTGTCGCCGGGACGGATCAGGTCCGGGTCGCTCACGCCGTTGGCCAGGGCCAGGGCCTGGGCCCGCTCGGGATCCCCGTAGTACAGCTCGGCCACGCCGCGCAGGGTCTCCCCCGGCGCCACGGTGTGCTGCAGGGTGAAGCGCTGTTCGTCGCGCAGGGTCTCCAGGCGATGGCTCTCCTGCCACTGCTGCTTGGCGCAGCCGCCGGCCAGGACCAGAGCCAGCAGGCTCAGGGCGGCCAGGCGCCGCGTCACGCCGCTCCCCCCAGGCCGCAGGACAGACCGGGCTCGGCGTCCTCGTCGTGGTCCGACGGGCGCACGGCGCGGCGCTCGGTGGGGTCGGGGCGCAGCCCCTCGTCCAGCTCCTGGCGAAGCTCGGCCAGGACGGCCAGCATCTCGGCGCCGGTCTCGGTGGCGAACAGGCGCCGGCGGATGGCCGCCGCGCCGGGGAAGCCGCGGAAGTAGCGCACCACGTGCTTGCGCACGAGCTGGGAGCCCACGCGCTCGCCGCGCTGGGCGGCCAGGTCGCGGATCTGGCGCGCCACCACGTCCAGGATCTCGCGCATGACGGGCTCCTCGTACGTCCCCACGCCGTCGGCGGCATCCATCTGGCGGAAGATCCAGGGGTTGCCCGTGGCGCCGCGGCCGATCATCACCGCGTGGCAGCCGGTCTGGCGCACCATGGCGGCGTAGGTCTCCCCGTCCACCACGTCGCCGTTGCCGATGACCGGGATGTCCAGCGCATCCACCAGGTCCGCGATGCGCTCCCAGTCGGCCCGTCCCGTGAACTTCTGCGAACGCGTGCGGCCGTGCAGGGTCACCCAGCAGCAGCCGGCGTCCTGCAGGAGCAGGCCCACCTCGCGGTAGTTCACCGAGTCCTCGTCCCAGCCGGTGCGGATCTTGGCCGTGACCGGCACGGGCGAGGCCGCCACCACCGCCCTCACGATGCGCTCCAGCAGCGGCACGTCGGCCAGCAGCGCGCTGCCGCCGCACTTCTTGACCACCTTCTTGGCCGGGCAGCCGAAGTTGATGTCCAGCACGTCCAGGCGCACGTCGCCCATGAGCTCCGCGGCGCCGGCCATGGCGTCGGGCTCGGCGCCGAAGATCTGCACGCCCACGTAGCCCTGCTCGCCCTCGGTGTCGATCAGGCGCCAGGTCTGCTCGTTGCGGTAGGTCAGGCCCTTGGCCGCGGTGAACTCGCAGAAGCCCATGCCGGCGCCGTGGTCGCGGCAGATGTCGCGGAAGGCGCGGTCGGTCACGCCCGCCATGGGCGACAGGGCGGTGCGCACCTGGCCGAACCAGGACACGCGGGGATCGATGCGGACGGGCTTGCGCGGGAGCATGGGTCCTCCGGGATGGGGCGTTGAACCGACAAGTCTAGGCGCGCGGCCGCGGTTCCACAAGAGACGACGGCGCCCGGCTCCGCAAGGGAACCGGGCGCCGCGGGTCGTCGGGACCGGAGCCGCCTAGCGGTAGAGCTCCTTGAGGTCCGACATCTTCACGGTCTCGTTCTCGAAGGTGAAGGTCTGGGGCAGATCCTTCTCGGCGGTCTTGCAGCCGCCGCCGTGGCCGCCGTGGTGGCCGCCGTGGTGGCCGCCGCTGTGGCCGCCGCAGCTGTCATGGTGACCGTCGCAGCTGCCGCCGTGGTGGCCGTCGCAGGAGTGGCTGCAGCCGCCCTGATGGCCGCCCCACCACCAGTTGTGGTCGTGGCAGGGGCAGTCGCAGTCGTGGCCGCCGTCATCGCAGTCGGGCAGGGTCAGACCCATGTTGTAGGCCAGGAGCTCGCCGGCCAGCTGCAGGGCGTTGATGCGCTCGCACCAGCTCCAGCAGCCCTGCACGCCGTTCTCGGCGAAGAGGGCGTGGGCCTCGGCCATGACGTCCTCGGGAGCGTACTCGCCGCAGCCCAGGGCCACGTTGAGCTCGGCCGCCACGAGCTGGCGCAGGAGGCTCTTCACCGCGAAGCGCAGCGAGCAGCCGTTGACCAGGTAGGCCAGCTGATCCTGGCTGTAGCTCACGCCGCCGATCAGCACGCTGTCCAGGGGCCACTCGTTCAGGTTGCCGAACCAGTAGGCGGCCGTGAAGACCTCGCAGGTCTCGCAGGGATCCTCGGGATCCACCGGATCGCCGCACTGCACGTCGATGCTGAACGTGGCCTCGGGGTCGCCCTGGTCGGCGCGGGGCAGCGTGAAGACGCCGGCCACCGTGTAGTCGCCCTGCAGGTCCGTGGCGAAGGAGGCGCTGACCTCGATCAGGTCCGGATCCAGCTGGAAGTAGGCCTGGACGCTGCCGGTGAACTCCTCCACCACCATGCCGCCCTGGGTCAGCTGGATCTCGTAGGGGATCTCGATGTACGGGGAGTCCACGGAGCCCACGCGCACGGAGCCGTTGACGGCGAAGCCGTCGCAGTCGGCGGTGGCCTCGAAGGAGTTCCAGTGGGTGGCATGGGCGGCGCCGGCCGTCAGCAGGGTGACGGCGGACAGGAGCAGGAAGAGAACGGACGTCCTTTTCATAGGAGGAACCTCTTGCGGAATCGAATGGTCGGGAATTTTGGCGAGAACCGACGAATTGAGGAGGTACCATCACGGCACAGATACAATCATAAATCATCCCAGGTAACTATATCAAGCAACTATTCTCCAATATCCTGACTTTTGTCGATAACATCTCATGAAATTGACCTCCATTTCGAGTCCGGGGGCGTCTATCTTGTTGTGCGGCACCCCGGAAGTCATCAGCAAGGCGGTTCCATGCCCCCCTCCCCGCGGACCACCCCCCTGCGTCTGGCCATCGTCAACGGCATGCCCGGCTTCGACGGCGCCGAGGTCTGGATGCTGGACTCCGCGGCCGCCCTGACGGCGCGGGGCCACGAGGTCCTGCTGGTGGTGCGCCCCGGCGGCGAGCTGGAACGGCGGGCCCGCAGCGCCGGCCTCCCCACGGCCCCCATCCCCATCCGCTGGGACACCGCCCCCTGGACCCTGGCCCGTCTCTGGCGCCGGATCCGGGCCCATCGCCCCCACGCCGTGCTCTGCCACCGTCTCAAGGACCTGAAGGCCGCGGGCCCGGCCGCCCGCCTCGCCGGCGTGCCCGTGGTGCTGCACACCCGCGAGAGCGACGTGGCCCTGCGCCCCGGACGCCCCTACTACCGCTGGTACCTGAACCGGGTGGCCACCGGCGTCCTGGTCAACTCCGAGGCCACCGGGCGCACCCTGCGCGCGTCGGCCCCCTGGCTGCCGGCCGACCGCATCCACCTCCTGCACAAAGGCATCGATCTGGTCCGCTTCCGCCCGTCCCCGCCCCCGCCCGGGGCGCCCACCGTGGGCTTCGCCGGCCAGTGGACCGAGCGCAAGGGCCTGCACGCCCTCATGGCGGCCTGGGAACGCCTGCGCAGCGCCCCCGAAGCTCCGCCCCGCGCCCGGCTGCAACTGGCCGGCGCCGGCGACCTGGAACCCGACCTGCGCGCCTGGCGCGACCGGCTGCCCCGCCCCGACGAGGTGGAGCTCCTGGGCCGCGTGGAGGACATGCCCGCCTTCTACGCTGGGATCCACGTGCTGGCCATGCCTTCGCGGAGCGAAGGCTTCGGCCTGGCCGCGGCCGAGGCCCTGGCCTGCGCCCGCCCCGTGGTGGGCGGGAACGCCAGCAGCCTGCCGGAGGTCATCCGCCACGGCGAGACCGGCCTGCTGGTGCCGCCGGACGACCCCGCGGCCCTGGCCGCGGCCCTGGCCGACCTGCTGACCCACCCGGACCGCGCCGCCGCCCTGGGCCGCGCCGGCCGCGCCGACGTGGCCGCCCGCTTCGACCGCGAATCCGCCCTGGACCGCCTGGAGACCCTGCTCTCGCCGGCGCCTCCCGCGCCGCGGAAAGGAACGCCATGACCCGCCTGCGCCTGGCCGCCGTCCAGACCGCGCCCGAGTTCGGCGCCGTGGACCGCAACGTGACCGACGCCCTCGCCCTGATTCCCGCCGACGCCGACCTGGCCGTGCTGCCGGAGCTGTTCAGCACCGGCTACCAGTTCCGCGACCGCGACGAGGCCCTGGCCCTGGCCGAGCCCGTGGACGGCCCCACCGTCACGCGGCTGCAGGAGCACGCCGCCGCCACCGGCACCGCCCTCTGCGCCGGCTGGGCCGAGCGCTGCGGCGACCGCGTCTACAACAGCAGCGTGCTGGTGACGCCGGACGCCCCGCCCGCGGTCTACCGCAAGGTGCATCTGTTCTGGAACGAGAAGACGGTCTTCGCGCCGGGCGACCTGGGTCTGCCCGTGCAGGCGGTCCGCGGCGTGACGGTGGGCATGATGATCTGCTTCGACTGGGTCTTTCCGGAGGCGGCCCGCACCCTGGCCCGCCGCGGCGCCCGCGTGCTGCTGCACCCCAGCAACCTGGTGCTCCCCTACTGTCCCGACGCCATGGTGACCCGCTGCCTGGAGAACCGCGTCTTCGCGGTGACCGCCAACCGCGTGGGGCGCGAGGCGAGGGTGGAGGGGACGGAGCTCACGTTCATCGGCCGCAGCCAGGTGTGCGGCCCCCAGGGGAAGGTCCTGGTCCGCATGGGCGACATCCAGGCCGGCGCCGCCACGGCCGATGTGGATCTGCTGGATGCCGACCCGCGCCTCACCCCCGTCAACGACGTATGGGAGGACCGCCGTCCCGAAGCCTACGACCTGGACTGAGGCCTCAGCCGTCGGCCCGCCAGCCCTTGGGCACCACCACCACGCCGTCCTCGGTCACGATGAAGCGCTCGCGGTCGTGGACGGGATCCACGCCCACCTTCATGCCGTCGGGGATCACCACGCTCTTGTCCAGGATGGCGCGCCGCACCTCGGCGCCCTGGCCGATGTGCGTGTTGTCCATGATCACCGAGTCGGCCACGTGGCAGCCCGCGTCCAGATACACGTTGCGTCCCAGGATGGACCGCTCCGCCGTGCCGCCGGAGATGATGGAGCCGCCGCCGATGATGGACCCGATGAGCTGCCCCACCGGCCGGTTGCCGGCCTGGAACCCGTGCACGGACTTGGCCGGCGGCACGGGCGCCATCCAGGTGCGCACGGGCCACTCGCGGTCGTAGAGGGAGAACGGCGGCACCGGCCGCACCAGATCCATGGACGTCTGGTAGTAGCTGTCCAGGGTCCCGATGTCGCGCCAGTAGCGCGGCTCGCCCGTCTCCTTGTCCAGGAAGGGATAGGCGAGCACGCCGCCCTCCTGCACCATGCGCGGGATCACGTTCTTGCCGAAGTCGCGGGCCGACTCCGGGTCCTCCGCGTCCACCAGCAGCTCGTGGACCAGGTCCTTCCGGTTGAACACGTACACGCCCATGTTCACCAGGCACCAGTCCGGCTTGCCGGGGATGGTCTTGGGGTCCGACGGCTTCTCCTCGAAGCCGATGACCCAGCCCTCCTCGTCCACCTCCAGGATGCCGAACTCGTGGGCCTGGCTCTTGGGCACCACCACCGCGCCCAGGGTCAGGCGCGCGCTGCGGCGCGAGTGCAGCACCAGCAGCGTGGAGTAGTCCATGCGGTAGATGTGGTCGCCGGAGAGGATGAGCACGTAGTCGGGCTCGTCGCGCTCGATGAGGAAGAGGTTCTGGTAGATGCAGTCCGCCGTGCCCAGGTACCAGTCGTTGCCCACGCGCAGCTGGGGCGGCATGCCGAAGAGGAACTCCCCCGCCTCGTGATTGAAGATCTGCCAGCCCTTCAGCAGGTGCTTGTCCAGGGAGTACGACTTGTACTGGGTGAGGATGTAGATGCGGCGCAGGCCGCTGTTCCACACGTTGCTCAGCGTGAAGTCGATGATGCGGTAGTTCGCGCCGAAGGGCACGCCCGGCTTGCTGCGGTCGTCCGTGAGCGGGCGCAGGCGCTGGCCGCGGCCGCCGGCCATGATCATGGTCAACGTATTGCGGGGCAGGTCCAGGATCTTCATGCTGTGGCTCATGATTGCTCCGGGCGTCGGGGTGCGATCTCGGCGTACAGGTCCTCGTAGTGGCCGGCGGGGCCGTCCCAGGAGAAGTCCAGGCCCATGCCGCGCGTCTGGAGCGTACGCCATGCGTCGGCGTCTGGCCAGAGCGCACCCGCGCGTTCCAGCGCGTGGCCCACGCCGCCGCTGGTGGCCGGCTCGAACACGAAGCCCACGCCGTCGGCGCGGCTCACGTCCGGCACCGTGTCCGCCAGCCCGCCGGTGTAGCGCACGATGGGCACCGTGCCGTAGGCCAGGGCGTACATCTGGGTCAGCCCGCACGGCTCGAAGCGCGACGGCATCAGGAACAGATCGCTGCCCGCGATGATGCGGTGGGCCAGCCCCTCGTCGAAGCGCTCCACCAGCGCCACGCGGCCGGGGTACGCGGCGGCGGCTGCGCGCAGGGGGGCGGCCACGGCCTCGTCGCCCGTGCCCAGCACCACCACGCGCCAGCCCGCGGCCACTGCGGCGGGCAGCTCCGGCAGCAGCAGATCGTAGCCCTTCTGGGTCACCAGCCGGCCCACGGCGCCCAGGATGGGCCCGTCGCGCTCCGGCGAACCGAACCACGGCACCGCCGCGTCCAGTCCGGTCTCCGCGCAGAGGGCGCGGCGGCAGACCGCCTTGCCCGCCAGGTCCGCGGCGTCGTACGCCGCCGGCAGATGCGGGTCCGCGGCCGGCGTCCAGACGTCGGTCTCCATGCCGTTGAGGATGCCCACGAAATCCGCGCCCCGCTCCCCCAGCACCGGGCCCAGGCCGCAGCCCATGGCCGGGTCCGCCACCACCTCGCGCGCGTAGGTGGGGCTGACGGTGTTCACCTTCCCCGCGTGGAGGATGGCGCCCTTGAGCAGGTTCAGGCCGCCGTGGAACTCCAGCGGCCCCGGGAACCAGGCCAGCCCCGCCGGCAGGTCCAGCTGCTCGATGGCGTGGCGGGGATGGTGCGACTGGTGGGCCAGGTTGTGGATGGTCAGCAGCGTGCCCGCCTCCCCCACGCCCGGCGAGCCTTCGTACCAATGCACGTGGTCGATGACGGCCAGCCCGGCCGCCGCGTCATGGGCGTGGATCACGTCGGGCATCCAGCCCAGCAGGTCCGGCAGGGCCAGGGCGCCCTGGGCGTGCAGGGCCAGGCGCAGCAGGGTGTCGGTGAACTCGGCCACGCTGCCGTAGCCGTACACGCCGGCGCGGCCGAAGAGGGCGTCGTGCTCCAGGAGGTGCACGGTGGGGCCGCCCGGGTCGCGCCAGCGCCGGAAGCGCGCGGTGCGCACGCGTCCGGCCAGGCGCAAGGGCACCGCCCCGGCCTCGGGGTCGGGGGCGAAGGCCGGGTCGTCCCGGTCCATGTCGCCGTAGAACGGCAGCACCACGCGCACGTCGTGGCCGCGGGCGCTGAGGGCGCGGGCCAGCGACGCCACCGCGTCGCCCAGACCGCCCACCTTGGCCAGGGGCGCGTACTCGGCGGTGACCATGAGGATGTTCACGTGGCTCTCCTTCAGCTCCGGGGTCCGCCGTGACGGATGGCGAAGGTGCGCGACCAGGTCGCCTCGCCGCCCGGCGCCAGGGCCACCTCGCGCGTGAAGACCACCGCATGGCCCTGGTAGGTCAGGTGGTAGCCGTCCTCGCCCTGGGTGGCCGTGCGGACGGGGCGCAGCCACGCGGCCGTGGGGACGTCGTCGGTCCAGACCAGGTCCGCGCCGTGCAGGGGCACGCGCAGGCGCAGCGTCTCGGCCGGCGGCAGGTCGGCGGCGTCCAGGGGATCCGCGGCCTCGCCCACGAAGGCGCCGCCGTCGTAGAGGGCCAGGTTCCACTCGTCGGCCCAGAGGCAATGCAGGGGCACGTCGCCCTCGTTGCGGAGGGTGCGCTCCACGCGGAGCGTCCCGTCGGCCTCCAGGCGCAGGCGCTTCTCCAGCCGCACCGGCGCCACCCGGCCGTCGGGGGCGACGTAGCGTCCGCGCGTGGTCAGGTCGGCCGCGGCGCATTCGGCGCGCAGGGGCCCCACCGCGGCCACGGCGTTCCAGAGGTCGCCGCCCTCGGCCGCCTCCAGGCCGTCGAGCAGCACGTCGCCGCCGCTGCCCGGATGCAGCAGACGGTCCAGCAGGCAGGCGCGGTGATGCGGGTCCGTGCCCAGAGCCGCGCGCACCTCCGGCGTCACCTCCCACTGGATGTCGTGGATGGAGGCGCCCTCGGCGTAGTCTTCCGCGTGCGGATCCGTCGGCGCGCCTTCGATGCGCGCGTGGTACGCCTCGCGCCGGCGGCGCAGCACGTTGAGCAGGTTCCAATCCTCCGCGTGGTCCTCCAGAGTCAGCAGGGTGCCGCCGCGCTCGGGGCTGACGAAGGCCTCCAGCCCCGGCGTGGACAGGCGCAGGTCCGCATCGGTCCCGCCCAGCAGCGAAACGCGCGAGCACGCCGCCATGGGCGCCGTGCTCTGCAGCACCTGCGTGCCCAGCACCAGGTGGCGCCACACGGCGTGGCGCAGGTGCGGCAGCATCAGGCCGCCGAAGACCCCGTGCCAGTAGGCGCAGTTGCACTGGGCCCGCCAGAGATGGTCGCGGGCCTCGGCCAGGCGGTCGGCGTCGGCGCCGGCCTGGGCCGCGGCCTGCAGGTCGCGGTGCAGCAGCAGGGCCCGCCGCTGCATGAGCAGGCTCTCCTCGTACTTCTGGAAGAACTGCCGCCAGAAGCCGCCGCGCAGGAAGGGGCGCATCTCATCCCAGCGGTCCTGCTCACGGAAGTCGTGCACAAGGGCCTCGTAGCGCGCCGCGGCGGGCATGGGCAGGGCCCACTCGCTCATCTCGAAGTAGCTGTTGGGCGGCAGGTACGCCCGCGTCCGCGGCGGGCGCGCATCCAGAACCTCCGACGGGTGCGCCAGCTCCAGCCAGTCCTTCTCCGCCGTGAGGGCCGCGAAGAAGCGGTCCAGCCAGCCGCGCTCGTACACCAGCTCCGCGGTGCCGGGCCAGGCGCCGAACTTCTCGCCGTCGTCCACCATGACCAGCACGCCGTCGGGATCGCGCTCGTGCACCTCGCGGCAGAGGGCCACGGTCTTCTCGGGCTCCTGGAACGGGATGAGGTAGCGCAGGCGTTCGTCGATGGGCAGCAGGGCCACCTCGTCGCCCAGGTCGTCGGTGCGCAGGGGGCCGTGCTCCAGATCCTCGGGCGCGATGCCGGCCTGCACGAAATGGAAGTCGTCCAGCAGGGCGAACTCCACCCCCGCCCGCGCCAGCGAGCCGGCCAGGTGCGGCTCCCACACGCGCTCCGCCATCCACACGCCGCGCGGGGTCACGCCCAGGCGCTCGCGCATGCGGTCGGCCATGAGGCGGATCTGGCCGATGCGGTCGGCCTCCGGGATCGACGCCAGGATGGGCTCGTAGAAGCCGCCGCCCAGGATCTCCACGCGGCCCGCCGCCACCATGGCGCGCACGCGGTCCAGCCACGCGGGCCGGTTCGCGTCGATCCACTCGAAGAGCGGACCGGTCACGTGCATACTGAAGCGCACGTCCGGATGGCGCTCCGCCACGTCCAGGAACGGGGCGTAGCTCTGGTCGTAGATCTGCTCGATGACCCAGCCGAAGTTGCCCACCGGCTGGTGGTCGTGGATGCCCAGCACCAGCTTCATGAGCGGCCTCCGTCGTGAGGCACCGGCGACGCGGTCTCCGGGCGCGGGGTCAGCCCGGCCAGGACGGCGGCGTTGCGCAGGTGGCCGCGGAAGAGGTCGTCGAACTCGCGGCCGTACTCGGTGGGATTGTCGTCGCCGTACCACCAGAACCAGTCGCTGCTCTCGGCGTCGGCCATGGCGGCCATGGCGCGGGCCAGGTCGCCGGGGCGGCCGGGACCCACCACGTCGGGATCCGGGGCGGGCACGGTGCGGCCGTCGGCCAGGGTGACCTTGCGCAGGGCGCCGCCGGCTTCCAGGGCGGCCTGGAAGTCGTCGCGGGCGGCGGCCAGCAGCTCCCAGCCGCGGGTCTTCTGCGGGTGGCCCATCCAGGTGGTGAAATCGGCCCGGATCCAGGAGCCGGCGCGCACGTGGGTCAGCATGCCCAGCGATCCGCCCCGGTCCAGGTGGTCCGAGAACGTGCTCCAGTGCAGGTTGGGATGGGCGGCGATGCGGCCGTAGAACTCGCGCAGGAAGGCCTCGCCGCTGCCGGGGTAGGCCTCCCAGGCGTTCTCGCCGTCCAGGATCAGCGGCACCAGGAACTCGCCCTCCTCGGGCAGGCCGCGGCGGATGGTCTCCAGGTGGCCGATGAGCTCGTCCATGGCCGCCACCGGATCGCGCTCCTGATAGCGGAAGCCCACGGCGTCGCTCAGGCCCGTGTCGCGGAAGAAGACCGCGGGGGCCCCCTCGCCGCCCCAGCGCCAGGGCTGGAAGTGCCGGGCGGGGGCCGGATCCTGGCCGCCCAGGGCGCAGGAATGCTCCAGCACGCCCTGGTCCGTGGCCACCCAGCGCAGCTCCTCGGTCTGGAACACGCGCAGGGCGGTCTCGCTGATCGAGCCCTCGGCGGGCCACATGCCCCGGGGCCGCACGCCCAGCACCCGCTGGGTCTCGTCCAGGGCCGTGCGCACGTGGTACCAGGCGTCGCCGGGGCGGCGGAAGCCGGGCTCCGGGAGGCGGCCGTCCGGCACGGCCTCCAGGAAGGCCCCGCTGTCGCAGAGCAGGGGCAGGATGGGGTGGTTCAGGGGGGTGCAGCTCAGCTCCACGTTGGGATCGGCGGCGGCGCGCCGCCACTCGGCCAGCACCTCGCCCACGGCCTTCTGCTGCCGCGCCAGGAGCTCCAGCTTGTCCTGCTGGCTCCAATCACGGCCCTGGATCTCCAGCCGCCGCACCAGGGGGTCGCGCCGCAGGGCGGGGCCGCACCAGGCCAGGTGGAAGCCCACCTGCAGGTCCAGCAGATCCTGGTCGTCGAAGCGCTCCACCCGGTCCGGCGTCACCTCGCGGCGGGGACAGTCCAGGCGCTCCCAGAGCTCCTGCAGCCGGGGCAGGACGGGAAACACGCGCCCCAGGTGGAAGCTGAAGAAGTCCCTGAGCAGCAACAGCTTCTGGGCGTCGTCGAGATCCGAAGGGTGGGGCCGGGCCAGGTCCAGGAAGGGGTCCGAGACCCCGGCCGCGGCCGCCTCGAGCTGCCGCAGCAGCGAGGGCACCACGTTCAGGACGATGCGGGTGTCGGGGGTCTCGCGGGCGATGCGGACCACGTCGGCGTAGCTGTGCAGGGCGTGCAGACGGACCCAGGGCATGCGCGGCCGACCGGTGGCGCCGTCCACGTAATCCGGCTGGTGCATATGCCAGAGGACGGCCACCGAGAGGTGTGCAGCGGACATGGATTTCCTTTCGAACTTTTTCGCGGAAGAGAGGGAACCCGCGGCTCCCGGATGCGTACGATACAGCATCGACGGATTTCAGCCAACGGGACATGAGCGATGGAGTGACCGCGAGGGACCCACGGCGAGACCATCGAGGCGAGCACAACAGAGCGAGACGGAACAGACGAGTTGCGAGCGAAGAGAGCGGGGATTCCCGCTCTCTTCGTTTTGCCGCCGCCGCGCCGCGTCCGTCGCCGTCATTCGGGCAGGGCGTAGACCTTCACCTCTCCCGCCTGGTAGCCCAGGATCACCAGTTCGCCGCGCGGCGAGACGGCGTAGCGCCCCGCCCGCAGCGCTCCCAGGCGGGGTGGAACATCCGCCTCCACGCAGAGCATCCCGTGCTCCCGGGCGCAGGTCCAGAGCCGGCCGTGCGGATCCAGGGCCGCGCCCGACAGGGGCGTCCATATGGTGGTGTTGACAGTGGTAGTCTCGTCGTCCTCGTCCACCTCGATGCGGCTCCAACCCCGGCCCAGCACCGCGCCCAGATCGGCCAGCACCGTCGCAGCCTCGGGATCCCGGTACCAGACGCCCTCCATGCTGTCCAGGAGCTGGAGGCCCCCGTCCCACGGCAGCAGATGCCAGGCGATGCCCCATTGGCTCCGCTCCATGCGCGCGGCCGGGTCCGTGTGCGGGTTCGTGGGGCCGAAGACGCCGCGCAAGGCGCCGTGGGCGTCCAGCGCCGCGCCCAGCCGGTCCGCGTCCGAGATCACGGCCCGGACCTCGCCGGCCACCGCGACCGCGTCCAGGACCCAGACGTCCATCCTGTCCGTGCGGAGCCAGGCGCCGTCCCGGTCGAAGACCGTCTGCCGGTACGGCTGGAAGATGCGCACCTCCTCCCCCGCCACCACCAGGCACGACGCCATCTCGAACTCCCCGGGACCGCCGCCGGCGCCGCCGAAGGCCCCCGCCGCCCGCCAGTCGCCGTCGAAGACCACCACGCGGCTGTCCCCTGTGCAGAGCACGTAGGTGCGGTCGTCGGGGCCGAAGGCCAGATCCCAGGGCTTGAAGATGAGCGAGCCGTCATGCTCATCGATGGCGTGCAGCAGGGCGGGAGGTTCCAGGCCGGGCCAGGACGGCCGGTCGGCGGCCGGGGCGGCCGCGGCAAGGACGAGGGTCAAGAGCAGCATGGTGGGCCGCCGCATGGGGAGCTCCGATCGTCTGCATGTCCGGTGCGATGTCGACAGCGATGGTGCGATCCTCTACAATGCGCGCGTTCAATGCAATCCCCTTCTCAGGAGACCGACATGGCGCGCGTGGTTCTGGAGAACGTGACCAAGGAGTACCCCGGCGGCGTGATCGGCGCCGCGGACGTGAACCTGGACATCCGCGACGGCGAGTTCGTGGTGCTGGTCGGCCCGTCG
>DAOTGJ010000017.1:0-12428 GCA_035447065.1 Candidatus Krumholzibacteriia bacterium
CGCCCTGGGGCTACCCGTTCTTCCGCGCGAACTCCCCCATGAACTCCGCCAGCGCCTCGGCCCCCGCCACCGGCATGGCGTTGTACACGCTCGCCCGGCAGCCCCCCACGCTGCGGTGGCCCTTGAGGCCGCTGAGCCCCGCGGCCGTGGCCTCGGCGATGAACTTGGCCTCCAGCTCCTCCGTCGGCAGACGGAACACCACGTTCATCTTGGACCGCGCGCTCTCCTGCACCGGGCAGCGGTAGAATTCCGGCGCCGCGGCGATGGCGTCGTAGAGCAGCCCGCTGCGCGCGTCGGCCAGCTTCTCAGCCGCCGGCAGGCCGCCCTGCTTCTCCAGCCACTTCAGGGTCTTGCCGATCATGTAGATCGCGAAGACCGGCGGCGTGTTGTCCATGGAGTCGGCGGCCGCGTGCACGGCGTAGCTGAGGTAGCGGGGCAGGTGGTCGCCGCTGCGCTTCAGCACGTCGTCGCGCACGATCACGATGCTGCAGCCCGCCGGCCCGGCGTTCTTCTGCGCCCCGGCGTAGATCAGGCCGAACTTCTCCACGGGGATGCGGCGGCTCATGAAGTCGCTGCTCATGTCGCAGACCAGGGGCACGTCGCCGGTGTCCGGGAAGTCCGGCCACTGCACGCCGCCGATGGTCTCGTTGCTGGTCATGTGCAGGTAGGCCGAACCCTCGGACGGCTTCAGCGTCGCCGCGTCGGGCAGGCTCATGAACCCGTCGGCGGAGCCGTCGAAGACCACGTTCACGCTGCCGATCTTCTTGGCGTCGGCCATGGCCTTCTTGGCCCAGGCGCCGGTGTTGGCCAGGTCGCAGCGGCCGCCCGCGCCCATGAGGTTCATGGGCACCATGGCGAACTGCAGCGTGGCGCCGCCGCCCAGGAACAGCACCTTGTAGTTCTCCGGCAGGCCGTAGAGGCGCTTCACCAGGTCCATGGCCTCCATGTGCACCGCGTCGTACTCCTTGGAGCGGTGGCTCATCTCGATGAGGCTCATGCCCTTGCCCATGTAGTCCACGAACTCGTCGCGGGCGGATTCCAGGGCCTCGAGCGGCAGCGTGCAGGGGCCGGCGCTGAAGTTGTGGATGCGGTTCACTTGGCACCTCCCAGGAAGTCCTCGATGCGCTCCACGCACTCGTCGCCGATGCGGGCCAGGTTCTCCACGCTGGACGCGCCGATGTGCGGGACCTTGATCACGTTGGGGGCCTTGAGCAGCGGATCGTCCGCCGGGGGCGGATCGCTCTGCCACACGTCGGTGGCGTAGGCCCGGACCTTGCCGCTCTCCAGGGCCGCCACCATGGCGGGCGTGTCCACCGTGAGGCCGCGGCCGGTGTTGATGACCGTCACGCCGTCCTTCATGGCGGCGATGGCCTTCTCGCCGATCAGGCCGCGGGTCTCGTCGGTCAGCGGCAGGTGCAGGCTCACGTAGTCCGCCCGGGCCAGCATGTCCGGCAGGGTCTTGACCATCTCCGCCACGCCGCTGGACTCCACGTACTTGTCGTACGCGATCACGCGCATGCCGAAGGCCGCCGCGCGCACCGCCACCGCCTGGGCGATGTTGCCGATGCCCACCAGCCCCAGCGTCTTGCCGTGCAGCTCGGTGCGCTTCAGCTCCTTCTTCAGCCACTCGCCCCGCTCCATGCTGGCGTGGGCCTCGTGCAGGTGGTTGGGCACCGAGAGCATCAGCGCGAAGGCCAGCTCCGCCACGGCGATGGCCGGGCTGCGCGGCGTGTTGCGCACGGTGATGCCGTACTCGGCGCAGTAGGCCTTGTCGATGTTGTCCGTGCCCACGCCGCCGCGGATGATCAGCTTGAGCTTCTTGGCGGGGCGCAGGAACTCGGCGGTGGCCTTGGTCTTGCTGCGGACCAGCAGGACGTCGGCCTCCGGCAGGCGGTCCAGCTCGCGGGTCACCTCGCCGAAGCGGGCGAGCTTGTCGGCCAGGCCGGAGTCGAAGGCGTCGGCGATCAGGATCAGCATGGCGGCCTCCTCGGGCGTCAGTCGGTGAGGCTGCGGACCAGCAGACCGGAGCGCAGCTTGGGTTCGAACCAGGTGGACTTGGGGGGCATGACGGCCTCGGCGTCGGCCACGGCCATGATCTGGTCCACGCTCGCGGGCGCGAAGGCGAAGGCCACGGCCATGTCCTCGCGGCAGCGTCGCTCCAGCTCCGCGGCGCCGCGGCTGCCGCCCACGAAATCGATGCGCGGATCCTGCCGCGGGTCGCCGATGCCCAGGATGGGCTCCAGGACCAGCTCCTGCAGCACGGCGGCGTCCAGGCTGCGCACGGGGTCGTCGGCCGGGAAGGTGCCCGGGCGCGCGCTCACGCGGTGCCAGCGGCCTTCCAGGTACATGCCCCACCGGTGATGATCCTGCGGCTCGGGCGCGTCCGTGGGCTCCACGTCCATCACCTCCGCCACCGCGGCCAGGAAGTCCGCGGGCGAGAGGCCGTTCAGGTCCGCCACCACGCGGTGGTAGCCCATGAGGCGCAGCTCGTCGTCGGGGAAGAGCACGGCCAGGAAGAAGTTGTAGGGCTCGTCGCCGGTGTGCTCCGGGTTGCGGTCGCGGAAGAAGGCGCGCGTGCGGCAGGCGGCGGCGGTGCGGTGGTGGCCGTCGGCCACGTACAGGGCGGGGATCTGGGCGAAGGCGTCCTGCAGGGCCTTCACGTCGGAAGGATCCGACACCACCCAGAGGGTGTGCCCCACGCCGTCCACCGCGGTGAAGTCCACGTCCGGCTCGGCGGCGCGCACGCGCTCCACGATGTTGCGCACGGTGCGGTCGGCGCGGTAGGTGAACAGCACCGGCCCCACGTTCACGCCCAGGCGCTGCATGTGGCGGGCGCGGTCGTCCTCCTTGTCGCGGCGCGTGTGCTCGTGCTTCTTGATGATCCCGTTCTCCACCTCGTCCACGCTGCAGCCCGCGGCCAGGCCGTACTGCACGCGCCCGTCCATGGTCAGGGCGTACACGTAGAAGGCCGGCGCGGCGTCCTGGATCAGCACGCCCTCGTCGATCATGCGCTGCAGGTTGGCGGCGCTGCGGTCGTGGATCTCCTGCTCGGAGGCGCCGCGCTCCAGATCGATCTCGGCCTTGTTCACGTGCAGGAAGCTCAGGGGCTCGTCGGCGGCCAGGACGCGGGCCTCATCGCTGCTGAGCACGTCGTAGGGCGGGCTGGCCACGCGGCGGGCCAGGTCCGGCGCGGGCCGGAAGGCGGCGAAGGGACGGATGTCGGCCATGGCGGTCTCCTGTGGGTCGGAAGTCACTCTCGGATCTACGAATTACGCCCCCGGGGGCCGTGCCTTCAAGGGGATTGTTAAGGAATTCACCATTTTTCCGCACGCGCGGGGGATTCCCTGGACGCCGGCCCGCTGAACGCTAACTTTCAGCCCTGTGCCCCCTCAGCGAACGGAGACTCCATGGCCCGCGTCCGCCTCCTGCTCCCCCTGCTGCTCCTGCTCGCGGCCCGCGTGCCGGCCGCTCCGCCCGCCGACTGGACCGTGGGCGGCGACGTGCGCGTGCGAGGATACCACCTGGAGAACATGTGGGACGTGGATTCCGCCGCGGACGCCGACCGCTGGAGCGTGTGGCGCCACCGCACCCGCCTCTGGGCCGCCGCGGAGCTGGACCGGGGCGCCCAGGCGTACGTGCGCCTGGCCAACCAGCACTTCGGCGAGGGCGTGACCGACGCCGGCGCCTGGGAAGAGGACAACAAGAGCGACAAGGTCTTCGTGGACAACGCCTGGGTGCGGCTGCCGGACCTGCTGGGCCTGCCCCTGGAGCTCACGGCCGGCCGCATGGACGTGCGCTACGGCTCGGGCTTCGTGCTCTTCGACGGCCAGAGCCAGACCGCCAGCACGTCGGCCTATCTGGACGGCGTGAAGGCGCGGCTCGCCCCGGCCGCCGGCGTGACCCTGGACCTGCTCCACTTCAAGGACCAGGAGAACCGCCGCGACGACGCCTCCCACGACGACGTGACCCTCTCCGGCGCCTACCTGACCCTGGGCGACGGCCAGCCCCGCGAGGCCTACCTGCTGCGCCGCGTGAACCAGGCCCTGGCCCGCGAGGTGTGGACCGGCGGCGCGCGCGTGGGCGGCGCCGCGGGCCGCCTTACCTGGCGCGCCGAGGCCGCCCTCCAGCGCGGCGACGCCGACGCTCTGCGCACCCTGGAGGCCTGGGGCGCCACCGCCGACCTGCGCCTGGGCGTGGACGCCGCCGGCACCGCCCTGCTCGCCGGCTTCACCGGCCTCAGCGGCGACGACCCCGCCACCGCCGGCGTGGACGAACGCTGGGACGTGGTCCACGGCGGCTGGCCCCGTCTGGGCGACCTCCCCGCCTGGCTCTACCTGAACGTGGGGCCGCACAACGCCGTGAGCGGCTTCGACCCCGGCTACGCCGACGGCAGCAGCCGCCCCGGCGAGGTGGTCTACGGCAACCTGATCATGCCGTGGGCCGGCCTGGAGCTGCGCCCCCGCGCCGACGTGACCGCGCGCGCGTGGTGGTCGTCCCTGCGCGCCCACCGCTCGGCCGCGGCCTCGGACCGCATCGGCGAGCTGCTGCAGCTCTCGGTGAAGCACCGCTGGAGCGCCGACGTGACCCTGGCCCTCTACGCCGCCCGCCTCTGGCCCGGCGACGCCTACGGCCCCGACGCCGACCCGGCCACCGAAGTGTTCTGGGAGATCGACCTCACGTTCTAGCCCGCGGAGACGCCATGGCCCTGAAGATCGTCGTGCTCGCCGCCTACGCCCTGACCATCGTGGGCGTGGGGCTGGCCGGACTGCGCCGCACCAGCAGCTTCCAGGACTTCTTCCTGGGCGGCGGCCAGGTGGGGCCGTGGATGACCGCCTTCACCTACGCCACCGCCTACTTCTCGGCGGTGCTGTTCATCGGCTTCGCGGGCAAGATCGGCTGGGGGTTCGGCTACTCGGGGCTGTGGATCGCCCTGGGCAACGCGCTGATCGGCGTGCTGGGGGTGTGGGGCGTGCTGGGCTGGCGCATCAAGCGCATGAGCACCGAGTACGGCGTGAGCACCATGGCCGAGTACTTCGAGGCGCGCTACCGCAGCCGCTTCCTCAAGCTCTTCGCGGCGGTGTGCGTGTTCGTGTTCTTCATCCCCTACACCTCCGCGGTGTTCATGGGGCTGAGCTACCTCTTCCGCTCCAACTTCGGCATCGACTACGGCGTGGCCCTGGCGCTCATGGGCGGCTTCACGGCCCTCTACCTGGTGCTGGGCGGCTACAGGTCCATGGCCATGATCGACGTGGTCTTCGGCATGATCATGCTCGTGGGCGTGACGGTGCTGCTGGTCTTCACGCTGAAGGAGGGCGGCGGCCTGGCCGCCATCGGGCAGGGGTTGCGGAACGTGGATCCGCGCCTGACCGCGCCGGTGGGGCCGCCGGGCGCCTGGCCCCTGTTCTGCCTGGTGTTCCTGACCAGCGTGGCGCCCCTGGGCATGCCGCAGCTGGTGCAGAAGTTCTACGCCATCCGCGACCGCGAGGCCGTGCGCGTGGGCATGGTGGCGAGCACCGTCTTCGCGCTGCTCATCGGCGGCACCGCGTACTTCACCGGCGCCGCGGCGCGGCTGTTCCTGAGCCCGGAGACGGCGCCCGCCGCCTTCGCCGACGGCCGGCCCGTGTTCGACGCCCTCATGCCGGAGCTGCTGGCGCGCGTGGTGCCGGAATCGCTGGGCGTGCTCATGCTGCTGCTCATCCTGTCGGCCAGCATGAGCACGCTGGCGGCGCTGGTGCTGATCGCCAGCTCGTCGGTGGTGAAGGACCTGTATGCGGGGTTCGTGAACGCCGACGCCTCCGACGCCGTGCTCACACGCTCCATGCGCCTGGCCAGCGCGGGCTTCGTGCTGCTGTCGGTGCTGCTGGCGGCGGCGCGGCCGGCCACCATCGTGGCCATCCTGGGCATCAGCTGGGGCGCCATCGGCGCGGTGTTCCTGGGGCCGTTCCTGTGGGGGCTGTTCTGGGGACGGACGTCGCGCGCCGGCGCGGTGAGCGGGTCGGTGCTGGGACTGGCGGTGTGCCTGGGGATGTACGCGCTGGGGCGGCCGTCGCCGGAGGCGGGCACCGTGGGGATGCTGGTGTCGCTGGCGGTGGTGCCGCTGGTCAGCCTAGGGAGTCCCGCTCCCAGACCCGCAGGAACCGCATGAGCGTCTCGCGCAGGGTCTGCAGGTCGTAGGGCTTCTGCAGGAAGCCCACCGGCTCGCAGCCGCCGCAGCGTTCGCGGATCTCCTTCTCCGTGTAGCCGCTGGAGAGGATGACGCTCAGCTCCGGGTCGAGTTCGTGGAGCACGGCCATGGTCTCCAGGCCGTCCAGCCGGGGCATGGTCATGTCCAGGATCACCAGGTCGATCTCCTCCGCCCGCGCCGCATGGATGTCCAGGGCCTCCTGGCCGTCGCTCGCGGTGATCACGCGCAGGCCCAGACGTTCGAGCAGGCGGCGCGTGGAGTTGCGGACCTCGCGCTCGTCGTCCACCAGCAGGACGCAGCGGTCGGCGTCCAAGTCCGCGAGCCCGGGGCGCGGCTCGTCGTCCAGGACCGCACCCACGCCGGCCGACGGCAGCAGCACGCGGAACTCGGTGCCGTGGCCGGGCTCGCTGCGCACGCTGAGGGCGCCGCGGTGGCTGCGGATGATGCCCAGCACCGCCGACAGCCCCAGGCCCCGGCCCGTGAACTTGGTGGTGAAGAAGGGATCGAAGAGGCGCGCGCGGGTGGCCGCGTCCATGCCGCAGCCCGTGTCGCTCACCTGCAGGAACACGTACTCGCCAGGCGCCAGGTCCTCGCCGTTGACCATGCCGGCCAGGTCCTCGGCGGAGCAGTCCACCACGCCGGCGCTCAGGGCGATGGTGCCGCCCAGGTCGTCCAGGGCCTCCGAGGCGTTCACCACCAGGTTCAGCAGGACCTGCCGCAGCTGGGTGGCGTCGCCCTGGATCAGGGGCAGGTCGTGGGTGAGGTAGAGGGCGATCTCGGCCTTGCGCGACACGGAGCTGCGCAGCAGGCCGGACATGTCCTGCACCAGGTCCAGCAGGTTGAAGGGGCCCACCACGAAGGTGCCGCGGCCGGAGTAGGCGAGCATCTGCTTGCACAGCTCCCCCGCGCGCTGCGAGGCCACCAGGATGTCCTGCACGGGCTCGTGGTTGGGGTCGGCGGCCGCCATGTCCTCCAGCACCAGGCTGGCGTTGGCCGACACGGCCATGAGGATGTTGTTGAAGTCGTGGGCCACGCCGCCGGCCAGCACGCTCAGGCTCTCCAGCTTCTGGGCCTGGTGCAGGCGCCGCTCCAGGGCGCGCTGACGCTTCTCCGCGGCCACGCGCTCGCTGACGTCGCGCGATACGCCGAAGATGGCGGGCGCCCCGTTCCATGTGCCGCGCGTGACGCGGGTCTCCACCGGGATGAGCTCGCCGTCCCGCGTCTCCAGCGGCACCGGGCACACGTCGCACTCGCCCGCCAGCATGTCCGTCACGATCCGCAGCGCCTCGTCGCGCCGCTCCTCGGGATGCACCGCCAGCACCGACCTGCCGATCAGATCCTCCGCGGCGTAGCCCAACCGCTCCAGCACCGCGTCGTTCACGCGCCGGATCCGCGCCTGCTCGTCCAGCACGAAGAGGTACTCGCTGATGGTGCAGAAGAACGTGTTGAGGTTCTCCTCGCTGTCCTTCAGCGCCGCGATGGCCCGCTCGCGCTCGATGATCCGCCCGATGGTGCCGGCCAGGAACGCCAGCACCTGCCCCGCCTCCTGCGGCACCTCGGTGCGGGTGCGCGAGGCCAGGTTCAGGCACCCCACCACGCGGCCGTCGCCGTGGGTGGGCAGCACGGCGCCGGAGCGCAGCCCCTCCCGGTTGGCGGGATGGCTCTCGTCGCCGTACGCCTCGAAATCCAGGAAGATGGGCTCGCCCTTGCGGACCATGGTCGCCTGATGGGTGTCGGGTCCGTAATGGGCCACGGCCTCCACGTACGATTCCGAGACGCCCTGATGGAAGACCAGCCGCACGCCGCCGTCGGGTTCCAGGAGATACACGCCGCCGCAGTCCATGCCGCCGGCGCGCAACGCCGCGACGAAGCAGTGACGCAGTGACTCCGGGAAGGAGGTCGAGCTGTTGAGGGCCGTCATCAGATCCGACTGGATCAGAAGCAGGCTGCGGAGCTGATCCGCGCTGAGAGGGGCGAGGCGGTCCATGCAGGTCCTCCGGGCGATAGGCGGGCCGTCGGTTCCCGTCACGCTATCACAGGGATTCTCCGCTTTCACCCGCAAATTCGGACGCCTCCTCCCGGATCACCGCCGTCTTCCAATCCCCCCGCAGGAACCACACCAGCGCCGCCACCGCCGCCAGCACGTTGCTCAGGTTCATGGCCCACCACAGTCCCGACGGCCCCAGCGCCAGCTTCACCGCCAGCAGCCACGAGAACGGGATGCGCACCAGCCACAGGCGCGCCACGTTGACCACCATGACCGGCACCGTCTTGCCCGCGCCCTGGAAGGCGCCGAACATCACCAGGATGAGGCTGAAGAGGAAGACCGAAGGCGCGGTGATGCGCAGCAGCTCGCGGCCGTAGACGATGACCTGGGGGTCGTCCACGAACACCCGCGTGAGCGGCGCCGCGAACACCATGACCAGCCCGCACAGCGGCGCCAGCACCACCGAGATCAGCACCGCCGACGTGCGCACGGACAGGGCCGCCCGCTCCGGCAGCCGCGCGCCCAGGTTCTGCCCCACCGCCGTGGCGTTGGCCTGGGCCATGGCCCATGCGGGCACGGAGATGGTCAGCACCACGCGGTGCCCCACGCCGAAGGCCGCCGTGGCCGCCGAGCCGAACTGGTTGACGATGCCGATGAGCAGCGTGAACCCCAGCGAGGTCACCGTCTGTCCCAGCGACAGCGGCAGGCCGATGCGCAGCAGGCGCCGCATCATCTCCGCGTCGGGACGCAGGTCCGCGCCTCGCAGGCGGAAGCCCCCCGCGCCGGTCAGCGCCCGCACCGCCAGCGCCGCCGCCACGCCGCGGGCCGCCACCGTGGCCAGCGCCGCGCCCGCCACGCCCAGGGCCGGCACCGGCCCCCAGCCGAAGATCAGCAGCGGATCCAGCACCACGTTGAGGATGCCCGTGGCCACGTTGATGCGCATGGGGCCCACCGTGTCGCCCAGCCCCGAGTAGATGCCCTGGTACACGTGGAACACGAACATGAACGGCACGCCCGCCAGCACCCAGCGGAGGTAGGTGAGCGTCTCGGCGTAGGCGTCGGCCGGCGTGTCCAGCAGCCGCAGGAGCTGCGGCGCCACCAGCAGGCCAACCCCTGCCAGCAGGCTGCCCAGCACCAGCTGCAGCACCAGCGACTGCCCCGCCGCCCGCCCCATGGCCTCGGGCCGGCCCGCGCCGCGGTACTGGCTCACCAGCGTGGTCCCCGCCTGCCCCAGCCCCATGGCCAGGGCGATGCCGATGAACACCACGTTCATGCTGATCGTCGGCGCCACCAGCGCCGCGCGCCCCAGCTTCCCCAGCCAGAAGGCGTCCACCAGGTTGTAGAGCATCTGCACCAGGAACGACACGCTCACGGGCCACGCCACCGCCAGCAGGTGGCGGGTCATGGGGCCCTGGGTCATGTCGCGGCCGTGCATGGGGGCGCTGGACAAGGGGATCTCCGGTCGATGGGGATAGGTCCGCCCAAGATGGTGTAGGCGGCGACGGGAGTCCATTTCGATCGTTTTTTATCCCATCGGAAGGAACCGGGCACGCCACCGGACGACCAGGAGTCCATTCATCCTCTTTTGCGCCCGGACCTCCCGTACCCGCGTCGCAGGAGAGGCAGAAGAATCACCCCCTGCTCGAACCGGGAGCTTCCCATGTCCAAGACAACGCTGACCACCTTCATCGCCGTGCTGGCCCTGACGATGGGGAACGCCGCCGCCGCCACCTACACGTCCGTCCCGGCCGGAGGCCTCTGGAACGCCGCCGCCACCTGGGACCCCGCCGGCGTCCCGGTCGACGGCGACGACGTGATCCTCGGCAGCGCCGTGACGATCACCACGGACGCCGCCTGCCGCGACCTCACCGTCCTGGCCGACGGATCCCTGACCAACAATCTCAGCCACCGCAACCTCACGGTGACCGGGAACCTGGTCAACGACGGCGTCATCTCCGATTCCAACTACCAGATCAGCCTCCTCGTGGCCGGGAACGTGACCAACCGCGGCAGCCTGGCCATCGAGCGCGTGCGCTTCACCGGCGCGGGCGTCCTCCACTCGCTGATCCACGAAGGCGCCGGCGACCTCATGTCCGACAACCTGGAGCTGGAGGCCGGCACCGGCGCCCTCACCCTGCAGGGCGACCTGATCACCACCGCCCTGGTGGACCTCAACGGCGGCCACCTGATCTGCGCCCCGGGCGCCGACGTCTTCCTCAACGCCAAGTACTTGACGGACGGCACGGTGGACGCGGCCGGCAACGCCTTCGAGCTGACCGACGGCGTGTACTTCCAGAACGTCACCATCGCCGACCCCGTCTTCCGCGGCCTGACCCGGCTCTACCTGGGCTGCACCCTGACCGGCACCGTGATCAACGAGGGCGAGCTGCGCAACCGCGCCTTCACCCACGTGACCGCGACGGTGGATGGGGACCTGATCAACACCGGCTCCGTGATCAGCGACAACTACCAGCTGAACCTGCTCATCTCCGGCGACGTGGACAACCAGGGCGTGTGGGACAACAACGCCGTGACCTTCACCGGCGCCGGCGCGCCCCACGACCTGACCTCGGGCGGCGGCACCGTCTTCAGCCCCCGCTACCTCGTGCTCGAGGCCGGCACCGGCGACCTCACCCTGACCACCCCCGCCCACCTGGACTCCGAGGTGGACCTCAACGCCGGCCGCATGGCCTGCGCCCCCGGCGCCAACCTGGACCTGAGCTTCGGCCCCTTCATGGACGGCGAGCTGGACGCCGCCGGCAACGCTGTGGACGTGACCGACGGCCTGTACTTCCAGAACCTGCTGATCCGCGATCCCGTGCTGCGCGGCGTGGCCCGGACGTACGTGGGGTGCACGCTGGCCGGCGACGTGGTCCTGGAAGGGGAGCTGCGCAACCGCGACTTCACCCACGTGGAAACGACCGTGGACGGCGACCTCGCCAACCACGGCACCATCACGTCCACCAACTACCGGCTCACCCTGTTCATCGCCGGCGACGTGATCAACGACGGCGTCTGGACCAACCACCGCGTCGTCTTCACGGGCGCGGGGGTCCCCCACGCCTACGCCCAGACGGCCGGCAAGAGCCTGACCCTGAACAACCTGGATCTGGAGGCCGGCACCGGCCCCCTGACCCTGACCACGTCCATGACCGTGGGCGGGAACGTGGATCTCAACGGCGGCCAGGTGCTCTGCGCCCCCGGCGCCCACGTCCACCTGACGGCGGGGCAGCTGCAGGACGGCGGCCTGGACGCGGCCGGCAACGACCTGCGGCTGACCGTCGGGACCTACCTCACCGCCCTGCAGGTGGGCGACCCCGTGCTGCGGGGCGACGTGCAGATCTACACCGGCGTGACCATGACCGGAACCGTGGTGGTGCAGGACACGCTGCGGAACCGCGACTTCACCCACGACACGCTGATCATCGACGGCGACATCGCCAACCACGGGCTGATCACCTCGTCCAACTACCGGCTGACGCTGAACGTCTCCGGCGATGCGCACAACGCCGGCACATGGGAGAACTACCGGACCGTCTTCGACGGCGTGGACGACCAGTTCATCCTGCTGGACGACGCGCACCCCATGGGCGACGAGGTGATCTTCGTCTCGCACCTGGCCAGCGCCCCCTTCGCCTGGACCAACGGCAGCGAACCGGTGGCGGGCGCCGCGGCGTCGAACCTGGCCGCCGGCGTGCTGGACGCCTCCGCCTACGGCCAGTACCGCTGCCACGCCGCGGACGGCGAATCGCGCTGGATCTTCGTCAGCCCCGAGTTCGACACCACCGCCGCACCGGACGTCGCTCCCCTGGCCTACGCCCTGGAGGGCAACAGCCCCAACCCGTTCAACCCCAAGACGTCCATCGCCTTCAGCCTGCCGGAGACGCAGCGCGTGGAGCTGGCCGTCCACGACCTCAAGGGCCGCCGCGTGCGCACCCTGGTGGACGGCACGCTGAGCGCCGGGCGCCACGCGGTGGAATGGACCGGCAACGACGACGCCGACCGCCAGGTGGCGGCCGGCGTGTACTTCAGCGTGCTGCGCTCCGCGCAGGGCACGCTGACCCGCAAGCTCACGCTTCTGCCCTGAGCGGGGGGTGGAAGGCGCCGGGCGGCGCGGCGGGGCTCCGGCCTCCCGCACCGCCCGGCGTTCCTGTTCTCCGTCACCCTCCGCGAGTTCGCGTGCAACACCCCGCCCCCTCCCCAAACAAGGAAGGAGTCCTCGCCAGGACCGGGCCCCGCGCCCGCTGCAGAAGGGAG
>DAOTGJ010000017.1:12528-20234 GCA_035447065.1 Candidatus Krumholzibacteriia bacterium
GCGAGTACCGCCTCATCCCCCGCATCACCCTGATCAACGCCGGCCACCTGGCCGCCCACGCCCTGGCGGTGGCCACCTACTACGGCCCGGTGCTGGTGCAGGAGGCCCGCTCCGTCGCCCAGTACGTGCAGACCCATCACACCTGCTGGAACTACCAATGGCCCGACTGCGGCCAGGGCGAGTGCCTGGATCTGGTCACGTTCAGCGCGGACTGGGACGGTCACTGCCGCGACGCCGGCTTCCTCTTCCAGTGCGCTTGTGCGTACGAGATCACGCCCTACCTGGAGTGGGTGGGCTGGACGGGCGAGCCGACGGTGACCGTGGTGGTGGATCCGGACGACGAGGTGGCCGAGGCCGACGAGACCAACAACGTTCTGACCATCCTGCTGGAGCCGGTGGAGACCGACCGGCCCACGTGGTCGCGTCTGAAGGCTTCGTACCGCTGACCGGCCGCGGGGAGCGGCCTAGATCACATCCAGCCGCTCCCCCATCCGCAGCCGATGCCGCAGCGCCATCATCCGCGCATCCAGCGCCCGCAGCTCGTCCAGGTTGGCGCGCTCCGCGTCGCTGGGCTCCACCACCGCCGCCATGCCGCCCTGGCGGATCACCACACGACGCGCGCCCATGAGCGCCAGGATGGGGTCGTGCGTGGCCATGAGCACGATCTTGTCCTGCCCCACCAGGATGTCCAGGGCCTTGCGGCGGTCGATGCCCGCGTTCTCGATCTCGTCGATGAGCACCACCGGCGAGTGCGACAGCACCGCCGTGTCCGCGATCATCAGCGCCCGCGACTGGCCGCCCGAGAGGCTGGTGACCGGCGTGTCCAGGGCGAAGGGCTCGCCGGCCAGGGCGTTGGCCTCCTGCCAGATGATCCGGACCTTGGCGTCGATGTCGTCGGCGCGGCGGCTCTCGGCGTGCAGGGCCAGGAAGTCGCCAACGCCCATGTCCATGACGAAGTTCATGTTCTGGCTGAGCTGCGCCACCAGCTTGCGGTCGCCGGAGGTGCGCCAGCGGTCGTCGCCCTCGGCGCCGTCGATCAGCACGCGGCGGCCGGTGGGCGTATCGCCGCGCGCCACCCACTCGATGTCCGCCAGCAGCCGGCTCTTGCCCGACCCGGTGGGCCCCACGATGCAGATCACCTCGCCCACGCGCGCGTCCAGACGGCGCACGGGCTCGTCGGCGCCGCTCTTGTCGCGGCCGCCCAGCACGGCGATGCTCTCCACCGCGGCCTCTTCGCCGGAGAGGAACAGCTCCATCTCCTCCAGGAAGGCGGCCAGGGCGTCCAGGCCGGCGCCGTCCAGCACGTCGGCCAGCGGCGCGGCGGCCAGGGCCTCGGGATCCAGGTCGCGGTCGGCCAGGAAGCCGTCGGCGAAGGGCCAGCGCTGCAGCAGCCCGGCCACGGTCAGCCCGCGCAGGAGTTCGGCCGTGGCGCTCATGCGTCCCCCCCGTCGCTCAGAGGCGCGCCCTGCTGGCGGTCCAGGTCCAGCTCCGCGCCCGCCTCCAGATCGATCTTGCGCACGTTGCCCATCTGGTACTGCTGCCCGATGCGCGTCTCCCCCAGGCAGTAGCTGCACAGCGCCGCCGGCATGCTGAAGCGCAGCCGTTTGCCCTCCACCGTGGCCGTCTCCTCGCCCTCGTTCCACAGCGTGGAGAACTCGTAGCTGCCCTGCCCGGTGATGCCGTTGACGTGCATCACGCGCGCCTTGGGGTTCACGCGATGCACGCGCGCGGCGAAGACCTCGCGCTCCGCCTGGCTCACCACGTCGCCCTTGGTGATGATCACGATGTCCGCCGACTTGAGCATGGGCCCGATCTTCTGCGGCGTGTTGATGCCGGACAGGTTGTCGATGACGCACACGGCCAGCACGTCGCGGATGTACGGGGAGCAGCGGTTGCAGAGCCCGGCGCTCTCGCTCACCAGCACGTCCAGCCCCTGGGCCAGCCCCCACTGCACGCACTCCTCCACGTTGCTCACGAAGTAGTGGTCCGGACACAGCGCGCCGCTCAGCCCTTTGCGCACGGGGATGCCCTGGGCGCGGTAGAGGTCGTCGTCGAAGGTGGTCAGGCAGTCGAACTTGACCACGCCCACGCTGCGCTCCTGCGCGCGCACGTGCTCCAGGGTCTTGAGGATCACCGACGTCTTGCCCGACGACGGCGGCCCGCTCACGGTCACGAACCTCATGCCTGCGCCTCCGTGCCCTGATGGAAGATCTCCAGCATGCGCGGGATCATCACGCCCAGATCGTGCTCGCGCACGAAGTCCCAGCCCAGCCACAGCCAGGGGGCCGGGTCGGGCAGCTCGTTGACCACGTCGGGATGCAGCGAGGGGAAGAGGCCCTTGTGGGCCAGGATCTCGCCGGCCTCGCGGGAGAGGAACACGTCGGCCAGCTCGCGCGCGGCCTCGCCGGCGCCCGCGCGCTCCAGCATGAAGATGGGGCTGAGCACGGCGCCGTCCTCGGGCCACACGATCTCCACCTTGGGATTGAGCTTGGCCATGCGCGAGAAGAAGTAGGGAATCACGGAGACGGTGGGCACCTCGCCCTTGGTCGCCTTGAAGCGGCCGGCGGCCTGGCTGGGATGGAGCGAACGCATGAGGTTGCGGGCCAGGGCGCGCACGCCGTCGTCGCCGTAGTGCTTCCAGAGGGTCAGCAGGATGCCGTTGAAGAGATCGAAGTCCCCCACGGGCAGGGCCACGCGGCGCTCCAGGCGCGGATCCAGCAGGTCCGTCCAGGTGCGCGGCACGGGCTCGCCCTCCTCCAGCTGCTGGGTGTCCACCAGGAAGATGGCGGGCACCGCGCCGATCATGCTGAAGTGGCCGTCGGGGTCCTTGATCCCCAGGCCGTCGAAGGCCGGGTTGGTGCGCTCCCAGGAGCGGTCCGCGAAGACGCCGGCGTCCTTGAAGCGGCGCAGGTTCCGGTGGTCGAAGAACGCCTCGAAGCCGGCGGACAGGAACACGTCCGGCAGGTCCGCCTCGGTCTTCAGGCGCGCCATCTCCGCCTGCACCACGTCCATGCCCACGCTGGCGGCGGCCAGGCGGTAGCCCACGCTCACGCCGTGCTTGGCCTCCACGGCTTGCGCCGCGGCGTCGAAGGTCTCCAGCAGGGGGATGCGCACGGGGCAGGGCAGCAGTCCGGCCACCTTCACGTCGCCCGCGTCCGGGAACATGCGGCTCTCGTCGGCGGCGGCCAGGGTGAGGTCCTCGCCACGACGGGCATCGCGCACGGCGGCGCGCAGGTCCGCGAGCATGGCGGCGGCGTCGCGGCCCTTGGCGCGAGCGGCCTGATCCAGGGTGACCTTGGCGCCCAGGGCGGCGCGGCGGGCGGGGTCGGCCATCTGCGGAAAGCCCAGGTCCACGAAGACGGGGATGGTCTCGGGGAAGGCGTCGGCGATGGCCAGCAGGGTCATGGTTCCGGTGATGTCGGCGGCGTGCATGGTGGGCTCCCTTGGCAAATCTACACCATCCGGTTAACGTCTCCCAAGATCGACGCGAACCGTCTGGTATGCAAGTTCCAAAAGTTGTGCCTCCGAAATTGTGCCTCGACCGTCATCCAAGTCAATCGGGCACGTAACTTCAATGTTTACAAGCATGGGTTCACGCCCGAAGATCGAGAAACGGCCCAGGCACATTTTCCGAGGCACAAGGGAAAGGACCCAAATGCGCCGTTTCCTGCTCGTTGCTGCCGTCTGCGCCCTGCCCGTCCTCGCCCAGGCCGGCCTCCCCTCCGACCTCGCCGCCGACGTGGCCTCCCTGGCCACCCCCGCCACCGCCTGGTGGCTGGCCGGCGGCGCGGCCGCCACGGCCGGCGTCCACGCCATCGAGAACCCCCAGCGCACCCGCGACTTCCTGGACCGCGGCGCCTGGGACTTCCTGGCCGACCGCGGCAACCTCTGGGGCGACGCCCGCCTGCAGGCCCCCCTGGCCCTGGCCGTATGGGGCGCCGGCGCATGGGCCGACGCGCCGGAGCTGGCCCGCACCGGCTACGACATGACCCGCGCCCTGGCCCTCACCTACGGCGTGGTGGCCGCCCTCAAGCCCCTGGTGGACCGCACCCGCCCCAACGGCGAGCCCTACTCCTTCCCCTCGGGCCATACGGCCGCCGCCTTCAGCGCCGCGGGCGTGATCTCGCGCCGCCACGGCGGCTGGTGGGGGGGCGCCGGCGTGGCCCTGGGCGTGACGACCGCCATGGGCCGCATGGAGGACCTCAAGCATCACGCCAGCGACACGGTGGCCGGCGCGGCCATCGGCTGGCTGTGCGGCCGCAACGCGGCGCGCTCGGAGCAGGACCCGGGCCTGCGGCTGGCGGTGGCGCCGGGCGCCCTGGCCCTCACGGCGCGCTGGTGAGCCTCCTTCTCGCCAACGCGGCTCCCATGCACTATTCTGGACCGGTTCGACCCCAACGCTGACCCTTCCAGCCCCCGGAGGAACGCCGTGCGCTCCATCCTGCTGACCGTGCTGCTCGCGGCCGGCCTGGCGGCCGTCGTGGCCGCCGCCGAGCCCCATCCCTTCTCCGTCCACGACATGCTGGCCATGGACCGCATCAGCGAGCCCCAGGTGTCGCCCGACGGCAAGACCATCGCCTTCACCGTGCGCAGCACCGACCTGGAGGCCAACAAGGGCCGCACGGACCTCTGGCTCGTGGACAGCGACGGCACGGACGCCCGCCGCCTCACCGCCGACCCCGCCGGCGACTGGAACCCTCGCTGGTGCCTGAACGGCACGCTCTTCTTCCTCTCCACGCGGTCCGGGTCGTCCCAGATCTGGAACATCGATCCCCGCGGCGGCGAGGCGCGGCAGATCACGGACCTGCCCCTGGACGTGGGCAACCTGGAGCTCGCGCCCCAGCGCCACGCCTTCCTGTTCACCATGGACGTGTTCCCGGGCATGACGCCGGAGGAGACCGCGGCCCGCGACGCCGAGCTCGCCGCCGTGCCCACCACCGGCAAGATCTACGACGAGCTCATGTTCCGGCACTGGGACCACTGGGAGGACGGCAAGCGCACCCACGTGTTCCTGCTGGACGGCACGGATCCGGACGCGAAGCCGGTGGACCTGGTGAAGGACCTGGACGCCGACACCCCCACCCACCCCTGGGGCGGCAGCGAGGAGTTCGCCCTCTCGGCCGACGGCTCCACCCTGGTCTTCACCGCCAAGGTCCTGCCCGGCAGCGAGCCCGCCTGGAGCACCGACTACGACCTCTACGCCGTGCCCGCCGACGGCTCCGGCGGTTGGACCTGCCTCACCGAGTCCAACCAGGCCTGGGACACCGCGCCCCTCTTCTCCCCCGACGGCAGGACCCTGGCCTGGAAGGCCATGGCCCGCCCCGGCTTCGAGGCCGACCGCTTCGCGATCAAGCTCATGACCTGGCCCGCCGGCGAGGTGCGCACCCTGGACCTGACCTACGACGGCCTGGAGCTCAGCCCCCACCAGCTCCTCTGGTCGGCCGACGGCAAGACCCTCTACTGCAACGCCGACTACCTGGGCCAGAACTCCATCTTCGGCCTCCGCGTGAAGGACGGCCGCGTGACGATGCTGGTGCGCGACGGCAGCAACGGCTCCCTGACCCTGGGCGGCCGCGGCCTGGTCTACACCAAGAACCACCTGCGCGCCCCCAACGAGATCCACACCGCCAAGGCCGACGGCGGCTCCGAGACCCGCCTCACCGCCCTGAACGACGCCAAGACGGCCGCCACGCTCATGGGCGAGCCCGAGCAGTTCAGCTTCCAGGGCTGGAACGGCGAGACCGTCTACGCCTACCTGGTGAAGCCCTACGACTGGTCGGAGGAGAAGGCGGCCGCGGGCAAGACCTGGCCCCTGACCTTCCTGGTCCACGGCGGCCCCCAGGGCAGCTTCGGCAACGACTTCCACTACCGCTGGAACCCCCAGGCCTACGTGGGCGCCGGGTTCGCCACGGTTGCGGTGGACTTCCACGGCTCCACCGGCTACGGCCAGGCGTTCACCGACGCCATCAGCGGCCACTGGGGCGACCGCCCCCTGGAGGACCTGGAGAAGGGCCTGGCCGCCGCCCTGCAGCGCTACCCCTGGCTGGACGCCGACCGCGTGGTGGCCGCCGGCGCCAGCTACGGCGGCTACATGATCAACTGGATGCACGGCCAGCCCTTCGGCAAGAAGTTCAAGGCCTTCGTCTGCCACGACGGCAACCTGGACGAGCAGATGGCCTACTTCGACACCGAGGAGCTGTGGTTCCCGGAGTGGGAGCACGGCCTGCCCTGGGAGGACGCCCAGGCCTACGACAAGCACAACCCCGTGAACCACGTCCAGAACTGGCACGTGCCCACCCTGGTGGTCCACGGCGGTCTGGACTACCGCGTGGTGGACACCCAGGGCCTGAGCACCTTCACGGCTCTGCGTCGTCGCGGAGTGCCCGCCAGACTTCTCTATTTTCCCGACGAGAACCACTGGGTCCTGAAGCCGCAGAACTCCATCCAGTGGCACGACGAGGTCATGGGATGGCTCACGCGGTGGACCGAGTAGCCCATCGTTCCCGCGGCTTCCCGATGCTTCCCGCGCGCCCCGGCCCCCACGGCCGGGGCGCGCTTCTTGCTGCCCCTTGCGCACGGCATCGGATTCCGTGCCGCGGCGTGCATCCTGCCCGTGCGTCATGGTGACGACGGGACCCACCGACGCCGCGAATCGGGGAGGCGGACATGAAGAACGTGATGGCGACGGGGATGATCCTGCTGCTGGCCGGCGCGGTCCTGGCGGACACCTGCCCCAGCAGCTTCGGCCTGGAGAGCAACGGCGGCAAGGCCTGGCTCGGCGTGAACGCCGCCGGCTACGTGGCCGGCGAGGGCCAGAGCTTCGTCAGCGAGTGCGGCGGCAAGCTGGCCTCGGTGGCCTTCCAGGTGATCCTGGACGGCCAGACCTACAACGCGGCGCCGCCGCTGACCGCCAATTCGCTCCTGCTGTGCAGCATCCGCATTCCGGGCGTGATGACCATCGGCACCGTGACGCGGTCGGTGGGCTTCGCCCTGGGCACGGAGTGGGTGGAGTTCGACTTCTCCGGCCTGGCCCTGGATCTCCAGCCCGGCCTCACGTATCTGATCACCTGCGCGCCGGCCGGGAGCGGCCAGGGCCGCCTGGGCTACTGGCAGAACGAGGACGCCTACGCCGACGGCGTGCGCTACCTCAGCGCGGGCGGCGACAACGGCCCCTGGACCGCCATCGACGCCAGCTACGGCGATCTGGCCTTCCGCATCACCCTGGACATCCCCACCCCGGCGGAGGACATGACCTGGAGCACGGTGAAGCGGCTGTACCGCTGAGCCCCCGCCTTATGCGATCCGCCTCCCGCGGCGGTCCGTCCCTGCGACGGGCCGCCGCGCGCGCGTTCAGCGGTCGGCGTCGATGCCGGTGATGGACCAGTCCGGCGCCGCCGCGCTGCCGCCCACGGGGTAGACCGTCACGCCTCCGCTCAGATGATCGCCCGACCGCGTGAAGTTGCCGTACCACCAGAGCTCCACCACGTTGATGGAGCCGCTGCACCGCGTGCCCGACTGCACCGGCAGCTCCAGCCGGTTCTGCTCCGACGCGCCGAAGGTGGGCGTGAGGAAGATCTTCACGCGGACGTAGTCGTCGCCCAGGTCGTAGATGCGCACGGTGGCCGGCAGCCGCTCTCCCTGATCCGACCCGCCGAAGGACAGCACCGCGGTCCCCGTGTACGTGCCCACCCACTGGGAGCTGAGCT
>DAOTGJ010000017.1:20334-21771 GCA_035447065.1 Candidatus Krumholzibacteriia bacterium
CACGACGTGTACCCCGGCGGCGCCGTGTACTGCGGCACCAAGTTCGCGGTGCACGCCCTGACCACGGGCATCCGCATCGACCTGAAGGGCACCCGCGTGCGCTGCACCACGGTGGACCCGGGCATGGTGGAGACGGAGTTCAGCCTGGTGCGCTTCCACGGCGACGCCCCGCGCGCCGACGCCGTCTACCGCAACTTCCCGCCCCTGCAGCCCGCCGACGTGGCCGACGCCGTGGTCTGGAGCGCCGCCCGCCCGGCCCACGTGAACGTGGGCGAGATCATCCTCTGGCCCACGGACCAGAAGACCGTGACGCTGAGCCATCCCCGTGGGGTGGACCGGGGCTGAACATATTTTGTATATATATTGTTGCACAAAACTAGACTGTGTTTATCCTCTGAGGGTGACGCGAGAGAAACGACACCTCTGAGAGGAGAGACTCATGAAGACGATCGACATCATCGTGGCCGTCCTGCTGATCGTCGGCGGCCTGAACTGGGGCCTGGTGGGCCTCTTCGAGTTCGACCTGGTGGCCACCCTGTTCGGCGGCATGACCGCCCCGCTGGCCAAGGCCGTGTACGTGCTGGTGGGCCTGAGCGCCTTGTACCAGGGCCTGCAGTGGAAGGCCATCCAGCACCGCTGGGGCCTGGTTCCCACCGCCGCCTAGCCTGGAACGGCAGCCCTGAACGCGAAAGGCCGTCCGGATCCCCGGACGGCCTTTCCGTGATCAGCCGAGGTGTCGCTCAGCCCTTCAGCGCCGCCTGGATCGCCTTGCGCAGATCCTCGTCCTCGGGCGTGGTCTTGGGCGAGAAGCGCGCGATGACCTTGCCGTCGCGCCCCACCAGATACTTGGTGAAGTTCCAGGTGGGCTCCTCCAGCCCGCCGGCCAGCAGGAAATCGTAGATGGGGCTGCGGTCGTCCCCCTTCACGTCCAGCTTGGCGAACATGGGGAACGTGACCCCGTAGGTCAGGCTGCAGAACTCGCGGATCTGCTCCGCCGATCCCGGCTCCTGCCCCATGAACTGGTTGCACGGGAACCCCAGCACCGCGAAGCCCTGGTCCTTCAGCTCCGCATGCAGCTTCTCCAGCCCCTCGTACTGCGGCGTCAGCCCGCACTTGCTGGCCGTGTTCACCACCAGCACCACGTCGCCCTTCCACTCCCCGAGCGAAACGGGCTCCCCCTCCAGCGTGGCCGTCTCCAGGTCCCACAGGACCCCGTCCGTCGCCTGCGTCGGCGTCTGCATCTCCCCGGCCATGGCCCCCCTCACCTTCCAGGCGGCCAGTCCGCCACCCATCACCAACATTCCCAGCATCACAATCAATACCGTTTTCATCTCATCACCTCCGCCCCTCAACCTACTCCCACCCCACCAACCCGCAACGCCGCAATCCGACCGCAGCAAGCGAGCCCCCCTCCCGCAATGCGAGCGCAGCGAGCGA
>DAOTGJ010000017.1:21871-40486 GCA_035447065.1 Candidatus Krumholzibacteriia bacterium
GGGCGGAGTGTCCCGTCGGGTGTGGCGGGGTCTCGTGAAGGGGCAGGGGACACGGAGGTCCCCTGCCCCGGAACGCGAAGGGGCGGATCCACACGATGTGGATCCGCCCCGCCCCCGCCACACCCGACGGGACACTCCGCCCAACGTCTAAAGCGCCGACTCAACCCCCAGAATCTCCCACCGCCTCTTGTGCCCCTCTTCCCCGAACTCCACCTGATCCCCCACCACCTGGCCCATGAAGGCCATGGCCAGCGGAGCCTGGTAGGACAGGATCCCCTTGGCCGGGTTGGAGTCCCAGGCGCCCAGGAAGGTGAGGGTCTCCTCCTTGCCCGTCATCAGATCGCGCAGGCGCACGCGGGTGCCCACGTTCACGAAGTCGGTGGAGGCCATCTCCTTGGTGATCACCTTGGCCTTGGCCAGCTCGTTCTCGATGCGGGTGGCGTTGCTGGTGACCTGGTCGCGCTTCTCCAGCGCGGCGGTGTACTCGGAATTCTCGCTGAGGTCGCCGTGGCTGGCGGCCTCGCCGATCTGCTTGGCCACGGCCGGCAGCTCCTCGGTGACCAGATGCTCCAGCTCCGCGCGGCGCAGCTGCAGGCCGCGCTCCGTGGAGTAGTGGGCGTCCTCCTGCCAGGGCTTGGCGGCCTCCACGAACACCTCGGGATGGCGGTTGCGGATCATGGCCGCCACGGTGGCCTTGAGGCTGGCGCGCAGGCCGCCGTTGGACTCCAGGCTCTCCTTCAGCCGACGCGAGCCCGCCATGTCCAGGGCGTCCACGTACTCCTGGATGGGCTTGCAGTCGTAGAGGGCCAGGGTGTCCAGGGTCTGGTCCAGGATGCGTCGCAGGCGCTTGTCGTCCGATACGGCGGACATGCGGCCGGTGGCGTCCGCGAGTTGGAGCATGGCCTCGAAGCAGGCCGCCGTGGACACTCCGGGCAGATCCCGCAGCACCACGGCCTGCTTGGTGTCCGCGTGGCGGGCGCGCCACAGCCAGCCCAGCACGTCGGGCGAGGCGGTGGGGTGGTCCAGGACCTGATGCAGGGCCCGGGTCAGCTCCGCCACGTGGTCCGCCGCCAGGAGCTCGCGCACCAGCATCTCGCTCATGAGACGGCCGCAGCGGGGCAGCACGCGGGACCAGAAATCGGCCCAGGCGTCGGGCCGGACCTCGCGCACGAAGTGCAGCACCGCCGACAGGAGCTGGTCGCCCAGGTGGTTGGGGAGCTGGGCGGGGTCCTGGATGCGGTCCACCACCGAGGCGGCGGCCTGGGGGTTGAGCTTGGCCACGGGCACGTCGCGCCGGGCCACGCGTGCGTGGACGGCGAGGCAGGCCAGGGTCATGGACGGGTCCGTCGTCAGCAGGGGAGCCGCCAGCTTGGCCGCGGTGTTGCCCAGGTCCGCCAGGAGGGCCGGATCCGCGGTGCGGTCCTTGCGCGTCTCATCCAGGTAGTCCAGCACGAAGCGCAGCTTGTCTCCCACCTCCTTCAGCGTCGCGAACTGCTCGCGCAGGCGCTGCTCGTAGGTGCGCTCGCGGCGCAGCATGCGGAAGGTGGGCTGGGAGGCGCCGCTCAGCTCCAGCTTGCTGGACGCCTTGAGCACCGGACGCGCGGTCTTCCACCACTTGGCCCAGGCGTCCTCGCCCAGGAGCGCGGCGTGATGCTTGCGGAGGTCCTTGTACGAGCACATGCGGTCGCGGGTGGCGCGCACGGCGCTGAGCACGAAGGCTTCGGGATCCTGGTCCGCCATGGCCTTCAGCTCCTCCTGCTTGTAGAGGAGCATGGAGGGGAAGTGGTCCTCCGGCAGGATGATCACGGCGTCCACGGCGGCACGGTCCAGGGTGGCGCTGCGGCCGCCGAAGGTGACATCCAGGCGGGCCCGGCCGCCGTCCACGGTCAGGACCATGCCCGGCTCCAGGTGCCCGCGATCCGTGAAGAAGCGGCCCGGGGTGAGCTGGAGGAAGCGGTCCAGGGTGGGCACCGCCTTGTCCAGGGCCTCGCCGTCGGCGAGCAGCCGGCCCGTGAGCTCCGACACCTGCTCGTTGTCCTTGTGCACCGTGTTGTAGAGGGTCCGCAGCTCCTTGCGCACCATCTCCGAGCGGGGCATGACCACGGCGGCATCCCGGCAGGCGTCCAGGCGGGCGCGCTTGCCGCCCTCCTCCTCGTGCAGCGAGAGGAGGGAGGAGAGCAGCTTGTCGGCGTGCTCGTCGGCGCCCAGGCGGCGGACCTGCGCCACGATGCGCAGGAGCTCGTCGCGGTCCGTGTCGTCGTCGGCCAGGGCCTCGGGCCAGATCTGGGCGAGATCGTCGAAATGGCCGGAGTTCGCCAGCTTCTTGAGTTTGAGCAGATTCATGACGGCCTCTTGGGGGGGATGCGGGCTAGGTTCGGCCCCACAAGATAGCAGATTCCACGGCCGAACCAAGCTCCGCGACGCGGAAATCGGCACGAAAAGGCCCCCGCCCTGCGAAAGGGCGGGGGCCGGAGGCGCGGTGCGGCGCGGGTCCGCTACTTGACCATGGTCATCTTCCAGACCGACGTCTCGCTGGAGGTCAGCAGCCGCACGAAGTACTGGCCGGAGGCCTGCTCCTGACCCAGATCGTCGCGGCCGTTCCAGACCACCTCGTGCCAGCCGGGGGTGGCGTTCACGGGCAGGCGGCGCACGCAGACGCCGCGCATGTCGTAGATCTCGAGGCGGGCGCCTGCGGCGGCGCTGGCCGTGACGGGGATGCCGTAGCGGATGGTGGTCTCCGGGTTGAACGGGTTGGGATAGTTGGGACGCAGGGCGGGCGCCGACGGAGGCGCGCCCTCGCTCTGCTGGCCCTCCAGGATCTCCACCGGATCCGAAGTCTCGCTGACCACGCCCTCCAGCCCGTACTCCGACACGCCGCTGACGCGGAACAGGTACGTGGAGCCGGCCTCGCAGGGGATGACGACGGCGGTCTGCTCCGACTCGACGACCTTGCGGAAGTCGGCCCCGTCGATGGACCAGTAGACCACGTAGTGATCCACCGGCGCGCCGTCGGCGGGCGCCGCCCAGGACAGGGTGACGTCCACGGTCTGAGCGCCGGCCCAGGAGGCCAGCAGCAGCGCCGCGACGGCGGTCAGGATGGGTCGTGCCAGTCGGCCGAAGGTCAATTCGGCAACTCCCGGGTCAGGGGACGCGGATGCAGGGCATCCGGTTGCAGCGTCTCGATGGCTCTGGAGCAACTCCGATGCCAGGCTGGAGCGCCTGCCGACTTCCCGTGGAACTCCATTCAGGGCAGTCGGTTGTGCCGCTTCGGGAACCGTCTCGTTTTCAGTTGGGATCCGAGGGCGTTTCGGATCGCCGACCCGGTGCCGACGGCGGCGACATTCCTTTCGTCGCAATCATGGGATCGGAACCCACCCTGTCAATAGCAGGAATGTAAGATCGGGGCAACCCCGCAAATACCATGGAGTTTCCGGTGATTCCCCGTGCTTCCCGGCGATGGAGGCCGGGGTCCCGCAGGGTGGATGCGCCGGAACGGCGGCGAAGGGACCGGCGGAGGCGCGAATGCAGGGGTTGCAGCCTGCAATCGCCGTCAATGGATGGTGCCGCCGCGGTCGTCGTCCGTCGCCGGCCAGAGTCGGCGCGGGCGCGGCTCCTCCTCCTCCGGCGGCGGCGGGGCATCCGGCGGCGGCGCGAGATCGGCCATGGCCGCCATGCGCCGCAGGTCCCGGCGGCGCTTGAGCACGGCTCCCGCCAGGAACACCAGGGACGCCAGCACGAACAGCGTGGGCCAGCGCGTGACGAGGAAGAGCCAGCCGTAGCGCAGCTTGACGGAGTCGGCGAAGCCGGCCGCGAAGTCGTCGTACGACTCGCCCGTCACCCGCGTGAAGGCCGCGGGGAAGTCGCCCGTGACGCGCAGCGCCAGGACCAGGTCGCGCAGCACGTCGGGGCCGTAGGCGTCCTGCAGGCGCGTGGCGGCCAGGAGGCTGGCGCGGTAGAAGGCGTCGGCGCCCGCGGCGCCTTCCAGGCCGCGGTCCAGCTCGCGCAGATCCGGCGCGCCGCCGTCCAGGATCAGGGCCACAGTGTCGCCCAGGCGCCACTCGCGGGCCACGAGCTGGGCGGCGCCCTCGTGGAACCAGCGCGGCACGCGGGCCTGCTCGCCCGCCCCCTGGCGGATCAGGCAGTGGGCGTACTCGTGCAGGAGCACGTGCTCCATGGTTTGGTCCACGGCGCGCAGGCGCTGCACGTCCAGGGCGATCCAGTCCGCGCCCGCGGCGCCCACGGTCCAGTCGCCCAGCCAGCCGGCCGTCCACTCCGCGTAGGCCCGGGAGTCCATCAGATGCACGGTGATGGGCTGGGGAGCCCGCGCGAACGGCCACAGCCTCCCCTGCACCTCGGCGGCGCCGCGCTCCCAGACAGCCGCGGCGTCGTCGCGCAGGCGAGGCGGCACGTCGCCCAGCTCCCAGGCCACGTCGGGCAGCGGCGCGGCGGCGAGCGTCGCGGGAGCGAGGAGCAGCAGGAGCAGCAGGACCACGAGACGGCGCAACGGTTCCCTCCGGTCGATGACGATTGACACCCGGCGGTGCTGCCGCCGATCATGGCCCAAGGTCCTCCATCGCGCAACCCGACCCCGAGGAAACCCACCGTGAACGATGTTCGGGACACCCTGGCGCGCCTGCGCGCCGCCATCACCCCGACCACCCGCATCTGCGCCCTGACCGGCGCCGGCATCTCCGCCGCCAGCGGCGTGCCCACCTTCCGCGGCGGCCACGACAGCCTGTGGGAGAACGTGCGCCCGGAGGAGCTGGCCACCCCGCAGGCCTTCGAGCGCGATCCGGCCAAGGTCTGGCGCTGGTACGACTGGCGCCGCGGCCTGGTCTCGAACTGCGAGCCCAACGCGGCCCATCTGGCCCTGGTGGGCCTGGAGGCCGCCTGCGAGCGCGTGACCGTGGTGACCCAGAACGTGGACGGCCTGCATCAGAGGGCGGGCAGCCGGCACGTGCTGGAGTTCCACGGCTCCCTGTGGACCCTGCGCTGCCTGGGCTGCGGGCGCGAGACCGAGAACCACGTGACGCCCCTGCCGCCCCTGCCCGCGTGCTCCGTGTGCGGCGGCCTCATGCGGCCGGGCGTGGTGTGGTTCGGCGAAGCCATCGATCCCCAGGTGATGCGCGACTCCGTGGACGCCGTGGGCGACTGCGATCTCCTGCTGGTGATCGGCACCTCGGGCCTGGTCTACCCGGCGGCGGGCCTGGCGCGCGCGGGCAAGGAGTCCGGCGCCACCGTGGCGGAGTTCAACCTGGAGGAGGGCGGCGTGAGCGCCTGGGTGGACCACTTCATCCCCGGCGGCGCCCACGAGACCCTCCCCCTGCTGGTTCCGGAGGTCTGAGCGTGGCCCGCCGCACGGTCCTGCTGATCAACAAGTTCTACCACGACGTGGGCCCCGCCGGCGGCGTGGGCCGCTACCTCCTGCAGGAGGAGGAGGACCTCGCCGAGCGCGGCTGGAGCGTGGTGCCCTTCGCCATGAAGGACGCCGACGCCCGGCCCTCGCGGTGGGACCGCTTCTTCGTCCGGGCCCACGACTACGCCAGCGTGCGCTTCGACCCAGCCGGCGCCCTCTCGCTGATCTGGAACCGCGAGGCCGCGCGCAATCTGGACGCCCTGCTCCGCGAGGTGCGCCCCGACGTGGTGCACGTCCACAACGCGTACCATCATCTGAGCCCGTCCATCCTGCCCGTCCTGCAGCGTCATCGCCTGCCGGTGGTCATGACCCTGCACGACCTGCGCCTGCTCTGCCCCGCCATCCACATGCTGCGCGACGGCGCCCCCTGCGAGCGCTGCCGCGACGGCCGGCTGTGGAACGCGGTGCTGGGCGCGTGCGTGAAGGGATCGCGGCCGGCGTCGCTGCTGGCGGCGGCGGAGACGTGGAACCACCGCGTCCGCAACCTCTACCCGTCCGCCGTGCACCGCTTCCTCTGCCCCAGCGCCTACTACGCCGGCAAGTACGCGGATTGGGGCTATCCGGAGGAGAACCTGATCCCGCTGCCCAACTTCGTGGACACGGACCGCTTCCGTCCGGACGAGGACCACGTGGACGACGCCTACCTCTACTTCGGCCGCCTCTCGCGGGAGAAGGGCCTGGCCACGTTGCTGCGGGCCCACGCGGCCTGGCAGGACCGCCGCCGCGCCGACGGCGCCCCTCCCCCTCCGGCTCTGCGCATCGCCGGCAGCGGACCGGCCGAAGCGGAGCTGCGCGCCCTGGCCCGCGGCCTGGGCCTGGACGACGCCGTCTTCCTGGGCGCCCTGCCCCCCGACGGCCTCGCCGCGCTGCTGCCCCGCATGGCCTTCAGCGTGCTGCCATCGGAGTGGTACGAGAACGGGCCCCTGTCGCTGCTGGAATCGCTGGCCTGCGGCGTGCCGGTGGTGGGCGCGGACATCGCCGGCATCCCCGAGTGCCTGGACGACGGGCGCGAGGGCGTGCTCTTCCGCAGCGGCGACGCCGCCGATCTGGTCCAGGCCCTGGAACGCGCCGCGGCCCTGGGCCTGCCCGCGCGGGTGGCGGCGCGGGAGCGGGCGCTGGCCCGCCACCGTCGCGACAGGCACATGGACAGCCTGGAGGCCCACCTGGTGGAGGTGGCGGCGGAGTACTCGCCGTTCGAGTGACCGTCCCCCGATGAACACGGACGCGCCGCCTCCCCCCCCCCCGGGAAGGCGGCGCGTCGGCGTTGAGGGCGGCGGCTAGTCGCCCAGGGTGATGGGCACCTCCAGCACCAGGCGGCCGCCCTGGTCGCCGGGGCGGCGGTCGGTGGGACGCTCGTCCAGCACGCGCACGCGGCCGGACACGCTCATGCCGTCGGGGGCCGCGGGCCAGGCGTCGGCGAAGCTCACGTCCAGGGCGGCGGGCACGCCGGCGTGGAGCAGCAGGCCGCGGCTTCCGGGGCCCTTCACGGCGCCGCGCACCGGCGCGGCCCAGCGGCGGGTCTCCGTCAGGTCGAAGCTCCAGGCGTCGGCGTCGGCGGCGCGGGCGAAGCCTCCCACAACCTGCAGGGTGTAGGACGCGGAATCCGCGCCGTCGGGCAGGGCCGCGCCCACCTCGCAGGTCAGGCCGTTGAAGCCCGAGGCGTCCACGGCGGTGCCGTCGGCGTCCAGGATGTTCACGGCGCAGTCGGTGAAGAGGTTGGCCGTGGCCTCGTCCATGGACAGGCTGAAGGTGACGCGGGGCGCCTGGGCATCCAGCGTGAAGCGCTGGGTCCAGCGGTCCGTGTCCTTCACGTCCACGGTGCGGTCGCGGGTGAAGCCGTCCAGCACCGCCTCGGCGCGGCCGTGGAGCACGCCGCGCAGCCCGCGGGTGATCTCCAGCGTGGCCTCGGCCGCCTTGCCGGCCTTGCGCGGCAGGCCGGTGATGGCGGCGGGACGCACGTCGTAGGCGTCGCAGGTCACGCTCAGGCGGTAGTCCGTGGGACGCAGGTTGCCGATGGCGGCCACCACGTTCATCTCCCAGATGCCGGGGCGCAGCTCGGGCGGGGTGACGGTCATGTCCACCACCGGGCGCGACTCGGGCCGCGCGTAGCCGCCGAAGCCGCCCTGCACGGCGCCCTCGGGATCGCAGATCTCCAGGGTGCAGCCGGCGCCGTCGCGGGCGCCGGTGTCCTTGCTGACCTCCAGGCGGCAGCGCAGGGCGGTGGCGCCGGCGGGCACCTCCACGTAGTGGCGCTGCACGGTGGAGGGCTGCAGGTCCTTGCCGACGAACGCGTAGCCGCCGTCGCGGTCGGCCGGCGCGCTCACCACCACCGTGTTCCAGAGGCTGAACTCGCGGGCCGCCAGGCCGGAGAGATCCCCGCCGTCCAGGCTGCCGTGCACGCGGGCGGAATACACGCCGGGGGCGCGCAGGCGGGCGGCGTCGTAGGTGACGTCCACGGTCATGGCCATGTCGCCGCGCACGTAGCGCTTGTCGGCCAGGACCCGCAGCCAGGGGGCCTCGCTGCGGAGCTTGAAGGAGCGGAAGAAGACGTCGCGCTCGTCGGCCGTCAGGTCGGGATGGAAGACGGGCCGCACCTCGAAGGTGACCGTCTCCGGATCCGAGGGGAACCAGCCGGGCACTCGCCAGTACGCGGCGGGCGCCTTGCCGTCGGCCTGGAAGGGACACGGAGCGCTCACGCTCCAGTTGAGCACCTTGCGGGCCGAGTCGCTGCGGGCCAGCTCGCGCAGCACCGCCCAGCTCCCCTCCACATCCACCAGGCCGCCGCCCTGCTCGAAGAGCTGCAGGCCCGGCACGGGCGTCGCGCCGGCGACGAGTGCGCGCTTGATCATGCCCCAGTGCACGGTCAGACCCTCGGCGCGGGCCGCGCTCAGCAGGCAGGCGATGGCGCCCGCGGTCTGGGGGCTGGCCATGGAGGTGCCGTTGAAGCGGGCGCTGCCGTCCACGTGGCCCGGCACGCTGGACAGGGCGGAGCCGGGCGACACCACGTCGGGCTTCATGGCCTCGCCGCCGCGGCTGCTGAAGGCGAAGAGGGTGGCGGCGGGCAGGTGCGCGTTGTAGAGGTCGGCGCCGGTGGCCGGCGAGAGGTAGGCGCCCGAGGCGATCACGCTCTGGCTCGTGGCCGGGATGCCGCTGGTGGACAGGCCGGGGCCCTCGTTGCCGTTGCTGGTGCAGAAGTAGAGGTCCGGATGCTCGGCCAGCAGGGCGTCCAGCTCCTTGCCGATCGTGTCCTCCTCCTCCTCCACGCTGTTGATGCCGAAGCTCATGTTGACCACCACGGGCAGGCCGTAGCGCTCGCCGAAATCGGCGGCCCAGCGCGCGGCGTCCAGCATGCTGTCGGTGCGGGTGGCGCCGCCGCTGAGGCGGTTGTCGCCCAGCTTGCCGCTGATGACCCAGGCGCCGGGGGCGCCGCCGTGCATGCCGGCCTGGCCGGAGACCTCGAAGCCCGCCGCGATGCCGGCGCAGTGGCTGCCGTGGCTGCCGGTGTCGTGGTGGAACTCGGCGGTGGGCGGCAGGGGGGCGCCGGTGCGGTCGCTCTCCTCGCGCACGGTCACGGACCAGGCCATGAGCGTGCGGCCGTCCTCGTTTTCCGGGTTGCGCAGGGTGAAGAGGTCGTGGTTCACGTGGAAATCGCGCAGCACGGTCTCGTCGTCCAGGCGGCCGTCGCCGTCGGTGTCCACCACGGTGAGCCAGATGCGGGGCGCGGCGCGCTCGCGGTCCACGGCGGCGGCGGCGGTCCCGTTCAGGGCCGCGAGCAGGGCCAGGCCGCGGCCCTCGCCCAGGGCGGCGTCGGCGGCGGCGCGGTCGGCCTGGAAGACCAGGAAGGCGAAGCGGTCCGTGGTGTCGCCGTCGTCGTTGACGTCGGGGACGCTGTTGCGGAAGCCGGGCTCGTCGATGAGGCCCATGTAGACGGGGCGGCGGGCCAGGTCGGTCACGTCGGGGCCGACGGGCAGCGCGTCCCAGCCCTCCAGGCGGGCGCCGTCGGGATGGACCAGGGCGGCGCCGTCCAGCTCCGCCTCCGCGGTCTCCGCCTCGCCCTCGGGCGTGAAGTCGCGGGCGGCGATGAGCTTGGGATCGCCGGTGGAGGTGCGCAGCAGACCGGGCGCGAGGCCGTCCACGCCCGTGTCCAGCACGGCGATGACCACGCCGCGCCCGTCCCACTCCGGGTGCGCGGCGCGCCAGGCCGCGGTGCCGGTCTCGGCGCTCGGGAGGTAGGGCCACGCCTCGCGGTCGGCGCCCACCGAAGCGGCGGCCGGCAAGCACAGAACGGCGAAAAGCAGGGCGATCCGGAGGGTTTTCTGCACTCGGGTCATGGGTCGCTCCCGGAATCTGGGGGTTTGGAGGGCGGGGTCGAGAGGTCTATAATAGGAAGCCGGGCCGGGCCCCACAATTCGGAACCCGCCCCTCCCTCCCCGCGTAGGGACCGCGCCGCCGGCGCCCCGTTTCGAGCCGATCCGAGCTTTGCGAAAGGACCCCGATCCATGACCGACATCAGCCGCCTGCGCCGCGATTCCCGCGTGGTCCACGCCGGGCAGCACGGCGACCCCCGCACCGGCGCCGTCTCCGTGCCCATCGTCCAGTCCAGCACCTTCCGCTTCCAGAACGCCGACCAGGGCGCCGACCGCTTCGCCGGCCGGGACTCCGGCCCCATCTACACGCGCATCGGCAACCCCACCATCCAGGCCCTGGAGGAGGCCGTGGCCCTGCTGGAGGGCGGCTGCGGCGCCATGGCGGCGGCCACGGGCATGGCGGCGGTCAACACGGTGTACTTCGGGCTGCTGAGCCAGGGCGACCACATCGTGTGCACGGAGGCGCTCTACGGGCCCAGCCGCACCGTGCTGGAGACCCAGTACTCCCGGTTCGGCGTGGAGTCCACCTTCGTGGATTCCACGGATCCGGAGAACGTGCGCAAGGCCATGCGTCCCAACACCCGGCTGGTGTACCTGGAGACTCCGGCCAACCCCACGCTGGCGCTCACGGACCTGAAGGCCTGCACGGAGATCGCCCACGCGGGCGGCGCGCTGGTCTGCGTGGACAACACCTTCGCCACGCCCCTGCTGCAGCGGCCGCTGGAGTTCGGCTGCGACCTGGTGCTCCACAGCATGACCAAGTACATCAACGGCCACACCGACGTGGTGGCCGGCATCGTGGTGGCCAAGGAGGAGGCGCTGTACAAGCGCCTGCTGGGCGTGCACCGCAACCTGGGCGGCACCATGGACCCGCACCAGGCCTGGCTGGTGCACCGCGGCCTGCGCACGCTGCACCTGCGCGTGGAGCGGGCCCAGAGCAACGCCATGGAGATCGCGCGCTACCTGGAGGCCCACCCCAAGGTGGACTGGGTGCGGTTCCCCGGCCTGGAGAGCCACCCGCAGCACGCCCTGGCCCAACGGCAGATGGACGGGCCGGGCGCCGTGATGAGCTTCGGCGTGACCGGCGGCCTGGAGGCGGGCAAGACGGTCATCGACAACGTGCAGCTCATGACCCTGGCGGTGAGCCTGGGCGGCATCGAGACCCTCATCGAGCATCCGGCCAGCATGACCCACGCCGGCATCTCCAAGGCGGAGAAGGCCGCGGCGGGCATCAGCGACGACCTGGTGCGGCTGGCGGTGGGCTGCGAGGACGTGGACGACCTGAAGGACGACCTGGCCCGCGTGCTGGACATGATCTGACGACGCCGGGCGGGCCTGCGGGCCCGCCCGCTTTCTCCGCGAAAGGCCCGCCCATGCATCGACAGTGGATCCAGGCCAGCCAGCTCGCGAGCCGCGCCGGCGACGGCGACCCCTGGGCCGTGGACTACGCCGGCCACCCGCTCCTGGATCCCCTGTACGTGCAGCGCCCCAACCGCGTGGGCCGCTTCTTCCGCCTCATGTACCAGCGCATCCGCCACGACGACGCGGCCTACGACCGCGAGATCTCGCGCATGCTCGAACCCGCGGACAGCGAGGCCCGCCACGGTCCCCAGGACCTGGTGCCGTTCCTGACCGAGGCCGACGCCTACGTGCGCGACCTCATCGCCCTGCTGCCGGAGGCGTCCCGGGGCCACGCGGCCCTGCAGCCCGTGGTGGCGGCCTGCAACGACTTCCGCACCCTGCTCTCGCTGCTGTTCAGCCGCGAGGAGGCGCGCGTGCGCTTCGAGGCGCAGCGCAAGCTCTACCTGGCCAAGCTGCTGCTGGACGTGGAGCAGTCCCGCCAGGTGCAGGACGGGCCGGAGCACAAGAAGCACTTCGAGCGGCTGCTGCGCACCGGGCTCTGGGAGCACTCGCGCGACACGAACAAGGTGGAGATCGGCTTCGACATCGACGACGACGGCGACCGCATCCGCTACAACCTGGAGCCGCGGCCGGGACAGCAGCGCTGGACGTTCAACAGCATCTTCGTGTGCCGGGACCTGGGCGGCCGCAAGATCCCCCTGGACGTGCTCTACTACAACTGCCGCTTCAAGCGCACCGTGACGCCCATCAGCTACGAGATCGTGGACGGCAGCCACCGCGTCATCGAGCGCAAGCGCTGGGACACCATGCGCGGCAACAGCAACGGCTCCATCCTCTCCAAGATGATCCGCAAGGGCATCAACGACCCCGCCGGCATCTCCGACATGCTCGGCGCCATCTTCGTGGTGCACGACGAGGAGGCCCTGAACGACCTCCTCTACATGCTGGACATGCTGGTGGGCAATCCCATCGGCTGGCGCAACGTGACCGACACCATGGCCGACGCCGCCGAGAGCCGCACGCTCAACCGCCACTCGGGCCGCGGCTACCGCGTGTTCAAGGGCGACCTGGACGTGCTCTACCCCTGCCCCAACCGCAGGCCCTACCGCTACCACGTGGAGGTGCAGATCTACACCCTGGAGGGGTTCCTGCGCACGGTCCACGGCGCCCACGACGCCAACCATCTGGCGCTGAAGCTGCGGCAGTTCCTGCACGGGCTGGTGCCCATGGTGTTCCCACGCAGCATCTACGGCGAAGGCTGGCTGCCCCTGGGGGCGCCGCTGCCCGGAACCGGCGGGGCCTGACCGGCGTTGGCACGCCGCGCGGACCGGTCTATATTGCGACGTCCGAACGCCTCCTCTCCAACCCGGGACCACGCCGCGATGCCTTCCCCCGCCAGCGAGCCGAGCCGCGCCCGTCGCTACGCCGACCTCTGCATGGCGGCGGCCCTGAACCTGCCGCTCATCGCGGCGGCGCTGCTGCTGGCGGTGGCCGGAGCGCATCCCACGCTGCTGGGCAAGGCCTACGGGGCGGGCGTCATCGTGGGGTACTACGGGCTGCCGCTGCTGCTGGCCGTGAGCGTGCTGTTCCTGATCCTCTGGCCCTGGCGGCGCGCGGCGACGGCGGCCGCGGCCGTGGCCTCCACGCTGTACCTGGCGTACCTGGCGGCCGACGCGGCGGCGTTCCGCATCGTCAAGTTCCACATCGACGCGTTCTGGCTGGAGTACCTCTTCACCGACTTCCGCGGCCTGGGCCTGCACGGCTCCACGCTGGCCACGGCGGCGGCGGTCCTCGCGGGCCTGGCGGCTCTGCAGACGCTGATCGTGCGGACGGCGCCGCGGATCCCCCGGCCGCGCATGTTCCCCGGCCTGCTCTGGGGCCTGCTGCTGGCGGCCTTCGCGGCCAGCCAGGTGGTGCACATCGTGGCCTACTCGCGCAACGACGCGCGCATCACCAGCCTCACGCCGCTCTTCCCCTTCTACATGCCGTTCACGTCGCACCGCAACGCGGACAAGTACGGCGACCTGCTGCCCCTGGAGATGCAGGAGGCGGCCCTGGGCGACATGTCCCACAGCACGCTGCACTACCCGCGCGAGGCGCTGGCCTTCCGCGACGCCCCCTACGACAGCCTGCCCGACGTGCTGGTGCTCATGCTGGAGAGCTGGCGGCCGGACACGCTGGTCCCCGAGGTCATGCCCAACGCCTGCGCCCTGGCCGAACGCAGCGTGGTGCTGACGGACCACCTGAGCACGGGCAACCAGACCACCTGCGGCGTCTTCGGCTTCTTCTACGGGCTGCACGCCACCTACTGGCCGGCCGTCAAGGCCAACAGCGCGGCCATCGACAACCCCGTGCTCATCGACGCCATGACGGACCGCGGCTACGACTGCAAGGTGCTGGCGCGCTCCGGGTTCGACCGGCACAAGATCGAGGACGCCGTCTTCCGCGGCATCGACGTGGTGGACCGCTTCCCGTCGCCGGACGTGCCCGGCTGGGACCGCGACCTCACGGACCAGCTCAAGGACTTCATGCGCGACCGCACCGCCGCCGGACGCCGCTGGTTCGCCTACGGCTTCTTCAAGGCCACGCACTTCAGCTACGCGTACCCGGACTCCATGCGCCGCTTCACCCCCACCGCCGACCTCAACGTGGCGCTGGCCGACATGGAGACCCCGGTGGAGCCCATCCTGAACGACTACCGCAACGCCGCGCGCTTCGACGACGCGCTCATCGGCGAGATCGTGGCGGAGCTGGAGGCGCTGGGGCGGCTGGACCGCACGGTGATCGTGCTGACCAGCGACCACGGCGACGAGATCAACGACAACCGCGCCAACTACTGGGGCCACGGCACCAACTTCACGCGCTGGCAGGTGCAGGTGCCCATGATCCTGCGCCTGCCCGGCCGCGACCCCATGCGCGTGACCGGGCGCACCTCCCACGTGGACGTGGCGCCCACGCTGCTGGAGGAGGTCTTCGGCTGCATCACGGAGCCCGCGGCGTACAGCAACGGCGTGAACGTGTTCAGCGCGGACCTGGCGGCGCCGCGGCCCTTCGTCATCGGCAGCTACGTGAACCACGCGTACGTCTTCGGGAACGACGTCTTCGCCATCTACCCCATGCACACCCGCAAGTACGCCTTCGACGACATCCAACGGCCGGCGGACCGCCCGCCCGCGGACCTCATGCAGCGCGCCGCGGCGGAGATGAGCCGCTTCTCCGCGCCGCCCGAGGCAACAAAGGACGTGAACTGACGCCGGCGCCGCGCTAGGCTCGTCGCCCCCCTCCCGAAAGGACGCCATGGGCCGCCTCGTCTGCCTCTGCCTGCTGCTGACCGCCGCCGCGGCCGCCGCGGCCCCCGTCTGGGAGGCGGAGGGCCTGGGCTACCTGCACGACCTGGAGTTCTTCGAGGACGCCGCCCAGCACCAGGAGGGCCGCACGTACTTCGGCCAGCAGCTCGTCCTGCGCGCCGCGGCGGCTCCCGCGGACGGCCTGCGCCTGGAGGCGGGCCTGCTGCTGGACGTGCAGTTCGGCCGCGACGTGGACGAGAACCGCGACGCCACCGAGCCCTGGCTGGCCCTGGAGCTGGACCTGGACGGCCCCGTGCTGCGCTTCGGCAACCTGGACCGCCGCCGCCAGGACCTGCACCACGCCCTCATCGCCCCCGGGCTGCGCTACACGCGGCCCGCGGACCGCGGGTTCTCCCTGCGCGGCGCCGGCGCCCGCACGGACTACATCACGTGGCTGCAGTGGCGCGTGCAGGAGCGCGAGGACCGGCGCGAGCTCTTCGACGCCGGCGCCCGCGGACTCTGGCGCCTGGGCGACGCCCCAACGGCGCCGGCCCTGGACGCCCAGCTCCACGTGGTGCACAAGGGCGGGCAGCTGTCGTCGGTGGGGTTCCTGGAGGAGAGCTGGGCTCTGCTGGCGGGACCGGTGTGGACGCCGGAGATCGCCGCCGGCTGGAGCCTGGACCTGGCCGTCCGCGCCGGCGCGTGCGCGGACCGCCGCTGGCGCCACGATGGGCGCGCCGCCGAGCTGCGCCTGGGGCTGCGCCACCGGGACTGGCGGGCCGCCGCCGCCCGCTGGTGGAGCGAGGACTGGACCACCATGGACGGCCGCCCCCTCTACCGCGCCGACGGCGTGACGGGCCTGGAGCTCTCGCGCCGCTGGCGGCGCGGACCGCTGGCCGTGGACCTGGGCGCGCGGCTGCACCGCGTGGCCGGCGACACGGAGTCGGAGTTCTGGCTGCTGCTGGATCTGGGGACGATCGTCCTAGACTGACGCGCCGGAGATCACGGCGGCGCCCAGATCGCCGAACCTGCCGCGGATCACATCCTGCAGACGTTCGTTCATCACCTCGGCCTCGCCGCGCGCCACGCGGTGGTGGTTGTCCTGCTTCTTGGTGTTGAGCCGGGTGCCGGCCAGCTCGTCCAGGCGGGAGCGGTCCAGGGGGATGTCCAGCTCGCGGAAGCAGGCGGCCAGGGTGTCGGCGTCGTTGAGGCCGGCGGTGTCCAGGGTGGGCATGGGCACGTGCGGGAAGCGCCGTCGCAGGTCCAGGATGCGGGCCTCCGTCTCGTACCAGTACCAGAGGCAGCGGTAGAGGTCGTGATCCAGCTCGCCGCCGGGCGCCATGAGGTCCGACAGGGGCAGACGGTTCTCCGGATCGGCGGGGTCCAGCAGCCAGAGGCGGCCGCGCTTGGTGCGCCCGGGCACCGAGTCGATGCGGTAGAACGACGTGGCCACGGGCACCGGGTCGCGCCGCAGGTGGATCACCCGCAGCCGGTCGCCGAACTCCTGCACCGCCTCGGCGGCGAAGCGCTTGACGAACTGGTGGTTGGTCTCCACGTACACCTTGTGGCCGCAGGCGTCGCGCAGCACGTGAGGCGCCTTGAGCACGCGGAACAGGTGACGGAAGTACGCGCCGCGGTCCCGGCCGGGAGGGCAGGTGTCGCCCATCACCGGATGGGGCTCGTGGTGGCAGACGGCGCCGTCCACGGCATCGAAGATGCGGGCCAGGCTCTGGGAGCCGCTGCGCCCGGTGGTGGCCACGAACACGAAGGCCCTGGTGTCCGCCGCGCGCGCGCGGAGCATGCGCTTGTACACCGCCGAGGTGACGGCGTTGTACTTGAGCGCGCGCACCATGGGGTTCGCGATGCCGAATTCGTTCAAGGTCTGCTCCCGAAGGGTCCAGGGCGGGTGGAACCGGTTCCAATGATAGCCCACCGTCAGCGCTGAGAGCCAGAAAAACGATAAGTTTCGCCGAGATTTTGCTATCCTGTGCGCGCAGGCTTCCTCATCGTTCCCCGTCGAAAGGCCCGCCATGCGTTTCCGCCGCGTTTCCGCCCTCCTGCCGCTGCTGCTCCTGCTCGGCGCCGCCGCCGCCGCCCGCCCGCCGCAGCCCGTGGACCTGGACCTGGAACGCGTGACCAATCTCTCCGGACACGAGCGCTTCGACGGCGCAGCGGACTCCCCCGCGGCCACCACCGGCCTCTGGCGCCAGCTCGTCTTCGAGATGCGCCTCGCCTCGGCCGCCCCCGCGGAACTGCCCACCGCCCGCGACCTGCAGCGCCGCGCCCTGGCGCAGGCCGCTCCCCAAGAGATCCCCGTGGGCCTGCTGGACGTGACCACCGTGGACGGCCGTCGCCTGGCCGCCGCCGGCGCCCTGCGTCCGCGCACCTGGCACGGCGACGCGGCCGTGCTCACGTTCTCTCCGGATTGGATCCTGGGCGACGCCCCGCGCGACCTCGCCGTGGACTCCGGCCACGGCTGGCGCCCCGTGCCCGCCGACGGCCGCCTGCCCGCGGCCTTTCCCTCGCGCGGCGAGCGCACCGTACGCGTGCGTTGGACCGGCGCCGACGGCGCCCCCGTCCACGCCGCCTTCACCCTGGACGTGGCCGCCGTGGCCGCCCCCGCCCCCGACGACACCCTGCACGTCACCGCCAGCATCCCCTACGGCGGCGCCGCCGGCGGCGGCAAGGCCTACGTGGCCCTGGCGCCCGGCCACGCCTCGGTCACCAACCCGGTCATCGTGGTGGAGGGCTTCGACCTGGACGACAGCCTGGACTGGGATCCCCTCTACGAGCTGCTCAACCAGGAGGGCCTGATCGAGTCGCTGCGCGCGGAAGGCTTCGACGCCGTGGTGCTGGACTTCGACGAGGCCACCGCCCCCATCCAGCGCAACGCCTTCGTGCTCACGGAGCTCATCGGCATGGTGGAGGCCATGACCGCTCCGGCGCAGACCTCGGTGGTCATCGGCGCCAGCATGGGCGGCCTGGTCTCGCGCTACGCCCTGGGCTGGCTGGAGAGCCAGGGGCCGGGCCACCGCGTGCGCACCTGGATCTCCTTCGACTCTCCCCAGCGCGGCGCCGTGATCCCCCTGGGCCTGCAGCACTGGCTGGACTTCTTCAGCGGCGACAGCGAGGACGCCGCATTCCTGCTCTCGCGCCTGGACACGCCCGCCGCGCGCCAGATGCTCCTGCACCACCACAGCGCCACCAGCGGCGTGAGCGCCGGCCCCGCCGCCCTGCGCGCGGATTTCCTGGCCGACCTGGCCGCCGTGGGCCTGCCCTCCTGCCGCCGCGTGGCCGCCGCCAACGGCTCCGGCCTGCAGGCGGACCAGGGCTTCGGCCCCGGAGCCCAGCTCGTGCGCTACGAGTACCGTTCGTTCCTGGTGGACATCACCGGCAACGTGTGGGCGGTGCCGGATCAGACCCAGACCCGCATCTTCCAGGGCGAGAAGAACCTCATCTGGCCCCTGCCCGACGAGTACCAGGACGTGAACGTGGCCGGCACCCTGCCCCTGGACGGCGCCCCCGGCGGCTTCCGCCTGTCCCTGGCCCAGATGGACACCACCAGCGTCCCCTACGGCGACATCCAGGCCCTGCACCAGGCCCACTGCTTCATCCCCGTGATCAGCGCCCTGGACCTGGACGCCACCGACCCCTTCGCCCCCGTCCTCACGGACCCGGACCTGCTGTCGCACACCTCGTTCGACGCCGTCTACGCTCCGCCCGAGAACCAGGAGCACATCGCCATCACCCCCGCCTCCGCCGCCTGGTTCCTGGACGAGATCCGCGACCCCAGCACCGCCGTCGCCGCGCTCCCCTCGCCGCCGACCACCCTCCAGGCCTGGCCCAACCCCTTCAACCCGTCCACCACGATCCGCTTCACCACCACCGCCCCCGGCCCGGTCACCCTCACCGCCTACGACCTCCGCGGCCGCCAACTCGCCACCCTCCTCAACGATGTGCTCGCCACAGGCGAGCACGAGCATCCCTGGCACCCGCACCTCCCCAGCGGATCCTATCTCCTCCGCCTCCAAACCCCCACCAACGAGCAATCCACCCGAGTCCTCCTCCTGGAGTAACCACGCAACAACCCCGGCACCGATGAACCTCAGGCTCCCGGACACACCGATCCCCCTTCGTCGCGCGGAATCGCGCAGCTGAGCACGACGAAGGGGGATCGGTGTGT
>DAOTGJ010000017.1:40586-69252 GCA_035447065.1 Candidatus Krumholzibacteriia bacterium
CCCCTTCGTCGCGCGGAATCGCGCAGCTGAGCACGACGAAGGGGGATCGGTGTGTTCGGGAGCCCGCAGAACCTCAGCGCGTGAACGCCCGCATCCTCTCCAGAAACTCCAGCATGTTCGTGCCCGTCTTCTTCTGGAGTCGAGAGTCGGCCATGCGGAGGAAGAGGTCCATGCCGCCGCGGGAGCGGTAGAGGTCGGGGCGGCGGCGGTCGGTCAGGGGGCGGCCCACGAAATCCTGCAGGCGCCGGAACTCGGCGTCGCCGGTCATGAGGTCGCCGTACTCCAGGAGGATGGCGTCGTTGGCGGACTTCTGCAGGGTCTCCAGGATGGTGAGGTTGGATTCGTACCAGCGGTTCACGTAGTTCCAGGCGTAGCTGAAGTTGCCCATGTAGCGGCGGCGGCCTCCGTAGCGGAACCTGGGCCAGACCTCGGCCGGATCACGCACGATGGCGATGATCCGATGGGGCGGCAGCTCCTGCTCCCACAGCGGATAGGTCAGGGCGGTGCGCGGATCCTTGAAGCCCCACACGTCGTGGCGGGCGCCGCAGTCGCGGATGATGGTGCGCATGAGCTCGCGCTGCTCGGGGCTCAGCTCCCGGGCCCGGTCCGCGCCCACGTCCAGCACGCGGTAGGACCGAGCGCCCAGGATGAACATGTTCAGCCCCAGCACCGTCTCGCGCTCGTACTTGTTGCCCTTGTCGTAGGAGACGTCGGCGTCGAAGCACTCGCCCATGTTGATCCCGGACTCGTGCAGGATCTGGGACACCAGGGTGGTGCCGGACTTGTGCATCCCCAGGACGACGTAGATCATCGGGCTCCTCCGCGTTCAGCGCACATCTCACCGTTCTCCCGAGATATCGCCATCTGCGGGGGCTCATTGAGGGAAAAACGCGGGATCAGGCCTCGATCACCCGCAGCACGTTGTACCCGTTGTCCCTCTGGGCCGGGATGTACCCCGCTCCGCGGATCATCTCGTTGAGGTCCGCCTGGGTCAGCGGATGGGTGGTGCCCGCGGCCGAGACCACGCTCTCCTCCATCATGGTGGAGCCCAGGTCGTTGGCGCCGTACTGGAGGGTGAGCTGGCCCACGGCCTTGCCCTGGGTCACCCAGGAGGCCTGGATGTTGGGCACGTTGTCCAGGGCGATGCGGGAGATGGCCAGGGTGCGCAGGTAGTCGGTGGCGCCCAGGTAGCCGCGGCATTCCACCTGCTCCAGGAGTTCCGGGATGCGGGCCAGCGGCGTGTTGCCGGGCTGGAAGGTCCAGGGGATGAAGGCGGTGTAGCCGCCGGTCTTGTCCTGGCTCTCGCGCACGCGCAGCAGGTGCTCCACGCGCTCGGGGTAGGTCTCCACGTGGGCGAACATCATGGTCGCGGTGGTGGGCAGGCCCAGGTGGTGGGCCTCCTCGTTGATCTCGATCCACTCGCGGGCGGTGGTCTTCTTGGGGGCCAGGATGCCGCGCACGCGGTCGTTGAGGATCTCCGCGCCGCCGCCGGGGATGGAGTCCAGGCCCGCGGCCTGGAGGCGCTTGAGCACCTCCATGGTGCTGAGCTTGGAGACCTTGGCGAAGTGCTGCACCTCGTTGGGCGAGAAGCCGTGGATCCAGAGGTCCGGGAACGCGGCCTTCAGCTCGCGCAGCATGGCCTCGTAGGTCTCGATCTTCTCGTTGGGATGGTGCCCGCCCTGCAGCAGGATCTGGTGGCCGCCGGCGTCGAACACCGACCGCACCTTGGCCTTGATCTCGTCCAGGGGGAGCCAGTAGGCGTCGGCGTCGCCCTTGTGGCGGTTGAAGGCGCAGAACTCGCAGTCCACGTAGCAGAGGTTGGTGTAGGTGACGTTGCGGTCCACCACGTAGGTCACCGTGTCCGGGTCGCTGCGTCGCAGGCGCAGGGCGGTGGCGGTGCGGCCCAGGTCGTGCAGGGCCGCCTCCTCGAAGAGCAGCAGCAGCTCGCCGCCGGTCAGGCGCCGCGACAGCGCCTCCTCCAGGAGCTCCAGGGCCACGTCGCTGGAGACGCGGGGCACCACGTGGTTCTCGCTCAGCACGGGGCTGCGGTCGGGGGCGGGCTGGTTCATGCGTGCGATTCTCCGGTGTGCACGGGGGCGGCCGTCACCACGCCGCGGCCGTCGGGAACGATCTGGTGGTCGACGCACAGTCTATGGAAGCGGCGCAGTCCCGCCAGCTCGGCGTCGCCCAGGTCGTAGCTCAGCGAGCGGGTGAAGTAGCCGCGGATGGCCGCAGCGTCGCTCACGCCGCCGGGCCCCAGGGCGCCCTGGGCCGCGGCGCGGGCCGCCAGGGCGTCCACGCGTTCCAGGCCGGCGTCCTTGGCCTCGCGCAGCAGGTCCATGAGCGCGGCGCGGGCGGCGGGATCGGCGCTGCGGGTGAAGCCCACGCCCGTGACCCAGACCGCGAAGACGAAGGGCAGGCCGGTCATCTGCTGCCAGGCCTCGCCCAGATCCACCGTGTGCACGTCGCGGGCGCCGTCGGCCTGGAAACGGGCCTCGGCCTGGAAGCAGCGGTCGCCGATGACCAGGGCCGCGTCGGTCTCGTCCAGCAGGCTGTCCACCTGGGGGGCCACCACGCGGAAGTCCGGCTCCACGCCCCACAGCTCGGCGAAGAGGATGCGCAGCAGGGCCACCGACGTGCGCGAGCCCCGGTCCACGGCCACGTGGCGGATCTCCGGCGGCGGCACCTTGGCGAAGAGCTTCACGCTGTCCACGGCCCCGCCGGTGGCGATGGCCACCCCCGGCACGATCTCCGCCCCCGCCCCGCGGAACCACTCCACCACCGGGATCAGGGCCACGTCGGCGCGGTCCTCCCAGAGCAGCTCGGACAGGCGGCTGGGCATGTCGGCCGTCAGGGTCACGTCCGGGTGGTCGCGCAGGGTCTCCACCAGGGGCCAGGCGTTGAGGAAGGAGACGGTGGCGATGCGGTGGGTCATGGGGTCCCCCGTGGGGTCGGGTGGGTCGCGCCGCGGGCGACCCGAAGATAGAGGTCGCCGAGATCCTGGGCAACCCTGCGGAAGGAATAGCGCGCCTCCACGTCGGCGCGGGCTGCTCGGGCCAGGCGGGTCCGCGTGTCGGGCGCGGCCGCCAGCTCCGCCATGACGGCCGCCAGCGGCGCGGCCTCCCCCGGCGCCACCAGCCGGCCGTTCTCCCCGTCCCGCAGCACCTCCACCACACCGGCGATGCGCGTACCCACCACGGCGCAGCCCGCGGCCATGGCCTCCAGCAGGACCAGCGGCAGGCCCTCCCAGAGCGACGGCAGGACGAAGACGTCGGCCGCCTGCAGGACCCGCCCCAGATCGGACAGGTTGCCGGGCAGCAGGACGGTGTCGTCCAGTCCCGCGCGGCGGACCGCATCCGCGTGCCCGGCGCGGAGCTCGCCGTCGCCGGCGATCACCAGCCGCAACCTGAGGCCCTGCCCGCGCAGGATTCCGGCCGCTTCGATGAGCGTGCCGAAGTTCTTCTGCGGGGTGTGCCGCCCCGCGGCCACGATCAGGGGAGTCTCCTCGTCCGCGCCGAAACGTTCCCGCAGCTCCCGCCGCGCTTCCGGGGCCAGAGGCTGCGGCAGGGGCACGCCGTTGGGCACCACGGCCATGCGCTCACGCTCCGCCGGCGAGAGCCCGAGCTGCTCGGCCATGGAGTCCCGCACCAGCTCCGACACGGCCACCACGGCCGGGCAGCTGCGGATCATCATGCGGTAGGCGCCGCGGCGGAAGCGGGCCCGCAGCCAGTGGTCGGCGTCGCCGTAGTCGAACTCGCGGTTGTTGTGGATGGTGGGCACGGCGCTCACGCCGCCGGTCCGCCGCAGCAGCAGGCCCCAGAAGTTGGCGCCCGGCAGATGGGTCTGCACCACCTCCACGCCGTCGCGGCGCAGGTGGTCCAGGAGCAGCGCCCGGCCCTTCATGAGCGATGCGGCGAAGGCGGCCGGATTCTTCACGCTGGCCCGTTCCAGCCCCAGGTGCCGCAGGGTCACCTCGGGCGGGACGGTGTCCGAGAGGGGACCGGGGCCGCCGGTCACGTAGAGGTGGGAACGGTCGCCCGCCTCGGCACGGGCCGCGGCGATCTGCACCGCCAGGCGCTCGGCGCCCCCCACGCCCAGCGTCTCGATGAGCTGGGCGGAGACCAGGGGCCCGCCGCGCACGGTGCCCCCCATGTCAGTCGATCCGCACGACCATGGACCAGTCGCCCGGGTGCTTCCCGCGCAGCCTGCTGTCCATGGCCTCCGCGCTCGCATAGTCCGGGAAGGGGCCCAGGTAGATCCGGTACCACGGCTGGCCGGAGATGATCACGCGCTTCAGGAAGGCGTCGATGCCCTCGTCCGCCAGGGAGTCGATGTAGCCCTGGGCGCGCGGCAGATTCTGGAAGGAACCGTTGTGCACGTAGTAGCCCTGGCCGAGCGGGTCGTCGAGGGCGGCGTCGTCTTGCGGCGGCGGCGTCCGTCCCGGCGGCGGCGCGTCCTCGGCGACGGTCACGGCGTCGACGGAATGGGCGTCCGTCGCAACGTCGCCCTGGGCCGTCGCATCCGCGGCCGCCGGATCGCCCGGCTGCTCCGGCGCCGGAGCGGACACGGGATCCGCCACGGGATCCGCCTGAGGCGTGGCGGCCGCGTGCACGTCCTGATCCGCCGCGGAGACGTCGCCCGCGCGCGGCGCCGAGCACCCCTTCTGTCCCGCTAGCCAGGCCGCCGCCAGGACCAGCAGCAATGCCGGCAGCGTCCACAAGAGCCGGGGAGCCGCGCCGCGGCGCCGACCCGCCGGCTCCGCGGCGACGACGGCGGCCGGAGCCGGAGCGGACGGCGGCGCGGGCGCCGCCTCGTCCATGGACACCACGAGGGCCCGGTCAGGTTCCACGTGCTTGGCGTTCACCGCCCGGGAGCCGTCCACGTAGGCCGACAGCAGCGCCTTGTCCGCAAGGACGTTGATCAGCCGCGGCACGCCCTTCGCGAGGCGGTGGATCTCCCGGATGGCGTCGGGGCGGAAGACCTCCGTCGTGGCGCCCGCCACGCTCATGCGGTGGTTCACGTACTGGCGCGTCTCGTCCTCGGTCAGCGTGCTCAGGTGGTAGTGCACGCGGATGCGCTGCCGCAGCTGGAGCAGGTCCGGATGATCGATGCTCCTGCCCAGCCCGGGCTGGCCCGCCAGCACCACCTGGAGGGACACGGTGTCCCCGCTGCTCAGGTTGGTGAGCAGCCGCACGCCCTCCAGCGTCTCGAGCTCCAGGTTCTGGGCCTCGTCGATCACCAGCAGGCAGCGCTTCCCTTCGGAGCGCAGGGCCTGGAGGCGGAGCTTGAGGGCGCCGAGCAGGTCGGCGCGGTCGGCGCCGTCGGCCGGGGTGACGTCCAGCTCCAGCAGGACGAGCTTGAGGAGCTCGCGGAAGTCGAGCTGCGTGACGTTGACCAGTGCCACGCGGTAGGTGGGAGCGATGTGGGCCACCAGGTTCTGCAGGGCCAGCGTCTTGCCGGTGCCGATGGCGCCGGTGATCAGGATGAACTCCTCGCCCCCCTCGATCCCGTAGACGAGGTGGGCCATCGTCTCTTCGAACGTCTTCGACTGAAAGACGAACTTGAGACGCGGCCCCAGAACGAACGGGGCCGTGTAGAGGCCGAAGTGATCCTGATACATCGCTCACCCGGCGCCGGACGGCGCCTGAAAACCCTGGGATCCCGACACGCGAACGGGGGCAACAATACTGAATGTCCCCCGCAACGGCAATCTTTTCAGCGGGATCGGCGCAGCAGGGCCCGTGCGCGGTGCTGGACCGTGAAGAGCACGAAATAGAGGGCCAGGACGACCGTCCCCTTCAGCACGCCCACGGCCAGCGCGCCCGGCGTGGTGCCGCGGTCCGCCACGCCGTTGCAGAGCTCGTCCAGGCCCAGGAGCAGGAACAGCGCCGCGGTGGCCCCCATGATCGCGTAATGGCGGGTGGTGATCACCGCGAGGCGGCGTGCGTCCAGCCCGATCCGGTAGCGGTGGAGCACCCAGAAGCTCAGGTACAGGTGGATGGTGATGGTCACGACCGTGGCGACGGCGAGGCCGGTCACCCCGAAGCGGTCCACCAGGAGCAGGTTGCCCACCACGTTGGTGACCAGGTACTGCAGGGCCAGCAGGATCTTCTCATGCATCCGCTGCAGCGAATGGAAGATGCGCGAGAGGATGTTGTTGGCGATGAGACCGGGCAGCCCCAGGATGTAGACCGCCAGGGCCCCGGACGTGCGCACGGTGTCCTCGGCGGTGAAGGCGCCGTGCTGGTAGAGGACGCGGATGATCTCCACCGACGCCAGCGACACCGCCAGCGAGAACGGTGCGAGGATGCGCGTCACGCGGCGGAGGTTGTCGCGCACGTAGGTGTTGAGCTCGCCCATGCCGTCGCGGCTCAGCATCTCGGACATGCGGGTGAACATGACCGTGACCAGCGTGAACGTGAACATCTGCGTGCCGAAGTTGAGCAGCGTCATGGAGTAGCTGATGGACGAGATGGAGCCGGGTTCGAGCCCCGTGGCGAACATCTTGTCCACGAACTGGTACATCGTGATGATGGACTGGGACACCAGCATCATCCAGCCCAGCGACCAGATCCGGCGCAGGGAGCCGGCGGGGAACCGCGGGCGTCGCCAGCTGAGGAAGCCCTGCCGCGCCGCGCTCCAGCCCAGGACCACGAGCTGCACCAGGTTGGACAGGGCGAACCCGATGGGCACCGACCAGATCCCGTAGCGCCCGTGGAAGGCCACCACGCCCACCAGCATGGCCATGGAGTTCACCACGGGCATCGCCGTGGCCAGGCGGTACTGGTCGTGGATGTTGAGGATGGCCTTGAGCATGGCCACCAGCAGCAGCAGCATGCCGGGCAGGGCCATGGCGTTGAGCATGTCCACGGCGTAGCCGCGGGTGGCCTGGGGCAGCTCGGGTCCAGCCAGCCTGATGACCAGGTCGCCCTGGGTCATCAGCAGCAGGGTGTACAGCGCCGTGGGGACGATGAAGACCAGGATGGCGGCGTTCTGGAACGAGAAGAGGTCCCGCTCCGAGAGCTCGCGCCGCAGCTTGATGGTGTAGGGGATCACCACGCTGGTGTAGACCCGCCCCACCACCGACCCCACGTAGCTGACCAGGAAGAGGGCCAGGGCGTAGGCGTCGTACTTCTCCCCCGCGCCGAAGTAGTTGGCCAGCAGCATCTGGACCACCATGCCCAGCGGCTTGGCCAGGGCCACGATGCCCATCAGCTTGAGGATGTCGCCCTCGAAGAGATGCTTGCGCAGCAGGCGCTTCATGGAGCGCCTCCCTGGACGGCCGGACGCGGGGACGCGGACGCTGCGGCCATCTCAGCCCTCGGACGCTTCCGCGAGGGCGGGGCCGGACTCGTGCTCCACGTAGTAGTCGTTGCGGTAGCCGTAGATGATGCCGGCGACCAGGAAGTAGATGACGTTGATGAAGTCGAAGTAGCGGTAGTCGATGACCATGCCGCCCACGTGGTAGCACACCATGATCGCCGCGAAGACCGCCAGCACGTCCCGGTTGAACCAGTCGTCCACGCCGCCCATGCGCCACTTGCGCAGCCCCATGCGCGCCACCGTCACGGTGAAGCCCAGCAGGAGCAGGACGCTCACGATCCCCTCCTCCGCCAGCCGCCCGATGTAGATGTCGTGGATGGGCATGTCCGCACCCATGTGCTTGCGCACGAAGCCGTAGAACGGGATGTAGGTGCCCTGGGTGTAGTCGTCGCGGTAGTGGTTGTAGTTGAAGAAGCCCACGCCGAACAAGGGGTAGTCCTGGATCATCTTGACGGCCGTGGCCAGGAACATGAGCCGGTTCTCTATGGTGTCGGTGGTGTCCAGCCGCTCCTGCAGGAACTCGGAGTTCATGGACTGGTAGACGCCCAGGGCGCTGAAGAGCAGCCCGACCACCACGAAGCCCATGAGCACCTTGCGGTAGTTGGGCCGCAGCACGCCCAGGGCTCCGAAGGCCGCGGCCGTCGCCACCCAGGGTCCGCGCGTGTAGGCGTAGAAGAGGCCGAGACCCGTGATGCCGAAGCCCACGAACACCAGGACCCGGGCAAGCGCCTGGCGCGCCTTGGCGAAGAACACGAAGTAGCAGAGCAGCATCATGCCCAGCATCTGCCCCAGCAAGGGCGGATGCATCACCGGGCCGCGAGAGCGGCCGGGATGCCACAGCGGACCCGCCTCCGGATTCAGGATGGCCTTGGGCCAGACGAGCTGGGTGATGCCGTAGTGCTCGGCGATGGCCGTGACGCCGAAGTACAGCGAGACCAGGATCAGGAAGATCAGGATGTTCCGGATCTCGCGCGCCTGATGGATCACGTACTTGCCGTAGATGAAGGCGAAGAATGGCGACAAACTACTGATAACCCATTCGTGAACATGTTGGGAGTCACGCATATTGAGCTGCACTAGCACATAGATCGTATGAGCGAGGATCAGGAAATCCGCCTTATACGGCCCGGAGAGCCGCATGCGCTCGATGACCACGCGGAAGGCGAAGATGACCATGATCCAGATGAGGAAGAGGCGGTCGAACGAGAAGTCCGGCAGGCCGGGCATGCTCACCATGCCGACGGTGCGGAAGCCCGCCATGGTGAACATCCAGATCATGAGGGAGAAGGAGAGGTCACGGCTGGAGACGTAGGCCAGGACCGAGAGGCCCACCATGCCCACCACGGCCATGACCAGGGCCTGCACGCCGAAGCGGGCGGCCAGCTCCCAGGAGAAGACGAAGGAGATCAACGACGCCAGCAGGACCGCCGCGACGGGCATCAGGGTCGACCGGACCTGTCCTGCTCCCTGGCCGTTCATGGCGTACGGGTCATTCCCGGTCGCGGGCGCTGACCGCTCCGAGCACCGGCACGTCCAGCACCTGCGCGGCCTGGCGGCTGTCGTAGATGCGGTGGTCCTGGTTGTCCACGAAGATGGCCACGATCAGCCCCAGCGTGAACGCGAAGACGAAGGCCACGCCGATGTACAGGAACTTCTTGCTGCCGCCCACGCGCATGCTCAGCGTGGGCGTGTTCAGCAGGAGCAAGCTGCTGATGCGCTGGTCGCTGCCGGCCTTCAGCCGCACCTCGCCGCGCTTGATCTGCAGCGACTCCATGAGGTCCTGGCGCGTGGAGACCTGGATGTCGATGGACTCCACCTGCTGCGAGACGTGGGGGTAGTTGCTGAGCGAGGCGATCTGGGTGTCCACGGACTCGCGCAGGGAGTTCTCCACGCTCCGCGCCTCGGCCAGCTCGATCTCCAGCTCGTCCATGTAGGCCTGGATCTCCTGGTCGATCTGGCGCCGTGCCTCCGCCACCAGCTCCTGCTGCCGCGTCACCCAGACGGAGTCGTCCTTGTAGCGCACGCGGTCCTCGGCCAGCTTGTTGGTCTGCATCTCCAGGGTGTTGCGCAGGGAGTTGAAGCGGTCCACGTCCGGGATGTAGTAGGGGTTCAGCGCCACGGTGTCGCGCAGCTTCTCCAGGCGTCCCTCGATCCCCTGCCGCACCGACCGCGACTTGAAGAACTCGGACTCCAGGCCGCGGATCTGCAGCTCGCTGTTCTGGGCGATCTTGGTGTAGGAGGAGTAGCCCGCCGCCTCCAGGATCTGCGCCTTCAGCGCCATGAGGCTGTCCACCTCCGCCTGCACGTTGCGGATCTGGTCCGAGTAGTAGGAGACCGCGCTGGGGTTCTGCTGGCGCTCGATGTTGAACCTCACGAAGGCCTGCGTCAGGGCCCCCACGGCCGCCAGCGCGAAATGGCTGCTGGGATGGGTGTAGCTCAGCCGCAGCACGTTGGACTCGCCCACCTGGCCGCAGTCCACGCCGTCGATGAGGGCGCCCACCAGCCAGTCCCCGCCGCGCACCTCCGCCAGCAGGGGGTCGCGCATCTTCAGGGCTTTGAGCGAATCCTCCAGGATCACCGCGGCGCGCTGGGCCACGGGGATGCTCATGGCGATCTGCGCGGCCGTGCTCATGATGACGTCGTCGTTGACGTAGCGTTGCTGGAACATGGGATTCTCGGGCTGCCGCGGCTCCACCATCACCTGGGCGCTGGCCGTGACCGTGCTGGCGGTCTTGAACGTGCCCAGCGTGGCCACCAGGATGATGGGCAGGGCGATGGCCAGGATCAGCCACTTCCGGCGCAGGATGATCTCGATGAGCCGCTTGGCGTCGAGCTGCTGGCCCGCGGCGCGCTGCGGCGTCCTGTTTTGCTGCGTCACCATACCTGCCCCCCCCTAGCGGAGAATCCTGTCGACTTTGTCCAGGTTCACGATGGCGTAGATGTCCCAGAAGAGGCGGGAGAAGTTCAGCACGCCGGCGAGGACGGTCTTATTGAAATAGTCAAAATCCCCAATGGCCGAGCGCGGTACATAGATGATGTCGTAGGGCTGCAGGTCCATGTTCGCCACCCCTGCCAGCCCTCCCTTGTCGATCTTGGAGAGGTCCAGGCGCCGGTACTGGTAGCCCTGGTCCGTCGCGCGAATCACCACTGTCTCTGATTTGGCGGCATCATCTGTGAAGCCGCCGCCCTGGGTGATGGCCTGCAGCACGCCCATGCCTCCGGGCTTCAGGTCCACCTCGCCGGGAATACGCACTTCGCCCAGCACGTAGACCTGGGCCGTGCCGAGCGTCTCTACGACGATGGACAGGTCCGGGTGCTCGTAGACGCGGCCGAACTCCTCGGTGAGCAGCGCGTCCAGATCGACCACCGTGAGGCCCGCGGCCATCACGTTCTCCACCCCGACGGCGGAGATGCGGCCGTCGGGCATGACGAAGATGCCGCGCTGGTTGAGATCGGGTTCGTAGGCGAAGACCACGCCGAACTGGTCGCCCGGCTTCAGCCGATAGGAGGCGTTCTGCGCCTCCTGGCGCATCTGCTGCTCGGCTTCCGTGTACGGAATGATGACGGTCTCGCCGGGCTCGACGAAGCCGCCGGAGCCGCAGCCCGCGATGGCGCCCAAGAGGAGAAGCGCCGCTCCGGCGGCGAACCATCCGACCCTGTGGAACATCCCTGTCACTCCCTGATCGTGCCGGCCTTCGGATCCTTCGAAGGCACGCTTACAACCCCAGGACCTTCTTGTACAGAAAATCCGGGATATCGTAGACCTGACGGTTGATCACCGTGCCCAGGACATGGCCACCCTGGGCCCTCAGGCTGTCGACTCTATTTTGGATGACCTCGTATTTCAACCGTCGGCTCTCCACCACGATCACGGCGCCCAGGGTGGGGCGCGCGAAGCGGCCCACGTCCACGGACTCGTTGATGGCGGGGGCGTCGATGACGGTGAAGGCGAAGGTGTCGGCCAGGGAATCGATCAGGGCTTCGTAGTGCGGACCGGACAGCAGGGGGGTCTGCTTGATGGTCACGTCGCCGTGCGGGATGGTCACGAAGTTGGGGCCGGACGCCACCTCCTTGGCGCGCCCGGGATTCAGCAGGAGATCCTTGAAGCCGATGCCCCGGCCCAGGATCTTCTTCTGCGGAGCGATGAAGTTGCCGTCGAGCCAGGCCACCTTGTCGTCCAGCATGACCGACAGGTGCCGGGCCACGTTGTAGGACACGAAGCTGCAGCCCTCGCCGCGCGAGGAGGCGGTGAAGACCACGGCCTTCCCGCCCGGGGTGCGGTCGATGTTGAGCAGCGAATCCGCCAGGCGCTCGAACTCGGCCAGCTGCTTCTTGTCGGGACGCGGGAACAGCGGCTGTTCCGTCATCGTCTCCAGGTGGTACTCGATTCCCAGATCGGCACCGGCGCTGCGGGCCATGGCATCAAGGATCTTGCTCACGTCATCCCCCTACTCGGCGACCCGGAATTCCCCACCGTCCGAACGACACCGGGACCCCGCGGGTGCATTCCCGCGGATCCTGAGTTCGAGATGGCGTGGTGGGGTACCAGAAGCCCTTGCTTTTCTAGACGTCTGTATCGTCCGACGTCCGATGGTCCTTTAGCAAAGTCCGAGCCGGGCTCCTCGGTTCGTGGAAAATCGGGGTGTGATTTGAAGCTCAAACTAGTATATCCTTGGTCGAAGACAACGTCAACAGACGGACCGCAGAGCCGCGCTGGCCCGCAAGGGTGACAAGCGCGGCGATTTGCATGGTGAGTCGAATTCGGCATACCGCAAAGGCTGCGCCATGCGCCATGAAAATAAACAAGTTACAGAGTTGGCCCACTCATCCCCTTGGGCTCCGCGTTCTGACGGCGTTCATTCAATCAGTCGAATACCACATTCGTAGCTGTGGGTTCACAGAGTTAGACGCTCAGGATTTAGCGTCGCAACTCAATAGCTAGAGTGGACTGATCGTACGGCCAGAATTCGACTTGGGATTGGCCTGTCGGCGGCTAAATCACGCCCCATGCCGCAATGCTGGCACGCCGCCGACGACCGCGAGCGGAACCCGAACGGAGAGACCTGACATGCGTATTCTCGCCCTGCGACTCAACGACGGCAGCGTGCAAGTGATGGAGGCGCCGGCGCCGATGCTGGAACCCGGCATGGTGCGCGTACGGACCCTGCATTCGGCCGTGAGCCCGGGGACCGAGGGCAACAAGATCGTCACCGGCAAGAAGTCCCTGATCGGCAAGGCCAAGGCGCGGCCGGACCAGGTCAAGATGGTGCTGGACATGGCCCGTTCCGTGGGTGTGAAGGGCACCATCCAGAAGGTGCGCTCCAAGCTGGAGGGCGCGCAGCCCATCGGCTACAGCCTGGCCGGCGAGGTGCTGGAGACGGGCCCCGGCGTGGAGGGCCTGATGCCCGGCGATCTGGTGGCCTGCGGCGGCGGCAACTACGCCAACCACGCCGACGAGGTGGTGGTGCCGCGGAACCTGTGCTGCCGGATCCCCGCCGGCGTGTCCACGGAGGACGCCTGCTTCGCCACCCTGGCGGCCATCGCGCTGCAGGGGCTGCGTCTGGCCGAGCCCACCCTGGGCGAGCGGGCCGTGGTGATCGGCCTGGGCATCGTGGGCCAGCTCGCGGGACAGCTCCTGCGGGCCAACGGCTGCCGCGTGCTGGGCGCCGACATCGCCCCCGACGCCGTGGCGCTGGCGCGCCGCAGCTGCGCCGCCGACGAGGCCTACGTGCTGGGCGCCGACCCCGTGGAGGAGCGCATCCTGGACTTCAGCGAAGGCCGCGGCGCGGATCTGGTGCTGATCTGCGCAGCCACCGCGAGCAACGATCCCGTGACCCTGGCCGGACGCATCGCGCGGCAGCGCGGGCGCGTGGTGGTGGTGGGCGCCGTGGGCATGGACCTGCCGCGCGAGGACTACTACCGCAAGGAGATCGCCTTCTCGGTGTCCTGCTCCTACGGCCCCGGGCGATACGATCCCTCCTACGAGGAGGGGGGGCTGGACTACCCGTACGGCTTCGTGCGTTGGACGGAGGGCCGCAACATCCAGGCGTCGCTGGACCTCATGGCCTCCGGGGCGCTGCGGCCCTCGGACCTGGTGTCGCACCGCTACGCCTTCGAGGACGCGCCCAAGGCCTACGCGCTCATCGCCGAACGCAGCGAGCCCTTCGCCGGCATCCTTCTGACCTATCCCTCCGAGAGGACCGCGGGCCCCGCCGTGGTCCAGGTGCCCGGCAGCCACGGCGCCCTGGAAGGCTGCGTGGGAGTGGGCTGCATCGGGGCCGGCTCCTACGCGCAGGCGTTCCTGCTGCCCTTCTTCAAGGGGCACGACCGCGCCGCCCCCACCAGCATCTTCACCCGCTCCGGCCTGAGCGCCGTGGACGCCGGCAAGCGCTACGGCTTCCGCCGCGCCGTGGACTCGGCCGACGCCGTGCTGGCCGACCCGGAGACCGCCGCCGTGGTGGTGGCCACGCGCCACGATCAGCACGGTCCCCTGGCCCTGCAGGCCCTGCAGGCCGGCAAGCACGTCTTCGTGGAGAAGCCCCTCTGCCTGAACGAAGCGGAGCTGGCCGGGGTGATGGCCTTCTACGCGGAGCGCGGCGACGGCGCCCCGCTGCTGCAGACGGGCTTCAACCGGCGCTTCTCCCCGGCCGCCGCGGCGCTGAAGAAGCACTTCGGCGACGCCTCCGGCCCCTACGTCATGGACTACCGCGTGAGCGCCGGCCGCATCCCCGCGGACCACTGGATCCAGGATCCCGCCGTGGGCGGCGGCCGCATCGTGGGCGAGGTCTGCCACTTCATCGATCTGATGCAGTTCCTGTGCGGCGCCGACCCGGTGGAGGTGCGCGCCGTGTGCGTGGGCGGCCTGGAACCGGCTCAGCTCCCCCAGGACGACGTGCAGATCAGCCTGCGCTTCGCCGACGGCTCCATCGGCACCGTGAGCTACCTGGCCTCGGGCGCCAAGTCGCTGCCCAAGGAGCGGCTGGAGGTCTCGGCCAACGGGCGCACGGGGATCATCGACAACTTCACCCACGTGGAGCTGCACGGCCGCGGCGGTCGCACGCGCAAACCGTGCGGCGGCAAGGGCCAGCAGCAGGAGGTGGACGCCTTCCTGGCGTCGGTGGGCGCGGGCGCGCCGGCCATCCCGCTGGCGTCGCAGTTCGCCACGACGCTGGCCACCTTCCGCGCATTGGAGAGCCTGCGCAGCGGTGCCGCGGAGCCCGTGGACCTGGGCAGGGTCGGTTCGTGAGCGAGCGCACCGCTGGACGCATCGCCGAGCGCCTGGAGCAGGTGTGGGATTGGGGCCGCGACCATGACTTCCGCGGCGCCGATCCCTACGACGGCCTGACCAGCCGCCTGCTCGCGCCGGTGCTGCCCCTGTCGCGCCTGCTGCGGCTGGCCGTGATCCAGGGCGTGAAGCGCTCGCCCCTGGATCTGCGCCCCCTGCTGCTGATCCCTCCCGGCAGCAATCCCAAGGGACTGGCGCTGTTCCTCTCGGGCCTGGCCCTGGCGCCGGACCTGCCCGAGGCCGACGCCTGGCGCCGTCGCCTTCTGGACCGCATGACCGCCGCCGCATCGCTCCCGGACGGCTCGCCGGCGTTCGGCGGCCGCGAGGACGTTACGGGCCTGGCGGCGCGCGTGGAGGCATCGGATCCCGAGGCGCCCCTGGGCTGGGGCTACCACTTCCCCTGGCAGGCCCGCGCGTTCCTGCAGCGGGCCTGGGATCCCACGGTGGTGGCCACGAGCTTCGTCCTGGACGCGTTGGCCGACACCGGCGCGGAGCATGCGTCCCTGCTGACCCGCCGCGCCGCGCGCTTCGTGGCCGAGCGGCTGCACCGCCACGAGGACGCCGACGGCATCTGCTTCAGCTACTCCCCCACGGACCGCACGCGCGTGTACAACGCGAGCCTCTTCGGGGCCAAGATCCTGGCCCGCGCCGCGGCCCACGAGACCGGCGCCCGCGCCGCGGAATACCGTTCGCTCGCCCTCGCCGCCGGCGACTGGGTGGTCAGCCGCCAGCGCGACGACGGCGCCTGGGTCTACGGCGAGGCCGACCATTGGCGATGGGTGGACAACCTGCACACGGGTTTCAACCTGGAGACCCTGGACTTCCTGGAGCGCGCGCTGGCGCCAGGCCGCTGGACCGGCTCCCTCGCCGCGGGCCTGGACTACTACCGCCGCACCATGATCGAGGCCGACGGCACCGCCTGCTACTACGACACGGGCCGCGCTCCCCTGGACGCCCACACCTTCGCCCAGACGGCCATCACCCTGCTGGCCCTGCGCGACCGCGGCGACGGCCTGCCGGACACGGCCCGCCGCGTGCTGCTCAAGGGCGACGACGAGCTCTGGGACTCCGGATGCCGCGGCTACCGCTTCCAGAAATCCGGGCGCTTCCCCACCCGGGTCATCTCCATGCGCTGGTCCCAGGGGTGGATGTTCCGCGCCCTGGCCATGGCCCGCGCCGCGAAGGACGCCTGACATGCGCATCTGGTTCGACGCCGACAACGGCCCCCACGTGCTGATCATGAACCCCCTGGTGCGCGAGCTGCGCGCCCGCGGCCACGAGGTGCTCTTCACCGCCCGCGACCGCACCAGCACCTGCGAGCTGCTGGACCTCTACGGTCACGGCTACCGCCGCGTGGGCGGCGAGTTCGGCAAGGGGAAGCTGGCCAAGATGGGCGGCACCCTGAAGCGCGCCGCCGCGCTGGCCGCCGCCATGCGCGGCGCCGGAGCCCAGGTGAGCTTCGGCCACGGCTCCCGCGCCCTGCCCTTCGCCTCCAAGCTGCTGGGCGTTCCCACGGTGACCATGTACGACTACGAATGGGTGGACCCGCGCATCTTCAACCGGCTCTGCCGCACCATCCTGATGCCCGCGGTGATCGACGCGGAACGCTGCCGCGAGGCCGGCATCGACGCCGCGCGCGTGACCGGCTACCCGGGCTACAAGGAGGAGCTCTACCTCGCCGAGCGCGCCCTGGAGCCGAAGCCGGTGGCGGCCGACCTGGGCCTCACGCCGGAACGGATCCACGTGCTGCTGCGCCCGCCGGCCACGTCCGCCCACTACCACAACCCCACCGCGGAGAAGCTGCTGGACCGCCTGCTGGACCAGCTCTCCGGCCGCGACGACGTGGAGCTGGTCTACCTGGCGCGCGGCAAGGATCAGATGGCGTTCCTGAAGCCCCACGACGTACGCCGCGTCATCGTGCCGCAACGCGTTTACGACGGTCCCAGCCTGGTGGCGGCCATGGATCTGATGATGAGCGGCGGCGGCACCATGACCCGCGAGGCCGCCATCCTGGGCGTGCCGTCGTACAGCTTCTTCCAGGGACGCGAAGGACGCGTGGACGAGGCCCTGACCGGCGAAGGTCGCCTGATCATGCTGCACGAGGACACGGACACGGCCGTGGCGGTGCGGGTGGAGAAGCGGTCGGGACCGGTGGGTGTGCCGGACAACGGACCGCTGGTGCGGTTCATCGCCGACGCCATCTGCGGCGCGGCGGGCTAGGCTCCGTCCAGCTCGCGGAAGTAGTCGCGCAGCTTGGCGGTCTCCGTGGCCAGGTTGAACTCCCGCGCCACGTGCTCGCGTCCCGCCCGCGAGAGGCGGGCGGCCAGATCCGGCTCGCCGGCCAGACGCGCGAAGGCGTCGGCCAGGCCCGCGGGATCCTCCGGATCGGCCAGCAGGCCCGTCTCCCCGTGGATCACCAGTTCCGGGATTCCCGACACCCGCGTGGACACCACGGGGCAGCCCACGGCCATGGCCTCCATGAGGGAGACGGGGATGCCGTCGATGTCGCCGTCGCGGGCCACCACGCAGGGCAGCACGAAGGCGTCGGCCTGGGCCAGCAGCTCCTTCACCACGCTCTGCTGCTGGGCTCCCATGAGCTCCAGCTCGTGCAGACCCAACGCCTCGCGCTGACGCTGCAGATCCTCCAGCAGCGGACCGCCGCCCACCACGTGGCAGCGCCAGGGGATGCCGCGCTCCGTCAGGAGCGCCAGGGCGTCCAGGAGGTGGCGGAAGCCCTTCTTCTCCGCCGCGCGGCCCACGGCCAGCAGGCGCAGGGGCGCATGCACCGCGTCGCGGGGCCGGAAGGCGAACTCGTCCACGTCCACGCCGCAGTGCACCACGCGGGCGTCGCGCAGCTCCGGCGCCAGCGTGCGGTAGTGGGCCAGGTTGTACTCGGAGATGCACACCACGCCGCGGGCGGCGCGCAGTTTCACGTCCAGGCACTCGGGCTCGCGGTAGAGGTCCGCGGCGTGGCCGGTGAACGAGAAAGGGATGCCCGTGAGCCGGCTCAGGAACATGGCCACGTTGCCCGGGGGGCTGGCCAGATGGGCGTGGATGCGCTGGACGCCCAGGGACTCCACGGCGGCCACGGCCGTGGTGGACGCGGCCAGCTGATAGAGGAGCTTGAGCTTGATGCCCGGCGAGTCCAGGCGCGAGCGCAGGGCCAGGCCCACCGCGCCCAGGAAGCGTCGCGGCCGCGTGGCCAGCATCCGGACGACTCCGCCCAGGGCCCGCAGCGGCGGCACCGGGTAGAGATAGCGGCAGCCGCTGAGATCGCAGGCGGGCTCCGCCGTGGCGTAGGGCGCCTTGCGGCGCAGCGAAAGCAGATGGACCTCTTCCCCCAGGGCCCTTATGCCGTTGACTTCCCGCGTGACAAATGTGAGCGTCAGGCTGTGGAAGTTGGTGGTGATGTAGAGCAGCTTCACCGCTGGAACCCCGGATTGGAACCGTGCTGGACGGGCGACGCGGCCCATAGTGGCCCAAGGAGCTGCCTGCCGCAAGCGCCCGCTTGGAGACCCCCATTGGACCGACGCCTGAGAATCTGCCTGGTGATCAACCGCTTCGTGGTGGGCGGCGCCGAGACCGTTGCCCTGGACGTGGCCCGCTCCCTGGATCCCGACCGCTACGACGTGACGCTGCTCGCGCCCCTGGACCGCGAGGACGGCGAGCGCCCGGAGATGCGGCGCCGCTGCGACGAAGCCGGGGTCCGCACCGCGGCCTTGGGGCTGCGGAACTTCCAGAGCCCCCTGTCCCTGGCCAGGCTGACCTGGTTCCTGCGCCGCGGGAGGTTCGACGTCGTCCACGGCCACAGCCGCTTCGCGGACCTGTGGACCCTGCGCTGCGCCGCCTGGGCGGGCGTGCCCTCGCTCTACTGGACCCGGCACCTGGTCTACGAGGACATGAGCCCCAAGCATCTGGCCCGTTACCGCGCCCTGGCGCCCAAGGTTCACCGTGTGCTCGCGGTCTCGGAGACCGTCCGCGCCTACTGCCTGGAGACGGAAGGCCTGCCTCCCGCGAAGGTGGAGACGCTGGTCAACGGCATCGACACGGACCGCTACGCGCCGGCCGGCCCGGAGCTGCGCAACGCCAAGCGGCGGGAGCTGGGGCTGGCGGACGACGAGCGGATGCTCCTGTTCGTGGGGCGCATGGCGGATCAGAAAGCGCCGGAGGCGTTCGTGGAGATCGCCGCGCGGCTGCACCGGGCCGACCCGCGCGTGCGCGGCTTCCTCTGCGGCGCCGGACCGCGCCTGGAGGAGATCCGCGGCCTGGCCGCGGCGAGCGGCGGCGCGGCCACCCACCTGGGGCTGCGCGGCGACGTGCCGGCTCTGCTGGGCAGCACGGATCTGTTCGTGTCCACTTCGCGGGTGGAGGGCCTGCCCCTGAACGTGATGGAGGCCATGGCCGCGGGCGCCGCGGTGGCGGCGCCCGGCCTGCCGCAGATCCGGGAGCTCATGGATCCGGGGATGCAGGCCGCCTGCCTCTATCCGCAGCCGCCGGCCGCGGGGCCGGTGCCGGAGGAGGTGCTGGCGGCGGCGGCGGAGCGCATCCGCGCCCTGCTGGACGCACCGGAGCGGCGCCGGGAGCTGGGCGCCGCCGGGCGCGAGCGCATCCGGCGCGACTTCTCGCTTGCGGCCCACGTGCGCCGGCAGCAGGAGATCTACGAAGCGGACCGGTCCAGGCCGGCGTAGAGGTCCAGGAGGTTCCTCTCCTGGGTGGACCAATTGAAGCGTTCGTGGGCCAGGCGCAGGGCGGTGGCGCGCATGGCCGGCAGCTGGTCGCGGTCCTCCACCAGGCGACGCAGGCCGCGCTCGATGTCGTCCACGCTCTCCGCATCCACTGCCACGGCCGCCCCCGGCTGCACCATCTCCTCCAGGAACGCGTCCAGGTCGCTGCAGAAGACCGGCATGCCCGCCGCCAGGTACTCGTACATCTTGTTGGTGCTGCAGTAGCGGATGGAGACGTGGTTCTGCGGGTTGGTCAGCAGGTTCACCGCCACGTCGAAGCGGGCCACGTTGGCCATGACCTCGTCGGGACGGACCAGGGGCAGGAAGCGCACGCGCTCCTCCAGGCCGAAGCGGGCGATGAGCCGTTCCATGACCTCGCGTCCGTCGCGGTACCCGAAGGCCATGAGGTTGAGTTCCACGCCCTCCACCCTGGCCATGGCCTCCAGCAGCAGGTCCAGGCGGTTGCTGCCCAGATCGAAACCGCCGCTGAAGATCATGCGGATGGGGTCGCCCACGGGATGGGCGGGCGCCTCGTGCTCCGGATCCACCACGGGATAGTTGGAGATGATGGTGAACCGCTCCTGGGGGATCCCGAAGCGTTCCGAACAGACCCGCACCCGGCCCGGGGACACGTTGATGAGGCCGTCGGCCTTGTGGATGTACATCTCCTCGAGCCGGGCCTGGGCGCCGCCGTGCTCCCACTGCACCTCGTGGGCGTCGTACACGAAGACGCTGCGGTGCAGCCGCGCGGACAGATGCATGCCGGGCAGGAACATGGTGTTGTGGGCGTGGTAGAAGTCCCGGTTGAGGAACAGCAGGAGCAGGTTGATCCAGGCCACCGAGGCCATGATGCTCAGGTTCCTCAGCTTCCGGAAGCGTCGGGAGACGATGGGCAGGGTGCGCACGCGGAAGGGGAACCGGGCGTCGCCGGGATCCGACATCGTGGCGCGGAATCCGTAGACCACCACGTCGTATCCCGCGGCGGCCAGCGAGGCGGCCTCCTTCTGGACACGGTAGTCGTGGAAGATGTCCGAAGATTCGGCCATGACGACGGTGCGGGGCATGGGCGTGCCTCATTTCTGCTCGGGTCTGGCGGTCCTGGGCGTCTCCGCATACAATCGGCGGGTTCCGGCGGAGATTGAGGACCACCTCCGCGGGCGCGCCAGGGGCACGATGAAGGGCAGGAGTTCGGGATGCAAGTGAACATCCGGTGGATCGGCGTGCTGGCGGCGGCGGCGTGGCTCGGGACCGCCCAGGCAGCCCCCTCCCCCAAATACCCCAAGACCCCGCTCCCCGACCGCCCCGCCGCGTCCGCCAGCCCCCTGGCCACGGCCCCCGACTGCGACGCCGCCACCGCGGTGGCCATCGCGCCCGGCGACTCGCTGACGTTCACGGGCGACACCACCGGCGGCGCGTCCCTGGTGGACCGCTACGGCTGCAACACCTGGAACGAGTCCGGGCCCGAGGCCGTGTACGAGCTCACCGTGACCACCACCATCCGCCTGCACGCCACGCTGGCGGCGGAGGCGGAGCTGGACCTCATGCTGCTGTCGGACTGCGAGGGCGACTCCTGCGAGGCGGCGCACATCGCGGAGTTCGACGCGGAGCTGGCGCCGGGAACTTGGTACGTGGTGGTGGACGGCTACGCGGGCGCCCAGGGCGCGTTCACGCTCACCCTGCAGGCGCGGGCGGGCGGGCTGCCCCAGGCCGCCTGCGACGGCGCCGAGGTCGTGACCGCCTTCGACACCCTGACCGGCAACCTGCTGGACCGGCCCAACCTGGTCAACGCCTTCGACTGCGCGTCCTTCATCGAGAACGGGGGCGAGGCCTGGTACCTGCTCACGGTGCCTCCCCGCTCGGAGCTGACCGTGACCGTGACCAACCAGGCCTTCGACGCCGCCCTGTGGCTCTTCGACGGCTGCGGCGAGACGCCGCAATGCGTGGACTTCACGGACGCGGAGCTGTCCGGCACGGAGGAGTCGCTGCTGATCGTCAACGATCTGGGAACGCCCTGGGAGCTGGTCCTGGGCGTGGATTCCTTCCACCCCATCCTCTCGTCCCAGGGCGGCGACGAGTTCGACGGCGCCTTCGATCTGACCTTCGGGCTGGCGGTGCCCGCGGAGCGCGCCACCGCGGGCGGGCTCAAGCGGCTGTTCCGCTGAGGCTCCCGGCTCAGTCCTCCACCAGGATCGTGTCGTCCGCGATGTCGTAGCGGCGGATCAGGCGCTCGGCGTCGCGGGCCTCCTCCACCGAGCCCCAGGGACCCGAGTACACCACGTACCAGATGCGCCCCTCCACCGCCGTCTTGACGATGGTGTTGCGGTCGCTCACCCAGGCCAGCCTGTTGCGCATGATCACGGCCCGCTCGTAGTTGCGGAACGATCCCACCTGCACGCGCGGGCCCGAGGTGGCGAGCACGGCCTCGGGTTCGTCGCGGCCGATCACCACCTCCGTCACCGCCGGCCGCGCCGGGCGGACCGCCGCGGGCTGGGAGGCCGGCTGCCTTGCGGGGGCCGGCGCGGCCTCCTCGAGCGGCGGCGGCGTCCGGGCCTCGACCTGGACCGCCGGTTCGGCGACCTCCTCCCGGGCCTGGACGACGCGGGCGGTGTCCGCCGGCGCTTGCTCCGTGCGCACGGCGACCGTCTCCGCGACGGCCTCGGTCATGGCCTCGGCCGGCGGGGGCGGCGGCGCGTCCCGCTGCTCGGTCGCGGGCTCCTGCGGCGTCGCTGCGTTGCGGTCGGGAGTCGTCGAGGCCGAGGTGCGTCCCTGCAGCAGCGTCCATCCCGCCCAGGCCAGGGCCGCGATCACCGCTACGGACAACGCGATCAACGCGAGGCGCCGTCCCATGCCGGCATCGGGACGTCGGGCCGGGACCGGCGGCGGTGCGGGGGGCGGCGTCCGGACCGGCGCCGGCGGCGGCGACGGCTCCGGCTGTGGCGCGACGGCGATCGCGGCATGGGGCGGCGGCGCGGGTTCCGCCGGCGGCGCCACCACCTCCTCCACGGGCACGTGGGCGGCCTTCACGCGGGACGCGTCGTCCACGAACGCCGACAGCAGCGCCTTGTCCGCCAGCACGTTGACCAGGCGCGGGATGCCGCCGCTGGCCTGGTGGATCGCCGCCACCGCCCTGTCGTCGAACAGGGGCTTCTCGCAGCCGGCCACCTTCAAGCGGTGCTGGAGGTAGGCGGCGGTCTCCTTGGCGTCCAGGGTCTCCAGGTGGTAGTCCACGCGGATGCGCTGGCGCAGCTGGGCGAGCTCCGGCCGGTCGATGGCGGCGCGCAGCCCCGGCTGCCCCGCCAGGATGAGCTGGCAGACCTGCCGGCCGTCGCGCGGCACGTTGGTCAGCAGCCGCAGGCCTTCCAGGGTCTCCACGTCCAGGTTCTGGGCTTCGTCCACGATGACCAGCAGCTTGCGGCCGGACTCCTGCAGCTCCGCCGACGCGCCGCGCAGGGCCAGGATCATGTCCGCGCGGTCGGCCCCCGGGGGCGGCGTGCCGCCCAGTTCGCCCAGCAGGAGCTTGAGCAGCTCCAGGAAGCTCACCCGCGTGGTGTTGACCAGCGCCACCTGGTAGGCGTCGTCCAGATTCCGGGTGAGGAAGCTCAGGGCCATGGTCTTGCCGGCGCCGATCTCGCCGGTGATCAGCACGATGTCCTCGCCCGCCTCCAGGCCGTAGGCCAGGTGCGCCATGGTCTCCTGGAAGGCCCGCGACTGATAAAGGAATCTCAGGTTCTGGGCCAGGGTGAACGGGGCGGCGTGGAGCCCGAAATGGTCGAGATACATGCGGCCGTCTCCGATCAGGCGAGCGGAACTTCCTGCCGTGCCTTGAGATGATGATTCCTATCCGGCGGTCGGGAGGGCGAGGATCCCGAGCCGCAGACTAGAACATCCGCCGGCCGCTGGCTATCCCCGATTCCTCCCGCCGGCCGCTGCAGGATCCCCCACTGGACCCGGGCCCCGGCATGCCCTATATCTTGGCGACACCCCAGGATCCGCACGCGACCACCCCGAAGGGACGGAGCCGAATGTCCTCGACCGCCAAATCCCCTCGTGCGCGCACCAAGGCCACCGCGCAGAGCATGGCCGCCAAGCAGCGCGAGATCTCCATCAGCGAGTTCTTCACCAAGAACCGGCACCTGCTGGGGTTCGACTCGCCCGCCAAGGCCCTGCTGACCACCATCAAGGAGGCGGTGGACAACTCGCTGGACGCCTGCGAGGAGGCGGGGATCCTGCCGGAGATCCTGGTGGAGATCCGGCCCGCGGGCAACGGCACCGCCCGGGCCGCGGCCACCCTGGAGATGGAGTCCGACGACGACAAGGCGGCCAAGCGCAAGGGCGCGGTGGCGCCGGCCAAGGAAGAGCGCTACGTGGTCATCATCGAGGACAACGGGCCGGGCATCGTGCGCGCCCAGGTGCCGCGGATCTTCGGCAAGCTGCTCTACGGCTCCAAGTTCCACAGCCTGCGGCAGAGCCGCGGGCAGCAGGGCATCGGCATCTCGGCCGCGGGCATGTACGGCCAGCTCACCACCGGGCGACCCGTGGTGATCCAGAGCCGCGTGGCCCAGCAGTCGGCCCACCGCTTCGAGCTCATGCTGGACATGAAGAAGAACGAGCCGGTGGTGCAGGTGGACGAGGAGATCGAGTGGGCCAAGGACCACGGCACCCGCGTGGAGATCACCCTCACGGGCTCCTACAAGCGCGGCCAGCACTCCGTGGACACCTACCTGGAGCAGACCGCGGTCTCCAACCCCCACGTGAAGCTCACCTACCGCGCCCCCAAGGGCGAGGTGCACGTGTATCCGCGGGCGGCGGAGGAGCTGCCGGTGGAGGCGCGCGAGATCCAGCCGCACCCCTACGGCGTGGAGCTGGGCATGATGCTGCGCATGCTCAAGGAGACCAAGGAGCGCAACCTGGCGGGCTTCCTGCGCAAGGAGTTCTGCCGCATGGGGCCCAAGACGGTGGAGACGCTGCTGGAGGCCGCCGGGCTGCCGGACCGCAAGTCGCCCAAGCACATGGACCAGGACGACGTGCAGAAGCTCCTGGACGCCATCTCCGAGACGCGCATCCCCAACCCGCCCACGGACTGCCTGTCGCCCATCGGCTCGGAGCTGATCCTGGCCGGGCTGCGCCAGGGGTTCGACGCCGAGTTCTTCACCGCCGTGTCGCGTCCGCCCGCCGTGTACCGCGGCAACCCCTTCCAGGTGGAGGTGGGCCTGGCCTACGGCGGCAAGCTGGAGGCCGACGCCCTGGCGCGCGTGCTGCGCTTCGCCAACCGCGTGCCCCTGCTCTACCAGGCCGGCGCCTGCGCGGTGAACAAGGCCGTGCTGACCAACAACTGGCGCAGCTACGGCCTGCAGCAGAGCCGCGGGGCGCTGCCCACGGGGCCGCTGGTGATCTTCGTGCACATGGCCTCGGTGTGGGTGCCGTTCACATCGGAGTCCAAGGAGGCCGTGGCGCACTACCCGGAGATCATCAAGGAGATCAAGCTGGCCCTGCAGGAGGCCGGGCGGCACCTCCACCGGCACATCCGGCGCCGGGTGCGGGAGAAGGAGGCGCTGAAGAAGCAGTCGTACATCCAGAAGTACATCCCGCACATCGGCGACGCGCTGCGCGACATGCTGGGCCTTGAGGCCGCCGAGCGCGAGGACATCATCGCCGTGCTGACCGACACCCTGGAGAGGAGCCGCAAGGCATGAGCGCCGCCTACGAACGCTACCTGGAGCACATGCAGGGCCTGCACGCCCTGGGCTCGGCCCTCTCGCTGCTGGGCTGGGACCAGGAGACCATGATGCCGCCGGCCGCCGTGGCGCACCGCGCGGACGTGCGCTCGCACCTCTCCGGCCTGGTGCACGACGGCACGGTGGACCCGGCCTTCGGCGACCTGCTCGCGGAGCTGCAGGAGTCCCCTCTGGACGACGACCAGGCCGCCAACGTGCGCGAGACCGTGCGCGACCGCGACCGCTCCGTGAAGGTGCCGCGCGAGCTGGTCACGGAGCTGTCGCGGGTGACGAGCCTGGCCCAGCAGGCCTGGGTGGACGCCCGCACCAACGACGACTGGGACCGCTTCGGCCCCCTGCTGGCCCAGGTGGTGGACCTGCGCCGCCGCGAGGCCGAGGCCGTGGGCTACGAGGGCGAGCCCTACGACGCCCTGCTGGACGCCTACGAGCCCGGCGCCCGCGCCGCGGACCTGGCGCCCCTGTTCGACGAGCTGCGCCCCGCCCTGGCGGAGCTCACCCGCGAGATCGGCGAGCGCCAGGCGCCCGACGCCCGCGCGGCGCTGCAGGGCCGCTGGGATCCGGCCGCCCAGGAGCGCCTCTCGCGGCGCATCCTGGCGGACATGGGCTTCGACTTCCAGGCCGGCCGCCTGGACACCTCGGCCCACCCGTTCACCGGCGGCAGCCACCCCACGGACGTGCGCCTGACCACGGCCTACGACCCCGCGGATCCGGCCAAGTCGCTCTACTCCACCATCCACGAGGGCGGCCACGGCCTCTACGAGCAGGGCCTGCCCGCCGCCCACGCCGGCACGCCCCTGGGCGAGGCCTGCGGCCTGGGCATCCACGAGTCCCAGTCGCGCCTGTGGGAGAACCAGGTGGGCCGCAGCCGCGCCTTCATGGAGTACCTGCTGCCCCTGCTGCGCGAGGAGTTCCCGGAGCAGGCCAAGAGGCTGGACGGGGACGCGCTCTTCGCGGCGCTGAACGTGGTGGAGCCGTCGCTGATCCGCATCGATGCGGACGAGGTGACCTACAACCTGCACATCGCCCTGCGCTTCGAGCTGGAGCGGGACCTCTTCCGCGGCGACATCGACGTGGAGGACCTGCCCCACCTCTGGCGCGTGCGCATGACCGAGGACCTGGGCGTGTCGCCCCTGGGCGACAGCGACGGCGCGCTGCAGGACATCCACTGGAGCTTCGGCGCCCTGGGCTACTTCCCCACCTACACCCTGGGGAACCTCTACGGAGCCACCCTGTTCGCCGCGGCGGGCAAGGAGCTGGGCGACCTGGACGGCAGGATCGCGCGCGGCGAGTTCGCGCCCCTGCTGGACTGGATGCGCGCCAACGTGCACGCCCACGGCCGCCGCTGGTCCGGCGACGAGCTCTGCCGCCGCGCCGCCGGCCGGGGCCTGAACACCGACGATTTCCTGAACCACCTGCGCGCCAAGTTCGGCGTGCGCTAGGAGGCCCCGTGGCCGATCGCAAGAAGAACAACGACGCGGAGCAGGCCAGCCTGTTCGGAGGCGCGCCCCAGTCGGAGCCGCCCGCGGCCGACGAGCCCGCCAAGGCCCAGGCCGCGCCCAAGGCCAGGATCAAGGTGCAGGCGCCGGCCAAGCCGCGCGCCAAGGCCCACAAGCCCCTGGACGCGAGCGCGCTGCTGGGCCGCATCGACAAGGAGGCGGGGGGCATCCGCACCTCCATCCTCAAGGGCGCCAAGCCGTCCATGCAGTTCCCGGTGCGCTCCCTGCAGAACGTGAAGTACCAGCCCGACGTGGGCTTCTTCGAGCTGAAGGGCAAGAAGAAGGAGCGCACGCTCACGGTGAGCACGGTGAAGACCTTCGCCCAGACGCTCAAGATGATGTCGCTGAGCAAGGAGCTGGTGCGCACCGACGACATCGCCACCAAGCGAGAGGCGTACTACGTGAGCAAGAACTGGGCGGAGGCGCGCTTCAAGGAGCAGCCCGAGTCCGACGCGGTGATGGAGGACGTGGAGGCCTTCTTCGCCGTGAACCGCGAGCAGCTGGGCTTCGTGCCGGAGGAGAAGGGCGGCGACGTGGCCGGCCGCCTGGTGGTCATCGACCACGACCGCGACACGGGCGAGGAGCTGCGCATCGACTGCACCAAGTTCGGCAGCGGCGCCTACTCGGTGCCCATCAGCGTGGAGCAGCTCAGGTTCGAGACCGACGCCGAGTTCATCCTCTGCATCGAGACCGCCGGTATGTTCCAGCGCCTGGTGAAGCACAACTACTGGAAGCAGGCCAACTGCATCCTGGTCAGCCTGGGCGGCGTGCCCACGCGCGCCTGCCGCCGCTTCGTGCGCCGGCTCAGCGACGAGATGGCGATCCCGGTCTACGTGTTCGTGGACGGCGACCCGTACGGCTTCAGCAACATCTACCGCACGCTCAAGGTGGGCAGCGGCAACGCGGCGCACCTCAACGAGTACTTCTGCGTGCCCCAGGCGCGGTTCCTGGGCATCACGCCCCAGGACATCGTGGAGTACGACCTGCCCACGCATCCGCTCAAGGACGTGGACATCAAGCGCGCCAAGGACGCCCTGAAGAACGACCCCTTCATCCTGCACCACAAGCCGTGGCAGCTCGCGCTGCTGAAGATGATCAAGATGGGAGTCCGCGCGGAGCAGCAGGCGCTGGCCAAGCACGGGCTGAACTACGTGATCGACGAGTACCTGCCCCGCAAGCTCTCGGACGTGCGGGCGTTCCTGCCCTAGGAGGTCGGACATGATGAACGCGCAGACCCGTCTCGCCGCCGTCGCCCTGCTGGCCCTGCTCGCCGCCCTGACCGGCTGCGCCACCACCGGCGCCCACGGGGAGCAGAGCCTGATCCTGATCGGCACCGACACCGAGGTGCAGATGGGCATCCAGTCCGACGCCGGCATCCGCCAGGAGTACCCGGTGCTCCAGGACGCGGCCATCACGGCGTACGTGCAGGAGATCGGCCAGAAGGTGGCCGCCCACAGCGACCGCACCGACGTGGAGTACAGCTTCACGGTGCTGGACAGCGACGTGATCAACGCCTTCGCCGCGCCCGGCGGCTTCATCTACATCACCAGCGGCCTGCTGGCCCTGGCCGACGACGAGGCCGAGGTGGCCTGCGTGCTCAGCCACGAGGTGGGCCACGTGGTGGGCCGCCACTCCGTGCGCTCCATGCAGCAGGCCATGGGCGTGCAGATGGCGGCGGCGCTGGTGCTGGGCGATCAATCCGCCTGGAACCAGGTGGCCGGCCTGGGCGCGGGCCTGTTCAGCATGAAGAACAGCCGCGACCACGAGTTCGCCGCCGACGAGTTCGGCGTGAAGTACGCCGTGGCCGCCGGCTACGACCCCGAGGGCATGGTGCGCTTCTTCCAGAAGCTGGTGGACACCTACGGCGCCGGCGCCGAGGGCGTGGCCGGCTGGATGAGCACCCACCCCAACACCAACGAGCGCATCGCCGAGGCGCAGCAGGAGATGACCCGCTACGACCTGTCCGGCCACCCCCGCAACCGTTTCGCCGACCGTTACCTGAGCCGGACCGCGTCGCTGCGGCCCGCGAGCTGATCGGAGCCCGTTCCATGCGCAGCATCCTCGTCGTGTCCCGCACGCACCTGTTCCCCGGCCTCAGCCCCC